>NZ_JALKFX010000091.1 GCF_023243045.1 Frankia sp. AgB32
CCCGCCGCCGGGCGGGGGGGGGGGGCGGGGGGGGGGGGCGCCCGCGCGCCCCCCGCCCCCCCCCCCCCCCCCCCCCCCCCGGCTCGCGGTCACGCCACGTCGTCCGGCCGAGCACGTCACCGCGTTTGCCTCGCATAAAACGGGCAACCATTCCTGATACGCGGCCCGACGGCCCGGGAAATGCCGCCGTCGCGGGCCACGGATGATTCTCGCAAGTTGTCGTCCAAACCTCATTCCGACCCGGGCGCGGTGAACTCCCCGTGCACCCGGGTAGAAGGCGTGTGAGAATTCGGAGAATCCAAGGAACGGAGTGTGGAACGATGAGCCTGAGCATCCGTAACCGGCTGTCCGGTACTGTCAGCGGGATCACCGCCGGTGCCGTCATGAGCACCGTGACCGTCGATCTCGCGGGTGGTCAGACGGTCACCGCCGCCGTGACCGGCGAGGCCGTCAAGGAGCTCGGTATCGGTATCGGCTCGCCGGTCGACGTCCTGGTGAAGTCCTCCGAGGTGGCGCTCGCCCTCGGAGAGATCAGCGGGATCAGCATCCGCAACCAGCTGCGCGGCACGGTGTCGAGCCTGGACAACGGCGGCGCCATGTCCGTCGCGCACGTCGCCCTCGACGGCGGCGGCGAACTGACCTCCGCGATCACCCTCGCCGCCGCGACGGACCTCGAGCTGCGCACCGGCCTGCCCGTCACCGCGCTGGTGAAGTCGACCGAGGTCGCGCTCAGCACCGTCTGAGCGAGGCACCACCTGGTCAGTTCATGGTCTGATCCGCCACACCTTCAGACAGACGGTGTGACGCCCGATGCCGTCGGCCCCGGCCGACGGCATCGGGCCGAGGTCAGGCCTTCGCCTGGGCGGAGCCGCGGGCCGGGTTCGCCTGGGCGGCGGCCTTCGGGTCGGTGAGGTCCTGCTTCGCGCGGACGCCCTGCTCGACCCGGGTGCCGAGGTCCTTGTCGACGTTGTGCCAGTACTCGAAGGCGCGCACGAGGACCGGTTCGCTGACCGCGTTGAGCAGGTGGCCGACGATGTTGTCGACGAGGCGGGCGCGGGCGTCGTCGTCGAGCACGTCGCGCACGAGCGTGCCGGGTTGGCCCCAGTCGTCGTCCTCCGGGCGGGGGGTGTAGGCGGCGCGGACCATCTCGCCGTCGGAGTACCACAGCCCACCGTCGTCGGTCAGCGCCGGCTGGGCCGCCGGGCCACCGTAGGAGTTCGGCGCGTACACCGGGTCGGTGACGTTCTGGACCCGCATCGCCCCGTCCTTGGAATAGCTGTGGACGGGCACCTTCGCCGAGTTCACCGGGATCTGCTTGTAGTTCACGCCGAGCCGCGCGCGGTGTGCGTCGGAATAGCTGAACCCGCGGGCCAGCAGCATCTTGTCCGGGGAAAGACCGGTGCCAGCGACGACGTTGTTCGGTTCGAACGCTGCCTGCTCGATCTCGGTGTGGTAGTCGGTGACGTTGCGGTTCAGGGTGAGGCGGCCGACCTCGTGCAGCGGGTAGTCGCTGTGCGGCCAGACCTTGGTGAGGTCGAAGGGGTTGAACCGGTAGGTCTTCGCCTCCTCGAACGGCATGATCTGCATCT
Source organism: Frankia sp. AgB32 (assembly GCF_023243045.1). Classification (GTDB taxonomy): domain Bacteria; phylum Actinomycetota; class Actinomycetes; order Frankiales; family Frankiaceae; genus Frankia. Next base: position 1,590 of record NZ_JALKFX010000091.1, read on the forward strand.
TCAGCGTCCAGCTCGGGAAGTCTCCGTCGCGGAGGTGCTCGTACAGGTCACGCTGGTGGTAGTCGGTGTCGATCGCCGCCATCTGGTCGGCCTCGTCCTGGGTGAAGCACTCGACACCCTGATCGGTCTTGAAGTGGTACTTCACCCAGAACCGCTCGCCGGCGGCATTGATCCACATGTAGGTGTGGCTGGAGTAGCCGTTCATGTGGCGCCAGGTCCGCGGAATACCGCGGTCCCCCATCAGCCAGGTCACCTGGTGGGCGGATTCCGGCGACAGCGTCCAGAAATCCCACTGCATGTCATGGTCACGAAGGTTGTTGTCCGAACGGCGCTTCTGCGACCGGATGAAGTGCTGGAACTTCATCGGATCCTTGATGAAGAACACCGGCGTGTTGTTGCCGACGATGTCCAGATTGCCCTCGGACGTGTAGAACTTCACCGCGAAGCCGCGCGGGTCCCGCCAGGTGTCCGGGCTGCCCCGCTCGCCGGCCACCGTCGAGAACCGGATCAGCACGTCGGTCTTCGCCCCGGGTGCGAACACCGCCGCCCTTGTGTATGCGCTGACGTCCTGGGTCACCTCGAACGTGCCGAACGCGCCGCCGCCCTTGGCGTGCGGCTGCCGCTCCGGGATGCGCTCCCGGTTGAAGTTCGCCATCTGCTCGATCAGGTAGTGATCCTGAAGGAGCAGCGGCCCGTTCGGTCCGACGGACAGCGAATGCTCGTCGCTGGCGACGGGTATCCCCGCGTCGGTGGTAGTCGGACGACGCTCCTGTGCTGTCACCACGAACTCCTCATCCTGCCGGCGTCTCACGGTCGGGTCGACCCTCACCGGCACTCCCCCGATCGGACCTGCCGCCCGCCGCCATGCGACGGGCCGCCGCGTCCGACCTGGCCCGATCCCACCCCGGTCGGGCTCCACGCCACCCGGCCGGGCCAGGTGGGGCCAGGCCGGATCGCGACCGTAGGTAGTGCCGCTCAGTTCGCCTACCCGCCCCACGGGGCCACACACCCGCGTACCACTATCAGTCTCCCATCACCACACGTGAGAGCGCCATCACCGCAAGTACACGCGAGCCGAGGCCCACGGCGCGACTGATCACCCACCCCGCCGAGGGCCGGCCGGGCACGAACCAGCCCAGAGCGCACATCGACGTCTAAGCGTGGCCATACTGGCACGGTGAGCGCCGATGTCTCGTGACCTGCCAGGCGGCAACCACGACCATCCCGAACGTGCGCCCGCGACGAGCGACAGCCCAGAGGCTTCGTCCATCGAGGCGAAGATGGCCGCCCTCGAACGTCGCGCCCTCGGCGGGGGAGACTCCTACACGGATCCCGGTGTTCCCAGCAGGAACGTGGACGTCGTCGAAGGCCTCCCGGCGCCGGGGCGCGCCAATCACGATGCGGGGCGCGAGCGGATCCACACCAAACTGGACGCGCTGGAACAACGCGGCCCCGACGGCCCGGCGGCGTTCCGTCCGCCAGGTTCCGAGACCGCACAGGCCGGGCGGGAGTCCCCCCTCGAAGCAAAACTCGCGAAGCTTGCGCCGGAGACATCCGAACCCGAACTGGCCCGGAACCCGACGCCGCGTCCCGCCGGGCGCGAGGCCGTACTGAACGCGAGACCGCTCGACTCCCACGCCGGACAGCGGGCCGAGGTGGGTGAAGGGCCGCGGGAAAGAGCCTGGTGGAAGCCCGCACGGGATGAACGTCGAGACAACTCCCCGGATGGTCCTGAGCCGCTCGACAAGCGGCTGTCCGCGATCTATGAGGCGAGTGTGGAAACCCGCGCGGGCCGCGCCTTCTTCGAGCCCGGCGATGATATTGTCCTTTCGGCCGTCAGAGTCGAGCCCGAGCGGGGGTTCTACACCGCGGACCTGCACGGATCGCCGTCCTCTTTTCATGTTGGCGAGGAAAGGCTGGACGCACAGGATCTCAGTGCCCTGATCCGAGCGGACGAACGCTGGAACGGCCAGCCGGTGAAGTTGCTCTCCTGCGAGACCGGCCAGGGTGAGACACCGATCGCGCAGGAGGTGGCCGACGAGCTCCGGGTTGATGTCCTTGCCCCGACCGAGCTCGCCTGGGTCAACAGACGCACAGGTGAAGTGACCTCAGGCTCGGGCCATGTCGACGACGAGGGTATCCTGTGGCCAAATCTACCGTACGACGGAAGCTGGCAGCTCTTTCGACCAGATGAGGAGACATGACACCCCCGGACGCCACCAGACCGAGAATTGCCCGCGTTTTCGAGAAGGTCGCTGGCAACCCCAGCTTCGACACTCATGAGCATCTCTCGGATGACGAGACGAAGGACCGGGTTCTGCGTTACCTGAACTCCGGACCGATTGTCCTGCGGACTACCGGGCGCACCGATGACGTCGTCGATCCGTCCAGGGGAAAGGTCGTGCCGGTCAGTTTCCGTACCGATGGCACCTGGATCTGGACCGACTCGGTCGCCTACTATCTCGGCTCGTACGGATTCGGACCCGAGCCTGAACTGCTCGCCCACATCCGCGGTCAGGGATACGTCTGTCACCCGCCCACCGAGGAGCAGTTGATCGCCGCGGACGACGTTCTCCAGGAACGTATGCGCGCCGGCAGGCAACGATAACTTGCACCGCCGCCCCGGAACAGGGTCCGGTGCAGCGGTACGCGATGGCCAGGAGGGCGGCGGTGAAGCGCGTCGGGGATACCGAGATGCAGCGGACCGAGACGCTGCAAGGCGAACTGCGCAGGCTGGTCCGGGCTGACATCCCGGGGCCGCACGACGTGGTCACGGTCGCCGGTCTCGACGTCGCCTATGACTCCAGGTCCGACCTGGTCGCCGGGGCGGTCGTCGTGCTCGCCGCGCCGGCCTGGGAGGTGGTCGCCTCGGCGACGGTGGTGGGGCGGGCGGCGTTTCCGTACGTGCCGGGGCTGTTGTCGTTCCGGGAACTGCCGGCGCTGCTCGACGCCTGGGCGGAACTGCTCCCGCAGCTGGCCGCCCCGCCCGACCTGCTGGTGTGCGACGGGCACGGTATCGCGCACCCGCGCCGGTTCGGGTTGGCCTGCCATCTCGGCGTCACCCTCGACCTGCCGACGATCGGCGTGGCCAAGACTCCGTTCGTCGGCCGGCACATCGTGCCCGGCGCGCGGCGCGGCGAGCGGACGCCGATCGTCCTCGACGGCGAGCCGGTCGGCGCGGCGCTGCGCACCCGCGACGGCGTCCGGGAGGTCTACCTCTCCGTCGGCCACCGCACCAACCTCGACGACGCCTGCCGTCGCGTCCTGGACCTGTGCCCCACATATCGGCTGCCGGAGACGACCCGGGCCGCCGACCAGCTCAGCCGGCGCGCGCTGAGCGACCATCTTTCTCCCTGACCGCGGCGGGGCCCCGGCCGCGGTGCCGGTCCGGGCGGCCTACGGCTGCGCCAGGACCGTGGCTGGATTGCGCCAGAGGGTCGTGTAGCGGCCGGCGGCATTCGGATTGCGGTAGACGCAGCCGGTCGAGAACGGTCGGAACAGGTTCGAGCCGACGTTCCCGGGGTCGCAGTTGTTGAAATACGCCTCGTAGAGGAAGCCCTGGCCGGCGCGGGCAGCCATCCAGTCGTGCATCCACTGGATGTAGTCGGCACTGTCGCCGCCGCCGTTGCCGTCGGAGCCGGGCGCCACCCCCCATTCGCCGATGCCGAACTGCTTCCCGTGGGCCCGGGCGAAGTTGTACAGCCAGGTGATGCCGCCGACCGCGTTCGCCTGACTGTTGAAGGACGGCAGGTCCGGCGACGGCGGGTAGTGGTCGTAGGCGTCGATGCCGATGCTGTCCACGTAGGCGTCACCGGGGTAGAGATCCGTCGGGTTGTGGCTCGGCGGAAGCTGGGAGTAGTGGGCGTTGATGGTCCAGTCGAGAACCGGGTCCGGGTTGGCCGTGGCCCTGATCGCGGTCGCGGCGCGACGCCAGCAGTCCACGTAGTTGGCGGCGTTGTAGGCGGACCACTGGAACCAGTTGCCGTTGGCCTGCCAGCCCAGCCGGATGATCGAGTTCTGCCGGCCGGTGCTGTTCAACGTGGTGCCGAAGGTGCGCCAGTACGCGTCGTAGTCACCGGCGGCGCAGGCCGCCAGCGAGGATCCCGAGTTCTCCGGGAACAGCGGGACGGAGATGAGCAGGCGGCCGGGCCAGCCGGCGAAGTTCTGCTCCGCGAACGAGGGCTGCACGATCGACCCCCAGCTGTCCCTGGCCACATAGACGTGGGCGAGGTCGCAGAGACTGCCGCGGGTGGCACAGAACTGGTCCACGGACGCCGGGTTGAGCAGCGGATCGCCGTTCACCCCCGACAGCCACGGCAGCCCGGACCGGTTGTTCCCCGGCGTGGGCGGCGGCAGCGGATCCACGGGCGACGACGTCGTGGCGACGACGGCCCGGTCAAACCCGGTGACGGTGCTGTCGGAAGCGGGGTTGCGCTGGCCGGTGTTGAGGATCTGCACGATGTGCGAGCCGCTGCTGAGATTCGAGGAGGAGAACAACAAGGCCACACTGGACGTGGGCGCATAGGTGTCGATGGTGGTGGTCAGGCCGAAGTCGACGGAGATCGACGCGATGCCGCCATGGCGCTCCTTGATCCCGTAGACGCTGACCTGCGTTCCGGTGAAGCGGATGGTCGCGCTGGAGCCGCCGGCCGTCGAGTACCGGAAGCTGTTGTTGGGGCTCGCCGGGACGCATCCACCGCACGCCAGCCAGTTGCCCGTGTAGGTGATCTGGTTGGGACCGGTGCCGATGGTGCCGTCCTCGATTGTGCTGGTCGTCATGTCCTGCCCCGGCGGGGCTGTGTCGGTGAGGGCCTCCACCCGGTCGAAACCGATGACGGTGGCGGTCGAGGACGGATTGCGCTGACCGATGTTCGTCAGCGTCGCCGTATGGGTGCCGTTGGCGAGCACCGGCGAGTTGTAGAGCAGCGCGGATTCCGAGGTGAACCTGAAGGTGTCGATCGTGGTGGAGGTCGAGCCGTCAATACTGACGGTGGCCAGGCCGCCGCTGCGCTCCTGGATCCCGTAGATTCTGAACTGCGTTCCGGTGAAGCGGACGGTCGCGCTCGCGCCCCCGGCCGTCGAATACCGAAAGCTGTTGTTGGGCGTGGCCGGCGAGCATCCGCCGCACAGCGTCCAGGTCCCGGAGTAGGTGACCTGGTTCAGGCCCGTGCCGACAGCGGTGTCCTCGATGGTGGCGTTCACCACCGCGGCGGCCCGGGCCGGCGCGGCGGCCCCGAACGCGGCCGTGACCGCCGCCACCACCAGCACCAGCCGTAGCGCCGCCGTGGACGACCTGGCCGGTCCCCGAGCCGCGCGCGGGCGATTCCGGGAGGTGAGGAAGGATCCAGGCCGGCGCCGAGGATCCAGCCGGCGCCGGATTCCGCCGCCGGGGCCGCCGTACGGCGAACCTCCTGGATCTTCCGTACGTTCAGCGTGCATTCTCGCGTCCTCCTTCCGCCTCCTGGGGGCGGCCCGGCCAGACACGGGCGGCGCCTTATGGCCAGCGGCCCGACCGTAACGGCAGGTGCCATTCTTTTACGTATGGCGATGCCCATAGGGAGAGTCGGCCTGTTCGGCCGGATAGCGCCGGAAACCAGGTTTCGGCGGTGCTCTCCGCCGTCGCCGTCACGTTCTCCGCGCCAGACACCGAGACGGTCAGCCCGGTGCTGCCGGGCGGCTACGGTGGAAGGGTGGTGATGAGGCGCGCGGCGGACCCCCGCCTGGACTCGGTGGTCGCCGGCCTCGGCTACTCACGCGGGCAGTTCGCGCACGCCCGGGAGCTGGCCCTGCCGACGGGCGGGGTGCAGCTGCTCATCAGTCTGTCCACCGACGTGCTGGAGGCCTGGGACGCGGACGATCCGCGGGTGTCGTCCCGCACCGGCGCCGCGGCGCTGCAGGGGCCGACGGACCGGCCGATCCTCCTCGATCCGGCGACGCAGCGGGAGATCGTGTGGGTGGCGTTCCGTCCCGGCGGCGCCTGGCCGTTCTTCCCCGTCGACGGCGCCGATCTACCGCGCCGCCTGGTCGATCTCGGCGACCTGTGGGGGCGAACGGGGTCGGAGCTGCGGGAGCGGCTGCGCGCCGCCGCGGGCCCCGACGCGGCGCTGGCCCTGCTCGAACGGACGCTGTTGGACCAGGCGATCCGCCCCGTCGAAGCGGATCCGGCGGTGCGCCGCGCGGCCGAGGCGCTGCACGCCGGGACACCGGTCGCGGCGACGGCGGACCTGCTGGGATGGACCCCGCGCCGGCTGAACAGGCAGTTCACGGCGCGGATCGGCCTGGCACCGAAGCGGTTCAGCCGCGTCCGCCGGTTCCAACGGCTCCTGCACGCCGCGGCGGCCGCCGGTCACGGCGCGGACCCGGACTGGGCGCGGCTGGCGGTCGACTGCGGCTACTACGACCAGGCGCATCTGATCAACGACTTCCGCGCCCTGTCGGGGCTCACTCCCGGCGCCTGGCGCCCGCGCTCCCCCGACGCGCCGAACCACGTGCCGCGCGGCGACTGATTCCTCCAATCCGGCGCCGGTCCGCGCGGGCACGATGCCAGGCATGCAGACGATTTCCAGCGCCTACCCCCGGCTCGTCGTGCGCGGCGCGACCGAGGCCCTCGCCTTCTACCGGGACGTCTTCGGCGCCGACCCGACCGAGCGGCACACCGACGACGCGGGTCGCGTGGTCCACGCCGAGATGGTGCTCGCCGGCGCGCGCCTCGCGGTCAAGGACGAGGACGACGGCGACCCCTCACCCGCCAGCCTCGGCGGCACCCCCGTCGTCATGGCCGTCGAACTGGCCGACCCGGACGGCGTCGCGGCGACGATGCTGGCCCGCGGCGCGACCGTCATCCACCCGATCACCGACCATCCCTACGGCCGCGCCGGCCGCCTCGCCGACCCCTTCGGCCACCAGTGGATGCTTCTGCGCCCGTCGGTCACTGGCCGCTAACGGGACCTGAGCGCAAAGGAGAACGTCACCGAGAATGCCATACAGGTACTCGCGCCCGAGCTGTTCTTCAACGCTATCCGGTAAATTCCCGGCGCGCGATAGGTGTGACTCGCGACAAAGATCTGCCCGGGCGGCCCACCGTAGATGGTTTTGGAGGTACTGGTCCCGTCGCCCCAGGAGACGATTTCCCCGAACGCACAGCCGGCCGAGTTTCCGTTGTTGAGGAAATAGACCTCGACGGTGCTCTCAGTGCTTTCGCAGTGTGTGACGCCGTCGTAGACGAAGCTGCATTTTTCATCGCTTACGTCTGCGCCGGTGTCGAGGGTGAACGACCTGGGACTCGGGCTGTCGGTCGTCCTGCTCGGGGTCGGGGTCGGGGTGGGGGTCGGGGTGGGGGTCGGGGTCGGGGTCGGGGTCGGGGAGGTCGGGGACGGCGCAGGAGGCGACGTCCCGCCTGGCGGCGTGAAGCCGGGTGAGCTGGTGGCGGTCGGGCTGCTCCCGGCGCCGGTCTCGATCAGTCTGGGTTGGGAGGTCAGCACGCCGGTCAGGGCAGCGCCGATCACGGCCGCGACGATGGTGGCGACCGCCGGCACGATGATGTGCGGATTTCGCCACCACGGCACGTTGGATGGTCCAGGCATTCGCTTCGTCCCCCACCACGAACCCAACCTGCACGCAGCGTAGCAGAGCGGGCGGATACGACGGATCTCCCGCCCGCCCGGGCGATCGCGCCCGAAAGGCGCCGTCATCCAGGAGACCGGGCTGCCGATCTGCCGGCACATCGGCTTCAACACCCAGCTGGAGAACCTCGCGAAGCGCGATCCGACCCGCAGCGCATCAAGGTCACCGTCACATCGACGCGGCGCCGCGGGTCAGTACGGGTGAGGGGGCGCGTCCGCAACGGACGCGCCGTACCGTTCACCCACGGAGGTAATGATCATGGAGACACGGATGCGCAATCCGGCGGTCGTGATCGCGCAGGCGTGGCCGGCGGTCGCCGCGCTGAACGCCGCGAGCGAGGACGGCGGGGTCCCCGCGGCGACACTGGCGCTGGTCCACCTGCGGGTCAGCCAGGTCAACGGCTGCGGGCCGTGTGTCGACGCCGGTTTCCGCGACGCGGTGAAGGCCGGCGAGACCGTCGAACGGCTCGGCGCCGTCGCCGCCTGGCGCCAGACCGGCTACTACACCCCGGCGGAACGAGCCGCCCTCGCGCTCGCCGAGGCCGCGACCCGGCTCAGCGACCGCCCCGACCCGGTGCCGGACGACATCTGGGAGGCCGCCGCCGCGCACTTCGACGAGCGCGGTCTCGCCGCGCTGGTCCTGAAGATCGCGACGACGAACGTGTTCAACCGGTTGAACGTCGTCACCGGCCAGCCGGCCGGTTCCTGGGACTGAGCGGCCGGTGACGACCGAGCACCCGGCGGGGACCGGACGTCCGACGGAGGCCGGGTGCTCGGCGGACGGGCGGGACCTGCTCGCCCGGCGGTTCGAGGAGCACCGGGCACACCTGCACGCGGTCGCCGTGCGGATGCTCGGCTCCGCGCACGAGGCCGACGACGCCGTGCAGGACGCCTGGCTGCGTCTCGACCGCGCGGACGCCGAGGACGTGGCGAACCTGGGCGGCTGGCTGACGACGGTGCTCGCCCGGGTCTGCCTGAACCGGCTGCGGGCCCGCCGCAGCCGCCCGGAGGAACCCGTCGGCGTGCACGTGCCCGATCCGGTGGTGCTCCCGCACGGCGTCGCCGGCCCCGAGGAGCAGGCCCTGCTCGCCGACTCGGTGGGGGCGGCGCTCTTCGTCGTGCTCGACACGCTCGCCCCCGCCGAACGGCTCGCGTTCGTGCTGCACGACCTGTTCGGCCTGCCCTTCGACGAGATCGGGCCGACGCTCGACCGCACCCCGGCGGCAGCCCGGCAACTGGCCAGCCGCGCCCGTCGCCGGGTGCGTGGCGGGCAGTCCCCGCCGGACGACACCACGACCGGCGCGGCCGGGCGGGAGATCGTGGCCGCCTTCTTCGCCGCCGCGCGCGGCGGCAGGTTCGACGAGCTCGTCACGCTGCTGCATCCCGACGTCGTCCTGCGGGCCGACGGCGGGCCCGCCCGGGCGCCGGCGACTGCGGTCGTGCGCGGCGCGGCGGCTGTCGCCCGCCGGGCGATGATGTTCGCCCAGCCCGCCGCCCAGGTACACCCGATGCTGGTCAACGGCACCGCGGGCGTGGTCATCACGGTGGGCGGCCAGCCCGTTTCCGTGATGGCGTTCGAAACGTCCGGCGGTCGCGTCACGGCCATCCAGGCCCTGGTCGACCCCACCCGACTCGGCCGCCTGCACCTGCCCGACCTCGCCCCGGCCGTCGAGGGGGAAGCCGGGTAGACGGAGCGGGCCGGACACGAGACGCCCCGGAACGGTCGCGCCAGTTCACTGTCCACGAAGGTGCACGGGTGCACGGGTGCACGGGGCGGACGCGGCCCGAACCCACGCCACGTGGATCCGGTCGGCCGCCCGTTCCGGGCAAACCACCGCTCCTCAGGACGCTGGCGGAGGTGCGTCGCTGTTTCACCAGCGATGGGACGACCAGCTCGATAACCTGCGGCCGCACGGGAACATTCGGTAGACGGGGGATACACGACATGTCCGGCATTTCAGGTCTTCACTCGACTTCTGCGTTACCCACAGACGGAAGGTCACGAGTGTTCGCTTCACCGCCAGGGGATTCTCCACCCGGGTCGGTTTCGAAAGCCAGACCCCGGGCCCCTGGGGCCCGGTCATCGACAGGATCCGAATCTGCAGGTTCGCCTGCCCACCGCCCGGAAGCGGCCTGGTCCACTGGCTGGTTCCGGACGCATCCTGACGCCCTGGGCACGGGCCGAAGGGCGCTGACACGAACGGCCGGCCGGACGTTCCGGCCGGCCGGGTGTCGGCGTCGGAGTGCGGGTCAGTCCGTCGGCGGCACCGGCTCGGACGTCGACCGGGGGACGTCCGAGCGGATCATGCCCTTGGTGCGCATGAGGTGTTCGGCGAGGTAGCCGTCGTGGGGGACGCCGGGGCGCAGCCAGGTGGTGGGGTGGTCGCCGAGGTAGAGGTTGGTGATCGACGGCTCGTCGAGCAGGGCGTCGATCAGGTCGGCGCGGGTGGTCATCGCGGTGAGCACGAGGGTGTCGCGCAGCGGGGCGACGCCGTCGGCGGGTGACCAGGGGCCGACCCAGACGCACGGGAACGGCAGCTCCACGCCGAGCTGCGGGGCCCGGGCCGCGTCGACGAGGTGCACGGCGGGACGCAGCACGGCGCCGCCGCCGGGCAGTTCGTCGACGATGCTGTCGCCGCCGAGCAGCGCCCGGGCGTCCCCGGCGACCTGGTGCAGGTAGCTGTCGACCGCGCGCGCCGCGGCGACGGGCTGGACGGTGAGGATCGCGTCGGGATGCTCCGGCGACAGGCTCGGTACCCGGCCGAGGCGTTCGGCGAGGGCGGCGGCCAGCGGCTCCGGGTCGCCCTCGACGAGCACGGCGGTGGTGCAGGTGCAGGCCGTCCCGCCCAGGTGGCTGACGGAGTCGGCGATGATGTCGATCTTCTCGCGCCAGTCGACGTCGGCGGTCACGAGGATCTTCGACCGGCCGGGGCCCTGGGTGAGCACGGTGGGGACGGCGCCGTACTTGTCGACGACGTCCTGGCCGCCGTAGACGATCGCGAAGTCGGACTCGTGGATGAGGATGTCGGCGACGTCGTGGTCGGTGGGCAGCAGGGTCACCGTCGCCGGGGGGAAGCCGGCCTGGCGCAGCGCCTCCACGAGCCGGAACGCGGTGTACGGCTCCCGCGACGACGGGCGCACCACGACCTTGTAGCCAAGCGCCAGCGCCTCCGGCCACAGGCCGTGAACCGCCGGGGTGTTGCCCGCGGCGTGCACGGCGAAGAGGTCACCCCGGCGGGTCCACACCGCCGAGCCGGCCACCGTGCGCTCGTCGCGCCAGGCGTCGACGGCGCCGTTCGGCCTGGCCAGCGCCATGGTGTGCCGCTGCGAACGCAGCACGTCGGTGATCCATTCGACGCCCACGCTCACGACCGCGCGCGGCACCCCGGAGGCGGTCGAGACGAGCTGGAGATACCCGTCGAGGTCGAATCCGCCGATCGTCGCGGTCGCGAACAGCTCCGCCGCCCGGTCGAGCGCGTCGAGTCGGGCCGCGATCGGCAGCACCGGCGCGGCCCGCATGGCCGCCAGCGTCCGGCGGACGTACAGCGCGGGCACCTGGCTGATCTCGCCGACCGGCGCGCCGGAAAGCGCGCTCAGCGGCGCCCGCCGCCGGCTGCGGTAGGGACCATCCGGGCCCAGCGCGTCGATCTGCACATCCGCGCCGGTCTGCTCGGCGTTCTGGTCCGCGACGGCTGCCTGCACGGGTGTGGACATCAGTAGACCCCCTCGATCACGGTGGTGTCACCGAAGGTGGCCACCGGGCCGACGTCGGCCACCGAGCAGCCGAACCAGCCGGCCGGCGGCTCGATGCTCATCGCGTGGTCGCGTTCCAGGTTGTTCGGGATGAGCGCGTACTTCGTCAGGTGGTTCATGACGACCTGCCCGCGTTCCCCGAACGCCACGTCCTCGCCGGTTTCCGGGTCGACGACCCGGAAGACGATGTACGGGCTGGGCGGGTCGAAGGCGGCGAGACCGTCGGCGCGTTCGACGTCGCGTTCCCGGGACATTCCGAGAATGGTGGTGCTGCCGTACAGGCCCTTGAGCGGAATGCCCGGGAAGATCTCCGTCTGGAAGATCTCACGGGTGTCGGCGTCGAGGTGCGCGCCGCTCCAGCAGAGGTAACGGACGTCCTTGCGAATGGTCTCGACCAGGTCGTTGCGCCGGGTGAGGCGTTCGAGCAGCGGCGGAGTGGTGATGAGAATGCCGACCGTCTGGGTGCTGAGAATGTGGGCCGCCTGGTCGACGACGTGCTCGACGTAGCGTTCCGACTCGGCGGCGTCGCCGCGTTCGAGCAGCTTCTTGATCCAGCGTGGGTCGAGGTCGACGGCGAACAGCATGCCGTCGTGGCGCCGCGCCCGGCGGCGGGCGAACTCCCCGAACATGTGCGGCCCGCTGGGCCCGACGAGCAGGACGTTCGCGGTGCCGAGCGCGGCGTAGTGGGACTCGTCCCAGCCGAGCGCGAACTCCATCCAGCGGTCGAACATGACGAAACGCTTGGGCAGGCCGGTGGTGCCGCCGGACTCGTAGACGCCGGCGATGACGCGGTCGGCGCCGGTGAGCCCGCGTGGCACCAGGTCCTCGACCGGCACCGCGCGAAACTCGTCGACGACGTTCGGGAAGCGCCGCAGGTCCCCGAAGGTGCGGACGTCGTGGATCGGGTCGAAGTCGAGGCTCTGCGCGCGACGCAGCCAGAAGGGGCTGCCGGTCTCCACCGAGAAGTGCCAGCGCATCAGGGCGCGGAGGTACTCCTCGGGGTCGACGGGTGGTCGGTCCGGTTCGGGAAGGTCAAGAAGGTCGAAGCTCATGCGCTGCCTCCGCGGGCGCGTCGGATCGCCGGCATCGTCCCGCGCCGGCGCCCGCATCGTCGCCGATCTTTCGGCGTTCACGCGGCCGCTGCACGTGCAACCGATTGCACCATTGGAATCTCTGCGCGCGTTCTTCTACTGGAAACGGAACGGCCTTCTTCCCGCCCTGTTCAGCGGGACAGTCGTAGTGGTAGCGAGCGCACGCCCCGGATGACAATCTGCTCACGAAAGGTGACGTCGCCGTCGGCGAGCGAAAACGAGCCGACGCGGCTCAGCAGCGCCCGGAAGGCCAGCTCCGCTTCGACGCGGGCGAGCGGCGCGCCGAGGCAGTAGTGGATACCGGCCCCGAAGCCCAGGTGGCGCCGCGCCCGCCCGCCACCGGCAAACCGGCCCACCCGGAACCGGTCGGGCTCGTCGAAGGCATCCGGATCGCGGTTCGCCGCCCCCACGGCGACGATCACACCGTCGCCGCGGGCGAACGCGCGCCCGCCGATCTCCGCATCGCCCAGGATGGTGCGGCCGATGAACTGGATCGGCGCGTCATAGCGCAGCATCTCCTCCACCGCCGGGCCGACCAGGGCGGGGTCGGCGCGCAGGGCGGCGAGCTGGTCGGGGTTGCGCACCAGCGCGAGAATGCCGCCGCCGAGCAGGTTCACGGTCGTCTCGTAGCCGGCTACCAGCAGCAGCGTGCACAGTTCGAGCAGTTCCCGCTCGGACAGCGCGTCGCCGTCGTCGTCATGGATCGCGACGAGCCGGCTGAGCAGGTCGTCCCGCGGCTGCACGCGGCGACGGGCGATGAGCTCGCGAAAGTAGTCGTCGAAGGCGGTCGTGGCGTGGTTGCGGGCGGCGTTCTCCGCCGGGGTGAGCAGAGGGCGCGGGTCGAGCCCCCTGGTCAGCGCGTCGGCCCAGCCGCCGAACTCGGCTTCGTCGGCCTCCGGGACGCCGAGCAGGCGGCACATCACCCGCAGCGGCATCGGCCGGGTCAGCGCTGTGACCGCGTCGACCTCCCCCGCCTCGAGGGCGTCGTCGAGCAGCGCGTTGACCGTGGCGGTGATGTGCGGGACGAGCGCGGCGACGACGGACGGCGTGAACGCCCGGCCGACCAGGCGCCGGAGCCGGCCGTGGTCCGGCGGGTCGGCACGCAGCAGCGACCCGAGGCCGTCCTCGACCTTGCCGCGGAAGGCGACCCCGTCGCGATAACCGTGGCCGAACGCGGGATGCGCGAGCATCGCGGCGCCCTCGGCGTGGCCCGTGACGAGCGTGACGGGACCGCCGGCGAGCTCACCGTCCAGGAACGTTCCCGCCCGGCGCACCACTTCGTAGCACGGATAGGGATCGGGAAGCCGACTGGCCGCCAGCGCGGACAGGATTCCGGTGAACTGCCACCCCGACGTTTCCGGCTCGACCACGGCGGTCATCAGCGCCCCTTCTCGGTTGTCCGCAGCATCGCGACCGACGGGAGGACCCCGGGCCACCAGCCGCTCCGACGGCCGGGGCCCATTCTGGCACCGCCGGTGAGCGGAATTCTGACCACAGATGAACGCACGGCGAAGTCACCACCCGCGAAACAGCTTTTCCTCTCGACGATTGGCGGGACCGATCGGTCGATCGCAGCTACGTCCGTTCACACCAAGGGTCGAGCCAACGCGTTCCCTGCTCGTGCGCTACCCGGATCATCCCGGTTCGATCGAATGCTCCACCGTCGGGCCGGCGGCCGGCAGCAGACGCGGAATCAGGTGCACATAGACCACCATTCCGAGTACCTCGACAAGGGTCTGGGTGACCACGGCGACCGCGCCGATCGCGAGCTCCGCGGGCAGCGCGAGCGCGAGCGGGAGGACGACGAGGGAGTTGCGGGCGGCGCCGCTGAACACCACCGCCCGGCTCGCCGGCACGTCGAGCCGGAACGCCCGGGCCACCCCGGCCCCGGCGCCTGCCATCACCAGCAGGAACAGCACATAGAACGGCGCCACGCGGGCGAGGTCGCCGAGACCGCCGCGCAACCTCGGCACCTGCGAGGCGACGACGACCAGCAACGTCGCGACCATCAGCGGCACCATCGCCGCGCCGGCCACCCGGGTCGCGACGAGGCCACCGGCCCGCCGCACGGCCCAGGCCTGCGCCAGCCAGGCACCCGCCAACGGCACGACGATCAGCAGTGCGAACGCCCGCAGAAACGGACCCGCGCCGACCACCCCGCCGAACCCGGGGCCGAGAAACGCCACCAGGTACACCGGCAGCAGCAGGAACTGGACGACGAGCAGCAGCGGCGTCACCGCGAGCACCTGACGGGCCCGCGCCCCGGCGAGCCCGCTGAACACGACCACCCAGTCGACGCACGGGCAGAGCAGCACCAGCAGCACCCCGAGCCGCACCGCCCGCTCCCCCGGCAGGAACGGGAACATCGCCGCCACCACCGCCGGCACCACCACGAAGTTCACCACCAGCACCGCGGCAACGAACCGCCCGGCCCGCAGCGACCGGGCCAACTCCGCGGCGGGCACCTGCAGAAACGTCACGAACAGCAGCCCGGCCAGCACCGGGCTGATCGCCCGCTCACCGGCCGTGCCCACCGCGGCGGCGGCCCGCCCGACGACGACACCCACGCCGATCGTGGCCAGGTAGAGCGCGACCTGCCGACGCTCCAACGCCGCCGCGATCCCCTCGGCCCGGCACGCCACCCGCTCGCCGACTCCCTGCGTCATCCCGCCCATCCTGACCCATCGGCTGCGTGTCCACGATCGTTTCGGGTAGCACGGTCACTGACCGCAACTAGTAGGCAGCCCGATTCGTCCGATGTCTGCGTGCCAGGGGGACCGCCGTGGTCCTTCTGTATGGCTTCACGTCTGGTTTGAGCGTTCTCCATCACTCCGCAGGATGGTTTTCTCGGTTCCGTCGGGCCAGGCGGAGTCTTGTCGTGTTCATAGCCTGAGCGGCGCAGCGGTACCGCTCCCCTACCGGGCGTGACGGGCGATCATGGCGGCGACGCCGTCGAGGATGGTGTCGACGCCGAGGAGGAACTCGTCGCGTTCGTCGAAGCCGCTCGGGTCGTCGCCGATGCCGCCGGACCAGGCGATCGCGTGCAGCCGGGGAAAGCGCTCGGCGTCGACCAGTTCCCGCAGCAGGGTCTCGTACGTCCACGCCGGTGGCGGCGGGCTGCCGCCGCCGGCGTCGTGGATGTCACCGGCGTGGTCACCGTTCGCCGCGGCGGGCGGGCCGTCGTCGTTGGCCGCTGACCCCGCGGCAGCGGCGGCCGCGCGGGCGGCGTCGTGGGCCATCCGCGCCTCGCTCAGGGTGTAGGAGCTGAGCAGGCCGATCACGCGGAGCTTCTCGACGTCGGGCAGGTCGGTGTCGTCGAAGGCCGCGAGGCCGAGCTCGACGAAAATCATCGAGTTCGGCGCCAGCGGGGGCGCGGCCAGCGGCATCTGGGTGATCCACGGATGGCGGTCGATCATCTCGCGCTGCACGAGCGCCCAGCATCGCAGCCGTTCGCGCCACGACTCGCCCCGCAGTTCCAGGGTCTCGACGCCGAGGGCGCTGGCGTTCCACATGAGCTGGAGCAGCTCGTCCTTGTTGGCGATGTGCCGGTAGAGCGACATCGTCGTGAAGCCCAGCGCCCTGGCGACGCGGGCCATCGACACGGCCTCCAGACCCTCGGCGTCGGCGAGCCCGATGGCCGTGGTGACGATCGCGTCCACCGACAGCCCGGGACGCGGGCCTCGACCGCCGGCGGCGCGGCGGCCCCAGAGCAGTTCGAGGCCCGGCGGCAGCGGTCGCGGCGGTGTCGCCTCGCCGCTCACGCGCGTCTCGTCCACGGCCCGAGAATACGACTGGACAGAATTTGTGTATGCCGTATACCGTTTGTCTATGCCATACACAGTTGTTGCGGAGGGGATCCGCAAGTCCTTCGGCGGGCGGGCGGTACTCGACGGTGTCGACCTCACCCTCGAGCGGGGATCGGTGCTCGGCCTGCTCGGCCCCAACGGCGCCGGCAAGACCACGCTGGTGCGCATCCTGGCCACGCTGGTCCGCCCCGACGGCGGGCGCGCGACGATCGCCGGCCACGACCTGGCCGCCGACCCGGTCGGCGTGCGCGGCGTGATCAGCCTGACCGGGCAGTACGCGGCCGTCGACGACGTCCTGACCGGCCGGGAGAACCTGGAGATGATGGCCGGCCTGCTGCACCTGCCGCGTCGCGCCCGCCGGGCCCGGGTCGCCGAGCTGCTCGTCGAGTTCGGGCTCACCGACGCCCAGGACCGCCGGGTCGGGACCTACTCCGGGGGCATGCGCCGCCGGCTCGACCTCGCCGCGAGCATGATCAGGTGCCCGGAGCTGCTGTTCCTCGACGAGCCGACGACCGGTCTCGACCCGCGCAGCCGGGAGCAGCTCTGGCACACCGTGCGCCGCCTCGCCGAGCAGGCCGTCACGATCCTGCTCACCACCCAGTACCTGGAGGAGGCCGACCAGCTCGCCGACACCGTCGCGATGCTCACCGGCGGGCGGATCGTGGCCCGCGGCACGCCGGACGAACTGAAGTCCAGCCTCGGCGCCGAGATCGTCCGCCTGCGCTTCCCCGACGTCCGCGCCTTCCGCACCGCCCTCGCCGCCGGCGGCGCGACGCGTGCCGGTGCCGCCGCCGGCGCCCTGATCGCCGAGGACGCCGACGAGCAGGCCCTCACGATCGACATCGCCACCGACGGCTCCGCCACCCGACTGCGGGAGCTGCTCACCGCCGTCGCCGCCACCGGCGCCGCGTCCCCCCGGGTCTCGACGCACCGGCCGAGCCTCGACGACGTCTTCCTCTCCCTGACCGCCGCCGCACCTTCCACACCGGAGCCACGCCGCGTCCCGGAGCCCGCGCCGTGACCCGAGACCGCGCCGTGACCCGAGACCCTGCGTCGGCCCAGGACCCCGCCGCCCCGAGCCGGTCCGTTCCCGCCAGCATGTCCCGACAGGAGACCCGTCGATGAGCCTCGCCTACGCCGTCACCGACTCCCGCATCATGATCACGCGCTGCCTGCGGCGATCGCGGCGGGACCCGGAGGCGTTCTTCACCGCACTGATGTTGCCGATCATCCTGATGCTGCTGTTCGTCTACGTCTTCGGTGGCGAGCTGAAGGACTCCGGCTCCTACGTGGACTACGTCGTGCCGGGTCTGATCGTGCTGTGCGCCGGCTTCGGCGCGGGGACGACGGCGGTGGCGCTCGCCGCCGACATGGCCGGCGGCATCGTCGACCGGTTCCGGTCGATGCCGATCCGGGCGTCGTCGATCCTGCTCGGGCAGGTCGCGGCGAGCCTCACCCGCAACCTGTTGGCGACGGCGCTGGTCATCGGCGTCGGGCTCGGCATCGGCTGGCGGCCGACGACGTCGGTCTGGCACTGGCTGGGCGCCGCGGCGATGATCGTGCTGTTCATCCTGGCGCTGTCCTGGCTCGCGGCGGCGGTCGGCCTGCTCGCCGGCGGTCCCGAGGCGGCGAACTCGTTCACGTTCGTGCTGATGTTTCTGCCGTACGTGAGCACCGCCTTCGTGCCGACGCACACCATGCCGGCGGTGCTGCGCGGGTTCGCCGAGAACCAGCCGTTCACCCCGATCATCGAGACGATGCGCGGCCTGTGGATGGGCCACACCTCCACCGGCGCGTCGCTGGGCCACGAGGCGTGGATCGCCGTCGCCTACGGGCTGGGGATCCTCGCGGTGTCCTGGGCGGGCGCGACCTGGCTGTTCCGTCGCCGTTCCGCGGCCTGAGCGTCGTCCGCGGCGGATCGGGCGCCGGCGGCGCCGGGCGGGCGTCGCGTCGCACCGGGAGGGTCGGGTGGGATTCCCCCGGTCAGGCTGGTGACCTCGGCGGCGACCTCGACGAGCCGGCCGGCGGCCTGGCGCAGCTCGGCCCCGCTGAAATCACCGGGCAGGCCGGTGAGCGCGAGGGACGACGCGAGGGTGGCACCCGGGGACCACACCGGCGCGCTGATCCCGATGACCTGGAGCCGGCCGAGGGCGAGTTCGGTGTCGGTGACCTCGCGGGCCGAGCGGGTGGCGTCGGCGTCGCCGCGGGAGGTGAGGGTCGCGCTCCAGCCGCGGGCCCGCACGGCGCTCAGCGCGGCGGTCAGTTCGCGACGCCGCGCCGGCGTCAGCGCCGGGTCGGCGCGGTCCAGCCACTGGCCCCGGGTGGCGTCGTCCGCCCAGGCCACGTAGATCGGGCCGGCGGGCGCCCGCAGCGGGACGGCGGAGCCGGCGCGGACGGTCAGGCCGTACGGGTGGGGCACCCCGCGGGCGGCGGTGATGACGACCGCGTCGCCGTGGGGGGTGCCGGCCAGGGCGCTGGCCTGGAACTCGTCGCGCAGCCGCAGCAGCGCGGCGTCCAGCACGTCGGTGAGGGTGACGGCGCTGCCGGCGGCGCGCCCGAGGCCGAGCAGCTGCGGGCCGAGCCGGTAGTGCGGGCCGGGTTCGCGGCGCACGGCGAGCTCCTCGGCGCACAGCGCGAGCAGGACCGCCTGGCAGGAGGACCGGTGGATGCCGACCGCGCGGGCGATTTCCGAGAGTGACAGGTCGCGCTCGGGCGTCACGGCCAGCACCTTGAGGACCTGAGCTGCCCGTTGCACCGAGCGGACCGGCTGGGTCGGCATGGTTGACGCCCTTTCCTGGTCGTGCCTTATCTGTCTCGCGAACGGAACACTGTCTCTATTTATAGACACTCCCGGCGCCCGGACGACAGCGTTGACGACGCCCCGACCGCGCCTCGCCGTCGGCCTGCCCGTCGCGACCAGCCCCTACGGACCCGACGAGCAGCACCGGGTCGTCGAGCTGGCGAAAGCGGCCGACGGCGCCGGCATCGACACGGTCGCGCAGAGCGACCACGTGGTGCTGGGCGAGCGGCACGACCGTTACCCGTTTCGAGCGCCGCGCGCAGCTCCTCGACGACACCATCACCGCCTGCCAGGCCCTGTGGGCCCCCGGCGGTCCGGCCGCCGTCGACCTGCCCACCGTCGCGTTCGAGAAGATCTGGTGCGATCCGAGACCGGTCCGTCCCGGCGGCCCGGCGATCCTGTTCAGCGGCCCGATGACCAGGCGAAACCCGCGGCGCATCACCGAGCTCGGCGCCGGCTGGATTCCCATCATGGGCGAGTCGAGCGCCGGGGTGGCCGCCGGGGTCACCCGCATCCGCGAGGCGTGGGCCGCGGCCGGCTGCGGTGACCAGACCCCGCGGGTGCGCCACACGCTGGCGCCGCGGCGCGCGGCCAGCGGCGGCGGCCTGGACCTGGACCGCGCACCCTGGCCGGAGTGGGTGAGCTGGTCGAGGTCGGCGGCACCGAGGTGTCCGTGCCGGTCGCGGCGTTCGTGTCCGATCCGGACGCCGCCCCGGGCTGGGTCGCCGACCTGGGCGGACGGTGGGACAAGCTGTGGACGTGATCGCGCCCGGCGAGCGGCCAGGCCCGATCGCCGGGCGCTCCCAGGGTGACCCCGGCGACCGGCTGGCGCTGCGCGACCTGGTCGAGTGCTACGCCGGCGCCGTCGACGCCCGGGACGTCGCCCTGTTCGTCCCGCTGTTCACCGCCGCCGCCGTCGTCGAGGTCCACCGGTCCGACCGGGCCGCTCCATCTGGTCAAGTATGCCGGGGCGGCGATGACCGCCGGCGGGTCGATCGTCGCGACGCCGTCGGCCGCCGCGGCCGCACGGCGCGGCCGACGACACCGCGGCGGCGATCCGCTTCCTCGCCGGCCCGGAATCCTCCTGGATCACCGGCCAGCACCTCGCCGTCGACGGCGGCCACACCCTGCGCAGCTTCCCCGACCAGCTGGCGCTGAACCCCGCCGGGACCCCCTGAGGACGCCGTCCCGCCCCGCCGGGCGGGACCACCGGACGGCCCCCGCGGTCGGTTGAACACGCGCGGCGCGGGTACCTGCCCGTCGTCCGAAGGCGGTCCCGGCGCCCGGGGCCGGGCGCCGCCACGCCCGACCCCGTCACCCGCGGACAGCCCCGATCCGCGGGGAGGTTCCATGACCTTCTACGACCCGGTCGAGTCGGCCTTCTACTCCTGGTGCGTCGAGCGGCTGCTGACGTCGGCGGACCTGCGGCCGTACACCGCGCGGGGCGTCGTCGAACTGGGCGCGGGCAGCGGTCGACCACTGATCGACGCGGTGCGTCGCGCGGAGTCGACGAGCCGGATCCGCGGCTTCGAGCACGACCCGCAGGCCTATCGCACGGCGCGGCGGATGATCGACCTGAAAGGCCCCGCCACCTACACCGTCGAACTCGGCGACTTCTTCGCACATGCCGAAACCGCCCCGGAACGGTGCGTCATCGCCAATCCGCCGTATCTGCCGGCGCGCGGCCCGGGCCCCGACCTGTACGGCGGCCGGGACGGCGCGGAGGTGACCTGCCGGCTGCTCGGCGGCCGCTTCGACCTGGTCATGCTCATGGTCTCCTCGATCGCCGACCCGCTCGGCGTCCTCGCACAGGCCGCCGCCCGCGGCTACCGCCTGGTGGACTGGTCTGCCCGGCCGATCCGGTTCGGCCGGCACTGCCGCCAGCCCGCGGTGTGGAACCGCATCCAGGCCCTGGCCGCCGCCGGGGAGGCCTTCTACGGGCCGGACGAGTACCTGCTCGCCGGCATCACCTGGCTGCGCGACGACGGTGCCGTCGCCGACACCGTGCCCGGGGCGGACCCGGCGGTCCTCGCCCAGGTCCTGTGCGCCGGCAACGGCGCGGTGGCCGCATGACGACAGCCCAGCCCTCCCCCGCCCAGCCCTCCCCCAGGCCGGCAGCCGTCGCCTACGGTGCGGTGCTCAGCCCCGCCGAGCTGGCTCCGCGGGCGCTGCCCCGGCCACGCGGGACACTCAGCGCCTTCCTCGCGGACACCCTGCGGGGCCCGGTTCGCGATCTGGCGGACCCGCCCGGCCCGGACGACGACGCCCTGTTCGGCGAGGACGGCGCCCTCGCCCTCCACTGCCTGTACGAGCTGCACTACCGCGGGTTCGCCGACGTCGCGGACGGCTGGGAATGGGAGCCGTCCCTGCTGCGGTTGCGCCGTGACCTTGAGGAGGACTTCGACGCCCGACTGCGCCAGGAGATCACCGCGGCGGGCCTCGCGGCACCGGCACCGGCACCGGCCGGGCGGGCGGGCGCGGCGTGGATCGGCGACGCGCTACGGGACCTCGTCGACGCGCCGGGCGGACCGTCGGTGTCGCGCCACCTCGCCGACCGCGGCTCACTCGAGGAGTTCCGCGAGTTCGTGATCCACCGGTCGCTGCTCCAGCTCAAGGAGGCCGATCCGCACTCGTGGGCGATCCCGCGACTACGCGGCGCGGCGAAGGCGGCCCTGATCGAGATCCAGACCGACGAGTACGGCGACGGCGTCCAACGCGACATGCACCAGACACTGTTCGGCCTGACCATGCGCGCCCTCGACCTGGACCCCGCCTACGGCGCCTATGTCGACCGGGTGCCGGCGGCAACGCTCGCCACCGGCAACCTCCCCACCTACTTCGGGCTGCACCGGGCGCACCGCGGCGCGCTCGTCGGCCACCTGGCCGTGTTCGAGATGACGTCGGTGACGCCGATGAGCGCCTACAGCGCGGCGCTTCGCCGCCATGGCCTGCCGCCGGCGGCACGGCTGTTCTTCGACACGCACGTCGTCGCCGACGTCCATCACCGGAGCGTCGCCGCCGACAGCCTCGCCGGCGGGCTGGTCCGCGAGGAGCCGGAACTCGCCGCCGACCTGCTGTTCGGCGCCCGGGCGGCGATGGTGCTGGAAGACCACGCCGCCCGGCCCATCCTCGCCGCCTGGGAAGCCGGCGTCTCCTCGCTGCGCTGAGCGGTCTCGTCCCGACCGGCGACCGGGGCTATCCGAAGCCGGCGACCGGGTGCGGGGTGTAGGGCTTCTCGAGCTGGGCAGCCTCGTCGTCGGTCAGCGTGAGGTCCAGCGCGGCGATCGCGTCGTCGAGGTGGGCGAGCTTCGTCGCGCCGACGATCGGCGCGGCCACACCGGGCCGGCGCAGCACCCAGGCGAGAGCGACCCGGGCAGGCGAGACGGCGCGCTCGGCGGCGAGGCGGGCGACCTCGTCGACGATCTGCCGGTCCGACTCCGGGTAGAGCGTGCGGCCGAACTGGTCGGACGCGCCGCGGGCGGTCGTCGCGTCCCAGGGACGAGTGAGCCGGCCGCGGGCGAGCGGGCTCCACGGGATCACGCCGACGCCCTGGTCCGCGCACAGCGGGAGCATCTCCCGCTCCTCCTCGCGATAGATCAGGTTGTAGTGGTTCTGCATGGTCGCGAACCGGGTCCAGCCGTGCGCGTCGGCGAGGAACAGCGCCTTGGCGAACTGCCAGCCGTGCATGGAGGACGCGCCGATGTAGCGGGCCTTGCCGGCCTTCACCACGTCGTGCAGCGCCTCGAGGGTCTCCTCGATCGGGGAACCCGGGTCGAACCGGTGGATCTGGTAAAGATCGACGTAGTCGGTGCCGAGGCGGCGCAGGCTCGCGTCGATCTCCGCGAAGATCGCCTTGCGGGACAGTCCGGCGCCGTTCGGGCCGGGGCGCATCCGCCCGTGCACCTTGGTCGCGAGCACGATCTCGTCGCGGTCGGCGTACCTGGCCAGCGCCCGGCCGGTGATCTCCTCGCTGCTGCCGTCGGAGTACACGTTCGCCGTGTCGAAGAAGTTGATGCCGGCCTCGATCGCCCGGCGAAAGAACGGCTGCGACGCGTCCTCGTCGAGAGACCAGTCATGGTTGCCACGCCGGGGATCGCCATAGCTCATACAGCCAAGACAGATGCGGGAGACGTCCAGGCCGGTCGAGCCGAGCTTCACGTACTGCACCGTGCCACCTCCTCTGGCCCACATCGGACCCGACCACCGTATGGCACCCAGGTCCCACCCGGACGACCCGGCGAACGCCGCGCGCGGGTCCGTCCTCCAGACCGCCGTCCTCCAGACCGCCGTCCTCCAGACCGCCGTCCGCCAGACCGCCGTCCGGCGGGCGACATCGCGCCGGACCCGCTCACAGCGATCACACAGGAGCGGCACAGCCGGCTCGCAACCGCTCGACCGACCGTGTGTTCATGACACCGCTGCAGGCCAGCCCGCCGACACCGGCCAGCTCGAACGCCACCGCCAGCTCGACCCTGACCACACCCGGCCCCACGACGGCACCGTCCGGCCGGCGCGACCAGCGCGGCGCAGCTCGAACTCGCCACCGGCAAGGCGGTCATCGCGATCGACGGCTGGGACGGCACCGACCCGGCGCCGACCCTGACGCAGTTCCAGCAGTGGGTCGCCGAAGGCGGCATCCACTACTTCATCTCCGGCGGCGGAACGGGCGGCGCCCGCGGTGGCGCGGGCTGCTGGACGACCCGCCTTCGCCGTGGCGCAGTCGGTCAGCCGCTCTCCCTGGAAGAGCGAGCGACGCCGGTCGGCGACGGGGCGGAGGCACCCGGCGAATGGTCGCCGGGCGGGGACGGGGCGGCCCGGGCGGGGGCATCGAGCTCAGGCGGGGGCGAAACCGCTGATCAGGCGGGTGAGTTCCAGTGGCTGGTCGCTCTGCACGGCGTGGCCCGCCCCGGCGACGATCTCGACGCGCACCGAGGGCATGCGCCGGCGGAACTCGTCGACATCCTCATCCCGGACGTACCGGGACTCACCGCCACGAACCAGCAGCGTCGGTGCCGTGATGACATCGACGTCGGCCCACAGGCCACTCATGTCCGACCAGTCCGGCGTGCTCGGTGGGCGCGGGCCGAACAGGTCGTAGCGCCACGCCCAGTGGCCGTCGGGCAGCCGGTGGGCGTTGTGCCGCACGCCGCGACGGACCCCGGCGGGGGCCCGGTTGGGGCTCAACGCGATCGCCGCGTCGGCCATCGCCTCGAACGACGGGTAGGTCGGCGGACCGCTGACCAGCGCCACCGCGCCGCGCTGCGCCGTCGTCATCGTCCGGTTCGGGTCGGTGACGCCCGGGGTGACATCCACGACCACCAGCCGGCGGCACAGCTCGGGGTGCGTCGCGGCGAGGCGGATCGCCGTCGCGCCGCCGAGCGACATGCCGACGACGGTGGCCGCGGCGGGGGCGATGGACGGCAGCACCGCGCCGAGCGCCTCGGCGTTGCGCCATGGACCGTAGTCGCGATCGGCGCGCCAGGACGAGTGGCCGTGACCGGGCAGGTCGACAGCCACCGCCGGGCGTCCGAGCGCCAGCGCGACGTAGTCCCAGGTGTGCGCGTTCTGCGCGCCGCCGTGCAGGAACACCAGCTCGGGTTCGGCGTGGCCCCAGCGGATATAGCTGAGGCGGCCGCCGTCCGGCAGATCGGCGTAGCCGCGGCCGACGTCCGGCCGGCCGGCGAACGGCAGGCCCAGCTCCTCGGCGTTGCCGCGCAGCAGACCGAACTCGTCATAGTCATCCGCCGCCAGGGCAGCTGTCTCGTCGCTGGCCGTCCTGGCGGTGGTTGTCTCGCCGGCGGTCGTCTGGTCGGTGGCCGTCTCGCCGGTGGGCGTGTTGTCGGTGGGCGTGTTGTCGGTGGGCGTGTTGTCGGTGGCCACGTCGCCTCGCTCCCGTCGCGCCTGGGGGGCGGGTCGCCCGCGGGTGGCGGGGCCCGGATACGCGACATCGTGCCGTCGCGCCCGGGAGGCCCGTTCGGGAGGGTGCCGCCCGCGGACACCCCGGATATCCCTTGTGTCCAGGCAGCACTGTAGGACGCGGGTACGAGCCGTGTCCTTCCGATCTCGGCGCCGGACCTCACGGTCGCAACGCCGGCTCCGGCGGCGACCGCGGCCGGGCCGGCCTCGCCGCTGCCCGCCCGCAGCACCGGGCCGTCACCGACGGTGCGGGTGGCCGGGGCCATGCATGGGAGGCGGCCAACCTGGCTCTTCCACAGGGCTTCCAGGCCGATTTATCCCTGCGGAAGAGTCAGGAGGCGTCCCTCCCGTGCAGTCGGCGCCGGTTCGCGGCGAGGCATCCCCGGCTCGGGGCCCGGGCGGTCAGGGCGGTCAGGGCGGGCGGAGCTGGGCGGATGGGAATACCGACCGGCGCAAAGTTGTCAGTCTCGCTGATTAACTACCTGACCTGAGCTCGGTCGTTGGGCGCGGCGGGGCGCAGCGCGGGACCGACGGCCGAGCCCGGCGCCCGCGTCGTCCCGGGACCGGCCGTCGTCACGAGACCAGCCCTCGGTGACCGGCCGGGCACGTCCGCCCGATGCCGCCCAGGGCACCGGTCCGCCGGGGCACCGGTCCGCCGGGGCTGCGGTGCCGGGCTCCGGATCCGGGCGTTCTCCGCCGGCAACGCCGCGATCCCGCTCTCCTCGATCGCCCGCGGCGGCCTGGAGTTCATGCTGATCATCTGGTTGCAGGGCATCCGGCTGCCGCTGCACGGCTACGACTACGTCGACACGCCGCTGTGGGCCGGGATCTACCTGCTGCCGCTGACGGTCGGGTTCTGCTTCTCAACGGGATCGGTTCCGGCCTGTTCTCCGCGCCGAACACCACGGCGGTGATGAACGCCGTGCCCGCCGCCACCCGCGGCGGCGCGTCCGGGATGCGCGCGACCTTCATGAACTCCGTACAGGTGCTCTCCATCGGCCTGTTCTTCTCCCTGATGATCGCCGGTCTGGCGTCGACGCTGCCGGCGTCACTGCACGACGGGCTCAACGCGCGGGGCGTGCCCGTAGGCGTCACCGATCGGGTGGCCAACCTGCCGCCGGTCGGCAGCCTGTTCGCCGCGTTCCTCGACTACAACCCGATGCAGAACCTGCTCGGCGACGACACCCTGAGCCGCCTGCCCGCCGCCGACGCGCAGGAGATCATCGGCGAGGAGTTCTTTCCACACCTGATCTCCTCACCGTTCCACCACGGGTTGATCATCGTGTTCTCGCTGGCGATCGGCATGTCCCTGGTTGCCGCGCTGGCGTCGCTGCTGCGCGGCGGACGCTATGTGCACATCGAGGCTGAGCGTTTCGAGGCTGGGCGTTTCGAGGCTGGGCGTTTCGAGGCTGGGCGTTTCGAGGCTGGACGCGTCGAGGAGGTGTCCGCCGCCGCGCCGACCAGCCTTACCGATCCCGCCGAGGCGCTCCCCCTCAACGATGCCGATCCGATCAGCGCACCGGCTCCCCGGGAGGAAGCCGGCGCGGCGACCGGACTCGGCGGGGAAAGGCCATCCGGACGAGGACGATGACCGACGGCGCCCACACTTTCCCATCGGCCAGACAACAGGCCAGCAGTGCCCGCGCCGGCCGCCCCGAGCCGGCGCCGGCATCGGTGGACTTATCGGTTCGACAGTGCGACACTTCGCCACCGATCGCCGGCCCCAGTACAGACGATCACCGATATCCCGATCGGTGTTAGGCCCGAGGATCTGCGCCACATCGCGCCAGAATCAACACGGCCCATCGCTTTTATCGATGCAGCCACAACGGATCTTCAGGTGTCGTCCGTGGTGCGTCGACGCATGGGACTCGGCGGGTAATTCAGCCCGACGGTAATGCGTCCACACACCCGGCGGTTCCGCCGGTCCGCTGCCCGGCGCCACCCCGCCCGCCGCTCGCCGCCCGGAATTCGACGCTTGTGATCCGGCCGATGTGACCGGACGGTCAGTACGACCCCCAGCCGGGCGGGGCCGACGGGTGAACCGCCGAACCGCCGAGCGCCGCCGGCGGCGGCGAGCCGGGCCCCGAAGCCCGGAATCCCGCTGGAGCTGGGCATTTCTCGGGAATCCCGGCCGCACCGGCGCGGCCCGGCCGCAGCCGGGTCGCGCCCTGGCCGCGGCGCCGAGGCGGTCCGCCGGCCGACCCGGCCGCCCGGTCGTCGCCGGCACGGTCCTGGGACGGCGGCAGGCAACCCCTCCCGGGGGCACCTGTAGTTATTTCGGACCACCGAGGTGCCTGCCCGTCCGGGCCCTCTCTGCCATCCGATCGGACTCTGGCGCAATCGATCGGCCTGCGGTTGACCGAACAGCCGCGGCGGAGTAGCGCCGACGAGCACATTTACCTCACCCTTCGAGGTTGAATCCTTACCTTCAGTGCGCGTCGACCGCCCGGCACGACACGATCCGATAGCTAGCGATGTCGGTGAGTGATCGCGCGTGCTCTGTCGCAGCCTCAGCGGTCGCCCAACCCACCAGATTCTCAATCTGGTTGCCCTCCTCGTCGAACACCGAGATCGAGAAGTCCAGCACCCGCGAAGCCCCCGGCGGGACCCAGTGCCGGCCGGGCCGGCGGACAGGAAGGCCCGTCGGGGGTACCCGAACGGGGGTGGCATGGGGGCCACGTCCGATCAGTAGGCACGCCGTTGACCGACTGTCGATGTGGCGTCGATAGCGGGACCAAGGTCCCGAGACCGCATCGCTGTGCGCCGGATTCGCCGGAATGTCCCCCCCATCCCGGGTAGTCCGCTGCGGAGCGAAGACGGACACCTCGCCGTCCATCCCAGAAGATGTGGCGTGCACGACTTCGGCCTTGCCGAGGGACGTAGATACGGAGCTGGGTATTCCAGCAGAAGGGCTCGGTGGTGTCACGAAACCTCCTCGAAACAATGCGACCGGATCACCGGTGAAGCGGGGGCACTCCCGCGGTATTCACCCGGTTGGCCCGGGTGCGCCTCGACTGGTGTCATGGCACACTTCGCCGCAGCTCGGCGACAGACTGCAACATGAGGGTGCTTGTCCCGCAACGGCTCGTTGCACCCCCCGACACAGATGCGGCTGGGAGGTTCACGGTGGAGGCTGAACGGCAACGCAATGATTCGCTGGACGAGCTGGCGACGATGCTCCAGTCGCTGATCGACGACAACAGGACCAACATCAGCAGGCTGGCCGAAAGGACCGGCTTCAAGCGTCAGCAGGTTTCCCGAGCGGTGAATGGAAGGGAGGTGCCATCGCCAGATCTCTCGGACGCACTGGACGTCGTTCTCCCCTGCGGGGGAGAGATTCGGCGGCTGCGTGACGCCGCCGATCGAGAGAAGCGGGCACGACGCCTGGGTGTCGTACCACCCATGAGAAGACCAGTAGATGAATACGTGCCTGCACCAAAGGAAATCACGATGGCCGATGGTGTAAGGACCATAGACCAAGAGGTGATTTCCACGAACCGGCGAGAGTTTGCCGCCCTGCCGGCGTTGCCTGCCCTGTCCGCGCTGGCGGCCTCCACCCGGCAACGGATCGAGACCGGCAGTGCCTCGGACCGCACGCTCGACGAGCTGGAGTCCGACGTCGACGAGATCGCCCAGATCTACGGCTCGGCCCCGCACTTCGCCCTCCTCGGCGAGGTTGCCGGACGCTGGAAGCAGATCGAGTCGATCCTCGACGGCAGGATGTCGGCCGGCACCAGGAACCGCGTCACGATGCTCGGCGGTCAGCTGACCTACTTCCTCGGTCGGCTCGCCTTCAACACGAACGACTTCCGCTCCGCGCGCCGTTTCGCCGGCCTGGCTGGAACCTACGCGCACGAGATCGGCGAGCCGGTCCTCATTCTTTCGGTCGCGGCCCTGCAGAGCTCGATCGCCTATCACACGCAGCGCTACCGGCAGGCCATCGCCGCGCTCAATGTAGTGCAGCACGTGAGCCATCCGTACATGGATGCGCGAATGGCCGCCTACGAGGCGCGGGCGTATGCGAAGATGGGCGACGAGGATGCTGCCCGGAGTTCCCTCAACCGCATGGAGGCAGCGGCCTGCTCGATGGCGCCGATGCCCGGGGAGACGCCAGTCGGCCCGGCGGCGGTGGCGATGTTCCGATCTGGCGTCGCGGTCAACATGGGCGATGTCGACATGGCGCACGAGTGGGCACCGATCGCCATCTCCGGTTACCAGCGCAAGGGCGGCGACTACACCGTCGAGGAATCGCAGCACGCCTACATGTCGTACGCCTCGACGTTCCTCATCGGCCGGGATCCGGAACCCGAGGAGGCCGCGCGGGTCGGGATGGACGTCATCCGCACCGCGCCGGACGAACTGACGCATACTGTTAAGGCGAGGCTGCGGCAGTGCGCATCAAGCTTTGCCCCGGCCCACCATCGGATCCCTGCGGTGGCGTCCTTCCTCGAGGCCTGCCGCACGCTCCCGGCAGGCGGCCCAGGATGACATCGACAAAAACTACGGATGGTGTAATACCGACAATCACCACAGAACGTCTGGTTCTGCGCGCGTTGGAGAACGGCGACGTCCCGGGTTTCGCGGCCATCTGGTCGGATCCCGAGTTCACCCGCTACATCGGCGGGCGTTGCGATCTGGACAGCGTGTGGCATGCGATGGCCAGCAACATCGGCTGTTGGGCACTGACCGGGGTCGGCCCATGGGCTGTTGTGGAACGAGCCACCGGTGAGCTGGTCGGCCGCGCCGGCCTGTGGACCGAGCCGGGCTGGCCGGGCATCGAGGCGGTCTGGTTCATCCGCCGGGACCGCTGGCGCCGCGGCTACGCCCGCGAGGCGGGCACGGCCGCCATCAGCTGGGCCTTCGCCCACCAGCCCCAGCTCACCGAGGTCATCTCGGTGATCCTGCCGGACAACCTGCCGTCCATCGGCGTCGCGGAACGGCTTGGCCTGACGCAGGCCCGCACCCAACTCCTGCACGGCGAGCCGCACGCCGTGTACGCGATCAGCCGGGCGGCCTGGTACGACCGGCTGGCCGGCGCGGTCCCGCGCCGCACCGGTGGCATCCCCGTCGATGCCGCGAGCAACGCCCGCTGACCACCCGGGACACGCACCACCGCACCGCCTGCACCACCCGCACCGCCTGTACCCCTCGCACAGCCCAGCACCACGGGCGCCACGCAGCCCGACGGGCGACCACCCAGCACGACGGGCACAGGCCAGGACCACGGACACAGGCCAGCACCACGGACACGGCCCGGCACCACCGCGTGCTACCGCTCCGCGCGCCGCACGAGGCAGCAGTCGGGCAGGACGCGGCCGACGGTCACCGATCGACCGCGTCCTGCCCGACCGCTACCGTGCGTTAACCTGGGCCTCACCATCCGGCCCGGGCCGCCCACTCTCGCCGCGGCGATCCCGGCGGTTGCCGTCGACCCGACCGCCCCGAATCGGAGCGACCGACAGAACGCCCCACACCGGCGTTCGCTCCAGCCCCGGCCGCCGTCGCGCGCCGGCCCCCGTATCCGGCGCCGGCTGCTGTGCGAGCCATTCACCGGGTATCCGCGCCGGTCCGTCTGTTCGATTCGCGCGGCCACGAGCATGATGACCGGGTCGCCGGGATCTGGACCGTCGACCGCATATCCACGACGCGCACGACACCGCCGGCGCGAGCTGACCGACCGGGCTGCTCGATCGAGCCCCCTTCCCTGCCCGGCATGCGTTTGACTGCCGCGAAGCGCTGGATATTTCCGGCCGGTCCGCCACCCCCGTTTTCCGGCCTGTCCCAACGCCGGGACGGACATCTCCCGTCACATCGCAATGGTTCCGGCCGACGAGCCGAGTCGCGACTTTCTTCTCGGCCTCGGCCTCGGGCGGCGGCCTCGGGCGGCGGCCGGCCGTGCGCCGCGCGGTCCGCTGCCCGGCGAGCTGACCGGTGCCGCGTCACCGCGGTCGGGCCCGACCGCCGGCCTCACCCCAGGCTGTCCTGCGGTCCCTCGACACCGACACCGACACCGACACCGACGCCGACGCCCGCCGGGCGCCCCCGGGCCGGGCCTGTCCGGCTCCGTCGACCTGCGGCCGGGGTGACCCGCGCCGACCATTTTGCGACCTTCCCGGCGGGTGATTCGGAATTCGGCGCCGGCCGGCGCCCGGTGCCCTCCCGGTCGTCAGCCTGATGTGAATGGCCCCGCCATGCCGGTTATCCACATGTCGTCGCGGCGGGTGCGCGAGAAAGGCCCACCGGACGGCGGAAATCAGCGCGGACCGTTCGGTCCATTATTGCGCAGATATGCGACATCGCCGGAGAAACGCCCTTCGGTTTCGGCGTTCCAGGATAGGAACCAGCGTGGTAGACATGGGTTCGCCGCGATCGGGGGTGAGTAATTCCGGTCATTCGCCGCCGCTGAGATACCGTCGGGAGAAGGTTCCTATGCCCAAGCCAGCCGAAATCCTGGACTCACCTCCGGAGCGGGCCATCATGAATGCGGATATGTGGCGCGGCCGACTGGCCGGCATGTCCAGTGCCACCCAGACGGATCTTCTTCTTGACCTGCTCGACGCCGAGCTGACCAGGTCGGTCGGGGCCACCGACAGTGATGGCGGCGCGCGCGGCAACCGCCACGCTCCGTGGCGTCGTCTGGGGATCTACCGGCACACCGCCGACCGCCTGCGCGAGGGGCTGACCCGGGCGGTCGGGCTGCGCCTGCCCGCCACGGTGTTCTTCGACCAGCCCACACCCGCGTCCCTGGTGGCGCATCTGCTGCGGGAGCTGCTCGGCGTCGACGAGCAGGCCCACATCCCGGCCGCCCAGGGGCTGACCACCGCCGTCGGCGCGGACTCGATCGCCATCGTCGGGATGGCCTGCCGGTTGCCCGGTGGGATCGACTCGCCGGAGGCGCTGTGGGCGATGGTGCGCGAGGGCCGGGAGGCTCTTGGCGGGCTGCCCGACGACCGCGGGTGGGACCTGGCCGGGCTCTACAACCCGGACCCGGACAATCCGGGCACCTCCTACACCCGCCACGGCGGGTTTCTGCCGGGTATCGACCGGTTCGACGCGGGCTTCTTCGGAATCAGTCCGCGCGAGGCCGGCGCGGTCGACCCGCAGCAGCGGTTGATGCTGGAGATCTCCTGGGAAGCGCTCGAACGCGCCGGACTCGACCCGCGGACGCTGCGCGGCAGCCGTACCGGGGTGTTCACCGGGGTGTCGCTGCAGGACTATGGCCCGGCCTGGGCCCAGGCGCCGCAGGACATGCAGGGCCAGATGCTGACCGGCAACGCCTCGGGCATCATCGCCGGGCGGGTGTCCTACACCTTCGGCTTCGAGGGGCCGGCGCTGTGCGTCGACACCCAGTGCTCCGCGTCGCTGGTGGCCGTGCACCTCGCCGGGCAGTCGCTGCGCACCGGCGAGAGCGACCTGGCACTGGCCGGCGGGGTGACGGTCATGTCGAGCCCGGGCATGCTCATCGAGTTCAGCCGCAAGCGCGGCCTCGCCGCAGATGGCCGCTGCAAGGCGTTCGGCGCCGACGCGGACGGCACCGGCTGGGCCGACGGCGCGACCGTGCTGCTACTCGAACGGCTTTCCGACGCGCGGCGCAACAACCATCCCGTCCTGGCCCTCGTGCGCGGCTCGGCGGTCAACGCCGACGGCGCCACCAACGGGATGACCGCCCCCAACGGGAACTCCCAGCAGCGCCTGATCCGCCAGGCCCTGGCCAACGCCGGGCTGCGCCCCGCCGACGTCGACGCGGTGGAGGCGCACGGCACCGGCACCGTCCTCGGCGACCCGATCGAGGCCCAGGCGATCCAGGCCACCTACGGCCGGTCCCGCCCGGCGCGCCGGCCGCTCTACCTCGGCTCGCTGAAGTCGAACATCGGCCACGCGATGGCCGCCGCCGGCGTCGCCGGTGTGATCAAGTCGGTGCAGGCCCTGGCCGGCGAGACGCTGCCGGCGACCCTGCACGTCGAGGAGCCGACCCCGCACGTCGACTGGTCCGAGGGCACCGTCCACCTGCTCACCGACCCCGTCCCCTGGCCGCGCCAGACCGGCCGGACGCGGCGGATCGCCGTGTCGGCGTTCGGAATCAGCGGGACGAACGCGCACCTCATCCTCGAGGAGGCACCGCACGGGCCGCTCGACCAGCTGCCGCGGCCACGGCCCGCGCGGGCCGGGAGCCCCTCGGCCGATCCGCTGGCCACCCACCTGGCCACCGACACCGCCTCGGCCGACCTGCCCCCGCCCGACCTCGACGTCCTGCCCCGCGACACGTTCTCCGGCGAGGCAGCCGCGCCGCTGCCGATGGTCCTGTCCGGACGGACCGGGGGTGCGCTGCGGGCCGCGGCCGGGCGCCTGCGCGACCATCTCGCCGGCGATCCGGGCCTCGACCTCGCGGACATGGCCTTCAGCCTGGCGGGGCGGTCCCGCTTCGAGCACCGCGCGACCATCGTCATCGGCGCCGAAGCGCCCCACGAGCGGCTCGCGAAGGCGCTGTCCGCGCTGGCCGCCGGGCGCGCCGCGCGCGGGCTCGCGCAGGGCACGGTGCGCGCCGCCGTCGCCCAGGGCCGGCTCGCGCTGCTGTTCACCGGGCAGGGCAGCCAACGCCCGGGGATGGGTCGGGACCTGTACGACGCCTACCCGGTGTTCGCCGAGGCGCTCGACGAGATCTGCACGCGCTTCGACCCGCACCTGGACCGGCCGCTGCGGCGGGTCATGTTCGCCGCCGCCCCGGACGACGCCGAGGCCCTGAGCCGCACCGAATACACCCAGCCGGCCCTGTTCGCCTTCGAGACCGCCCTGTTCCGGCTCGTCACCGCCTGGGGGCTCACCCCGGGGCTGCTCGCCGGCCACTCCATCGGCGAACTGGTCGCCGCGCACGTCGCGGGCGTCTGGACCCTCGACGACGCCGTCACGATGGTCTCCGCGCGAGGCCGGCTGATGCAGTCCTGCCGGCCCGGCGGAGCGATGATCTCGATCCGGGCCGGGGCGGAGGCTGTCGCCGCGTCACTGGACGGCCTCGCCGGCCAGGTCGAGATCGCGACGGTCAACGGGCCGGAGGCCACCGTCATCGCCGGGGACGCCGACCTCGCCGAACGGGTCGCCGCGGGCTGGCAGGAACGGGGCATCGCCACCCGCCGGCTCACCGTGAGCCACGCCTTCCACTCCCCGCACATGGACGACATGCTCGCCGAGTTCCGCGAGATCGCCGCGGGGGTCGCCTACCAGGAACCGACCATCCCGATCGTGTCGACGCTGACGGGCCGGCTCGACCCGGCCGAGCTGATCACCCCGGAGCACTGGGTGCGCCATGTGCGCCAGCCCGTCCGCTTCGACGTCGGCGCCCGCAGCCTGCGCGCCGCCGGCGCCGGCGCCTACCTGGAGCTCGGCCCCGACGCCGTGCTCACCGCCCTGCTCCCGGCCTGCCTCGCCGCGGGCGACGCGACGACCGACGCGGCCGACGCGGCCGGTGCCGGCGGTGCCGACGGTGCCGACGGTGCCGGCGACGCGCCGACCACCACGCCAGGCGGCGGGCTCGGCGACGGCGAGGCGCCGGTTGCCGCCGCGGCGACGCGGGGGCCTCGGCCCGAGGCGGAGGCCCTGCTCAGCGCGCTCGCCGAGCTCGACGTCCACGGGGTGGCGGTCGACTGGCGCGCCGCGGGGGCCGGCGCGGGCCGCCTCGTCGAGCGGCCGACCTACCCGTTCCCGCGCCGCCGGCACTGGCTCGACCCCGCCGTCACGATCCCCGCGCCGCGCGGCGGGGGCCGGCCCGGCGCCGACGATCCGGCCGGCTGGTGCTACCGCACCGTCTGGCGCCCGTTGCCCGACGCGGCCCACACCGCGGCCGTCTCCGCCCAGGCTGCGGTCCCACCGCCGCTGTCCGGTGCCTGGCCGGTGCTGGTCCCGGCGGCCGGCCTCGACGAGGCGACGCTGACCCGGCTCACCTGGCTGATCGCCCGTCTGGGCGGCCAGCCTGTCACGGGCCGGCTCGGCGGCGCCGCCGCCGACCGCGCGCGGCTCGCCCCCCTCCTCGCCGCCGCCGCGCCGGACCCGGCCGTCCCGATCGGCGCCGTGGTGTCCCTGCTCGGCCTCGACACCACGGCACACGCCGACCATCCCGCGCTGACCACCGGGTTCGCCCTCACCGTCGCCCTCGCCCAGGCGTTGGGCGACGCCGACGTCGCCGCGCCGCTGTGGCTCGTCACCCGCGGCGCCGTCAGCACCGGCGCGCAGGATCCGGTGACCAGCCCCGAGCAGGCGATGCTCTGGGGGCTGGGCCGCACCCTGGCGCTGGAACGGCCCCGTGGGTTCGGCGGTCTGCTCGACCTGCCCACCGAACTCGACGACGAGTCCCTGGGCTGGTTCGCCACGGCCCTGACCGCGCCGGGCGGGGAGGACCAGGTCGCGGCCCGCACGGCGAACCTGTTCGTACCCCGCCTGGTCCGCGCCGGCAAGGCCGGCCCGGACCACGCCGGTGATGCCACCCCG
This sequence comes from Frankia sp. AgB32, assembly GCF_023243045.1. Lineage (GTDB taxonomy): Bacteria > Actinomycetota > Actinomycetes > Frankiales > Frankiaceae > Frankia. Next base: position 37,060 of record NZ_JALKFX010000091.1, read on the forward strand.
GCCCACACCGACGGCGTCGGCGGCGCGGGCACCGCCGTCGCGTGGCATCCCGGCAGCACGGTGCTGATCACCGGCGGGACCGGCGCGCTCGGCGCCCGCACCGCCCGCCACCTCGCCGCCCGCGGCGTCGAGCGGCTCGTCCTCGCCGGGCGTCGCGGGGGCGGCGCCGCGGGCGGGGGCGCGCGGGGGGCCGCGCGCGGCGCGCCCGGCG
>NZ_JALKFX010000092.1:0-8743 GCF_023243045.1 Frankia sp. AgB32
CCTTCGCAACCAGCAACTCACCCAGATACAACCCGTCCTGCCCGGTAATCCCGGTAATCAACGCACGCGGCACGACGATCCTCCTGTAGACCACCCGGTACTGGGCGGAAGGTTAGCGCCAGGTAAACCGGGCGGGTCATCCGGGTCCCGCTCCCGCGGCCTGCGGGGCGGTCGCGGGCGGTCCGGCGGCCTGTGCTGGCTGGCCGTTGCCGCCGGGGGCCTGGGCGATCCGGAGAAGCTGCGGAATGATCGCCGTGCCGATCCGGCGGGCACCCCCATTCGTGATGTGCACGCCGTCGTCGTCGCGCAGGCGCACGCCGTCCAGGTCGTCGACGTACCTGTTACCCGGAGTGAGAATGGGGGTGATGTCAATGACGCTGGTGCCGGGATGGCGGGCGGCGGCCGCGCGGAGCAGCACGTTGAAGCGCAGGACCCGCTCGGGCTTGGTTTCCGGGAAGATGCTGCCGTCCGACGCCTCGGTGGGTTTGAAGATCGGGGCGGTCAGCAGGACCACCTTCGCCCCTTTTGCCCCAAGTGTGTTGATGGCCAGGTCGAGCTCGCGGCCGAGGTAGGCGTCGTAGTCCGCGTTGCCGATGTGCCTCCAGGTGCCGTTGAGCAGCTGGTCGGTGATCTCCCAGCGGCCGACGAGCAGCATCGCCATGGTCGGTCTGACCTCGTCGACCCGCTTGGCGAAGCGCTCCGGCCACTGGTCACAGCCCGCGGGTGGCGGCCCGACCTCGCCCTGGAACCGCCGCTCGGGGTTGCGGGCGATCCCACAGCCGAGCATCGAGTAGTCGTGGATCTCCATGCCCTGCGCGGCGGCCATCGTCGAGAAGTCGCTGAAGCCGAGGGTGAGTGCCACCGAGTCGCCGCCCAGCAGCACCTTCATCGGCGCCCCGCCGGCCCGCACCGCGACCGCCGGCTGGGGGTCGGCCGCCGCCTGCCGCGCCAACGCCTCGAGCTGGGCCGGCGTGCGCACGGATGCCGGGGTGCCGGCGGTCGCCAGGAGCAGGACCCCGAGCACCGCGCCGAGCGTGGCGGGAACCGTCAGTCGCGGTTTCGGCAGCCGCACCCGACCTCGCCGGATCGGGTTCTCCACCAGGTGGAACGACGCGAGGGTGACGGCCAGCGTGACGCCGAGGCGCAGCAGCAGGAGGACGACCCCGTCCGCGCCGGTCCGGGTGGCCGTCAGGGTCAGGAAGATCGGCCAGTGCCACAGGTACAGGCCATACGAGATCCGGCCGATGAACGTGAACGGCGCCCAGGCCAGCGCCCGCGCGAGCGGCCCCCGCGGGGCCTCCACGATCGACGCGACGAGCACCATCACGACGATGGCCACCCCGAGGAAGCCGCCCTCGTACAGCGGCCGGCTCTGGCCGCTCACCGTCGTCCAGACGGCCAGCAGCGTCACCGCCGCCAGGCAGCCGACGACCGACAGGACCGAGCGCGCCCGCGCCGAGATCGGCTTCGTCCGCTGGCCCCGCCACACCGCCAGCGCGGCGCCCACCAGCAGCGCCTGGGACCGGCTGTCGGTGCCGTAGTAGATCCGCGAGGTGTCCGTCCCACGGGTCAGCAGGACGAGACCGACCACCGCGGAGGCCGCCGCGCCGAGCACGGCGATGGTCAGCGCGAGGGACTGGGCCTTCTGGCGCTGGCGGCGCCAGCGGTCCACCGTGCGCGCGCTGTGCCGCATCAGCAGGAACACGACCAGCGGCCACAGGACGTAGAACTGTTCCTCGACCGACAGCGACCAGGTGTGCAGCAGCGGCGACGGCGCCGAGAAGTGGTTGAAGTAGCTCTGGTCGGACAGCGCGAACCGCCAGTTCGCCACGTAGAGCAGCGTCGAGAGCGCGTCCAGGCGCAGCGTCCCGACGTCGCCGGGCGCGGCGATCCACCGGGCGTAGGCCGCCACGCCGACCAGCAGCACCAGCAGCGCCGGCATCAGCCGCCGGGACCGGCGGATCCAGAAGGTGCGCAGGTCGATGCGCCGGGTGTTGCGGTACTCGGTGATCAGCAGGCCGGTGATCAGGAAGCCGGACAGCACGAAGAACGTGTCGACACCGAGCAGTCCACCCGGCATCCACGAGATGCCGGCGTGGTAGGCGATGACCGCCAGTACGGCGAACGCGCGCAACCCGTCGAGGGCGGGCAGGTGACCCAGCGCCGCGAGAACGGGACCGGTGGCGTCGAGGTCGTCCTCCGGGCGAGGGGGACGGGGGGAACGCGCCCGCTGCGGTGGCTCGTCCGACGGGTGCGGCATCGGCCGGCCGGGAAACCGCGGGGCGACGGGTTCGAACCGGCGCGCGCCGACGGCCGTGTCGTACCGGGCCGGCCGGTCGTACCGGGCGGCCTGTCCGGTGCGGGTCACCGGACGCTGCTGGTACGCGTCCACATCCGGGCGCGGGCGCTGGCGGTCCGCGGGCGGCCGACGCCGGGCCTGCGCGGGCGAACCCGGCCGGACCCCGCCGCCGCGCGTGAGGATCGGCGTGGTGTCGGCCGGCTGCTCACCGGCCTGCTGGCGGGGACGACCTCCCGAGGCGAGCGGGACGGTATCGGCATCGTTGCTGCTCAGCCTGGTCCCTCCTCAGCGGTCGCGGAGCACCTCGATCACCGCCCGGTGATGTCGGACGGGTCTGTCGTCGGTCGGTTCGCCCGACGGGCGCGACGCCCCGTCAGGTACGGATCACGGAGTGCCCCGACCGCGTCGATGCATCCGAGCGGAAAGGCTAATCGCAGCGCCACGGGACAGTGCACGCGCGGTGGGTTTGCGCGCTTGATGAGGGACGCGCTCTGTGCCGGGTACCAGCACGTTGGTACCTTCCGCCCGTGTCGGAGACCACGGCGGGGTACCCACAGACGGTGGGGTCGTCGGTTCGTACGGGTGGCGGGGCGGGCGGCCTGCTCCGGGTGCCTGGAATGCCCGCGGGGCCCGGCGGGCGCGGGCGTCGGACGGTGGTCGCCCGGCCCTCGCGGTGGCCCCTGTGGCTGGCGGCCCTGTGCCTGCTGGGTTTCGGCGTCCGGATGTTCTATCTGTTCCACTGGCTGCACCCGATGGTGGCGCTGGGCGACGCGTACTACTACCACCAGGCGGCGAACCTGTTCGCCAGCGGACGCGGGTGGCCGGATCCCTACGAGCTACGCGAGACCGGCCGCTACATCGCCGACGCGCAGCACCCGCCGCTGACCAGCGCGCTGCTCGCGGTCCCCTCGCTGCTCGGCTTCACCAGCTTCGTGTCCCACCAGGTCTTCTCCTGCCTGCTGGGGGTCTGCTCGATCGTCGTGGTGGCCCTGGCCGGACGGCGGATGGCCGGCCCGGCGACCGGCCTCGTGGCGGCCGGCCTCGCCGCCGTTTACCCCGGCATGTGGCTCAACGACCCGCTGGTGATGTCGGAGACGACCGGAATTCTGGCCTGTTCGTGCATCATTCTGGCCGGATTCCGGTTCGTGGATCGCCGGCGGATGTCCGACGCCGCCTGGCTGGGGCTGGCGCTCGCGGCGGTGATGCTCGCCCGGGCGGAGCTGGCGCTGCTCGCCCTGACCTTCGTCGTGCCCCTGGTCGGGCTGGCCCGGCGGGCGTCCTGGCGTCGCCGGGCCGCGCTGCTCGCCGTCGCCGCGGCGACCTGCACGCTGGCCATCGCGCCGTGGGTCGCCTACAACCTGGAGCGCTTCCGCGAGCCGGAGTACCTGTCCACCGGGCTCGGCTCGACGCTCGCGGTCACCCACTGCCCGACCACCTACGCCGGCCCCCAGCTCGGCTGGTGGTCGTACGACTGCGCGCGGGCGCTGCCGAAACCGCCACTGGAACGCTCCGAGCGGGACGTGTTCTACCGGGACGCGGCGGCCGACTACATCCGCACCCACTCCGACCGCCTCCCGGTGGTGGCGGCGGCCCGCCTCGGCCGCACCTGGGGGTTCTACCACCCCTGGCAGCAGATCCATTTCGACCAGGTGGAGCTGCGGCCGCCTGGGCCGAGCACCGCCGGAATGGTGACGTTGTGGCTGTTGGAACCGACGGCGCTCGCCGGCGTGGTCGTGCTGCGTCGCCGCCGGGTCGCCACCCTGCCCCTGGTCGCCGTGCCGATCACCCTCAGCCTCGCGACGCTGGTGGTCTACGGGACGACCCGGTTCCGGGCGGCGGCCGAGCCGGCGCTGGTGCTGCTGGCGGCCGTCGCGATCACCGCGGCGGCCGAGTGGCTACGGTCGAGGCCCGGGCGCACCTCCGGAACACCCCCGGGGGGCGTACCCTCGTCCGGCGGATCCGGCGAGCCCTACGGCGGTCCCGACCGGGTGGGCGGGCCGGCGCCAACGCGGGGACCCGATCGTGTCCCCGGGATCGAACGTCCCCGGCATGCGACGCGGTTACCAGGAACGGGGGCGCGATGCGACAAGCCCGAGGCCGCTGGTACGTTTTTCGTGTGCCGGACACTGCGTATCTTTGGGCACCCGTTCAGTGACAGATCATCTGCTGTCCCGGTCGTCTGGCGACGCCACTGGCGGAGCGGTCGGCACCACCTCGATTCCTGATCCTCGGCAGCCGACCGTCCGGCGTCCGCCGAAGGTTGTCTTCACCGGATTCGACGGACTACGCGCGATAGCGGCGATCATGGTTGTCGTCGTGCACTCGTCCTTTCCCGCCGGGATCACGCTGCACAGCTCCGCGGGCCCCTATTTCGCCCGCGCCGAGGCCGGCGTCGCGGTGTTCTTCCTCATCTCCGGTTTCCTGCTCTACCGCCCCTTCGTCGCCGCCCGGTTGAACGGGACCGGTGGGGCGCCCACCGCCGGGTATCTGGTGCGGCGGTTCATGCGGATCTTTCCGCTCTACTGGCTCGCGCTCGCCGTCACGCTCAACGTCGTCAGCGACGACCGGGTCGGCGTGCACGGGCTGGCCGGGATCTTCCAGACCGGCCTGCTCGTGCAGGGCTACCACGCCGGCTGGGCCATCCAGGGGCTCACCCAGGCGTGGACCCTCGACATCGAAGTGGCCTTCTACCTGGCGGTTCCCGCCTACGCGTGGCTGCTCGGCCGGCGCCGGCGCCCGGCCGAATCCCAGGTCCGGGTGGAACTGGCCGCGCTCGCGGTGACCTTTCTCGCCTCGAAACTCGTGCACTACCTGGTCATTCCGCACAGGTCGGGCTGGCTGAGCGGCTGGGGCGTGTGGCTGCCGGTCTGGTGGGACCTGTTCGCCATGGGGATGACGCTCGCCGTGCTTTCCGCGCGGTACGCCCAGCTCGACCGCCAGCCCCGCTGGGCGTCGCTGCCCGGTTCCGGTACGGCCTGCTGGGCCGTCGCCGCGTTCTTCTACTGGGTGTCGGCCAGGCACGCCGACCTGCCGCTGGCGCCGATCTTTGTTCCCGACCGGCTGCAGGACATGAACCGGCACCTGTACTACGGACTGTTCGCGCTGTTCCTGCTCCTGCCCGCGGTGTTCGGCCGTCCGGACCGCGGAATCGTCCGGCCACTGCTCGCCAGCCGGCCGATGGTCTTCCTGGGGACGATCTCGTATGGCGTCTACCTGTGGCACACGACCGCGATCGACCTGGTCCTTCAGCACAGCGGCTGGACCTTGTGGAAGATCCCGTACGGACAGTTCCTCGCGATTGTCCTGGGACTGACGATCGTTCTGGCCACGATCACCAACCGGCTCGTCGAGCGGCCCGCCATCCGGCTCTCCCATGGTTGGGCGCGCCGGGTGGATGCCTGGGTGGCGCGGCGCCGCGGCGGTCGGGTCGACCCCGTCGCCGTCGCGGTGCCGGGCGCCGCCGCGCACTCCGGGGCCGTGCCCGTCGCCTCCTCACCGGGCGGTGGAACGTCAGGCGGCGGAGCTCCGCTCGTCGACACTCCGACGGTGCCCCTGCCGTCCCGGTCCGCGGGGACCGTGGCGCGGTCCGCCGGCTGGAGTGGAACAGGTCGTCCGGCTGATCCGCGCGAGACCGCGGTGAGCGCGGGCCGGTCGGTGCCCGGCGACGCGGAGCGCGGCTGGGTTCCCCGGGCCTGGCAGCGGCCGCCGGTCGCGGGGGGCCCGCAGGGCCCGCGGGTCGAGCCGACCCGGGTGACCCGGCAGCGGCCGGGTCCCACCGGAGGCCCGGGCGGCGCGCCGATCGACGGCGGCGCTGAAACCGACAGGCCGTCGAGTGGTGAGCATCACACGGCCGGGTAGCTCGGTCACTGACCGCAGGCGCCACCCCCGTCGTGGGGTGACCCATGGTTCGGTCGGCCCGGGACATCGCGGTCACCCTCACCGTCCGGACACAGACCCCTATAAATCGGTACACATCCGGAATGTGGCCATTGATCTGGCCGTGCTGTGTGAGCTTGGCGGATCGGAGCGTGAGGGTGCGGGGTCGCGGCCGGGTGATCGCCGGAGGGGGTGATCGGCCAACCGTGTCGGCGCGGAGGACGGACGGTCGGATATGGCTACTTATGGGCTCCTTGTGTCTGCGTAGCGTGACCACGGTCGCGAGCCGCGAGCGTCTTGGCGCCAACTCCCGTTGACCACCCCCGACCCCCGTCCCTAGACTCGTGTCTGTGCACGAGGGTCCGTGGGTCTCAGACCGAGCGGATCCACTCGAGCGTCGTTATCGGTTCTGACAGTTTCTTCGTTTCGCGCGTTGTATCTGTCCCTCGGTCCCGGCGGTTCGATCCGGCCCTCGCGCGGACGACCACCCTCAGTCGGAGCCGACCCCTTGACGAGCACCACCGACGTACGACCCGTGGAGACCGTGACCACCTCGCACACCACACCCCAGGTAGCGGTCAACGACATCGGCTCTGCCGAAGACTTCCTCGCTGCAGTCGACAAGACGATCAAGTTCTTCAACGATGGGGACATCGTTGACGGCATCATCGTCAAGGTTGACCGGGACGAGGTGCTGCTCGACATCGGCTACAAGACCGAGGGCGTGATTCCGTCCCGGGAGCTGTCGATCAAGCACGATGTCGACCCGCACGAGGTCGTGAGTGTCGGCGACCACGTCGAGGCCCTTGTCCTCCAGAAGGAGGACAAAGAAGGCCGTCTGATCCTGTCCAAGAAGCGCGCCCAGTACGAGCGCGCCTGGGGCACGATCGAGAAGCTCAAGGACGAGGATGGTGTCGTCACCGGCACCGTCATTGAGGTCGTCAAGGGCGGTCTGATCCTCGACATCGGCCTGCGTGGCTTCCTGCCCGCCTCCCTCGTGGAGATGCGCCGGGTCCGCGACCTGCAGCCGTATGTGGGTCGGGAGCTCGAGGCGAAGATCATCGAGCTGGACAAGAACCGCAACAACGTCGTGCTCTCGCGGCGTGCCTGGCTGGAGCAGACCCAGAGCGAGGTGCGCTCCGAGTTCCTCGCGCAGCTCGCCAAGGGTCAGATCCGCAAGGGCGTCGTCAGCTCGATCGTCAACTTCGGCGCCTTCGTCGATCTCGGCGGTGTCGACGGCCTCGTGCACGTCTCGGAGCTGTCCTGGAAGCACATCGATCACCCGTCCGAGGTGGTCGAGGTCGGCCAGGAGGTCACCGTCGAGGTTCTCGACGTCGACCTGGACCGCGAGCGCGTCTCGCTGTCGCTGAAGGCCACCCAGGAAGACCCGTGGCGTCAGTTCGCCCGTACCCACGCGATCGGTCAGGTCGTGCCGGGTCGGGTCACGAAGCTGGTGCCGTTCGGTGCGTTCGTCCGGGTAGACGAGGGCATCGAGGGCCTGGTCCACATCTCCGAGCTCGCCGAGCGGCATGTGGAGATCCCCGAGCAGGTCGTGAACGTCGGTGACGAGATCCTGGTCAAGGTGATCGACATCGACCTCGACCGGCGCCGGATCAGCCTGTCGCTCAAGCAGGCCAACGAGGTCGCCGGGCTGGCGGTCGACGGCGAGGCGTTCGACCCGAGCCAGTACGGCATGGAAGCCAAGTACGACGAGCAGGGCAACTACGTCTACCCCGAGGGCTTCGACCCCGAGACCGGCGAGTGGCTGCCGGGCTTCGAGGAGCAGCAGGCCGAGTGGGAGCGTCAGTACAGCGAGGCGCAGTCGCGGTTCGAGGCTCACCAGGCCCAGATCCGTGCCGCGCAGGAGGCCGACGCCGCCGCGGCGGCACCGTCCTCCTACACCTCGCAGTCCGAGCAGGCGCCCTCGGCGATCGACGAGGAAGCCCTGCGCCGGCTGCGGGAGCAGTTCGGCCGGGAGTGACCACAGTCCGGCAGTAACAGCCTTGGCAGTAACAGCCCGGTAGTGGCAGGCACACGCGATGGGGCCCGAGGAAATCTCCTCGGGCCCCATTCGTCTGTGCGCGGCCGGCTCACGCCGCCGCCGCGACCGGGTCGGTCAGCGAACCGCGCGACCGGCGCGGGCCTCCGCGGCGTCCACGTGGTCCGGCCGCAGCAGGATCGGGACGTCGCCGCGGACCTCGTAGCGGTGGCCAAGTCGCGGGTTGACCAGCCAGCCGTCCTTCAGCTCCAGCGGCCCCTTGTCGACCGGGCAGGCGAGGATCTTCAGCAGGTCGGGGTCGATGCTCATGTCGGCGTCGGCTCCTGTTCGCTCGTCGTGGGCAGCGATCGGCCGCCGCGAGGGTGGACGCATGGATGGAACCCGTCGAGCATCCCAGACACCCGCCGCCCGCCGCGCGTCCCGGTCCGCCGCCCTTCGCGGGATCGGTCCTTTACGTCACCGGAGCGGAGACATAAAAGGGTCCGTGGAGTAGCGTCGGCTATGGTCCGCGGCCGGGCGCCCGGCCGCCGCCGCCCCCGTGTGCCGCGCATCGAGAGCCCGGGTGGGCG
>NZ_JALKFX010000092.1:8753-36696 GCF_023243045.1 Frankia sp. AgB32
CCCCGCGGCGGGCACAAAATCCGGGGGGGGGGGTTCCGCGGCGGATGGGGGCCGGGGCCGCCCCCCCGGCCGCCGCCTCCCAGGTATCCCTCGCATCGAGAGCCAGGTTGACCGTGACTGTTCATGACTTCACCGTTGAGGCCGCCGATGGTGGTTCCCGCTCGCTGGGCGACTACGCCGGCAGGACGCTGCTGATCGTCAACGTCGCCAGCAAGTGCGGCCTGACGCCGCAGTACGAGGGCCTCGAGGCCCTCTACCGGGACCTGAACGGACGTGGCCTGGAGATCCTCGGCTTCCCCTGCAACCAGTTCGGCGGGCAGGAGCCGGGCACCAACGAGGAGATCCAGAACTTCTGCTCGACCACCTTCGACGTCACCTTCCCCGTGCTGGGCAAGGTCGAGGTGAACGGGCCGGACGCCGCCCCGCTCTATCAGTACCTGCGCACGGAGGCGCCGGGCGAGTTCGGTCCCGACTCGGGCTTCCTGTACGAGCACGTCGCCAAGAGCCGTCCCGAGGCGATCGGCACCGACGAGATCAAGTGGAACTTCACGAAGTTCCTCGTCGACGGCGACGGCAAGGTCGTCCGCCGGTACGAGCCGACCGTCACCCCCGAGGAGATCCGCAAGGACCTGGACGGCGCCCTCGCCTGAGCGCCGCCTGCGGCCGCTGATCCCTGCGCGCCCGCCCGTGCGCTGCCTGTCCAGGCTCGCCTGACCGGCGACCTGGACAGGCCCGGCGCTGGGTCAGGCAGCCGCGCTGGTCAGCAGCGTGCGGATGCGCGGTGCGCCGAGCGAGAGGAGCAGCGTCGGCAGCCGCGGCCCGGTGTCCCGGCCCACCAACAGCTGGTAGACCAGCACGAAGAACGCCCGCTGGGCCTGCTTGAGCTCCGCGGTGGCGGGCGCGTCGGCGGGCAGCCCCCGCAGCAGCTTCGGCACCGCGTAGGTCAGCGCGGTGAGACCGTCGAGCGACCAGTCGGATTCCAGCTCGTCCACGAGAATCGCGAGTGCCTTCGCCTCGTCGGCGCTGAGCGCGGCGAGCGCGGCCTGGTCGGGCTCGGTCCGCACGATGGTCCGCTGGTCGGCCGGGACGTGCTCACGGGTCCACGTGCGGGCGCAGTCCAGACGTGGCTGGAGATCGGCCAGTTCGACCGGTGCGCCCGCCGCGTCGTCGTCGCCGCGGGCCTGGCGCACGATGCGCAGGATCTGGGTGGCGTCGTCGGCGGTGATGTCGCAGATCGAGGAGAGCAGCCGGAACGGGAACACCGTGCTCGGGGCGGCCACGGGACCGCCGGCCACGGTGCCCCGCGAGCGGGCCAGCACGGCCAGGTCCGTGGGCTCCGCCGAGCCGGCCTCGGCGCGGCGGTTCAGGGCGTCCCACTCGTCGTAGACGCGCAGCACCTCCTGGCCGAAATCGACGGTGATCGCCTGGTTGGGCTTGCGTCGGGCGTAGACCCAGCGCACGATCGCCGGTTCCAGGACCTGCAGGGCGTCCGCCGGGGTGGGGGCGCCGCCGGCCGAGCCCGACAGCTTGGCGCGCCCGCGGACACCGACGAACGAGTACGGCAGGTACTCCGGCGGCACTCCGCCGAAGATCTCCCGCACGATGTGACCGCCGACGGTGAAGCTCGACCCGGGGGAGGAGTGATCGACTCCGCCGGCCTCGAACGCGACGTTCTCGAAGGCCCAGCGCATCGGCCAGTCGACCTTCCACACCAGCTTGCCGCTCGCGGATCCGCGGATGTCGAACCGGCCGTGGTGGCCGCAGCTCTCGCAGGTGTAGTCGCCCTGGCCCGCCGCCGGATCGAAGGCGGTCACGGTGGTGGTGTCCCGCCCGCAGGTGTCGCAGTAGGGGCGGTACGGGAAGTAACCCAGCGCCGACGCCGAGCTCTCCTCCTCGGCGGCGCCCTCGTCCGGCTCCACCTCGGCATCGGGACCGGCCGCGCTGGCCGCGCCCGTCCCGGCGGACGCGGTGGCCGGCGGCGTGAGCGTGCGGTAGCGGCCCAGGATGGCGTCGATGTCGCCGGCGGCGGCGATCGCGCGGGCGATGCCGTCCGCGTAAGCGCCCGCGCGGTACATCTCGGTCTGGCTGATCTCCCGGACCTCGATGCCGAGCTGGCGCAGCGCGGCCCGGAACGGGGTCTTGAAGCGCTCGGCCCAGTTCGGGAACTCGCCCCAGGGGTCGGGGATGGCACTCAGGGGCCGCCCGACGTGCTCCGCGAAGTCCGCGGGCACGCCGGCGGGAACCTTGCGCAGCCGGTCGTAGTCGTCCCAGGACAGGATGTGCTCGCAGGCCACCCCGCGGGACCGGATCTCCTCCGCCACCAGGTGCGGGACGAGGATCTCCCGGAGATTGCCGAGGTGAACGGGCCCCGACGGGCTGATTCCGGACGCGCAGACGACCGGCCCGTCGCCCGGCCGGCGCCGCGCCTTCGCGATCGCGTCATCCGCGGCCCTGGTCATCCAGTCCTGGCGATCCGCCACAGCCCCACCACACATTTCGACGTCGAACCCGTGACATCAACCCTAACGGTCCCGCGACCGGTTCCCGTCAGCCGATGCCGTCGCCGGTCGCTGCGGTGCCGCGGTGTCGCTCAGTCGCTCCCGAACAGCGTCAGGTAACGCTTGGACGACTTCGGATTGAGATCCGGTTTGTACAACGATGAACGAACATTGTCCGGCTCGGCGTTGTTGTAGTACGCCTCGTAAGCCAGGTTCTTCGCGTTCGCCACGAACGTCTCGTACATCTTGCCGATGTAGTAGGGGTTATCCCCGCCGCCGCCGGCGGAACGCACCAGCCCCCACTCCGGCACCGCGAACTTCTTGCCGTGCTCACGGGCGAACTGGATCACTGTGCACAGTCCGGAGCGCTGGTGGCACTGTCGGTTCCAGCTGGTCTCGCTGACCGAGGCGGGATAGTGGTCGTACGAGTCGATGCTGACGACGTCGACGTACTGGTCGCCGGGATAGGCATCCCACACGTCGCGGCCACTGCCCGGCAGCTTGTCGTTGTGGGCGTTCATGTTCCAGTCGATTTTCACGGCCGGGGCGGTGGAGCGCAGGGCGGTCACGGTCCGGCGGAAGCACGCCTTCCACGCCTCGGGATCGCGCACATGCCAGTACATGTAGCCGCCGTTGAACTCCCAGCCGAGCCGGATGTAGGCGTCGGCGCGGCCGTACCTGGTCAGGGTCTGGCCGAAGGTGCGCCAGTTCGCGTCGTAGGCACCGCTGGCGCAGGTCGCCTCGTTGCCGTCCGGGGGGAACAGCGGCTGGGCGATCGACACCGCGCCGGGGAACCTGTCCTTGGTGAAGGCCGACGCCGGCCAGTCCGCCGACACCATGCTGGCCCAGTTCCTGCGCTCGGTGAAGACGATCGCGAGACCGGGCTTGCGGCCGGTGAAGGTGCCCCAGGCGTTGACGTCCGGGGGGTAGTTGCCGTTGGCACCGGAGGTCCAGGTCACCCCCGCTGAGGTCGGTTCCGGTGCCGCGGAGCCGGAACACGCGGCCAGCAGTGCGAGGACCAGAAGCGCGGCGGCCGCCGCCAGGCTCCGCCGGCCGGGTCGGTGGGGGACAGCTCGGCCGGGGACAGGTCGGCGGGAGACAGCGCCGGCGGACGCCGTGTGGGCGTCCTCGGTGGTGGGGCGGTGTGTGGGTGCCTGTCGGGCCGTCACGCGACCGACGACCCCCGGGAAACACCTGCCACACCGGGAGCAGGGTTGGTCGGGAAGGGCGTGGCCGGGGTGGGCTGGTCGGAGATGGTGCGACCGGGGCCGGTCGGCGCCCCCCGCCGTCCACCCGCCCGGGCCGCGTCCGCCGTCGCGGCGGCCACGGTGCGGGCGTGCAGCCACGTCCGCACGACCTCGGCCTCCGCGGCCCAGTCGTGGCCGGGGACCATGGCGCCGTCGAGCTCCAGGTGGGTGGCCATCGAGGGCTCAGGGACGATCATGCTCCGCCGTCGACGCTCCGGCCGGGACAGTGCCACCGCGTTCAGCGTGGCCCGCACGGTCGTGAGGGCGGCGCGCCGGGCGAGGCGCCGAGCGGCCGTCGGCGGTTCGACCTTGGGCGGTTCGCCACCCAGGGTTTCCAGCCGGAACGGCTGGAAGCCCTGCAGGGCGAGGCAGGTGGCACGGTCGAAGGCGCCACCGACGAAGGGGGTCGTCCGCAGCAGCAGCTCGTCCTGGAGCAACGTCCCGACACGCACGCCGAAGGTGCTGGTGGTGGTGGCCGCGCGGGCCCAGGCGATGCCGTCGATGTGGGTCAGGCCGGAGGTGACGCCAGTGCTCTGCTCGACCCGTGGGCGACGCCGGGTCGAGTCGGGGCTGAACCGCACCGTGCTGTACAGGGTGAAGTAGTCGGCGTCGGGGCGGGCTGCGGCCGCGGCGACCAGCGCGGACAGCGACCTCTCCGTGTAGAGGTAGTCGTCCTCCGCCAGCCACACCAGGTCCTCGGCGGCCCAACGCCGCACCCGGGGCAGGCGGAGTATGTGACGGTACGATGCGCGATTACTGCCGCAGGTAACCGGCAGGACCTCGCCGGCGGCCGACATCATCGAAAGCCGATCCGCCGGGATCGGGCCGTCGTTGACGAAGACGATCCTGGTCGGGACGCCCACATTCTCCGCGGCTCGCAGGAGGGACGCGAGCGCGAGCTGCTTGCTGTAGAACTCCGGTCGGTTCTTGCTGTTCTCGGAACCGACCGACCGGTACAGGATACGCAGAATCATCTCAACCCCCCGCCCGGTCCTGGCCAGGCAGCATTTACAGGAACGGACTGGTCGCCGGTCGAGATCCTACATATACGCCAAGGTCCGGCCGGCGCAGCGGTCTGTTTGCGGAGGATCTCCGCGCCAAGCCCTGCCGCAGCGCATGGATTCCTGCTCATCCGGGCTCACCCGACCCGCTGGTGACCGTCTCCGGCGCCGGGTCGGCGGCGGATTCCTCGTCTTCGAGGGTCGCGCTGCGCAGCAGCAGGAACCAGAACGGGACGGTGATCCAGAACGCGGCGATGTAGCCGACGACCGCCCCCGTCCCGCCCCCGAGCTCCAGTCCGATGACCGGGTAGACCAGCAGCTGCGGCGCCAGGATCAGGTTCGCGCGAAACGTCAGCTTCGCCTTGCCGAGGGCGTAGAGCATGCAGGCCGGACCCACCGTCGCCGCCGGACCCGCCTGCTGGACGATGGACAGCGCCAGCAGGTGGTGCGTCTGTGACCAGGTGTCGCCCAGCAGGGCGTGCCCGATGCTCTCCGGCAGCACCAGGAAGATCGTGCCCCAGATCACGCCGACCCCGACGATCACCGCGGACAGGGCGTAGGCCGCGCGCAGCCGGGCCCCGGGGGACATGTCCTTGCGGCGAGAGAACTCCGGGATGGCCCAGCTCACGATGCCGACCGCGAGGATCGTCGTCGGGCCGAGCAGGGTCTGCACGCCTCGCAGCGCCCCGACGATGTCGATCGCGCCCAACGTGCCCAGCAGCAGCGTCGAGGCCTGTTGGGCGCCCTGGACGGTGAGGTACTCGGCGCTCATGTAGCCGTTGATGTCGCGATGCTCGACGAGCCACGTCCGCACCTGGCCCGGCGCCGGGCCGAAGCCGGCCTGGTAGATGCCCAGCACGGCCGCGACGGCCGCCGCGCCGCCCCAGGCCAGCAGCATCGCCCACGACGTCGACACATCACGGATGATCAGTGCGAAGATCGCGCCGAACTGGACGACTGCCCACGCCCCGTCGTTGACGGCGGCGGCCGCTGGTCGGCCCTCGGCGAAGAAGACCTGCCGCCACGCGTCCTGCAGCAGCAACGCCGGGAACACCAGGCCCATCGCGACCAGGGCGGCGCCGACCGCGCCACCGATGCCCAGGCCGACGAGCAGGGTGACCACGCCGGACAACAGCCCGACGGCGAAGGCGGTGCCGACGCCGGCGGCGGCCGCGGCCCGGAACACCCGGGGCTGCGCGTCCGCGAACCGGATGCCGAGCGGCGCCGTGCCCGCGGCCTTCGAGAAACCGATCATCAGCGAGAAGATCGCGAACGCGACGCCGAACGCGCCGAACTCGGAGGAGCTCACGCTGCGGGCGATCACAAACGACATGACCGCGTTCGTCCCGCTGGAGAGCACCTGGTCGACCAACGTCCAGATCGCCCGGGAACGGGAGGACCCGCGGGTGGTGCGCTCGGCGCGGTGGCGTCCCCCCGAGCCGATCTCCTCGCTGAGATCCGCGAGGCCGTAGTCGACCGGCTCTGCCGGCTCGGTGAGCGTCGCCCCCGCCGCGGCCGGGGCGGACGAGGGCTGGCTGTCCGCCCGGAAACTCCCGCCGAGGAAGAACTCGCCGGTCATCGGGCCGGACATCGGGATCAGACCCGCAGCCTCCCGCTGATGGCGGATCTGGTAGTCCTCGGCCCTGGGTACCCGCCGGCCGTGCAGGCCACGGATGATCTGCGTCTGCTCGTGGTCGAACGGTTCCACCCGGCGCCGCGGCGGCGCATCGGGACGCGTGCCGTCGCGGCGGAACTCCTCCGTGCGGTCCCAGCGGGCCGCCTCCCGGGATCGCCCGCCACCCCGGCCGGTGCGCGGCTCCGCACCCTGGCCGAAGCCGTAGCCGAACCGGCTCCCGTCGCCGTAGCCGTGCCCCGGCCGGAGGGAGTCGGCCGCGGGGGGCTCGGCGTGTCGCGCCCGGCGGGTCTCGGCGCCGTCCGGGCCGTGCTCGCGGCCGGGGCCGCCCGATCGGCCGCGGGAGCCGCGCCCGGTGGGGGCGAACAGCGCGGGGTCCCGATCCGGGGCCGCCCGCGACCTGTCGCGGTCGGGTCCGGTGCCCGGGAATCCCTGGGCGGGCGCAGCCGGCGGGGCGTCGGGGCGGGTCTCGGTTCGTTCGGACATGCCGAGGCGACGTCGCAGGGCGGCGAGGTCGGCCGCCGCGCTGGAGTCGACGGGGCCAGCCGGGGTCGGCGCCGGGCTGGCCGGCGGCTGAGATCCCCGCGCCGGACCGCCGGGTTGGTTACCGTCCTGCGGGGTGTCGGCGGGCGGCGGGGTGTCGTCGGCGGGTGTCGGGTGGCGGCGCGGCGGCGGGCCGGGGGGCCGGGGGGCCGGCGCGGCGGCGGTCCGGTCGGGTCCGGTCATCGTGGGCCGCTGGACAGGACGATCGCGCTGATCGCTGTCGGATGAAGATCCGTGGCCGGACTCATCCATCCACCGCCGACCGTCCTCCCTGCCGCATCTGTCCGACCTGGGCCGGCGGTACCACCCGGACGAACTGGGATCGTCCGGGTGCGTGTTCCGGGGCATACGCCGTGACATCACCGGTCTGGCAGCCGGCACTTGGATGGTAGCCCGCGCAAGGTTGCCCATCCGGGCCGGGCCGGCTGGACGCGCCCGGGTCGACCGGTGTTGTCGGGCAACCGTGCCCGCCGGCGGGTTGGGCGCACGCGCTACTGAGGCTCAGCCGTCGGGACGCGGGCAACCCTACGGGGGTGCCCTCAGATCCTAGCAACCGCAGGGTGTTCGGCGATCGTCCGTGTCCCCCTTGACGGACGGGGTCGGCGGTTGACACGTCATGGATGGCGGCGGCGCAGGGTAACCGCGGCGAGACCGAGGGCAGCCAGAGTGCAGCCGGTCACGATCGCGATATCCCGGGCCAGCCCGGGGTCGACGTCACGCGTGGTGGTCAGCCGGGCCATCGCGTCGACGACGTAGGTCATGGGCATGGCGGTGCTCAGCCGGTCGAGCGCCGGCAGCATGGCGTGCCGCGGCACCAGGATGCCGCACAGCATGAACTGCGGGAGCAACGCGGCCGGAATGAGTTGCACGGCCTCGAACTCGGTGCGGGCGAACGCGCTCATCCACAGCCCGAGCGACGTGCCCAGGAACGAGCTGAGGATGGCCGCGACGAACAGCAGGGCCGCCGATCCGCGCACGGTCAGGCCGAGCGGGCCGACCGTCAGCGCGGTGGCGAGAGCCGCCTGCGCCGTGGCGAGCACGGCGAACGCCAGGCCGTAGCCGACGAGCAGGTCGCCCCGGCCGACCGGGGTGGTGAGCAGCCGCTCCAGCGTCCCGGACGTCCGTTCGCGCAGCATCGCGACGGAGGTGACGAAGAACATCGTCATCAACGGAAAGATCCCCAGCAACGCGGGGCCGGCCCGGTCGAAGGTGCTGGGCGATCGGTGGAACAGCAGCCGCAGAGTCAGGAGCAGCACCGGCGGGAGCAGCAGGACCAACGTCAGCGTGCGTCGGTCGCGGCCCAGCTGGCGCAGCACCCGCGCGGTCGTCCCCCGGGCGCGCGACGGGTCGACCGGCCGTGCCGGTGGGCAGGCGGCGGCGCCCGGCGGATGGCCGCGGCTGCGGCGCCGTTGCCGTCGACCGGCGAACCGGTCGGCCGGCTCGGCGGCGAGCACGGCACGAGCCGGGCTGGGCGCTGAGGCCGGCGCCGGCGGTGGCTCGGACTGGCGGCCGGAGTCCGCGCGCCGACCGGGCCCGGACCGGCGCGCGGGGTGTTCGACGAGGCGCAGGAACCCCTCCTCCAGATCGCCGCAGTCGGTGGTGGCGAGCAGCTCCGCGGGGGTGCCCTGGGCGAGCAGCCGACCCTCGTAGAGCAGCAGCAGCCGGTCGCAGCGGTTGGCCTCGTCCATGACGTGCGAACTGACGAGGATCGTCGTGCCCGCGGCGGCCATCCGGCGGAAGTCCCGCCACAGGCGACGGCGCAGCAGCGGGTCGGCGCCGACGGTCGGCTCGTCGAGCACGAGCAGGTCGGTGCCGCTGATCATCGCGGCGGCGAGCGACACGCGGGACCGCTGCCCGCCGGAGAGCTGGTCCACCAGGATCGGGGCCTGGTCGGTCAGGCCGACGTGGGCGAGCAGCGCGTCGAGGCGTTCGGAGGTCCAGGCACCGGCGCCGTGCCGGACGGGCGCGACGAGCGTGGCGAAGTAGCGCAGGTTCTCCCGTACGGTCAGGTCGCCGTAGACGGAGGCGGCCTGGGTGGCATAGCCGACGCGGCGCCGCAGGCAGGCATCACCGGCGGCGTAGCCGAGGACCCGCAGGTCCCCCTCGACGCCGAGCTGCACGCCGACGATGGCCCGCAACAGGGAGGTCTTGCCGCCGCCGCTCGGGCCGATCACCCCCGTCACGCTGCCCCGGGCCACGGTGAAGGAGACGCCGTGGATGACTTCGAGCCCGCCCCGGCCGCGCCCCCGGGCACCGCGGCGCACCCGCACGTCCAGGGCGGTGACGGCGGGCGGCGCGGCGGCGGGCAGGGGCAGCCTGAGTCGCCCGTCGCCGAGTGACGACTCGATCTCGCTGTGCATCCGCCGCATCTTCTCCCGCCGCCTCCGGGCGACGGCGCGCCTCGGTGCGGCGAGTCCGCGAGTTCGTCGCCGGGCGGGGCGGCACCGCGCGGATCGTCCCGACTCGTGCCGCCGACCGGGCCGCGGATTCTGTCGGTGCCGGCTCATAGGCTCGCCGCCGACACCACGATCGCGCCGTGGCCCCCGACCCGAGAAGGAGTTTCCGATGCCGGAGTTCACCGGATTTCCCACCGAGGCGCTGATCTTCTACGACGGGCTGGAGGCGGACAACAGCAAGGCCTACTGGAGCGATCATCGCGACCAGTACGAGAAGGCCGTGCGCGGGCCGATGACGGTGTTGCTGGCCGAGCTCGAGCCGGAGTTCGGCGAGTCGCACCTGTTCCGACCGCACCGCGACGTCCGGTTCGCCAAGGACAAGTCCCCGTACAAGACGGCGATCGGCGCGTACTGCACCGGCGGGGGCTACGTGCAGGTGTCGGCGAGCGGGCTGATGGTCGCCTCCGGCTACTGGCAGACCGCCGCCGACCAGGTGGAGCGGCTGCGGGCGGCCGTCGCCGACGACGTCACCGGGCCGAAGCTGGAGAGCGTCGTCGCCGGGCTGCGCGCCGATGGCTACGAGATCTCCGGCTCCCGCCTGAAGACCCGTCCCCGCGGCCACGACGCCGACCATCCCCGCATCGACCTGCTGCGGCACCGGACGCTCACCGTCCATCGCGAGTTCGGCGAGCCGCCGTGGCTGGCCGAGCCCGAGTGCGCGCAGCAGGTCGCCGGCGCCTGGCGCCGGATGCGGGTGCTGCGCGACTGGCTCGACCGCCACGTCGGGCCCACCCGCCTGCCGCAGGACCGCCGCCGCTGATCCCCTCGCGCCACACCGGCGCCCGCGCCGCCGAACCCTGGGGCTCAGTCCACGGACGGCTCCGCGGCGAGGAGTTCCCGCAGCTCGCGCAGGGCGATCACGAGCTGCTCGGCGAAGGCATACATGCCGTCGGCGACGGGCCGGGGCGTGCTCAGGTACAGGTTGAACCGGTCGGCCAGCAGGACGTAGGCCACCCCGATGCACTGGCTGCTCGTCGAGCCGAAGCCGAAGAACTCGACGTTGACCGACGGCGCCGAGCTGGTGCTCAGCAGGTCGTCGCGGGACTTCACCCAGCCGGGTGTCTCGTAGAGCGCGATCGGCTCGCTCACCCCCAGCTCCGCACCGCGGCGGCGGGCGATGAACTGCAGTTCCCACAGGTGCTGCTCGGGGGCCCGCCCGGCCTGGCAGTCCCGCGCCCGCTGCACGTGCGCGTCCGCGGCGGCCCGCAGGGCGGCCCGCTTCGCCGCCGGCGTCGCGGCCGGGTCCTGCAGCGCGGAGACGAACTCGAGGACCTCCGCGGTGACCACCCGCATCGCCTCGGTGCGCCCGCGGCGCCAGCCCCGGGTCGCGATCGACTCGTAGGTCGCGCCGGTGCGGCTCTTGGCCCGGACGTGGGCGAGCTGGTAGGCGAGCTGGACGAACGCGTCCGGGGAGATCCGCAGCCGCTTCGCGTCGTTCTGACCGAAGTCGTCGATGGTCAGCACGGTCGAGGCGGTGGACCCGGTGAACTCGGCGAACGACCCGCCCGCGGCGCCGATGTCGGCCCGCAGCGCGTCGTCGAGGACGAACTCGATCGGGTCGATCGCCGGCTGTCCCTGGGGTCGGGCGCCGGAGCTGACCGCGTGGTCCTGCGGCGAGGTACCGAGCAGGTCGTCGACGAAGCTGAGGATCGTCGTGCCGTCCAGGCCGCAGTGCTCCACGTTGATGCCCGCCCGGCCGTCCGGGAAGACGATCAGCGACACCGCCTTGTCGAACCAGCGGTTGATCGCGTTGCCGTGCAGGAGCTGGTCGCAGATGCCCAGGTCGTCGCCGGGGGTGATGCTTTCCAGGCAGATGCAGAACAGCGCGGTCTCGATCGTGTCCAACGCGGCGGCGTTGGCCGGGTCGAGCGCGGACAAGCGGGCCCGGCTGTCCGCCCAGGCGGCGCGGGCCTTCGTGGTGAGCAGGCCGACGGCCGCGTCCGCGGGCACCCGCGCCGGCGTCGCCTTCACGGCGGCGGTCAGGCCGGCGGCCAGGTCGTCCAGCGAGTACGGCTGCCCGTCCGGGCCGATCACGTCCATCCGGACCAGGTTGCCCTGGTGGAGGACGA
Organism: Frankia sp. AgB32; assembly: GCF_023243045.1. Classification (GTDB taxonomy): domain Bacteria; phylum Actinomycetota; class Actinomycetes; order Frankiales; family Frankiaceae; genus Frankia. The sequence goes on from NZ_JALKFX010000092.1 coordinate 20,201, forward strand.
CGATGTGGCGGGCCTGGGACGGCCCGGGCCACTCGGCGCTGTACGGGGTCCGCACGGTGTCCTGCACCGCGCCGGGGATGCGGGTGGTGGAGAACAGGTAGGTGTTCTGGGCCATCGACAGCGGCTTGCCGCGCTGGAGGACCGGCTCGATCTGCTCGTCGTCGAGGCGAACCTTGTAGTCGACGGCCGCGGCGATCAGGTCGGCCGCGCGGTCGATCTGCGGCTGGCCGTCCGACTGCGGCTGGCCGTCCGACCTGGGGGCGGAGTCGGCGAACTTGAAGATGTAGTTGGCGTTGAGGGCGATACGGTCCCGGCGGCCAAGGTAGCGGGAGTCCCAGAAGTCATCGAGCCAGCTGTGCACGCCGTCGGTCGCGTCGTAGCTCTCGAGCGCGGCATGCAGGATCGGCCCGGGGCCGGAGGCGGCCTGGAAGGCGGCCACCGCGGCCTCCGTCTGGGCGCGTTCCGCCGGCGTCAACAGGGGCGCGGACCAGGCCAGGAAGCGCTCACAGCTGTCTGCGAGGGTGGGCAGCGGCACCCGAGGCAGCTCGTCGTCGTGGGCGAAGGTCCCGGCAGAGGTGGGGGCGGGCGTCGTCGCGTTCAATCTTTGCCTCGGTTTGTCTGATGAGTGGCGGGTCGGGGTCGGTGCGGCTTGCCGGGCTGGCGTGCCGCGGGCACCCGGGCGGGGGTGACGTCGTTCCATGGTCGCCGGGATGGTCGTGGTGCGCCCGGCACATGTGAGTTTCGAATCGAATCGGGGGCCGACCGGTGACTGCGGTTCGTGCGCCGATTCCGCTGGGTCAGTAGGGCTGCTGGGTCGGTAGGGCCGCCGGCGGGTCGCGCCGGTGACCGGCACATCCTGGCGAGCCGCCCGATCAGGGGATCGGTACGCCGCTCGCCGCGGCCGCGAGTGCCCCACGCCGGCCCACGCCGCGGGGCCGGGACACATGCAGCTCCGCGTACATCCAACCGTCGCTTTCCAGCCCGGTCGGGTCGACGCCGACGGACGACAGGGTGTCCAGCACCTGCTCCTGCTCCTGGCGGGAGGCGAAGCGGCGTTGCGGATACACCCCCTCGACGTGGACGGTGTCGTAGCCGAGGGCGTCCAGCGACGCCGCGAACGGGTCGAACGGGAACATGCGCAACACGAAGTGGGCCATCCAGGGCCGTCGGGACTCCTCCCCGGCCCGGGCGATCCGGTCGATCGTCCGTTCGCTGACATAGCCGATGCAGCCGGTGGACACGACGAGGTCGGCACTGGCCAGCACGGTGCGCTCGTCCGGGGTCGCCTCCCGGCTCTCCAGATCGGCGCAGACGGCGTCGTCGAGGAAACCCGCGGCCAGGGCGTAGCGGACCGCCGGGCGGGAGCTGTCCAGTCCCACGAACCGGGGCGCCCACCGGGACCGGCGGGAGTGGACGAGTTGCCGGTCGCGCGCCAGCAGGGCGGCGCGGTCCGGGTCGGCCGCCGAGCCGTCCTGCTGGCCGTACCGGTCGTACATGTCGTCCATCGACAGGTCGCAGCGCTGCAGCGCGGCGTTCACCCCGTAGGAGCAGCCGACGTCCAGCACCGTGGTCGGGCGCCCCAGCCGTGTGCGGCACTCGTCGACGAGTCGACCGAAGTACGGCTTTGCGAGCTGGGGAATGACGTAGTCGAGCTGACGCAGGGTGCGGAAGTACGAGCGGGGATCCGGCTGGGTGTAGATGTGGTCGAGAGTGACCTTGCCGGTCTCGTCGAAGCCCCGCGCGGCGAGACTGGTTTCGTCTGCCGGTGCGGTGGAGACGGCGGCGGTGCGGTGTGGGTTGGTCGGGTCGGCGTCGGTCGGGTTTGCGTCGTTGGAAAACACTCGAACGCTTCTCCTCGAAACAACGGTGGCGCTGCGGATCACACGGAGACGGTCGGCTTACGCACGGATGGCCGGACACGCGGTACGGGCGGAAACGCAGTCGGTCGAGCAGTGCCGGTCAGGCGAGCAGTGCCGGTCAGTCAAGCAGGGCCGGTCAGTCAAGCAGGGCATCGACGCGTACGGCACCCGCGCCGCCGTCGTGATGCTCGGGCAGGTGGCGGCCGAACAGCTGGCGGGTCCGTTCGAGGCTGCCGACGACCCCGGGGCGTTCGGTGTACGCGAAAATCGCCGAATGGCGGGCTCTGGTGCCCTGCACGGTGCTCACCCGATGCATCGAATAGCGGCCCAGGAAGAGTTGGAGATCACCGGGGCGCAGGGTGAGCCGGTGGACCAGGTGCGAACCCGCACCGGCGAGTACCGAGCGGACATCGGCGAAGTTCTCCGCCTGGGCCGTCCGAATGCCGGGACAGTACTCGAACTCGCCGCCGCACTCGGGTTCCTGGGTGAGCAGGCTGACAGCGAACTCGTTGGTGTCGAAGTGCCACGGGTGCTCCAGGCCTGGAGAGATCACGTTCAGGCAGCACCCGGCGAGCGGGTCGGCCAGTTCGTGGACCTGCGGGAGCCCGAAGCAGGCCGCGACGAAGCGCTGGAACGGCTCGCTGCGGTAAAGCTGGTGGACGGCGAGGTCGGCCGGAATCTGGTCCCGGGCGACGAAGGCGTTGCCGCGCCGCATGACGTGCCGGCCGGGATGGTCGGCGGGCAGGTCGGCGTCAAGCGGAATGTTGTAGGCGTTGACGTCCTCGATACGGTCGTACGCGAGCGGGGCCACCGACGCGCATTCGGCCGCGAACGACGAAAAGGCGGCCGGCTGGATGAACCCGGGCAGCACGCAGCAGCCGTCGGTGTGTAAGTCGTGGCGGGCGCGGGAGACGATGGACCACCACAGCGGGCTTGCCGGTTCGGTGATGGGATAACACGCGTTGTGAACAAGTTCGCTGATTGTGTGGGCGTCCGTCGCACTCATGAATCACCTCTTCACCTTCTGTGTCCGGCGACCTTGGCGCCGGTAAACTCGAAGAGTCCGGACGAGGAATTACCCCATGCTGACCCGAGATTCACGAAGGTGAAGGGCACTGTGAGATGGGACACGGCAGACCGCTGGATTCTTTGAATCGATGGCGCGTAGCCGTGTCGGGCTGCTATGCCGATGGTGGAAATATCTCGCGGCAGGCCCGTGGCAAGCCGCTGGCCTGCGTTACGGCCCGTCGGAACGGGTGCCGGTCCGCGCGGCGGTTGACCGCGGCCAAGCCCGGACCGGCCGGTCCGGGCCACCTCCTCGAAGGTACGGCGAAGGCTACATCGTTGCGGCACCGCGACAGTGTCGGGAATTTCCGGTAGGTAAATCCGGTCATTCACACTCCGCTGTCGCGGCATGACGCTATTGTGCCCGCCGCGGATTCGGCCGACCACGCGCCGAATCCGCGGCGCGGCTCGCCGGATGCTGGCGAGGTCGTCAGACGCTGGCGAGGTACTCGGTGGCCCCTACCGGGTCGAGGAACCAGCGCTGGAAGTCCCGCGGGTCGTCGAAACCGTTCACGAACCGCCGCGCCACCGCCTCGTTTACCCCGGCGACGCCGAGGATCTGCTGGACGTGCTCCGGTGGCGGCGTCAGGAGTGCGTTAGTCCAGACGGTGACGTGCTCGGCGTAGTCCCAGTAGCGCTCGAAGGCCGAGTGCATCCAGGCCTCGTCGAACGGCCGGTCCCCGTGCGCGAGGATGCTGTCGAGGTAGGACTGGGCGCACTTCGCCGCGCTGTTGGAACCCTGCCCGGTGATCGGGTCGTTGGCGACGACCACGTCCGCCATGCCGAGCACGGCCCGCCCCGACGGCAGCAGGCCGACCGGGTGGCGCACCACCGGCGGGTAGCCGCCGGTGAGGGTGGCGTTCGCGTCGGTGAGCTCCACGTCCGCGCAGCGCTCGTACTCCCACGGGACATACTCGCGGATCAGGTCGAGCAGCCGGGCCAGGTGGGCGGCCGGCTCGGGGCGGTCGTCCCAGCAGTCCAGCGGGCCGCCCGGCAGCCCCTCGAAGAACAGGATGTCGCAGTTCCCGCTGAGGGTGTACGCCGGGATCACGAACAGCTCGCCGGCGCCGGGCGCGATGTTGAACCGGACCCCGGGGGCGTCGGGATGCTCGGGCCGTGGCGCCAGGCCGTGCACGTAGGCCAGCGCCAGGGCGCGCTGGGGGGCGGTGTGCGGCGAGCGGCTGGCGTCGCGGTCGAACAGGCCGACCAGCTCGCCCTTGCCGGCCGCGACGATCACCAGGTCGTACAGCTCCGCCAGGCCGTTGAGGTCGGCGGTGGTGACCCCCGAGATGATCAGCTTGCCGCCGCGCTCCTCGAACAGCTCCGCCCAGCCGGCCATCTTCACCCGCTGGTCCACCGACTGCGCGGGATGGTCGAGCCGGCCGAACCAGTCCAGTGCCCGCCCGCCGTCCGGCCCGGCGATCGACAGGCCCAGCCCTTCGATCGAGACCGCCTCGTCCTCCCAGAGGTTCAGCCCGTGATCCCGTTCGAGCTGTAGCGCCGTGTGGAACATGGCCTGCGTCGACATCACCCGTCCAGTGCGGATCTCCGCCGGGGTGCGCGCCGACATCAACGTCACGTCGAAGTCGTGCTCCCGCAGGGTGAGGGCGAGCTGCAGGCCCGACTGGCCGGCACCGACGATCAGGATCTTGCGCATGGACACGGGCTCCTCAGGCCAGGGAGATGGCGTACCGGACAAGCGTGCGCAGGGCCTCGGCGGTGGAGGCCGGGTCCCGGGCGTCGCAGGTGATCAGCGGGATCTCGGGCCGCAGCGCCAGCGCGTCGCGGACATCGTCGAGGTCGTGCCACTGCCGGCCGTCGAACAGGTTGACGGCCACGACGAACGGCACGGGCGAGTCGTGCTCGAAGTAGTTCACGGCGGCAAACGACTCGTCGAGCCGGCGGGTGTCGGCCAGGACGATCGCGCCGAGCGCGCCGCGGGTCAGGTCGTCCCACAGGAACCAGAACCGCGCCTGCCCCGGCGTGCCGAACAGGTACAGGATCAGGTCCGAGTCCAGCGAGATGCGGCCGAAGTCCATCGCGACCGTCGTCGTGGTCTTCCCGCTGCCCGGCGGCAGTTCGTCGACGGTCTCGCTCGCCTCGGTCATCCACGCCTCGGTGTTGATGGGCGGCACCTCGGACACCGACCCGACCAGCGTGGTCTTTCCGACGCCGAAGCCGCCGGCGACGACGATCTTGGCGGAGATGGTGAGGTGCTCGGGTCCGGGCGGGGCGCCGGGGAGGTCGACGACGGGTGTGCCCCCGGGTGGATTGTGGCTCAGACCGGCAGCTCCAGCAGTCCGTGCAGGATGCGCTCCAGCACGTTTCGATCATGTGAGTAGGCGTGCGCGGTGGGATGGATGAACACCGCGCCCTGCATGGCCAGGTCGCTGATGAGCACCCGGACGACGCCCAGCGGGATCGCCAGCATCGCCGAGAGCTCGGCGATCGACAACGGCGCCCGGGCCCGCTCGTAGAGCGCCTGCGACTCGGGCATCAGCGACTCGCTGAGCTCCGGGTCGTAGCGCGGCACCGAGATCAGGGTCTCCACCAACAGGTGGTGGCGGGCCCGGGTGCGACCGCCGGTGAGTGCGTAGGGCCGCACCCGCCGGCTGCGGCGCCGCAGCGGTGTCGCGGTGGTCTCGGCCGGCTGCCCGTCGGGTGACGTCACAGCTGCCGTCCCGCCAGGATCTGGCGCAGGTCCATCCGGGTCTGCGGGGTGAGCACGTGGCCGGCATGCGACACGAACTGCGTCATCTCGTAGGCGACGACCTTCATGTCGCAGTCGGTGTCCGTGAGGACCGCCAGACCCGCGCCGGCGTCGATGCCCATGAACAGCAGATAGCCCGCGGACATCCGGACGATGATCTGCTCGCAGGTGCCCCGGTCGAACAGCCGCGCGCTGTTGCGCGCGAGGCTGAGCATCCCGCTGGCGATCGCCGCGAGATGCTCGGCCGCGATCGTCTCGATGGTGTCCGACGCCGCGAGCGACAGGCCGTCGGCAGAGAGGATCATGGCGTGGGAGACGCCGTGTACCCGGCCGACGAAGTCGTTGACGAGCCAGGTGAAGTCGCCGCCACGGTCGTTGGCGCCGCCCTGGTGGCTGGTGGTGTCAGTCACGGCTGGCTCAGGCCCCTCGCTGCTCGTCGCGGGCGGCTTGCTCGCCCTGAGTGAACGCCTCCAGATCGGCCAGTAGCCGCTCATGGTCGGCACCGCGTGCCGCCGGCGAGCGTGATGGCGGGGACACCAGGTGCGGCCCGGTCGCGTCCTTGAGGCTTCGCGACACCCGACGCGGCAACCCGCCCGCGGTCCTTGTCGGCAAGGTCGGGCCCTGCGGGTTGCGGCCTGCGTGGTTCGGGCCCGGCGTGTTCGCACCCGGCCGGCTCGGCGCGGTCGGGTGCGCCTGTGGCCGGACGGCGCGCCGCCTGGGCAGGCCGACGTCCGTCGACTCCACCGGCCGCGAGGGGTCCGGTGGCCGCGGGCCGGCGGTGGTGATGGTCCCGGCCGTCGTGAGGCTCGTGACGGCGGGGGCCGTGGCGACGGTGCGGGTGCCCGACCAGCTGGACTCGGGCAGTTCGCAGAGCAGCGTGGCGGGCAGCAGGACCGAGGCGGTCGTGCCATGGGGATGGCGCGGCGCCAGCCAGGTGCGCATGGCGTGCCGGGTGGCGATCCGGTTGACGACGGCCAGACCCATGTGACGCACGGCGTCGTCGTCGAGCACGGGCGCGGAGCGCAACCGGTCGTTGATCCGGTGCAGCCGGTCGGGCGGCAGGCCGATGCCCTCGTCCTCGACCCGCAGCAGGGCGCTGCCGTGCTCGGTGAGATGCACCCCGACCCGCACGGGGGCGGTCGGCGGCGACGATTTGGTGGCGTTGTCGAGCAGCTCCGCGAGCAGCCGGCCAACGTCCTCCGCGGCGAATCCGACGACGCCGAGCGGCGCCACCCGGCCGATGGTGACCCTGGAGTAGTAGCTGATCGACGACATCGCCGCGCGGATCACGTCGACGAGCGGCGTGGCCTCGGTGACGGCGTCGTTCGCGTCGCGTCCGGCGAGCACCCGTAGGTTCTCCGCGTTGCGGCGCAGCCGGGCGGCCAGATGGTCGAGTTCGTAGAGTTCGGCGAGTCGCTCGGCATCCACTTCCCGCGCCTCCAGCCCCTCGAGCTGGGACAGCAGGCTGTCCACGAGGTTGAGGTCGCGCAGGGCGATGTCGGCGCAGATGGCCGACAGCACCTCGGTACTCACCACGGACTCGGGCTTCGTCCCCGACCTGGGCTGCGACGACCCGGGCCGCGACGCCGATCCCGGTCGGGGGGTCGGCTGGCCGGTGTCCGCCGGACCGGTGGCCGCCGCAGCCGCGGCTGGTGTGGCCGGGACGCGCAGGGCCGCGGGGGCGCGGGAGGTCGTCGCACGGGACGGGGTGGTGGGCGAGGCCAGCAGGTGCGCGGCGGCTGCGCGGGAGGAGTCGAGCAGCATGCGTGAGCGGTGGAGCAGGTCGCGGGCTCGCGTCGTCATCCCGTTAGTGGAGCTCTCTCTCATGCGGGGCCCTCCCGCTTTTCGGCTACCTCGGTCGGGGTGACATGCAATCAGACCCCCAGTGGGGTCGTCCACCCGACTTGCCCAAAGCTGACCCGTTGTGCACCGAAATCCTGGCCAGTTGTGTTTCCGGTCGTTTCCGGTCGTCTCCGACGTCTCTTTCCTGCCCGCGGGTCCGCGATCCCGCCGGGTGATCGCCGCGCCGGCGGTGAACGGGCCCCGGCGAACGGGCGCAACCCCGCCGGCGCGGCGCCGGGCGTCGCGGACTAGCCTCGGCGACTCGGCATGAACAGGGGGGAGTGCATGGCGAACGGGCGGCGCGTCGCGTCCCTGATACCGATCGTCGCGGTGCTGGTGGGTGGGCTCACGGCCTGCGGTGCGACCGGCTCGGGCGGCCGGCCAGCCGCAACCTCGGCGCGCCCGGCCGCCGCTGCCGCTGCCGCCTTCGACCTGCTGCACGACTCGGAGGCGGCGGACGCGTTCGCCGCAGGGGTGCGTGCCCAGTTCCCGGCGGTCGCCGCCGGCCGGACCGATGCCGTGCTGCGCGATGACGGTGCCCATGTCTGCGTGGATGACCTGCCGGCCGGCGGTGAGCGGCGCGCCCTGACCGACATCGGCATCCGCTTCGCCGGCGCTGGCGCGCCGCCGGACCCGTCGACCGCCGCCGGAATCCTCGCCTTGGCCAGGTCCACGGTCTGCGCCGCCGCCTCGACGCCGTAGGCGGGCCCGGGCCGGTCAGCGTCCGGCGCGGGCCAGCTGGTAGGCGCCCAGGCGGAAGGCGTCCGCGAGCACACGGATGCGCGCCGGCCGACGCGCCGGGTCGAGATCGAGGGCCCGCAGCAGCACCTCGTCCAGCGTCTGCGGCACGCAGAACGGCAGACAGCAGCCGCGCAGCGGTGCCGGCCAGCCGCGGATCGGCGCGACCCCGGCCAGGCCGTGGTAGGCCATCGCCGCCAGTCGGAAGACGTCGGTGCGCGAGCCGATCCGGGGGCCGTGCAGCCCGAGCCGTTCCTGTTCGGGAGCCCGGTACTCGGCTGGCCCCTCGCCGGCCTGGCGGGCCACGGCGGCGAGTCCCAGGTCCCGCAGAGCGGGGGTGACCGGCGCGGCCGGCCGGCTCCAGCTGGCCGTCGACAGCAGCACGGCGTCCGGGGTCATCGCCCGATGGCTGTGCCCGGCCTCGTGCAGGTCGGCCAGCACGTCGCCGGCCCCGGCGGCGGCCCGCAGCAGGGCGATGGCGGTCGACCGGTTCGGCGGTGCCATCCGCGCGGGCGGCTCGGCCCGGCAGGTGGGGCCAGCTGCGGCCGCGGGGCGCGCGGGCACCGGATGGGCCCTGGCCCGGCCGATCGCCGGCGGGCCGAACACGTCGCGCCAGGTCCGGCCGGGGGGGAGAGTCGACAGCAGGACCCCTTCGGTCGCGGTGAGCTGTCCGGCGACGAGGGTGGGCAGGCCGGAGCGCTCGCCGATCTCGGCGAGCAGCCGCAACTGGCCGTCGACCGTGGCGAGCAGCGCGCTCGCCCGGTCACCCGGCCGGCGAACCAGGACCTGGCGGTACCAGACGTGCCGCGGCGCCGCGTCGACCAGCGAGGCGGTCCCCTCCCGCAGCACCCACGAACCGTCGCTGCAGAGCCGCTCGGTCGGGTCGCCCTCCAGCAGGCAGGTCCGCCCGGCGAGGCGAACCGTCTCGCCGCCTCGCCGGCCGGCCACGTCGACACCGGCGGAAAGCCGCGGCTCGGGCGGACCGGTCTCCGGGCGCGGCCGCCAGACTGACTCAGGTCCGCCTGCCGGGGAAGAGCCGAACCGGGCGTCGTTGTCGTCGAGCGGTCGTCGTTTTCGTACGCGGATGTCGACGGCGAACAGGTGGGGACGCGAATCCGGCATTCGAGATCGCTCTTCCCGGGGCGCAGGGGATCTAGCGCGAGAATCCTAGCCGAACCGCGCCGTGCCGGACGGCAGCTCGCATTCCGCCGGCGCGGCCGGCCGGCGGCCCACCCCGGTCCGCCGCGCGGCCGGCTGCGATCAGGTTGCGAGGACGTCGAGGATCTGCTGGCCGTATTTCGCGAGTTTGTTCTCGCCGACGCCGTTGATGCCGGCCAGGTCCGCGAGCGCGGCGGGTCGCTGCGTCGCGATCTCGCGCAGCGTGGCGTCGTGGAAGATCACGTAGGCCGGCACGCCCTGCTCCTTCGCCGAGGTGGCCCGCCAGGCCCGCAGCGCCTCGAACACCGGTGCCACGTCCGCCGGCAGCTCCACGGGTGTGCCGCGGCGGGCCCGACCGCCACCCGCGTCGGCCCGGCCGCCGGACCGTGCCGCGCGCTCGGGCTCGCGTCGCAGCGCCACCTGACGGGCTCCGCGCAGCACGTCGGCGCTGGCGTCGGTGAGGGCGAGGGTGCCGTGTTCGCCCTGGACGGTCAGCAGGCTCTGGGCCAGTAGCTGGCGCACCACCGCGCGCCATTCGAGCTCTCGTAGTTCCGCACCGACGCCGAACACGGTGAGCGTGTCGTGGCCGAACTGCTCCACCCGGGCGGTGCGGCGGCCGAGGAGGATGTCGATGACCTGCCCGGCGCCGAAGTGCTGGCGGCGTTCCCGGTCCAGTCGAAGCACCGTGGACAGCAGCTTCTGGGCGGGAACGGTGCCGTCCCAGGTCTCGGGCGGGCTCAGGCAGGTGTCGCAGTTGCCGCAGGGCTGGGCGCCGCGCTGCCCGAAGTACGCGAGCAGGCCGACCCGGCGGCACTCGACCGTCTCGCACAGGGCGAGCATCGCGTCGAGATGGGTGCCCAGACGGCGGCGGTGCGCGGCGTCGCCGGGGGAGTCGTCGATGAGCCGCCGCTGCTGGATGACGTCCTGCAGCCCGTAGGCCAGCCAGGCGGTCGAGCGCAGGCCGTCCCGCCCGGCGCGGCCCGTCTCCTGGTAGTAGCCCTCGACCGATTTCGGCAGGTCCAGGTGCGCGACGAAACGCACGTCCGGCTTGTCGATGCCCATGCCGAAGGCGATCGTCGCGACCATGACGACCCCGTCCTCCCGCAGGAAGCGAGCCTGGTTCTCGCTGCGGACCCGGGCATCCAGCCCGGCGTGGTACGGCAGCGCGGGGATGCCCTGGGCGGCCAGGAACTCGGCGATCTGCTCGACGGACGAGCGGGACAGGCAGTAGACGATGCCCGCATCACCGGCGTGCTCGGTCCGCAGCAGCTCCAGGAGCTGGGACTTCCGCTCCTTCTTCGGCACGATGCGGTACTGGATGTTCGGCCGGTCGAAGTTCGCGACGTGATGGTGGGCGTCCGCGAGCCCGAGCCGAGAGGTGATCTCCCGGTGCGTCTCCGGGGTCGCGGTGGCGGTCAGCGCGAGGCGCGGCACCGTCGGCCAGCGCTCGTGCAGCATCGACAGGAGCAGGTAGTCGGGGCGGAAGTCATGTCCCCACTGCGCGACGCAGTGCGCCTCGTCGATGGCGAACAGCGAGATCCTCGCCCGGTCGAACAGGCGGGCCGTCGACTCGGTCCGCAGCCGCTCCGGCGCGAGGTAGAGCAGGTCGAGCTCGCCCGCCAGCAGCGCGCTCTCGGTGGCCCGGCGGGCGTCGAGGTCCTGGGTCGAGTTGAGGAAGCCGGCGCGCACGCCCAGCGCCCGCAGGGCGTCGACCTGGTCCTGCATGAGGGCGATCAGCGGCGAGATGACCACTCCGGTGCCCGGCCGGACCAGCGCGGGGATCTGGTAGCACAGCGACTTGCCGCCGCCGGTCGGCATGAGCACGAGGGCGTCGCCGCCGCCGACGACGTGCTCGATGATCTCGCGCTGGCCGGGCCGGAACGAGTCGTAGCCGAAGATTCTTTGCAGCACCTCGTCGCTCGTGCCCGCCGAGGCGGCGACCGGGCCGCCGGCGGGACCGGAAGCATCGCGGACGGAACCGGACGGCGAGGTCATTGCGCCACCCTACGGCGAGCCGTCCGAGGTGGTCGGCGCGAGGTCCGGCGCTGTGGACAACCACCGTGGTCTCTCTCCGTCGTCCACAGATCCGCGCCGGGCGGGGACGCGGGCGGCCCGCCGTCGCCTGCCCACCGGCCCGCGCCAGGGCCGCGGACAAGCCATCCACTGAGGTCAGATGGCCGACCGAGGATCGACATCCGGTCCCCGATCGCTACGATCCAGGGGATTTGTCGCTGTCGGGGGCCCTACCGGCCGGGTCTGGCCTGAGCGGCCGGCGCGGACCACATCCGGGCACAGGAAGGGATCGCGCGATGTCCACCGATCCGGTGCCGGTCACGGTTGCCGCCCTGCGCCTGTCCGACCCGGTCCAGGTCGGGCCGCACCGTCTGCTCGGCCGGCTCGGCGGCGGGGGGATGGGCGTCGTCTATCTCGCCGACGGCCCGCTCGGTCAGGTCGCCATCAAGATCATCCGTTCGGAGCTGGCCGAGAACCCGAGTTTCCGGGTGCGCTTCCAACGGGAGCTGCAGGCCTGCTTCCGCGTGCGCGGCCGGCACACCGCCAAGCTGCTCGACTTCGACATCACCGCCGAGCCGCCGTGGATCGCGACCGAGTTCCTCGCCGCGGCGACCCTGGAACAGCACATCAACCGGCACGGCCCGCTGGACGCGGCCGACCAGGGCCGGCTCGCCGCCGGCCTCGCGGACGCGCTGGTCTCCATCCACACCCCCGGGCTGATCCACCGCGACCTCAAGCCGTCGAACGTCATGTGGACGGCGAACGGGCCGGTCGTCATCGACTTCGGTGTCGCCGCGGTACGCGACGCCGGCCAGCTCACCGTGACGGGCACCGTGATCGGGACGCCGGGCTGGCTCTCGCCCGAGCTGGTCACGGGCGGCGAGATCGGCGCCGCCAGCGACCTGTTCGCCTGGGGCGGCCTGGTCTGCTACGCCGCCACGGGCGTCCCGCCGTACGGGCAGGGCCCGGCCGAGGCGGTCGCCTACCGGATCGTCCACGAACAGCCGCGGGTCGACTACACCAGGATCGCCGAGCCGCTGCGCGAGGTCGTCCGCCGGACCCTGGCCCGCGAGCCGGGAGACCGGCCGACGGCCGAGGCCCTGCGCGCCGAGCTGGTCGACATCCTCGGCCCGGACATCCTCCCGCCGTCGCCGGCCGCGCCGGCCGCGGACAGCGCCGCGGCGCCGCGCCAGACCGGGACCGCGCCGGGCGTCGTCGCGGGGGACGTGGCCGCGCAGGCCCCTGGAGCCGTCCCGCACACCGTGCAGACCCCGTCTCCCTCGGGCAGTCCGCCGCCGTCGTGGCCGTCCCCGGCCGTGCCCGGTCTGCCGGCGCCGGCCGGTGCCGGTGACGTGACGGCCAGCGGCACATCGCCATGGAACCTCTCCGGGGTGGCGACACCAGGCCCGACGGGCCAGGTGCCCGGTGCGTCGCCACCGGGTGGGTCGCCGCGCCCGCGCCGCCGGCGCCGCGCCGTCATCGCCGGCGCGATCGCGGCGGTCGTGCTCGTGGCGGGCGTGGTCACCGCCGTCCTGCTCACCGGCGGCGGCAACGGTGATGACGGCGGGAGCGGCGGCGACACGGCCGCGTCGGACGGCTTCACCTACACCGCCACCGGGCCGTGGCGGCTGATGATCAGCGACCGTCAGTCCGGGAACGACACGGGGTGCACGCTGACGCCGCGTGCCGGTGCGAACCCGCCCGGGGTCACGGCACCGGGGACGGTGTACGGGACGGCGACCTACCAGGTCCACCTGACCGGCGAGTTCCATCTGGACGTGGACCACCCCGCCCCCGACTGCGTGGTCGAGGCCCTGCCCGGCGGCGGTGCGGCGACCCTGCCGTTCACCGCGTCGAACAACGGCGACAGCAGCGCCTTCCAGCCGCCCGCCGCCGTCAACGTCGAGGTCCGCGACTTCAACGGCGGCGAGTCGTGCGAACTGACGCTGCGCGACGTCACCAGCGGCGTCGACATCGACGTCGCGACCGCCACCCCCGACGCACCGACGGTGCGCCTCGACTCCGGCGCCCGCGACCAGGTCTACCTGGCCGCCAACGACTGCGTCGTCCGCATCAGCGCCGTCGCCTAGATCTCTGGGCAGGGTACCGGCCGGGGAGATCCGTCCTCAGCGAAGTCGAGCCAGGCCTGGATGCTCCACGAGCCCACGTTGGCCGTAGGCCAGCCAGACGACGGCGACGGCCAGCGCCGGGCCGGTGAGTCCGGAAAAGCGAAGCGGTTCTGTGTCGTCGAAGGCGAGGACGACCGACCAGTCGGCCGGGTCCGGATAGATCGCGGCGGCGCCGGATGGGTAGAACGACAGCCAGCGACCATGCACCTCACACAGAAGTCTCCTGTCGGTCACGATGACCGAAGCAGGCGCGAACTCACGCCACCGGGGAACAGAGGCAACCAGCGCGGCCTGCCTGCGACTGTGATTTCCGAGTGCGGTCATGGCGTAGCCGAAAGCTACGAAGGGGGCGCTGCCGAGGAAGAAGCCGGTCGTGTGGACATAGTCGGCGCCGACACCGTAGTGGCGGGCGTAGTGCGCGTTGAGGTGCAGGTAGGCCCGTTCGTCTGGCTGTAGTAGAGGCCCCCAGAAGGTGAGTTCCGGCATGGGCTGGCCGGTGCTCAGGTGACCCAGAAGTGTCCGGGCGGCGGCCCAGCTCCGCTGGGAGTCGACCTGCCACTGGGCCGCCCGCTCCAACGCTTCCCGCTCGACCGGGGTGTATCTGCCCTGTGCGCGCCGTCGGTGGTTGTAGGCATCTCTGCCCAGAACGCTGGTAAAGGTCAGTCCGAGTGGCAGCATCACGAACAGAACCAGCGCGCTCAGCGCGGGGTGCGAACTCTCCTCGGTGTCATAGGTCCGCGACTGCTCATGGGAGGGTGCGTTCAGGGCTACGAGAACACAGAAAGAAACGACGGAGGCAACGAGCAGGAGGGCCGAGATGATCAGGCCGATGCGCCGTCCCGGGGGATAGTTCGTGATCCCGCCGGCGGGGGTCCATGTTGGGCGCATCCGCTCCGTCCATCCGGGCCTGAGCGATCCCCGGGCGACGGTTGCCGCGCATCACCCCGAAGATTCACTGCCCTGCGTGACAGTCTTTATCCCTAAGGTGACTCTATCGTGCCGGAAAGCTGAGTTGCACTCCTTCTGCGTAAGGTCGCGCCGAGCACCGCCCGCGAGCTTCTGATACGTCTCCGAGCTGAGTCAGGGGCACACGGTCAGCAGATGCGGGGGAGTTGTTCGCCGAGGGGGCGGTCGACGATGCGGGTGCCGCCGAAGGCGGTGCGGGCGACGACCATCCCTGGGTGGTCGGTGGTGAGGGAGCCGATGACGGTGGCCTCGCGGCCGTCGGGGTGGGCGTGCATGGCGGCGAGGACGGCGTCGGCGTCGGCGGCGGCGACGAACGCGACGAGGCGGCCCTCGTTGGCGATGTGCAGTGGGTCCAGGCCGAGGAAGCCGCAGGCCGCCTCGACGGCCGGTGGCACCGGCACCGCGGACTCGGTGAAATCCACCCCGACCCGTGCGGCGGTGGCGATTTCGCACAGGGTGGTCGCGAGGCCGCCGCGGGTCGGGTCGCGCAGCGCGTGCACGCCGGGGACGCTCGCGGCGAGCATCGCGTCGACCAGGCCGTGCAGCGGAGCGGTGTCGGAGCGGACGTCCCCGCCGAACTCCAGGTTCTCCCGGACGCTGAGCACCGCGATGCCGTGCGCGCCGATCGGCCCGGACAGGATGATCTGGTCGCCGGGGGCGGCCCGGGTGGGACGGACGTCCACGCCGGGTGGGACGAGGCCGAGGCCGCTGGTGTTCACGTACAGGCCGTCGGCGAGGCCGCGTTCGACGACCTTCGTGTCGCCGGTGACGAGGCGCACCCCGACCGCCGCGGCGGCCCGGCCCATCGCCTCGGCGACCCGGGCGAGCACGGCGAGTTCCAGGCCCTCCTCCAGGATGAACCCGGCGGACAGTGCCAGCGGCCGCGCTCCGCGGCAGGCCAGGTCGTTGACGGTGCCGTGCACGGCGAGCTCGCCGATCGAGCCGCCGGGGAAGAACAGCGGCCGCACCACGTAGGAGTCGGTGGTGAACGCGACCCTGGTGCCGCCGATCCGCACGACCGCTGCGTCCGCCAGCCGGTCGCCGCCGGCAGGGCCGTGCTCGTCCCGGCCGTGCTCGTCCCGGCCCTCGCCGTCCGTCGGGGTCGCGGCGGCGAACGCCGGGAGGAAGAGGTGTTCGACCAGCTCCCCGGACAGCACTCCGCCACCGCCGTGGCCCAGCACGATCCGCTCGTGATCCCGCAGAGGTGCCGGGCAGGTCCAGCCGGTCAGGTCCGTGGCGCTGGTCACGCCGGCTATGTCAGTCACGGTCCACCGCCGGGCTGGACGGGACGGCCGGGGTGAGGCGGCGGTACTGGAAGTAGGCGGCGCAGGCGCCCTCCGCGGAGACCATCGTCGCGCCGAGCGGGCGCCGCGGCGTACAGGTCGTCCCGAAGGCGGGGCAGTCCGGCGGGCGGATCCGGCCCTGTAGTACCTCGCCGCTGTGGCACGCGGCGGGCTCGGCGACCCGCAGGTCGGCCACGTCGAAGCGGGTGGCGGCGTCCAGGTCCGCCCAGTCGGGGGAGAGCTGCCAGCCGGACCGGGGGATCGTGCCGATGCCGCGCCAGGCGCGGTCGCACACGGTGAACACGTCCGCGAGGATCATCCGGGCCGCCGGATTGCCCTCCGGGCGCACCGCCCGGGGGTAGGCGTTGGCGAGCTCGGCCCGGCCCGCCTCCAGCTGCTCGACGGCGTGGCGGACGCCGTCGAGGACGTCCAGTGGCTCGAACCCGGTGACGACCACGGGTGTGCGGTAGGCCGCGACGAGCGGGGAGTACTGCTCGGTGCCCATCACGGTGCACACGTGACCGGCGGCGAGGAACGCCTCGACCCGGTTGTCGAGGGCGGCCAGCACCGTCTCCATCGCCGGGGGCACGAGCACGTGGCTGACGAGCATCGAGAAGTTCGTCAGCCACCGGCGCCGCGCCGTCACCGCGGCCATCGCCGCGGCCGGCGGGGGGGGGGGGCCGCCCCCCCCCCGGCGCCCCGCCCCGGGGCGGGGGGGGGGGGGCCGCCCCGG
>NZ_JALKFX010000093.1:0-4893 GCF_023243045.1 Frankia sp. AgB32
CACCCCCCGCCTTGGCGCCCCGCGGGGCGCCGGGGGGGGGGGGGGGGCCCCCCGCCCGGGGGGGGGGGCGGGGGGGGGGGGGGGCCCGCGACGACGACCGCCGGGAGAACGCCGTGGCGAAGCTGCGCGCGGGTGGCGCCGACGCGTTCGGCGTGCCGCTCGACGTCACCGACGACGCCGCCGCCGACGCTGCCGCCGCGCTGCTCGCCGACCGGGCCGGCCGCCTCGACGTGCTGGTCAACAACGCCGCCGTGACGGGCAGTGGCCAACAGCGTCCGACAACGACCGACCTCGCTGTGGTGCGGACCGTCGTGGAGACCAACGTGCTCGGCGTCCTGCGCGTCACCAACGCGATGCTGCCGCTGCTGCGCCGCTCGGCGTCCCCGCGGATCGTGAACATGTCCAGCTCCGTCGGTTCGCTGACGCTGCAGTCCGCGCCCGGCGCCGGCGGGCACACGGTGGGGCCGGTGTCGGCCGCGTACGCGCCGTCGAAGACGTTCCTCAACGCCGTCACCGTCCAGTACGCCCGGGAGCTGCGTGACACCAACATCCTGATCAACGCCGGCTGCCCCGGCTACTGCGCCACGGACCTCAACGGCCACCGCGGCGTGCGCACCCCCGAGCAGGGCGCGGCGATCGCGATCCACCTCGCGACCCTTCCCGACGACGGCCCGACCGGCAGCTTCTTCGACGACGCCGGAGTGGTGCCCTGGTAACACCCGGCGGACGGCTGGCCACGCCGAGCGGTCGCGGGATGCGGGGCCAGTCGCCGACGCGCTGCAGTTGCTCCAGCAGCCCGGTGCGGGCCGGTCGGACTGGACCGGTCCGTAGCCGGAGAGTAGTGCATGGCCCGCCGGGCCCACCAGCCTGGGCCGTGGCCCAGTGGCGCGCCGACGTCGTCCAGGAAGGCGGCGGGCATTGACAGGTGACCAAAAGGTCACCTATCTTCGTGCTCATGGACGAGGTGTTCCGGGCGCTCGCCGACCCGACTCGCCGCGCGCTGCTCGACGAGCTGTTCCGCCAGGACGGTCAGACGCTGGGCGCGCTCGAGGAACGCTTCGCGATGAGCCGCTTCGGCGTGATGAAGCACCTGAAGCTGCTGGAGGAGGCGGGCCTGGTCGTCACCAGGCGGCGTGGCCGCGAAAAGCTCCACTTCCTCAACCCGGTCCCGATCCGGCTCGTCCACGACCGGTGGGTGAGCAAGTACGCCGAGCCCTGGGCCGCAGGGCTCAGCGAGCTCAAGACCATGTTGGAGCACCCCATGGAAAAGATCTTCGAGATCTACATCCGCACGACCCCCGAGCGCCTGTGGGAGGCGATCACCGACCCCGAGATTCGGGCCCGCTATCAGTTCGGCGCCCGCGTCACCTCGGACTGGACGCCCGGTTCGCGCGTCGAGATGGCCAGTCCCGGCGCGCCGGGACTGCTCGGCGAGGGCGATGTCCTCGAGAGCGACCCGCCCCGGCGACTGGTGCATACGCTGACCGCGCTGTGGAGCGACGAGGTGAAGGCCGAAGGTGCCTCCCGGGTGACCTGGGAGATCGAACCGGTCGCCGACTCGTGTCGCCTCACGGTCACCCACGACCAGCTCCGCGACGGCGCGCACGACGAGCTCTACGGCGGCTGGCCGATGATCCTCTCCGGCCTCAAGACCTGGCTCGAGACCGGAGAGCTCCTCACCACCCCGGGATCGCTGATGTACGGCGGCAGCTGACCACCCGGCCCGGCCCCGGCGGGTGGCGCGTTTACGCCTTGCGGCCGACCCCGCCGTAGATGAACAGCGGCTGCGGGTCGACCCCGGCCGCCGGCCGCCACAGCGGTGTCGACACGACGCCGGGCTCCACGACCTCGAGCCCGTCGAAGAACGAGGTGATCTGGTCCGGGGTGCGCAGGTTGTAGGGGTGACCATCGGCCTGGGTGATCTCGATGGCCTTGTCGACGGCCTCGCCGTGGGTGCCGTCGTTGAGCGTGAGGTAGCTGCCTGACGGGACGCCGTCGAGGAGCCGCTTCGCGATCGCCTGCGCCTCGCCGGTGTCGGCGACGTTGCCCAGGATGCCGAACATCACCAGAGCCACCGGCTGGGTGAAGTCCAGCACCTCGGCCGCCTCGGCGAGGATCCTGTCCGGATCGCGCACGTCGGCGTCCACGTACGCGGTGGCCCCGCCGGCGACGCTGGTGAGCAGCGCGCGGGCGTGCACGAGCACGAGCGGGTCGTTGTCGACATAGACGATCCGCGAGTCCGGGGCGATCCGCTGCGCGACCTCATGGGTGTTGTCGGCGCTCGGCAGGCCCGTCCCGATGTCGAGGAACTGGCGGATGCCCACCTCGCCGGCGAGGAACGTGATGGCCCTGACCAGGAACTCCCGCTGCGCCCGGGCGACATGGACGATGTCCGGGTAGACCTCGAAGACCTTGTCGCCGAGCTCCCGGTCCGCCGGGAAGTTGTCCTTGCCGCCGAGCCAGTAGTTCCAGACCCGTGCGGAGTGCGGCACGCTCGTGTCGACCCGTGACCATGCGCTCTGCGCCGCCTCATCAGCACCCATACGACACATCATGCACTTTCGGGCGAACTCCGCACGCACCCCGCGGCGGAGAACACCCTGCCCGCCGCCTGCGCCCGGCATCGGTTGGACGTGCGTCGCTCGGCCGTGGAGGCCCCTCCGTCGGCCGAGCGCCCACCGGCCGGTCAGTAGCGCCGGTACGGCAGGAACTTGCCGCTCATCGTGATGTTCACCCGGTCGCCGGCGGGGTCGGGCTCGCGCTCGATGTTCATCCGGAAGTCGATCGCGCTCATGATGCCGTCGCCGAACTCCTCGCCGATCAGCTCCTTGAACGTCGTCCCGTAGACCGCGACCAGCTCGTGGAAGCGGTAGATGAGCGGGTCGGTCGGAACCTCCGTCGGCAGCGAACCCCGGTAGGGCGGCTCGGTGAGCAGCGCGGCCGCCTCGGCCGGCAGGTCGAGCAGCTCGACGAGCGTCGCCGCCTCGGTCTCGTCGAAGGACATCTGGCCAAGGGCACCGGCGGTGACCCACTCCTTGCTCCGCCCGACCGCCGCCGCGATCGACGCCCAGCTCAACCCCTTGCGGCGTCGGTTGACAACGATCAGCTCAGTCAGTTCGGCGCGGTTCACGCGGACCCTCCCAGTGGCCGGCGGCGGATTTCAGCCGGCACCAGCGCCAGCCCGGCCCCAGTGTCCTACGGTCAGGCTGGTTCGGAACGCGAATCCTGCCCTGGGTGCACGGCCGCAGGCTGAGGGAGAAGGGATGGCGGGGCCGCCCGCGGCGGGCGGACCTCGCCGAGCTCCCGGTGGGGGACAGGGCGACGTTCCTCGCACCGGTATCGGCGCCGCGGTGGGCCGTGCCGTCCTGATGGCACCCTTCTAGCTATGGACGATGCTGCGTCGGTGGCCGGTCCCGTGCTCCAGCCCGGGGCACGGGATCTGTTCGCCACTGATCCGGAAGCCCGTCCGGGGCTGGCGATCAAGCGGGCCGAGCAAGCGCTCATGCGAGAGAAGGCGCGGGCCCTGCGCCCGTCGGGCCTGACCGTGTCGCAGTACGCGGCGATGCTGGTGCTGCGCCAGGCCGCTGGCTCGTCCGGCGCCCAGCTGGCGCGTCGCTGCAACGTCACGCCGCAGGCCATGGCCGGCCTGCTGGCGACGCTGGAGAGCAGGGCGCTGGTGTCCCGGGTGGCATCGCCCGTCCATGCGAAGGTTCATCTGGCCCGGCTGACGGCCGCGGGCGAGCAGGTGCTCGAGGTCGCGGACCAGGCCGCGGTCGCGGTGGAACGGCGGCTCGCGAGCGCCTTCACCGACGCCGAGCTGGACGTTCTGCGCTCGTTCCTGGATCGGGCGACGACCGCGCTGACGAGCGAACCGCCGGATCACGCAGGGTAATGACAATGCCTTTATATATATCAAGATCTTGATATAGGGTGGCTGGCGACCGCCTTCCCATGTAGTCGAGGTGAATCATGTCGATCCCCGAAAGCCACCTGGACCTGCTCACCCGTCCGGTGATCGCCCACCTCGCCCAGCTACGCCCGGACGGCACCCTCCAGTCGAATCCCGTCTGGTTCGCCTGGGACGGCGCGCGGCTGCGTCTGACGACGACCAGCGACCGGCAGAAGGGGCGCAACGCCGCCGCGGACCCCCGGGTCGCGCTGTCCATCCACGACCCCGACAACCCGTACCGGTACCTCGAGGTGCGCGGCGAGGTCGAGGCGATCGAGGCCGACCCGAACGGCAAGTTCTTCGACGTTCTCGCGAAGCGGTACGACCTGGCCTACGACAGCCTCCCGGACGCGGCCCGCCGCGTCGTCCTGGTGATCGCGCCGCGGGCGGCCTCCTGGCAGTAGCGGGCCCGCGTCGGCGCCCCTGGATAAGCCGGCCACTGTCGGCCAGCCGACCGACTGTCCGCCGCCGTCGAACTCGCCCTCGTGACTGGGACCGCGCCTTCGTCATCACCAACCTGGTCGTGAAGCCGATCGCCGACCTGGTGACCCTGGCTGAACTCAGCACGCAGTGCACCGAGGCGGGCGCCGGCCTGGACGCACTGATCCTGGAGAACCTGTGGCTCGACGCCGAGCGCAGCCAGCGTTGGACCGCCGCGCTGACCAGGTTCCTGCTCGCCGACGACGCCAACCGGTCGATCCTGCAGGGCTTCGTTGACGAGTTCACCCCCCTGGGCCACCTTCCTCCACACCGCCGGCCTGACCGCCCGCAGCGAACTCGGCACTCAGGCCTAGATCACTGCCGTCCCCGCCAGCGACCCGCACGTCCACTGCGCAGAGCCAGCGCGTCAGCGCGCGCAGAGCCGCTGAACCGGCACCGGCACCGGCACCGACACCGGCCGAGGCCCCATGCCTCGGCCCGGTGTCCCGCGGAACCGTCGGATG
>NZ_JALKFX010000093.1:4989-36497 GCF_023243045.1 Frankia sp. AgB32
GATCTTGGTGTCCCGCGGAACCGTCGGATCTTGGTGTCCCGCGGAACCGTCGGATCTTGGTGTCCCGCGGAACCGTCGGATCTTGGTGTCCCGCGGAACCGTCGGCTCCCGATCCGGCTACCAGGCGATGGAGTTCGGCGCCGCTCCCCGCGGGAAGGGAATGCGGGTGGCGTGGGCGGTGGCGATGTCGATGCGGTAGGCGCCGCCGGCCCCGTCGACGACCATCAGCAGCCGGCTGCTCGGGTCGAGAGCCATCTCGACGAAGGCCCAGATGGTGTTGCCGCGGTTGACGTAGGGCTGCTCGAACAGGATCCGCTGCTGCTTTCCGGTGGCCGCGTCCAGTTCGACGACCCTGGTGACAGGCGTGCCGTCGTCGCGCTGCTGGGCGTCGATGGCGTAGATCCTCTGGCCCTCGGCGCTGAGGACCGGCGACGCGTAGCCGTTGCCGCCGACCTTCCACGCGGTGAACCGACGCGCGTGCGCAAGCAGGTCACCGCCGGGGCCGGTGATGTCCAGGAGCCATAGCCCGCTGGTGTCGGCAGGTTTCCCGGATCCCTGGTCGTTGAACTGGAAGGCGAGGTGGTGTCCGTCCGCCGACCAGCTGAAGTCTCTCGCGCTGCCGGGCCGGTCCGCCACGAAGGATGTGGCATGTCCGGTCCGGACGTCCACCACGCTGATGCCCGCCGGCGGCATCGTGCCGTTCGCGGCGATGAACGGGGTCGGGAACGCGAGTCGGCTTCCGTCCGGCGACGCGGCGAACCAGCCGCCGCCCCACGGCTGCGAGATGGTGCTCACCTCGCTCAGCGAGTCGACCTTTCCGGCGGTGCTGATCGTGAGTCGTTCGATCCTGACCCCGTCGCCGCTACCGTTGGCCAGGACGTAGAAGACCCGCGGGTCGGCCGTCGCGGTGACGGCGTCGACTGGGTCCCGGCGGGTGGCGACACCGTGGCGGTGACCGTCCCGGTCAGTGCGTCGCGTACAGCGATCTCCAGGTAGCCACCCCCGGTCATGTTCGTGACGAAGAAGCGGGCCGGGGAGACGGCCGGGGCCGTCGACGCGGCAGGTGGGCGGACGACGCGGGGCAGGAGGACCACCCCGCCGACGACGAGCAGGACCACAACGGCGACCAGTGCCGGCACCAGCCAGCCGGCCGGCCCACTCGCGGCGCCGCCGCGGCGCACGTCGCGCTGGTGCCGGGATCGCGAGGCGCGTCCTGTGGGTGACACCGCGCCGGGGGTGTCCCCGTGCCGCATCGCAGCCACGGTTTCGGTGTTCACCAGCGCGGCGGTCGCGGCGGTCGCGTCGCGCAGCCGGTCCTCCATGCCTGTCATCGCGCCTCCTCCCCGAGCTGACGGGCCAGCGTGCGCAGCGCACGGGCCGCGGTGGAGCGGACCGTCGCGGAGGTGATGCCGAGCATCTCCGCGATCTCGTTGCCCGAAAGATCCAGGTAGTAGCGCAGGACGAGTACCTGCTGGCGGCGAGGCGGGAGGCGGCGCAGCGCGGCCATCACCTCACGCCGGTCCTCCCGGAACATCGCGGCGGACCCGGCCGACCAGATCGGCGGCTCGTGGCGGACGCCGAGCCGGGCGAGCACGGCCCGCCGGCGCAGCACGCCCCGTGCACCGTTGAGGACGGCGGACCGCACGTAGGCCACCGCACTGTCCGGGTCCCGCAGCCGCGACCAGTGTCGCATCAGCCCGATGAACGCCTCCTGGACGACGTCCTCGGCCGTGCGCTGATCGCCGAGCAGCACGACCGCGATGCGCAGCAGGTCGGGGCGGTAGTCGCCGAACAACTGTCCGACGGCGGTGTACGGATCGGACGCGGACGCGGACGCGGGCGCGGGGGAGCGGCCGGACTCGATGAAGCTGAGATGTCGCTGGGTGGTGCCCGCCCGCAGCGCCAGGTCGAGCTGGCTGAGCTGACGACGGGTGCGGCGTTCGCGCAGCGCATGGGGAAAGTCCACTCACCGCCATCGCAGCCAGCGCCGACAACGGAGAGGCGCTGGGCAGTGACGGCACGGTCTGGGCCTGGGGTGCTGGGAGGATGGCACAAAGGCCGAGGGCGGCAGGAACTCGCCGGTGTGCGGGTGCCGGTAAGAAACGTGTCACCAGCCGCAAACGGCGATGATCTAGCGGGCCTATGGCTGGGCGGCAGCGAGCTCGTGACGGGCCCGGCCGGCGGCGCGGAGCTCGCGTAGGTCGGGGATGTGGTTGTAGAGGGTGCCGGGGCTGACGCCGAGTAGCTTCGCGATCGAGGTGACGCTGGCGTCGGGGTTGGGGAGCATGTCGCGGGCGGCGCGGATGATCTCCTGCGTGGCGACGGTGGGGCGGCCGCCGACGCGGCCGCGGGCGCGTGCGGCGGCCAGGCCCTCGCGGGTGCCGGCGACGATGAGCTCGCGGATGAACTCGGCGAGGGCGGCGAAGACGTGGAAGACGAGCCGGCCGCCGGGGGTGGTGGTGTCGAGGTTCTCGTGCAGTGAGGTGAACCCGACGCCGCGGCGGCGCAGGTCGCCCACGGTGGTGATCAGGTCCTGTAGGGAGCGGGAGAGCCGGTCGAGCGAGGGCACCACGAGGGTGTCGCCGGCGTGCATGAACTCCAGGCACGCGACGAGTTTTGGGCGGTCGGCGTCGCGGCCGGACTGCTTCTCGGCGAAGATCCGCCGGCACCCGGCGGCGGTCAGCGCGTCGAGCTGGCGCTCGAGCTTCTGCCCGCCGGTCGACACCCGGGCGTAGCCAATCCTGATGTTGGTTAGCACCGCCGGATCGGCGACGAGCAGTTCGGCGAGCTCCAGGTCCGAAGTCACGTCGCGATCATCTCAACAAACGGTTCAGTCAGGGTTCCTGAATCTCCTGGTTGTTGAAGGAGTTTTTGACGACCCCGAGGCCGTCTGCGACACTCCGGGAGTGATCTTCAGGAAACGAAGGTTTCTTGAAGATGATCTGCGGCCTAAGGGGTGGTCAGGGGCTGCCGGGGCTGGTGAGCACCCCCGGCAGACGTGCCGGCGGGAAGACCCCGAGCAGGTAGCGGTCTGGTCGAACGACAGCGACAAGCGGGCGACCGCGTCTGCTCATCATGCGCAGCACCGTGCCGTCCAGGTCCTCCACGATGGGGCAGGAGGACGAGGGGTGTGCTTCCTGGCCAGGACGGCTGATCGTCAGAAGCATGGCACCCCGGTTTTCGACCCATGCTTGGGCAGGCGAGGGGACGCCGCCGGAGGGATCGACGCCGAGTCCGAGCAGTGCCCAGGACAGGCCAAGCAGGTCGTCGAGACGGCCGGTCCTACCGTCCAGGGTGCGCACCCGCGGGTTCGGCAGGATCCGGCCAGCCCAACGGCCGCCACCCCGTGACGGCTGGCTGGCCTGGGGTAGACGGGTCCGGGGCCGTGCGGCGCCGGAGCGGAGCGCGTGGCTCAGCCCGGGCGTGTGCGCGACGCTGCGCAGGGTCGTCCGTAGCAGCGCTGCCCGGGTCGGGCTGGTGGTCTGCACGACCCGGCCGGCGCGGATAGCGCGCGTGGTGATCGCGGCAACCTGGGGTCGGCGCTCTTGCTCGTAGTCGTCGAGCACCTCTTGACCACACTGCCCGGTGAGGACCTCGGTCAGTCGCCAGGCCAGCGCCGCGACGTCTCGGATGCCGGAGGCGAGCCCCTGTCCGGCGAAGGGTGGCATGGCGTGCGCCGCGTCGCCGGCGAGCAGCACGCGGCCGACTCGCCACCGGCTCGCCATCCGGGCGTGGAACGTGTAGACCGTTGCCCGTTCGATTGTGACCGTGTCGGGGTCGATCCAGGCAGAGAGCAGTCGCGTGACGGTCTCCGGCCGGGTCATCTGGTCAGGGTCCTCGCCGGGCAGCAGCATCCACTCCCAGCGGTGCCCACCGGGCATCGGCATGGTCACCCCCGGCCGGCGCGGGTCGAGAACGAAGGCGATGTCCGGCGGCACGGGCAGGGGCTCGGCCGAGCGCACGTCGATGACGAGCCAGGGCTGCGCGAAGGTCGTGCCCTCGTAGCCGGCGCCGATCAGCGAGCGCACCGTGCTGGCCGCACCGTCGCAGCCGACCACGAAACGGGCCTCGGCCACGCTGCCGTCGTCCAGATCGACCTCCACCGCCTCGGCGCCTTCACGCAGCCCGCTCACCCCGGTCCCGAGGCGGACGTCCACCGACGGCAGGTCGGCGATGCCCGCACGTAGGGCACGTTCCAGCGATGGCTGATGGAGGAACGCCCCGACGGGCACACCGAGCTCCGCCGGGCCCTGACCGGCGGCGAGCAGCAGGCGCCTGTCGGGTCCCACGAAGGTCGCCCGGTTCGACGGTTGCACCTCGTCGAGTAGCCCTGCCATCCCAGGAAGGCGAACAAGCAGTCGCAGCACCTCCTCGTCCAGGCCCGCGGCGCGTGGACGGGGATAAGGGGAAGTGGCCCGGTCGACGGCCAGCACCGACACCCCCCGCTCGCCGAGCATCGCGGTGAGCACAGCGCCCACCGGACCGAGTCCGGCCACCAGCACGTCCACCGTCATCGCAGCTCCCTCCGTGTCTTCTACGAAGCGTAGAAGACACGGAGGGGCTCAGGAAAGCGGTTGCACCCGCCGGTGTCGGCTTCCATGCCCGAGATACGCCTGCTGCTACCCGGAGAGCGTCAACCGGCTGGTCATATCGAGCTTGACTTCGCCGTAGGGGGCGACGTGCGTCCAGAACAAGGGCGTGAGGCCGCGCCGGTCGGCGTCGGTCAACTGCTGCGCCCAGTCGTCGTCGGCGAGAACGTCCTGGACCATGAGGGCGTTGACGTAGACCAGGGCGGCCTGCAGCACCCGCAGGCAGAGCACGGAGAGCTCCTGCTCGTCGCGGCGGTTGGTCGCGATGTCGCCGCCCTTGCCGAAGAAGATGACGCTGTTGGCGCGGTTCCAGGACTCGACGACGTTCAGGCCCTCGTTGATCTCGCGTTGCAGGTCCCGGTCGCGCAGGTAGCGGGCCACGAACAAGGTCCGCTGCGCCCGGCCGACTTCGATCATCGCCTGGTAGGTGGGGTGGATCGCGTTCGTCCGGGTGAAGCGGCGCAGGATCGCCTCGGCGGAGGCGGTGCGGGTACGGATCGCGGTCGCATATTTGATCATCTGGTCGTACTGTTCGGCGACGATGTCCCAGCGGATCGGCCGGGTCAGCGCCGCCATGAGCTGGGGATAGGCGTCGGGTTCGCCCGCGGCGGGCCGGTAGAGGCGGACCTTGTTGATCCGTTTGATGCGAGGTAGCAGGTCGAAGCCGAGCAGCCGGGTGATGCCGAAGCCGATCTCGGACTGGCCGTGGGAGTCGACGTAGTTGCCCTCGACCTTCATCGCCGTGTCGTGGCGCATCGCGCCTTCGACCATGGCGGCGACCTCGGACGCCGAGCAGGTGAGCAGCTGGGAGTGGATGGCCATGCTCTTGCGCTCGACGTGCCAGTAGATCAGCACACCGCGCCCGCCATAGCGGGAGTGCCACTCGGTGAAGATGTTCTGGTCGAACGCGCCGAAGTGCGTCGAGTCGCTGGCCACCGCGGTCGACCCAGCACCCCAGACCTGCCGCTCGCGGGCGGCGAAGGTGGCGTTCGCGATCTCGACGGCGATCGTGCGGGCGAGCTCGGTGGTCAGGTAGCGGCGGCGCACGTAGCGGATGTCGTCCTCGCTGTGATCGTTCTGCGCGGACCCGGCGATCGCGCGAATGCCCGTGTTCGTGCCGTAGGCGTAGATCGCCAGCATCAGCCGCTCGGCGAGCACCTCGGGGGCCAGGTCGCCGCGGCCGGCCGCCGAGGTCGCGGCCGCGAGGCAACCGGTGCGCAGCACCGCCTCCTTGAGCATGTCGATCAGCGGCACCGTGCCCCACCGGGACCGCACCTCGGCCTTCAACCGGCGCAGGTTCCGTGGCTCGGGCGCGGCGTCCAGGTCGCTCAGCTTGATCGGCCCGTTCCTGCCCCGCTCGGCGATCTCCAGCCAGGACAGCTTCGGCAGCGCGAGGTCCAGCGCCGCCAGCTCGGCGCGCATCTCCTCGCGCAGCTGGTCGATGAACACGGTCGGGTCCAGCGGCTTGCGCAGCGCGGCGTAGTACGTGGCACGGTCGGCCTCGAAGTCAGCCGGCAGGTCCTCATCGGGGTTGCGCCACTTCTCCGCGCCGACGACCCAGATCTCCTTGCACCGCAGGCTGTCGCGCAGCGCCTGGAACGTGCAGATCTCATACACGCCGCGCACAACCCGCTTCGGGCCCTGGCCGGGTCGGTGAACACCAGCTCCATCCAGTCGCCCAGCAGCCCCTTGTGCGTCGGCACCGTCTCGCCCGTCGGGAAGTAGGTCAGCCGGGTGTCGGCGTACCGGCGGATCAGGTCGAGGGCGTCGAGGACTGGCCGGTGGGTGTCGTTGTTCGACCGGAACTCCAGCACGTCGAGTAGCGCGATCAGCCCGCGCCGGTAGTGGCGGGAGTACGAGGCCTTCAACGTGGTCTGCACGGTGCGCCGGTACACCGGACCCTTGGTCTTGAACTCATGCACCAGCTCCCGCAGCGTCTGCTCTCCGCCGGCGACCGCCGGGAACACCACCTCCCGGACCTGCCCGTCGGGGCTGCCGAGCGACGCCTCGGCAATCGCGAACAGGATGTTCTCCTTGCCGGTCACCCGCTTGAACGCGTTGACGAGCTCCTCGGTGACCTTCCGGTCCGCCCGCGCACCGATCCGGTGCACCGTCGAGATCAGCAGCTCCACCAGCGTGTCGGTGATCTCCTGGAGCCGGTGATGCAGAAACGCCGCGAGCAGCGCCAGCATCAGCGGCTCGGGATGGTCACGCAGGTGCGACGGGGACTCCACCGCGGCCCGGGCCCGCCAGGCCGCGACCACCCGCGGGGCAATGTCGGCGAACAGACCGTCGGGCAGGTCGAGGGCGCGGACCGCGCGCAGCTTGCGGATCTCGGTGAGCATCGAGTCCAGGCTCACGTTGCCCGGCACCGACTTGACCAGCGCCAGCACCGAGTCCCCGCCGGAGTCGTCGTCCGGGACATCGACCGCGACCAGGGCACGAAGCCGGCCGGCGACATCGACGGACAGACGCCCGGCGATCCGGGCGGTCAGCGCCTGCTCGGCCTGATGCAGCGCCGAGCGCACGATCCGATCGATCCGGCCAGCGGCCGGCGGTTCGATCCGCTCCGCGCGACACCGCGCCAGCAGCTCGCCGCGGACCAGCTCCGAACGCCGCTCCGCCTCACACACGGTGCCGGCCAGCCACTCGGCCAGCGTGTCCGCGTCGGCGACCGAGCACTCCCGGAAACCCAGATGCTCACGGATCTGCACCCGGTGGTACTTGATCGTCCGGCCGGTCCACTCGTAGAAGCCCAGGTCACCCGGCTCCACCCCCACCTGGCGGGCCACGTACTCCACAGCCTCGTCCGGCACCTCGCCGCGGCCTCGGGGGAACCGGCCCAGCTGCGTGAAGAACTTCAACATCACCGCGAACCCGAGCCGCGTCGGCCCGCGCTTGCCAGCGATCAGCTCCCGCTCGTCATCCAGCAACGTCCAGTGCTCGACGAGCTCATCGAGATCCAGCGACCGGGCCACGGACGAACATCATGGCCACGCGCGCCCGGCACCAACAGCCCGGGCCCACACAGAGACACGACTCAAGATCACCCGCGTTTGCACCTGGTGACAGGTTTCTTACCGGCACCCCGTGTGGCCAGCGACGTCGCCGGCCACACCGACACCCGCCCACCTGCGATGTCGATCAGGACAGGGGTGAGGGCCCGAGAGCTGTCCTCGCTACCAGGCGAAGTGCTCGGGAGCCGGGCGATAGCCCGGGAAGATCTCGTCGAGGC
Organism: Frankia sp. AgB32; assembly: GCF_023243045.1. Taxonomy (GTDB): domain Bacteria; phylum Actinomycetota; class Actinomycetes; order Frankiales; family Frankiaceae; genus Frankia. Next base: position 12,814 of record NZ_JALKFX010000093.1, read on the forward strand.
GGGCGAGCGACTTCTCGTCCAGGTGTACGTCGAGGGCCCGGACGGCGTCGTCAAGCTGCTGCTGGATCCGCGGGCCGACGATCGGCGCGGTGACGGCCGGCTGGTGCAGCAGCCAGGCAAGGGCGACGTCGCCGGGCTCGTGGCCGAGCTCGGTGGCGAGGTCCTCGTAGGCCTCGATCTGGGAACGGTTGGCCTCCAGGGCCTGCGCGGCCCGCCCTTCGACCCGCCGCCTGCCCTCGCGCTCCTTGCGCAGCACGCCGCCGAGCAGCCCGCTGTGCAGCGGCGACCACGGGAGCAGGCCCACGCCGTGGTGCTGCGCGGCGGGCAGCACCTCCAGCTCGACCTCGCGGGTGAGGAGGTTGTAGATCGGCTGCTCGCTGACCAGACCGAACGTGCCGCGCTGGGCCGCGGCGGCCTGCGCCTGGGCGATGTGCCAGCCCGCGAAGTTGCTGCTGCCGACGTAGAGGATCTTGCCGGCGGTGACGGCGACGTCGATGGCCTGCCAGATCTCCTCCCACGGGGTGGTGCGGTCGACGTGGTGGAACTGGTAGAGATCGATGTGGTCGGTCTGCAGGCGGGTCAGGCTCGCGTCCAGGGCGCGGCGGATGTTGAGCGCCGACAGCCTGCCCTCGTTGGGCCATTCCCCCATGGCGCCGTAGACCTTGGTCGCCAGCACGGTGCGCTCCCGGCGCCCGCCGCCCTGCGCGAACCAGCGACCGATGATCGACTCGGTGGAGCCCATGCCCTCGCCCTGGCCCGACACACCGGCCGAACGCAGGCCGTAGACGTTGGCTGTGTCGAAGAAGTTGATGCCGTGCCCGTGCGCCGAATCCATGATCTTATGGGCGTCGTCCTCGCTGGTCAGCGGGCCGAAGTTCATCGTGCCGAGGCACAGCCGCGAGACGGACAGACCGGAACGACCGAGCTGGGTGAACTGCATGTCGGGCGAATTCCTCTCCGATGAGGGATCAGTCGGCGCCAGGCTCACAGGGACCGCGCCGAGAACCCCAGTCTCCAACCTCGATGCCACTTCAGGTCAAGCCCGTCGCCCTGGTGCTCGGAAACCTGGTCGATACACGGATAGCAGACACCGTCGCAGAAAAGTGCCTAACCCTGGGCAGGGAACCGTCGCTTTTCGGAGCCTGTCGCAGGTCCCCGTCCAGTGGCCGGCACTAGCGTGGCGTGAACCTGTTGCCGTCGCGGCGGATGCGCATGGCTCGCTCCCCGCCGAAGTGGGCGGGGATGACCAGGGCATTCACGTCGGCGGCGTGGCCGAGGATCCGCTGGCGTGTCTTTGCCGCCTGCCGCGGGCCGTGGCAGAAGCAACTGGGACACGTGCGGCTCCCAGAACTGGGCGGGGCCGTGTAGGAGATCACCGACAAGCATCGCCCGTTCGCCGGCCGAGTCCACGGTGACGACCCCGCGCCCCGGCATGTGACCGGGCGCGAGGTCCACGCGCAGGTTCTCGTCGACGGCGTGGGTTTCGTCCCAGATCACGGCCTGACCGGCGCGCAGGACGGCTGCGATCGACTCGGCGAACACGACGGCGGAACGTTCGGGCTGCTCGACGAGCGTGTCGGGGTGAGGGAAACCGAGGTCGGGCCGGGAGGTCCGGCCGGCACCGCAGCAGCCAGCTCTGCACGGCAGATCCGCACCTGGTCGGCGTCGAGGTTCCAGTGCGCGGGCGCCGGCCGGGACCGGTGTGCCGTCCACGTGCCCGGGTCGGTGCCGGGGAAGAAGTCGACGGATGTCAGCGGGCCGGTGGCAGGTAGCTCCCCGGGAATGCGCTCGCCGTCCTGGCCTGGCTGGGCCTGCGCCCTCCCGGCTGACCGGCCCCGCCCGTCAGCCGTCCGTGGGCGGCCGTTGCCATGGCGGAGTATGGTCGGTTTCTGGCCGCCGCGCCGGCAGCCCCGAACTTCGATCCGGTACCGATCGTCCCAGCTTGAGAATGAGGCCATTTCAGATGCTGCGTGTTGGCGATACCGCGCCCGACTTCGAGCTTCCGGATGAGACCAACACCCCGCGCAGGCTTTCCGTTCTGCTGGCGGATGGTCCGGTCGTCCTGTTCTTCTACCCGGCGGCGATGACCAAGGGCTGCACGGCGGAGAGCTGTCACTTCCGGGACCTCGCGGCGGAGTTCGCCAAGGTCGGCGCGCAGCGGATCGGCATCAGTACTGACACGGTGGCCAAGCAGAAGGAGTTCTCCGACAAGCACTCCTTCGACTATCCGCTGCTGTCCGACGCCGACGGTGCCGTCTCGCGGGCGTTCGGCGTGAAGCGGCCGATCGACCTGCTGCGGGTCCGACGTGCCACCTTCGTGATCGGTGCGGACCAGGTCATCATCGAGGCCATCACCAGTGAGCTGAACATGAACACGCACGCTGACAAGGCGCTGGCCGCACTGGGCGGATAGTGCGCCGGCCGTGTCGGAGTTCCCGTACAGGTAGAGCTTCCACGGCAGGCATACGGCTTCTCCGGCCTGGATTCTGTTGATGCGCCGCCGCGAAGAGCAGGCGATCTCGCCGACCACAGCCCTACCTGACAGGCAAGGCCGATCCGGTAGGGCTGTGGTCAACGCCGACCGGAGTTGCCAGCGGCGGGCGGGCTAGGTCGTGTCCGGCCGATCATGCCAGGGGCAGCCGGACCCTTGATCGCTACTCTCCGCGGCGAGGCTGCGTGGCTGAGGAGGTCTGTGGTCGCTTGGTATGGACAAAACAGGCGCCGAACCCTCCAGAACGACCACCGTGGTCCCTCTGAACCGCAGCGACCCTGACGGCCGTCGCTCACCGTGACCTTCGACTCCACCGGCCGGCAGCGGATGAGTCCACCGGCCGGCCGCGGGCGGCAGAGAGCTGGCCGCTACGGTCCCGGGCACACCGAACACCGAACACCGAACACCGAGCCCCAGCAGCCGGCTGGAAACGCTCCCGACCCCGCTAAGGGGCAATCCGGACACCGGCCCCTGCGAAGCGACCAGTCGCCGGCGCAGCCGGCCCGGCCCCTGCACGGAACCCGACCGGCCAACCAGGCCACAGCACGCACAGCGACAACTCGCCCACCAGCAAGATCGCCCGGACGCGGGCTAGACCGCTTCGGTGGGCAGGCCGGCTGCCACCCAGTCCTCGATGCCTTCGCGGTACTTGCGGACGTTGGAGTAGCCGAGCGCGGAGAGCCGGTCGGCGACCTGGCCGCTGTTCGGGCAGGCCGGGTTGGAGCAGTAGGTGACGATGGCAGCGTCACGGTCCGGCAGCGCGGTCGCCGCCCTGGCGTCGACGTCGGCCAGGACCAGGGGGCGTGCGCCGGGCAGGTGCTGCTGCGCGTGGTACCCGCCGCCCAGGGCGTCGACGACGGTCACGGTGCCCGCGTCGATCGCTGCCTTCAGTTCGTCGCGGGTGATGAGTGCGGTCATGCCACTACCTCCAGAGGATCGGACTATAGTCCGCTTATGCACGACGACCATACCGGACCGCAGTCCGGTTATGCAACGCCGCTGGAGCTGCTTCGTACCCGGCCACCCAGGGAACGCGCCGACGCGGCGCGCAACCGGGCGGCCGTCCTGGACTCGGCCGCCCGGTTGTTCGCCGAGCACGGGGTGGCGGCGGTCTCCATGGACCAGATCGCGGCGGCCGCCGGGGTCGGCAAGGGCACCCTGTTCCGCCGTTTCGGTGACAAGGCGGGCCTGGCGGTCGCGCTGCTCGACGAACGGGAGCAGGTGCTGCAGGAGGCGATCCTGCACGGCCCGCCGCCGCTCGGCCCCGGAGCGCCCCCAGCCAAACGGCTCACCTCGTTTGTCGGCGCATACCTCGACTACCTCCTGGAGCACCTCGACCTGGTGCGGATGTCGGAGACCGCGACCCCCGGGGCCCGCTACCGGATCGGGGCCTACCGGTTCTGGCACCGGCACGCCGCCATGCTGCTGGACGGCGTACCCGACCCGGACCACGCCGCGCACGCCCTGCTCGCGGCGCTCGCGGCCGAACATGTGGCCGCCCTGCTGCCGGAGCTCGGGGAGTCGCGCATCAGAACGGGCCTGCACCGCCTCGCCGAGAACTGCTCGCGGTGGCAGGGCGGTTCCTCGACGTCCTGACGACAGAGCCCCTGTGGCACCGGCGAGACGTGCGTCATCTGTGCAGTCGCAGCGCGCTTCACCGCGCGCTGCCGAGTCACCGAGGAGCGGATCGCGCGAGGCGGAAGCCCACGTCGTCGACCTGGAAGTCCGGATGGCCACGACGACGCACGGACGCCCGGCAGCTCCAGTGCTCGTCGAACCAGCCGCCGCCTCGCAGCACCTTGTAGTCGCCGTAGACCTCGGCGTCGTACGTGTCCCAGCACCAGTCCCAGACGTTACCCAGCATGTCGTACAGGCCCCAGGGGTTCGGTGCCCTGTCACCCACCTTGTGGAGGTGCTCCCCGGAGTTGCCGCGGTACCAGGCGATCTCGTCGAGTGGGCCGTACCTCGGGCCGGCCGTCCCGGCGCGGCAGGCCCGTTCCCACTCGGCCTCGGTGGGCAGCCGGTATCCGTCGGCGGCGACGTCCCATTCGACCCGACCTTCGCCGACGCCGGCCCGATAGGCGGGAGTCAGCCCCTCCTGGCGTGTCAGCGCGTTGCAGAACCGGATCGCGTCCCGCCAGGAGACGCTTTCCACCGGCAGCTGACCGCCCCGGGTCGCGCTCGGCCAGCCGCCGGTAACCCGCGCGTACACCTCCTGCGTCACCGGAAACGCGCCCAGGCGAAACGCCGCGACCTCGACCGGCCAGGTCCGCCGCGTTCGCCGATCCGACAGCGTCACCTGCCCCGCCGGAATCGCGACGAGCAGGCTCTCCACGTCCAGGCTCTCCACGTGCAGGCTCTCCACGTCTGACTTCACAGCGAACCGATCTTACCGACGTTCGACGCTGGCGGCGCTGCCGTGGAGTACCGCAGAGGCTCGCGCGACCACGGAGAGGCCCAGCCGACCCTGTCCCTGGTACGCCGGCTGTCAGTCGTGCCACTCGACCTCCGGTTTCCAGGTCGCCAAGGCAGCGTCACCCGACCTCGCGGTGCCAGGCCGAGGAACGGGACTCCAGATCTCGATCAGGGGCGGACCTCGATGATGCGGTTCACCGGGGTGTCGACGGCGCGACGGAACCGGGTGAAGCCACCCTGCGCCGTGACGCTGCGTAGTTGATCCTCGGTGGCCTGCGCGCCGAGGGCCCATCCACCGGGCTGCGACCGGGCCGAGGGCGTGCACACGAGAGTGGACACCGAGTAGAAGAGCCGGCCGACCGGATTCAGGTTGGCGGTCACCGTGCTGCCGGCCATCGGCTCGACGAGCAGCCACGTTCCGTCGTCGGTCAGGGATGAGCGGATGTGGCGCGCCGCCCCCACCGGATCGCCCATGTCGTGCAGCGCGTCGAAGATACACACCAGGTCGTACCCGACGCCCGGATAGTCCTGTGCCGACGCGACCTCGAACCGCACCCGGTCAGCCACCCCCGCCTCTCCGGCGGCCGCGCGAGCCGCGTCGATCGACGGCCCGTGGTTGTCGAAGCCGATGACCGTCGAGTTCGGGTACGCCCGGGTGAGCAGGATCGTCGAGGCGCCGTGACCACAGCCGATGTCGGCGATGGTCACGCCGGCGTTCAGCTTCTCCTCGACCCCCTCCAGCGCCGGTATCCAGCTGGACACGAGGTTCGCGACATAGCCGGGGCGGAAGAACCGCTCGACGCCGACGTAGAGGTCGTGGTGGTGCTCGCCCCACCCGACGCCAGCGCCGGTGCGGATGGCCTCGGCGAGCCGTTCCTCGTCCTTGAACAGCGAGGCGGCGACGAACATCCCCGCGGCCAGGAAAGCCGGTGAGTTCTCGTCGGCCAGGCAGGCGGTCTGCTCCGGAGTGAGGTGGTAGTGGCCGGTCTCCGGGTCGTACTCGCAGTACCCCGAGGCCGCCTGGGCGTTGAGCCATTCCTGCGTGTAGCGCTCGTCGCAGCCCGCGGCCGCGGCCAGGCCGACGGCGGTCGCCGGCCCGGCCTCAGCCAGGGCGCGGTAGAGCCCGAGCCGGTCGCCGACGACGACCGTGACGGCGTGATACGCCGCGCCGAGGTCGGTGAGGAAGCGCTGGACGAAGTCGCCCAGTCTGGCTTCGTCGAGTTCCACGGTGCTGGTCATGGGGTGCTCCTTGACGTGTGTGGTTGGAGCTCCGTCAGCCCGGTCCGACGGCCGGCGAACAGGTCAGCGCGCCTTTCGGCGTGCTGATCACGACGGCGGCAACACCAGGGCCAGGACTGTCGCGGGCTCATCGGGTGAACGCTCCATCAGGGAAAAACCATGCGCATCCGCATCGTGACCTTCGGCCTGAACAATCCGTCAGGGGCCTACCTCATAAACACCGCGAAAATCGCCCCCCGGTTCACTTCCTGGCCGGGTTTGCTCGGCACGTGGTGGCTGGCCGACACCGCCTCCGGCACCTTCGGCGGAGTGTATCTGCTCGCCTCACACGAAGACGCCGACCGCTCGCGCGAGACGGACCTGTTCCGCGGCATGTTCACCGACCTGGCGCGCAAAGACGTCATCGTCCGCGAATACGACGTACTCGCCGCACCGACCGCGATCACCGCCCCCGCCCCCGCAAACGGCCCCGACATATTCCGCGAAGGAATGCAGTAACCATCCGAGCTGGGCAGGCTCCGACGGGCGGGCCGGCAGGCACGGTGTCAGTATGCGGCCAGGGGACGTCGGCCCGGCTTTCCCGGCGGCGCGGCGGGCAGCGACCAGCCCGCGGATCGGGGGCAGCCACACGTGAACGGCCGTCCGACCGCGATCGGCCGGACGACGGCCGGCGAAGCCCGCGGGGACAGGACAACCGGTGACGGGACGGCGGTGACCGGGCCAACCGCGCACACCGCACAGCCCACCCTGGCGCCCGTGCTGAGCGGGCGGATGCTGTTGTTCCTCGTGCTCGGCGACGTCCTCGGATCGGGGATCTACGCGCTCACCGGGCAGATCGCCGCCGACGTCGGCGGGATGATCTGGGCACCGTTCCTGATCGCCTTCGCGCTGGCGTTCCTCACCGGGACGGCGTACGCCGAGCTGGTCGGCAAGTACCCCCGGGCGGCCGGAGCAGCGCTCTACGCCAACGAGGCGTTCCGTCGCCCGTTTCTCACCTTCATGGTCGGCTTCACCGTGCTGGCCGCCGGGATCACCTCCACCGCCACGGCCGCGCGGGCCATTGGCGGCAAATACCTCGCGGAGTTCGTGACGGCCCCGACGGTCGTCGTCGCGGTCGTGTTCATCCTGCTGACCGCTGTCCTCAACGCCCGGGGCATCGAGGAGTCGGCCCGGGTGAACCTGGTGCTCACCGTGATCGAGCTGGCCGGGCTGTTGCTGATCGTCGGGATCGGCGTGTACGCGCTTGCCACCGGAGCAGGCGAACCGGGACGGGCCTTCGAGCTGCGTGCCGAGGGTCCCGCGCCGCTCGCCCTGCTCGCCGGGACGACGCTCGCGTTCTACGCGATGCTCGGCTTCGAGAACTCGGTGAACCTCGTCGAGGAGGCCCGCCGTCCGCGCCGGGACCTGCCCCGGGCGCTGTTCGGCGGCATGGTCATCGCCGGCACGGTCTACCTGTTCGTCGCGTTCACCTGCGCGATGCTGGTGGATCCGGACATCCTCACCGGCTCCGGTGCCCCGCTGCTGGAGGTGGTGAAGGCCTCCGACGTGCCGGTGCCGTCGAAGCTGTTCGCCGCGGTCGCGCTGGGCGCGGTCGCCAACACCGCCCTGATGAACATGGTGATGGCCTCCCGGCTCGTCTACGGCATGGCTGCCCAGGGCACGATCCCGGCCGTCTTCGCGTGGGTGCTGCCCGGCCGGCGCACCCCGCTGGTAGCGATCGGTTTCGTGACGGCGCTGGCGGTGGCACTGGCCTGCACCGGCCAGCTGGCCGGCCTCGCCGACACCACTGTCCTGCTCCTGCTGGTGGTGTTCCTCGTCGTCAACGTCAGCGCGCTGGTGCTGCGTCGTGAGCCCGTCCCGCCGGGCGCCTACCGTGCCCCCACCTGGGCCCCGGCGCTCGGCGCGTTGTCCTGCGCGGTGCTGGCCACCCCGCTGGTCCACCGCGAGGGCACCGTCTACCTGCGCGCTCTGGGCCTGCTCGCGCTCGCCGCCGTCCTCCTCCTCGCCGAGAAAGCTGTCAGCGGACGAACGGGACGCGAATGAGCTAGCGTCAGGCTCGGGGTGGCGGCGCCTACCTCGCCGATGACGGCGACGGGTCACGAGGGCGCTTCCACTTCAGCCCGGTGGTGACGATCTCGACGACCCGGACCGCGCCGATCGTGTCGGTGCTCCCGTGCAGTCCGCATTGTCCAATCACAAGGATGCAACTCGTCTACCGATACCTTGCTGGTCGAGACGGACTCCCACTGCGGAACTGACGATTATATTAATCATCTCGTCGCGACGGCGACCCAGACTTATCCGAACTCCGAGATCTAGGCCGATACGCTGGAGGATCTGCTTGTTTCTCGCGGTGCCCTCAAGGAACTTGTGGGCCTCCTCCCGGCTACCCATCTCACCGAGGCGTTGGCGTATGGACGCGGAGTCGGGTTGACCAGCTATAGGTGTCGATCTGTCCTTGGTCGTGCCGACACTTCCCTGCGGCACGCTTTCGGGCGCCGGCGAACTGGCTGCCCGCTCTTCGGCGACGTCGGTGCCGTGGGCCGGCCGGCCGGGTGCTCGCTGCACCGTAAGGACGAGTCGACCAGCAGCTAGATCAATCGCGGTCTGATTATCGAGGCTCTGGATGAGCGTAGAGACTCTTTCTAGGACTGCGAGCACGGTCGTCATGCTTTCGGCCATCGGCTCATGATCCAATCCGGCTCTCGAATTCGTCAACCAAAGCCTGAATTTCTGCCGCTATATCGGGGCGCAGTCCGAACGCTGCCGGCAGAAGTCTGTCGACGCCCGCCTGGAAATCGACGTTCTCGCGCATCATTGCATTAAATGTCGGGAAGAGGTGGCGCACCTCGGCGATAATCTGCTGGCTCGACGGGATGGGCCCGGGTACCCCGCCCCCGTGCCTTACTCGGGTGAACACAACACCTAGAAATGTGGGTGCCAGCTCTTCCAGTCGGTTCTCGCTGGCGGGAGACCATCCAAGGATCTCGAAGTTCTTCTTCTTGAAATCGGCGAGCTTTTCTGTGAGATGTCGGATACCGAAGGTGGCCAGCCTCTCCGGCTGTGCAGGGACCACAACCCCTTCGCTGGCCACGATTGCAGATCGAGTAAGTATTTCAAAATCCGGCCGGCAGTCGATAAGCACGTAGTCGAATCCCTCACGCCGGAGTGATCGTAGGCCCTCGGCCAGTCGCATCACTACTTGGCGGTGACGATCCTGATAGCGGCGTGAACTGGGATTCCCAAGTTCGACACCTAGCCTGGCAGCAACGCCCTCAAGCTTCGGGGCGGATGCCACGATTGCTAGCTCACCGCCGCTTCTCCTGGTATGCGCCCGGACTTCCTCCGGCCAGGATACGTATCGCATGAGGTCTGGCCCAGACCCTCGACGACCGACTGCCATGTACCAGTCTGCGATGGTTCGCCGGTCAATCTGCCGCTCGATCTCGGCCGGCCGATAGAGCGAGTGCGTCAGGCTGGCCTGATAGTCTAGGTCGAGCAGGAGAACGCGACGTCCTCGACGCGCGAGCTCCGCACCGACGTTGGCCGTCAGGGTCGTCTTCCCGACTCCGCCCTTGGAGTTAACCACGGTAGCGACCTTCATCATCAGACCCCGCGGACATCGAGTGCGCGTCGACGCTCAGTTGGCAGGAAGTGGATCAGGTCGCTTCCTTGTCGATTTTGTGATATCACAACGGCAAACCACCCCCATCTCCACAGTATGCCATCTGCCTACCTGACGTTCAGGCGAACGTCATGAATCGCGCGAGTGGTCGCATCCGATGACCACTCTGGGCTAAGCTGCCCTGAGCAGATCTGACCAGCATGTTCGAGCTGAGCCGGCCGACGTGGTTCCGTCGGATCGCCCTGGGGTGCCACCACTTGGCCAGTGTGTCGACAGTGGTAGTCTGCGCGGCAGCTTGGCCTCTTGAGCTGGTCGACTCGGCGAAAGCTCCCGTTGTCCGAGCTGGACTGTCTCATCTGACGGGCCGCCGGAGTTCTCACTCACTTGTCAACACGTCGCACTGCTTTCCGAGGGGGAGATCGAGCTGGTTGAGCAAGCTGGCGACGACGGCGACTCTGAGGACCTGCGCGACGACGACAGGGCCGAGCTCCAGGAGGTGGACCCCGACCCTCCGCAGATCAGCTACAGCGGCACCGACTTTGACGTCGAAGGTCTGGTTCGCCGACACGACCGGGGTGACATCATCGTGCCGTCCTTTGGCAATGACGATCCCGGCATAGAGACGGCCGGCTTCCAGCGCGAGTTCGTTTGGAAGCGTTCGCAGATGGACCGTTTCATCGAGTCTCTACTGCTCGGATACCCTATTCCGGGTATATTCCTCGTCCAACAGCAGGATCGCCGCTATCTCGTTCTTGACGGGCAGCAGCGAATAAAGACCTTGAGTCTTTTCTATAGTGGCAGCATAAACGGGCGCGAGTTCGCACTTCAGAATGTGGCCTCCAGATTTCAGGGGCTGACCTATCAAGCTTTTTCACCCGAACAGCGTCGCACGCTCGACAATACCTTCATTCAGGCGACAATAGTAAAGACCGATGGCACCCGCGAGTCTCTTGACGGCGTTTACCAGATCTTCGAGCGGCTGAACTCGGGTGGTACGCAGCTCACGCCGCACGAGATTCGTGTGGCTCTTTATGCAGGCGAATTCATAAAGTTCCTTACTGCCCTGAACGAAAATTCGGCGTGGCGCGCTCTCTACGGGCCGCCATCGCCGCGGCTGCGTGACCAGGAAATCGTACTCAGGTTCATTGCTCTCTACGTTTCACCGGGTAGCTACAAACGCCCACTCAAGAAATATCTAAACGATTTTGTGGGCGCCCATCGTCGACTGAACGAACTGGACGCCGAGCTGATCGAAGAACGATTCGGCAGGGCGGTGCAGCTTGTGTTGGAGGAGGCAGGAAGAAGCGCGATTCGTGGCCGTGGACGCCAGCTCAACGCGGCTCTCACCGAGGCGCTTTTGGTGGGACTGGCCCGTAGGCTTGACGCCGGTAGCGAGCCCACTGCGGCTGAGGTCAGCCGCGCCATCGAAGCGCTTCTCAATGAGCCTGACCTGGATTATGTGACCACGCGCGCAACGGCTGACGAGGAGAGCGTGCGGATGCGTCTCGCGCTTGCGACGAGAGCCTTTTCCCGAATCTAACATGAGTAGGCGAGAACGCGCCGAGGTGTGGCCGCCGACTGAGACCAGGATAATTCTGGACCGCCTGTCCGAGCTGGCTGCGCTTGTGCAGGACCAGGCGAGAGTCGCGGATAATCAGGAGGTCGTCTCCTGGCTTGCGCGACTGCTGGTGATCCGAAGCTGCGGATATCTGGAGCAGACCGTGGCGGGGACATTCCGGGCGTATACCGGCAGGCTGTCATACGGCCACGTCAGGAACTTTTCGCTTGGCTGGTTGGATCGGACGCAGAACCCGACGCCTGCCGCACTCGAGACCCTGGCCGGGCGCTTCGACCAGGGCCTGCGCCAAGAACTGAGCGCATTGCTCGATGCGGATGACGGTCGGCTCCGTCGCGAGTTGGCCACATTAGTCGATCGGCGGAACAGGATCGCGCACGGCCTCAACGAAAGCGTCGGAGTGAGGAAAGCATTAGAGCTCCACGGAGTGGCCTGCGAGGTCGCCGACTGGTTTATTCTCCGTTTCGGGCCTTCCTGAACCGCGATGCCCGGCGCCGGAATTGGCCAAGCAGCGGCGGAGCGAGCCGGCAGCGGTCATCGCGCGACTCGTTCGTGTCGCATGAGTACGGCGGCAGCGGCGCGCCTGGTTGACACGCAGTGCAGATAGGTGGGGGGAGCCGGCGGGCGGGAAGAGCTGGTGGGCGACCGCGCGGGCGCGCTGCAGAGCGCTGTTCACGGCCGGACCGCGCATCGTCGTCGTCATCGTGTGATCGGCTACGCCGGGTCGACATCCTGGAGTCGAGGACTTGCTAAACTTCTGGTGGTGGACGAATGGTAGGTCCGCGTCACCGACGAGTTCCTGGGCTGGGTCGACGCGCTCGATGCGAGGTCCAAGGCGCTCGATCGTCATGCCGGCTTCAAGGAGTTCAGGCCCGGGTCCGCGGGCTCCTCGGAGATCCGGGTCATCTTTGTCTTCGATCCCTGGCGATCCGCGATCCTGCTGGTGGGCGGTGACAAGTCAGGGAACGGGAAGCCGAGGAGGGCCGATCATGACCAGGTTTCCCAGATGGGGCGATGTCCGCGCTGGCCTAGTCGCCGACGCCGGCGGCGAGGATGCGCTGGCCGCGGCCCGCAGGCACAACCAGGCATACATTGACGGCCACCGGCTTGCCGAACGCCGCAAAGTCCTCGGCCTCACCCAGACAGACGTCGCTGAGCACATGGGCGTCAGCAAGAGCCGCGTCTCACAGATCGAACGCGGCGACGTCTCCACCGTCGACGTCATTGCCCGTTACGTTCAGGCCCTCGGGGGCCGGATCCAGATCACCGCCGTGTTCGGTGACGACCTGTACATCCTGCGCGGCACCGACACGCCGGCCGCCTAGTCATTCCACTTTCCGGCCCTCAGGTGTCGACGGACGGAAGTAGACCGTCGGGTCGGCGGCGATGTTCTTCAGGTGTTCGGGGGCGTGCCAGGTGACGTAGGCGGCGATGGCGACGGCCCACGCCGCGACGATCAGTACGAGACCGGTCGTGGAGACCAGCGGTTCGAGGAAGGCCAGGCAGACGGTGATGGCGACTACCGCGAGCCGGGGTAGCGGGCCGAACCGGGTCAGCCCGGTGGACAGGCTCCGGGTGCTCTGCAGGTAGGCGGCGAACCCGCCGGTCAGGAACCACACCGCGGGCGGGGGAGCCTCACCGCCCAGGGCGAGGCTCACACCCATCGCCACGCAGAGCAGGGCGAACGCCGAGCTCAGATGGCCGCCGGCGTACAGGCCGTAGGCCATCGTCGGGTTGCCGCCGGACGCGCGCAGCACGGATTGGCTCGCTGGCGCGGACGCCGTGAAGTAGATCCACCGCACTGCGGCGGCGAGCACCAGACCGGCTGACAGGCCCAGCCAGTACTGCGCGTGCCGGTCCTCGTCGACCGCCGAGGCTGCCACGGCCACCACGACCTCACCCAGCAACACGATCACGATCTGGCCGAAGCGCTCGGCCAGATGCGCGGCGTCGACCCGGCGGGCCGGATCCTCCGGCTGCCGGAGCATCATGCGGAACCGCTCGGCCCGGTCCGGCCGGGCTGGCCGCTCGCCGCCGCGCGGGCGGCCCCGGTCGGCGCCGCGCAGCAGCAGATGGCCGACCTCCTGGAGCAGCGCGAGCGCCCACAGCACGTACGGCCACGGTCCGGGGACGAACGCCGAGGCGGTGAACGCCACGGTCGACAGCGCCCGTACCCGACGGCCACCCATCTGGCCCGATCAGTGGTGAGGGCGAACGCGAGCACGAACCGGATCCCGGCAAGCGCCAGAATGAACGCGGTCATGTGCCCGTCGTTCGCGGCGTGACATCAGGACGTCCACCGGCTGTCGCCCTTGAGGCACTGAGCTGAACCGCCGGCGTGTTTGTCCTATCTTGGGCAGTCGGCGAGGAGGGGCGGAATGGACTGGGGCACGCTGGTCGCGACGGCCAGCGGCGCGGTCATCGCCATCGCCGGCGCGGTCCTGGCCGATCATCTGCGTGGTCAGCGGGACGACGACCGGGGCCGGCTGCAGCGACGACGGGACGCCTACCTCGCGTTCATCGTCGCCGTCGGCGTCTGCCACACCAGGCTGCGTCAGATCGCCCAGGGGGGCGCCGGCAGCGGTGATCCCGACGCGGCATCGCGGGCGGTACTCGCCGAGGTGGGCATCTACGACGCGCGCGAGCGGCTGTTCATCGATGCCACCGCGACCGTCGCCGGTGCCGGTCAGGCGATGTTCGAGCGACTGCGCGCGCTGCGGCGGGTCGTCGCCACCGGCGCCGGGCCGTCATCGGCGGCCTTCCACGACGCCTACCACCCCTACCTCGACGCGGTCTGGCGCTACCGGGCGGCGGTGCGCGCCGAGCTGGAGATCGCCGAACTGTCACCGTTGGTCTTCGGCTGGGACAACTGGGACGGCAGCGACCGCTGCCCCCGGTGCCGCCCGGCCGCCAGCGGCGCCTGACCACAGGTTCGCGCGAAGCCAGGCGCTGACCACACGGTCGACGGCCTTGGCCAGCGGGAGCTGGGGCGCCGGTTCGAGGCCTGGACGTTCGGCGAGAGGATGGTCCAGGCCCTCGATCGTGGTGAGCCGAACCCGAGCGGGATCCTGGTAGTCGGCCTGGAGCGTGGCTACCAGTTCGCGCGCATCGGTGCGGAAGTTCGGATAGTCGAGCTCGCCGCTGACCACGAGCACGGCCGGCGCCGGCGCACGGCCGCTGAGCAGCCCGGCGTGGGCCACGAAGTCCAGCTCGTCGGCCGCGGCGCGCGAGCGCTCGCCCCAGTCGTAGGACGTGCCCGCCGACCCGGCGAAGACCTCGACCACGCTCCGCGCCCGGATGCCCGGGTTGACCAGCGCGACCGCCGACACCTCGACCGGCAGCCGCGCCGCCACGTTCAACGCGACGTTCCCACCGAGTGACGCACCGACGATCCCGATCGGCCCCGCACTGACCGCGAACCGCTCGCGCACCACCTCGAGCGCCGCCAGGAACTCGTCCGTGGCCTGCCGGACGACCGGATCGACATACCGCAGCATCGGATCGGCCAGCGCCTCCTGATAGCCACTTTCCCTCGTCCGTCGGCCCACCCACGGCATTCCGAGATGCACCCGCCAGGCAGGCACATCCGCCAGGGGGAGGGCCGCGGCGAACGCGGCGTCCGAACGAGGCGCATCCATCATGTGCCAGGTCACCACCAGCGGCGCAGGGACGTCCGCGCCGCCCGCCGGCGGCATCGCCGTGAACGGAACGCCGGCCGGTGTCAGTGCAGCCAGTGGGAGAGGAAGGCGCCGGCCAGCGTGTGGATGGTCAGAACGACGATGGCGATGGCCAGTACGGGCACCACCACCAGGCGTTCGGCTCTGCCGTCGGTGCGGGGGACCAGGACGACCTCCATCCGCCAGTTCACCGGCCAGAGCAGCAGGCAGTACACCAGATTTTCAGTGATTTTCTAGGGCGTGACCGCCAGCTGAGTGCTGACGCTCGTGCCGTTGGCGGTCGCGGTGAAGGTGACGGTCCTCGTGGTGCTGACCCGCCTCGCGGTTGTGACATTGACCGTGAGGTTGGAGGCCCCGGCCGGAATGACGATCTGCGACGGGACGCTGGCGACCTGCGGGTTGCTGGATCTGAGAGTGACCGTCGTTCCGCCCGCCAGCGCGTCGCTGCTCAGGACCGGGAACAGCTGGGCCGTGTTGCCGAGGCTGTTGCCGGCCTTGACCGTCGCCGGCAAGGCAGTCAGACTGATCAACGTCGGCTGCACCTCGCCGCTGCTCCCGACGTCGCGCACCTTCAGGTACATGGATGTCGGCGAGGAGCCGTTCGTGTCCATGAGGGTGATGAGGGAACCCGTCTTGACATTCAGCATCCCCGTGCTGCTGGTGCCCATGGCGAGACGGAAGCGTGCATCCGGATACCCTCCGCCGGCGGAGGAGAACTGGATGCTGTACCAGCCTCCGGTGGGAACGCTGCCCTTGAACTCGCCCGGATACAGGTTGGCTCCGGCGGTCCACCAGAACTGCTCCGCCTCGCTCAGCGTGACGGTCGGGGTGGCGTCGCTCACGGCGGGGAGGTCGCGTTCGATCTGAGCCACCCGCTCGCCCAGCAACCCGGTGGCCGAATCCACCCCGTAGAAGCGGAAGGTGGCATGCACCGGCTCCGGCGATCGGTAGCCGAAGGTGAAGGAGCTGATCAGATGGCTGCCACTGAACGGAACGTCGTCGGCAAACTCGGTGTCGCCTTCGGCGTAGTAGGTCGGGTAGGTCGGGTAGCCGAGACTGATGTTGCTGTAGAACTGGGTCTCCTCGGCGGCCTGGCTGACACCTGCGAACATCGCCAGTACCAGCGCCGCGGAGCTGCCGACGACCAGCTTGCGCAGCCCGTCGCGCCTGGCGCGGGTGCGCCGCTTCATGGTGGTGGCTCCCTCGGACAAGCCGAGCGGCGCGGCGGCCGGAGTCGGCAGCGCCCGGGCGGTGCGACGGTATTTTCTCATGCCCTCCGATACGACCCCGGTCTCGATCCGGTTCAACGTCCGGCTGTCTGAAACGGCGATAAACGGGCTGTCAGGGACAACTGACGGCGTCGTGATTCGTTGGTTCTCTGGCAGTATGCCGCGGAGCCCCGGACAGCGTCCGGGGCCCTCGACCTGTTAAGAATTACTCGGCATCGTGGGAATACTCGGAACCTTCGTCGGAGGGTATTGGGTCAGCCGCCTTCGATCGAGTTGCCGTCGGGTCCGACGACGAACCACTTGCCACCGAACTTGTCGATTCCCTGTCCCATGGCGGCCCCGGCCGTGGTGTCCTTGGCGAAGCGGTACAACGGATGGCCGTGGTAGGTCACCTGAAGCGTGCCGTCCGCTCGGGTGGTCGTGCCGATCTCGCTCGACGCGACCCCGGAACCGGCTTCCGGCACCTGGGACACGACGTAGGGCGGCCATGCCTTCGCGCAGTTCTCCGAACACATGGAGGTGGCGCCCTGGTCGGCTCCGAACAGGTAGAGCGTCCGACCACCGCCGTCGACCAGGATCGGGCCGAACCGGCTGGTGCTGGTGTCCAGCGTGGCGACCGGTCCGGGGGTGGTCGCGCCGCCGCTGGCCGGGCTGCTGGTCGGCGATGCCGCCGGAGCCGACGAGGTCGTCGCGGCTGTCGTGCCGCCCGCGGCGGTGGCCGACTCCCCGTCGCTGCCGCAGGCCACCAGGACGAGGCCTGTTGCGCCAAGGGACAGGATCATCGCAGCGATCTTCTTCATGCGGTCTCCCGATTCGGCCGCCGGCACCGCGGACAGGGCGTCCGCTGCCAGGCGGCGTTCGCGTGCCGATTCGTCCCGTAGCTCTACGAGCCCGCGTCCCGAATCGGTTCAACGGCGCCGACGGTGACGAGCACCACTCGAGACCGCTGGCGGCCGCGGCAGGACCACTTTCTCGACCGTTGAACCGAACCGAGCCGGCCGTCGTACACCAGGAGCAGGCGGCGACCGTCGTTCTCCGTCAGGGTCGTCCTCTGTCAGGGGTGTCATGCGAAGAAGGGTTTCCCGCGAAGCGTCGGACGCGAAGGAGGAAGCGATGGCCCGGCTGTACCGGGACCATCACCGGGTGCTGTTGTCGTTCATCGGCAAGCACGTCGACGACCGTCACCGCGCCGAGGACATCGCGCAGGAGACGCTGTTGCGAGCCTGGCGCAATCTCGACTCGCTCCGGCCCGACGGAGTTCGTTCGTACCTGTTCACGATCGCCAGAAACGTCATCACGGACGCCTGGCGCGCCGAACGGCGACGGCCGTCACTCGTCGCCGACGGCGACGAGGTCGTGGCGACCGTGCCCGTCGTCGACGACGTGAGCCAGGCCATCGAGGCATGGGTGGTCGCGGAAGCGCTGGATCGCATTTCGCCCGCGCACCGGGCCGTCGTCCAGGAGCTGTACTACGAGGGAAGGACGGTACGCGAGGCGGCAGCCCGCCTTTCGCTGCCGGAAGGCACCGTCAAGTCTCGTGCCTACTACGCGATCCGCGCGCTGCGGGGCGCGTTCGAGGAGATGGGGGTCGGTCAATGACACCCGAACACGACGAGGTTCGGTTCCTGCTCGGGCCCTTCGTCCTGGGCGGTCTGGATGTCGACGACCGGAACACCGTCGACGCCCATCTCGCCGGCTGCGCCGGCTGCCGTGCGGAACTCGAGGAGGCCGCATCGGTTCCTGCGCTGCTCCGACGTCTGCCGGGCCCTGCGGGGGACGGTGAACTCTCCCTGGATGAACTGCTCCAGCGGGTGCGCGCCGAACGACGGTCGGTGCGCCGAACCCGCTCATGGCGCCTCGCGGCGGTCGCTGCCGTGCTCGTCCTGTGCGCGGGAATCGGTCTCGTCGTGAACAGTCCCGCGGCCAACGCACCGACGGGGCACTCCGTCTCTTTCGTCGCCACGACGGGAACGGCGATCACGGGTCGCGCCACGCTCACCTCGAAACCATGGGGAACGTCGCTAGCAGTCGCATTCGCCAGCCTTCCCGGCAGCGGCCCCTTCGCACTGGAGGTCGCCAGCGTCAATGGCACGATGGAAAGAGCGGCCAGCTGGTCGTCGACGCCGACGACGAAGGCCAGTGTCGTCGGGGCGAGCTCGATCCAAGCGGACGCCATCGCCGTGGTTCGAGCCGTCAACCGTGACGGCCTGGTGCTCGCCGTCGCTCATCCGCGGGGCGGCGAGTAGGCCACCGTCGGGTCTGGACACGGACAGCGGGCGTGCTTCCACTTCGGGCGCATCGTTCGGGCCATCCTCGTACCCATGGAAAACCAACCTCGAAAATGCTCACCGATCAGGCGTGTTCGACGCGCAGAAGCATGGCCGGCAGGTTGCGAGGAGATGCTTGCCTCCGGAATGGGCAGCTCTGTCGTCGACGTCATCATCACCGGTTCCGCTTGGCACGCTCGTCACTCCGATCGCTCGCCGCCGCCCCGAGCAGCTCGCCCGTCAGGTCGCCACCCTTGATGTCCTCAGCGGCGGAAGGACCGTCTTCGGTGCGGGCCTTGGCGGCCCGGTCGACGACGAGTTCGGCAGCTTCGGCGACACGACGGACACGGCTGTGCTTGCCGAACGGCTCGACGAGGGTCTCGGCCTGCTGGCCCGCTACTGGAGCGGTGAGCCGGTCGTCACCACATCGTTCGTTCGACGTTGTCGTCGGCGGCGGGACGACCCCCCACACCGCCGCCGACGTGATCGGCCCCCTCCGCGCGGCCGGCGCGACGTGGTGGGACGAACGGCAGCTCTGGGCGAGCAGTGACCTGTACACCCTGGCCCCTGTTCTGCGCCGCGTTGAGCAGGGCCCTCCGGAGCTCTGACCGGTCCGGATGAGGACATGATGTCTCTCACCGTCGCCATCGCTCGCCTCGTCGGCCAGGGCCCGGCTCAGCCGGGCTGACGGCCCGGCAGCCGGCCATCAGCGACGCGGCGACGGTGGCGCCCAGCTCCCAGCAGGCTTCGCGCGCAGCGGCGTCCACCTCGCCGACGATCGACAGCGGCTCTCGCAGTCGCTTCCACCTCAGGCCGGTGGTGATGGTCGCGACGCCGCGGACCGCGCCGGTCGTGTCGCTGTTGCCATGGATATACAGCGCGTACGGCCGCCCGACCGTCGCCTCCAAGATCGGATAGTAGATGCAGTCGCAGCACCCTCGCTAACGTAGGAGTCCAGCGACTCGCCATGGACAACCTTCCAGAGCCGATGATGGAAGGCGGTCCGGTCGTCCGGCGCGACACCGTACGCATCCAGTAGACCCCGCTCCCAGCCGTCTACCGCCAGGCCGGCCACAGGTGGAGCAAAGCCCGTGGGCGAGGCAGGCCGAAGTGGATCAGCCGCTGGTCTCATACGCTGCCGATGTGGCTACCGCTCGTGTCCTGATCGTCGGTCTTGACCCACATGCGCTGCCGGGCATCGATGTCGAAGCAGTTGATCGCGGTCTCGCGTACGGTCTTGAACGAGTCCGGGTGGCGGGCTATCTGGTTGAGCAACTCCTCGTCCCACTCGACGAAGCAGCGCTGGACCAGATCAAGCAGGCAGGCGTCAGCCAGGCGTGGGACGTCGTGGTCATCGGTGGCGGCATCCGTAAGCCCGAGCCTCTACTGGAGTTCTTCGAGGCCGTGGTCAACCTCGTTCGTACCGGCGTTCCGGCCGCTAAGATCGCGTTCAACGCTGACGGTGGAACCAGTCTCGAAGCCGTCCACCGGGTCCTTCCCTGACAGATCTCGTGGATACTGCACGCCAGGTCGCCGGGCTGTTCGCCGGGCAACTGGCTGCCTCGACGGGCACACTGCCCTCCTTGGCGCCTCCGACGCCTCGCTCGGGTCTCGGGCATCCCGATCAGCGCACCGGCCGCGGGGTGGGGCACAATCTCCACGGGGAGGTGCGGGCATGCATCCGTTGATCGAGGCCAGGCGGGCAGAGATCCAGGGACTCTGCCATCGGCTCGGCATCCGCCGCCTTGACCTCTTCGGCTCCGCGACCAGCGATGCCTTCGACCCCGACAGCAGCGACGTCGACGTCCTCGTCGAGTTCGACACAGATCGTGCCGGATTCGACTACTATGGCACATACTTCGCCCTCAAAGAAGGACTCGAACGCCTGCTGGGTCGCGCTGTTGACGTCGTCAGCGTCACTGCAATCCGCAACCCCTACTTCCGCGACCAGGTGATGAACACCAGGCAGCCCCTGTATGCCGCCTGACCCGCGCAAGTACCTCTGGGACGCCGCGAACGCGGCCGAACTCGGCCGAAGCTTCGCCTACGGCCAGACCTTCGCCGACTATCAGGCGAACGCGATGCTACGCGCCGCGGTCGAGCGCCAGTTTGAGATCATCGGCGAGGCGCTCAACCAGCTCTCCAAGGCTGCCCCGGAGCTCGCTGCCACAATCCCCGATCTTCCTCGAATAGTCGCCTTCCGGAACATCCTCGTCCACGGCTACGCCACTGTCGACGATGCCCTCGTCTGGCAGGTGCTCCAGGAAAAACTCCCGGAGCTCGAACAAGCGGTCCGAAAATTGCTGTCCGAGAGCTGACCGGCCTGACCGCCCGCGCCGAGGCCGGGCTACCGCCAGGCAGAACGCCCCCACCGAACTGCGAGCCTCTGCGATCACCTCTGCGACCTGGACCATCACCTTCTGCGCATGGACGAGCATCCCGGTTCGTGCCGACCGCTGCTCGCGGCGCCCTTGCTAACGTACGAGTAGGAAAAACCAGCGAACAGCGCCCTGTCGGGACGCTAACCGAGCGGCGACGGGAGAGCGGATGCGGGCTGGCGAAGTCTGGTGGGTGGATTTCGGCGAACGACGGCCGGTGGTTCTCCTCTCGGCTGAGGGCGAGTCCGGATTCCTGGCCATGCAAGTAGTCCCCCCAGCCGGCACCGACATCGATGGCGTGGCCGCGGAGGTTGCGATTGGCACTCCCGAAGGACTTCCCTTCGAGGGCGTCCTGCGCGTCGCGTTTCCGCGTCCAGGCGTCGTCCCCTGCACCTGGCTCCTTTCGATGACCAGAGAGGACCTGGCCGAACGGGTCAGCACCCTGCCGCCAGCGAAGCTCGCCGCAATCGAGAACCTTGTCCGCCTCGGTGATCCGGCGTAGGCAGGGTCAACGGCTTCAGCCGACCGGACGGCTCCGAGGCCGGGCCGGGACAGCCGGGTGGTGTCACAGGTTCTCCGGCGACGGTACGCACAGCGGCGGTGGCGCCCAGCGCCCGGTCGATCAGACCGGAATCAGGCTTGCGGCGGTAGTGGCGCCGAGCTCCCAGCAGGCTTCGCGGTCGGCGGCGGATATTTCGCCGAGGACGGTGAGCGGGGTCGCGCGCAGGCGCCTCCACCTCAGGCCGGTGGTGATGGTCTCGATGCCGCGGACCGCGCCCGTCGTGTCACTGTTGCCGTGGACATACTAAGCAGAAACTAGACTACTGGAATATTCATGTAGGCCAGATCGGGGGACCGGAAGAAGCCCTGGACGATTTCCGGGGTGGCCTGCAGTCGGAGCGAAGGCTTTCTTGATGCTGCCACGCAGTTCGTCGATGGTGCGGGCCGCGGCTTTACCGACTTTGTCGTTCTTCACGTTTTCCAGACCCACTCGTCGGGGTTGAGTTCGGGCGAGTAGGGCGGAGAACGAAGATTTTCAGTCGGCCTTCGGTGGACTTGACGTAGGCCCGGGTGGCAGCGGACTTGTGGGCGCCGTGCCCGTCGACGATGAGGTAGACGGGGCCGTCGATGTCGTGGAGGAGCTGGGTGCAGAACTCGATGAACGTCGCCGAGGTGGTCGTGCCCTCGATAAGGGAGAAGTGCAGCTTGCCCTGCGCGGAGACCGCGGAGATCATGTTCACGGATTTCCGGTTACCGGTGCCACGCACGATCGGGGTCTGGCCGACCGGGGCCCAGGTGGTGCCGGCGTGAAAGTCGGTACGGACCGACGCCTCATCCCCGAAGAAGATCGATGCTCCCGCGACCTGGGCTGTCGACCCGGGATGCCCGGCCTGCCCACCAGGGCGCCGGCCGGTCTTCTTCCGCAACGACTTCGGGGCGGCTTCGCCAGTGAGTCCGAGCTCGGGGGTTTCGCCGAGTTCCGCGAGGTCTTCGCGACCTGAGCCTTCAGCTCCGCGATCCGTGCCAACGCCCGCGCGAGATCCGCCTGCAGGCTCACCACCAGCGCCGCGAGCTCGTCATACGACGGCACCGGCGGCGCGGGCGGATCATCGGACACACCCGGACCCTACGGTCCGATCAACCACGCGACACCAACGCCCAGGACCGCCAAGCCACCAAAGCTCCCAGCCGGCCGGGAAACGAAAAACAAACGATCTACGAGACCTAACCAGTTACCCGGGCTGAACGTGCTCGATCTCGGCGGGGGCACGGGCAAGGTCATCGCGATCCACTTCTTCAACGAGACGGCGATGAACTGGACCTACGTCGACCACTGCCCGGCGATGGCGGCCGAATTCCGGCGGAATCTCCACGGGCATCCGCTCGGGCGCGGCTCCCAGATCGTGGTCGACGACATGAACCGCGCGCTCGGCCAGCTCGAGGCCCATTCCTACGACGTCGTCATGCTGTCCCTGGTGCTGTCCTCGATGCCGGAGCCGCCCGACTTCGGTGCCCTGCGCAGGCTGCTCCGGCCAGGCGGGTCATTGATCGTCACCGACATCAACCCCGGCTACACCCGGGACAAGCCGCTCCACAAGGTCTGGGTGGACGGTGCCGTCGTGGCGTTGCGGACCACGCCGGTGGACCCGTTCGAGGTCATTCGCCAGGCCAGCATGGCCGGCCTCCGGGTGGCGGAGCAGAAAACCATCGGTGACGCAAGCATCTACTACTCCTTCCTGCTGGTGTTCACGCTGGACTGAGGGAAGTTCAGATCTCGACGTGGTCCGTCGATCCGTTCGTCCAGCCTGCGTCCGCTGTCCGGGTCGAACAGGTGCGCATGCCCGGCGGTGACCCGCCGTCGGCGCGAGGCATCCAGCGGTCTCGGGGTCGTGCCGCGCGGCGTCGTCGACGTCGACGAGTCACGGGTGCACGACCCATCAGGCGCACGGGGAGCGGGTGTGTTGTCACGCTTCGTGGCGAAATATTAGGCTCTGCCCTGATGGCGCTTCAGGGAAACGATGCGGAACGACAGCCCCAACGGGATGATCTATGATCATCGATCGGGACCGGGTGGCCAAGGTCCTGCCTGGCTATGAGCTGGGCGAGCAGCTGGGCGCGGGGGCGTTCGGGCTGGTGCTGGCCGGTACGCACCGCCAGATGGGCCGCCCCGTGGCAATCAAGGTGATGGCGGCCGCGGGCGCCGTGGCCGCCCCGGCTGGTTTCGCCGCCGAGGCCCAGGTGCTGGCCAAGCTGGACCATCCACACGTCGTGCGGGTCTACGACTAC
>NZ_JALKFX010000094.1:0-11222 GCF_023243045.1 Frankia sp. AgB32
AACAGACACCGGCACCCGACATGATCAGCCACCGAAGATCATCCTTGCCCGGACCGCTTAACTAAGCGCCATTGGGCTATGGGATGTCGCCTGCCAGCGCAGGAGCAGCCATAACACGCTGACCACTCCAGTCGATCCGGGCTGCCCCCGACAGAGCCCCCGGTCTGTCTGTCGAAAGCCGAAAGTCGCTCTGCGGCCAACAGGCCGATCAAGCCATCGCCCTCAGCGCGCCGCGGCGACTGGAGCGCGGTCAGGTGGCTCACGCCTTGGCAGCGGCCTTCATGGCCTTCTTGAAGTCGCGGACCTTGACCCGGGACTCGGGGCTGGTGATGTCGGCGACCGAGCGGTAGCTGCCGTCCTCGCCGAACGGCGCGCACGCCTCCCGCCAGCCGGGCGGGTTCACGCCGAGCTGCTTACCCAGCAACGCGACGAAGATCTTCGCCTTCTGCTCCCCGAAGCCCGGCAGGGTCGCGACCTGCTTCAGCAGCACCCGGCCGTCCGCCGCGCTCGTCCACACCGCCGCCGCGTCACCGTCGTAAGCATCCATGATCAACCGGCAGAGCGACTGCACCCGCTTGGCCATCGAACCCGGGAACCGGTGCAGCGCCGGCGGGCGAGAGAAGATCGCACCCAGCTCATCCGGGTCGAACTCGGCCAGCCCGGTCACATCGAGCGGACGGCCAAGCCGGGCCGAGAGCTCGTACGGCGCCGCGAACGCCCGCTCCAGCGGGATCTGCTGGTCGGGACCGAACCCGGTGCGGCCGGCGTCTCGCCGTACGCGGCCGCCTCGCGGGTGCCGTCCGCGGCGGGGCTGCCGCGGACGTTCCTCTGCGTGGGCTCGCTCGACCTGTTCGCGGTCGAGAACCTGGCCTACGCCACGAAACTCATCGAAGCCGGGGTGCCGACCGAACTGCACGTCTACGCCGGGGGCTACCACGGCTTCCAGATGATGCCCGACGCCCAGCTGACGAAGGCCTACTTCCGCGACTTCCTCGCCTCACTCAGCCGTTTCTACGGCCGCCTGACCGCCTGACCGCGCACTCTGGAATCAGGTTCGGCTTCACCGACGCCGACCTCGCCACCACCAGCAACGCCATCGTCGTGCCCGACGACGTCCGATCCTCCGGCGTGAGGCCTTGGCGCGGCGGCGCGCACATCCAAGCTTCGGTGGGCGGGTGGGCCATCCTGCGCTCACGGTCGGTCGCGGGACCGGCCCGTCACCCTCTCCCTGGGTGGGGAAGGAGCCCGGGCACTATGTAACGCTCGACGAAGTCCCGTTTCGCCTCGTCGGGCCGCGTCGCCCACGGCGGGCCGAGCAGCAGCAGCGCCACGGTGTTCATCCACCGGCTCGTCTCCCGGAGATCGAGATCCGCGCGGAGCTGACCCTGCGCGCGCCACCTTTCCAGGAGCGGGCCGAGGTGGAGATGAAACGCGTCGGCGACGGCCTCGGACCGCAGCTCCAACGAGGTGACCAACCAGCGGCTCTCCCCCGAGAACATCATCTCGTTGAGTGGATCGCCCGCCACGAGACCGATCGAGTGCATGAGCAGATCCACGACCGACCGGGCCGCGTCGTCCGGGTGCTCCAACATCCCGAGGACACGCCGCATCCCGTTGTCGACCCGGCTGAGCACCACACCGAGGATCAGCTCGTCGCGAGACCCGAAATAGCGATAGACCGTGGACCGAACGACCGCCGCCTCCTTGGCGACGGCGTCCACCGTCAGCCGCGAGGTTCCCCGCGCGACCAGAACCCGCTGCGCCGCCGCGACCAGCCGACGCCTCGCCTCCTCGTCATCGACGAGCGCCGTCTCGCTACCCCACCGGACCCGGCCCCCCAAGCCCACACCGGACGACCTGGCCTCCTCGGACACCACAACCCCCAACTCTCTCCCGCGCGGGTCCAGGCGGCCGAGTCGGCGAACGGGGTATCGGGAACGGGCATCTCCTGGGGCCGGGGTCCGGCCTGACGCCGCTGACGATGCTGTTGATTTCCCCGTAGCCCACCGCGTCGCCTTCCCCGGCAGTGCGCAATGTACTCGCCGTCCACGTGCTGCGAGCCGTGGCCCGCCCCCCGCGGAGGTGCCCGACAGCCAGGTCCTCCGAGTCCGACCGCCGCGCGGGCTGTGACGGTTCGCCGCCGGGTGAGGCGAGCTCGGCGCGTGGTCCGCCGAGTCATCGCGGCGGTGAATCGCAGCCAACCACGCTGTGTATTTCCGCTCTGGTGCTCGTCTCACTACCGTGAGATCTCTACTGTCGGGCCCGATCGACCGCGAGGAACCGATGCGATGGACCGCCGCCGCAGCGAGATCGCCGACCTTGTCAGCCAGCCGGCCTGAAGCCCCGGCCCGCCGAGCTGAGAGGTAATTCGATGAAACTCGCCACCTTTACGGCGAACGCCGGTGCGGACGCGGACCAGCCCAGGGTCGGTGTCGTCGCGAACGGCCTGGTCCACCCGTTCCCGCCCGGACTGACCATGCACGACGTCGTGGGGCGCGGCCTGGACGCGGCTCGGCGAAGCGCCGACGAGGCGCTCGGCAGCCCCGGTCACCCGCTGGCGGAGGTCCGGTTACGGGCCCCGCTGCGTCCCACCTCCGTGCGCGACTTCGTCGCCTTCGAGGAGCACGTGCAGGGGATCCGCCAGGCCATCGAGGGTTCCGCGGGCGTGCCCGACGCCTGGTACGACGCGCCCACCTTCTATTTCACCAACCCGCACGCCATCCTCGGGCCCGACGAGACGGTGCCCTTCCCGGCCACCTGCACGGCGCGCGACCTGGAACTGGAGGTCGCCGTCATCCTCAGCGGGACGGGCCGCTCGCTGAGCGTGGAGCAGGCCCGCGGCCTCGTGTTCGGCTATACGATCATGAACGACTGGTCGGCGCGTGACCTGCAGGGCCGCGAGATGCAGGTCGGCCTCGGCCCGGCGAAGGGCAAGGACTTCGCCACGACCCTCGGACCGTGGATCGTCACCGCGGAAGAACTGGAACCCCATCGCGACGAGGACGGTTTCCTGCGGCTGTGGTGTGCGGTCAGCATCAACGGCGTCGAGATCGGTCGCGATCTGCTCGCCAACATGGGCTGGACGTTCGAGGCGATGATCGCGTATGCGTCCCGGGACAGCCGGGTCGAGGCCGGCGACGTGCTCGGCTCGGGCACTGTCGGCAACGGTGGCTGTCTGGGCGAGCTGTGGGGCCGGCGTGGGCGGGAGGATCCCCCTGCCCTCGCAGCGGGCGACGTCGTCACGCTCACCGTCGATGGCCTCGGCTCGCTCAGCAACGTCGTCGGCGTCGCCGAGGCGGCCCCCACGCTGCCCCCTGCCCGACGGCGCGACCCCGCGCTGGCCCGTAAGGCCGCGTCGCGGTTGTTCGGGCCGTCCCCCGCACAATCACCTGGGAGCGACCAGTGAGCCCCGACGACCTCGACCGGACCGACCCGGAAAGCGCCATCGCCGCGACCGCCAAGCGCGTCTCCAACTGGGGTCGGTGGGGCCCGGACGACGTGCGCGGCACCATGAACTTCCTCGACGCGGACAGGCGCCGCGCGGCGGCGACGCTCGTGCGCACCGGCGAGTCGTTTTCGCTCGCGCAGCGCTTCGACATGGACGGACCGCAGAAGGGCTGGCGGCGGCGCACCAACCCGGTCCACACCATGCTCGACACCGGAGTGGACGCGGTCCACGGCGACCAGGGCTTCCCCCACGGCATCGGCGGCGCCGACGACGTCATCGCCATGCCGCTGCAGTGCTCCACCCAGTGGGACGGCCTCGGCCACATCTTCGACCACGGCATGGCCTGGAACGGCCGGCGCGCCGACAAGGTCGTCACCAGCCTCGGCGACCACGTCACCGGCATCGAGACCGTCGCCGACGTCATCGTCGGCCGCGGCGTCCTGCTCGACGTCGGCCGCGCGATCGGCGTCGACGGGGAACTGCCCGACGGCTTCGCGATCACCACCGAGCACCTCGAGCGGACCATCGAGCGGCAGGGCGCCTCGGCGGCGGTCGGCCGCGGCGACCTCCTGCTGGTGCGCACCGGCCAGCTCACCCGGGCTCGCCGCGACGGCTGGGGTGACTACGCCGGCGGCCCGGCGCCCGGGCTGTCCTTCACGACCGCCGGCTGGCTACACGGCACCGAGATCGCGGCCATCGCCACCGACACCTGGGGCTTCGAGGTGCGGCCCAACGAGTTCGACCACGCCTTCCAGCCTCTGCACCAGGTCGCGATCCCCCACATCGGCCTGTTTCTCGGCGAGATGTGGGACCTCGACGCGCTCGCGGCCGCCTGCGCCGCCGACGGCGTCTACGAATTCTTCCTCGCCGCCGGCCCACTCCCGGTCACCGGCGCGGTCGGCTCCCCGGTCAACCCGATCGCCGTGCGCTGAACAACCGACCGCCAAGCCGCAGGAGCCGCCCAGCTGCCGTGTACTGAACCTGGCGGACCGCCTGGCCGCACTCCTGGTGCGGCTAAGGTCGTGTCCGGCCGATCACGGCGGGCGAATCCGCCACCGACCCCCCAGAGCGACCAGCCCCCGGCGCGGCCGGTCCGGCTGAGGGCAGTCCGGACCATTGATCGTTACTCCCCGCGGCGAGGCTGCGTGGCTGAGGGCGTTCGTTGTCGGACGCTGTCCAGGCTCGCCCCCAGGACGAAGCCGTCCACTCCGGTGGTCCGCGTCCGCGGGTCAGGTGCGGCGGACGGTGATGCGGGTGAAGGAGCCGACGTGGAACGAGTCGCCGTCGGCGAGGGGGACGGTGCGGCCGGGTGGGATCGGGCTGGCGTCGTCGCCGATCCAGGTGCCGTTGGCGGAGCCGGCGTCGGTGACGGCGAGCCGTCCGTCGTCGGTGTGGTCGAGGAAGGCGTGCACGCGGGACACCCCGCGGTCCTCCGGGGCCAGGGCCAGGTCGATCTCGGGGAAGATGTTGCGTCGGGAGCTGCGTCGTCCGATGACCGACCGGTCGCCGACCAGGGTGATGGCGCGCCGCGTGACCTGGTCCGGGAACGCGATGTCGTCGTCGTTGCGGTCGAAGAACGCCCGGTCCGGGCACACCTCGGCCACCCAGCCGACGGCCGGCTCCGCCGCTGCGGGGGCATGCGCGGGGATCGCCACCGGCACGGCGGCCGCGGGCGCGGCGCCCGTCTCGAAGTCGTAGGCGCAGGCCTCGCAGTAGCGGCCGCCCGAACGCGGTTCGGCGCAGACCGGGCAGGACGGGGCGGACGGCGGCGGAGCGCTCGGCGGCAAGGCCTGCGGAGCCGTCGGTGACAGGTCAGCCGGGGCGGCGCCGGCCCGTCGTCCGAGGAGTCCGGCGGGCCCGGCCGCGGCGACCCCCGGGCCGGTCCCCGCGCCAGTCGGCGCGGCGATGGGCCGGTCAGGGGCGATGGGCGTGTCAGGGGCGATGGGCGAGCCGCAGGTGTCACACCAGTCGTCGGTGTCGGACAGGTGCCCTTCGGGGCAGACGGCGCTCATGGCATCTTCACGCCGGTGGTCATCGTGGACGACGCGTCCAGATCCATCTCGTCGAGTTTCTCGACGGCCTCGCGCCGTCTGACCCGGCCGGTGGGCGCGTCGACGATGTCGACGACCTTGGCCAGGCGGGCGAGGGTGTCCTCGTCGCCGGCCACCGAGGCGAGCTGGGCCGCCCGGCCGAGGGCGATCGCGGCGGTGTCCTCGTCGCCGGCCTGGCGGGCGCGGATCCCGTCCTGGATGGCGCGGGCCAGCTCCGCCTGGCCGGTGTAGTGGGCGACGACCTCGTTGATCCGGGTGGATTCCGCGCTGTCGTCGGTCCAGAGAACCTCGACCTTCGCCGTCGACAGGGTGTCCTCGCCGTGGAGGAGGTTGATGCGGGCGGCGAGGCGCCGACCACCGACCGGTGCGGGCGGCACGTCGACGCACACGTGGTAGTCCCGCGTCTCCGATCCCCACGCGCCGGTCGGGTAGTCGCGGATGAGATCGCTGACGGCCGCGGCCCGGTCGGTCAGCTCGTCGATCTGCGGCGAGACCTGCCGGACGAACCGGATCCGCGCGCCCCGCGGCGTCCAGATCCGCAGCCAGACGTCCGGCACACCGCGACCCATCACCGTCTGGATCACCGCCTGGAAGTCGGCCGCGATGCCCGCCGGCTCCCGCAGCAGGGCCACGCTGCCGAGCAGGGCGGTCGCGATCCTGCGCAGCTCGTCGACGTTCCAGTCGTCACCGACGCCCCGCGCATCGCACTGGAAGACGCCCTCGCAGGCCGCCAGGGCCGCCGCGAACGCCCCTGGCGCCTCGTAGTTCTGCCCGTCGGTGAGCAGGAGCGCGTGGTGGATGGCGCCGGGCGCGGTCAGCATCAGATCACGGGCCGCCAGCAGCCACGTGCCGATGGCGGTGCCGCTGGTCGCCTGCAGCTGTCCGATCCTGGTCTTCGCCTCCTCGCGGGTCCGGTCGGACACGATGGCGAGACCCTTGTTCGGGTAGACCTGGCGGGCCCGGTTCGTGCCCTGGATGACGGCGAACGCAACGCCGTCGCGCAACGTGTCGACCGCGACCGCGGCGGCCCGCCGGGCCTCCTCGATCCGGCGGCCGATGGACATCGACCCGGAGCAGTCGAGCAGGATGACCTCCACGGCGTCCGGCCCGCGTTCACCCGCCGCCGCGTTCCCGGTGCCGGTCCCACCTTTTTCGCCGGGCAGCGCGCCGTCGGCCTCGGCGGTGACGGTGACGACCACGTCGACCTGGGTGCCGTTCTCGGGCAGGTAGGGGTTCTGGTGCACGGCGCAGGTGAAGGACACCATCAGGCACTCCCGGGGATGTCGATGACGACGACGGTGATGTTGTCCCGGCCGCCGGCGCGCAGGGCGGCGGCGACCAGATGGCGGGCGACCTCGGCCGCCCCCACGTCGGCCGGCAGTTCCGCGACGAGCGCGGACATCGCGCCCGGCGCGGAGACGCCGTTCCACAGACCGTCCGTGCAGACCACGACGCGGCCCGGTCCCGCCGGCCGGGCGGTGCGGACATGCGGAGTGGTCCGGGGACTGCGGCGGCCCAGCCAGCTCGTGATCGTGTGTGCGCCGGGAGCGGTCTCGGCGACCTCGGGCGGGATGAGCCCGTCGCGCGCCGCCTGGGCGGCAACCGTGTCGTCGGCGCTCAGCAGCCGCGCGCCGGCCTGGTCGAACAGGTAGATCCGGCTGTCGCCGAGCCAGCCGACGGTCAGCTCCCCGGCCGCGTACAGGGCCGCCGCGAAGGTGCAGGACGGCTCGTCCCCCGGGGCGACGGGCACGGCCACGATCGCCGCCTGCCCGGCCGCGGCCGCGGCGCGCAGGGCGTCCCCCGCGAGCCCGCCCGCACCGGCCCCGTTCCGCCCACCCGGGTCGACCTCAGGCGCGGCGAGGACGGCCGGAGCCGCCGCCCGCAGCGAGTTCAACGCGGCCGCCACCGCCGTGCGGGCTCCCGGGCCGGAACCGGCGGCCCGGGACACCCCGTCGCACACCACCGCTGCCATCGCCGCGCCGGACGCGTGGGACCCGCCCGGCGGCGGATCCGCGCGGACGGTCCCCTCCGACTCGCCGGCGGCGGAGATGACGGCGGCAGCCATCGCGTCCTCGTTCGCCCTGTGCACCAGGCCGCGGTCGGAGACTCCCGCGACCGGCCCGAGGTCAAGCTCGGTCCGCGTGTCCGGGTCGGGTTCGGGCCGGGCGCGCCGCAGGCCGCAGGTCAGGCAGTAGCCGTCGGCATCAAGCTCGACGCCCCGGCACTCGGCGCACTGTTCCGGTTCCTGCTCCGGTGCCGGTGGCGCCACCTCGACGGGCAGGGCCGGCACGGCGCCCCGGTGGAGGGCGGTGCCGCACGCCTCGCAGAACCGGTCGACGGGCAGCGCGTCGGCCCCACACGACGGGCAGGTCGGCGGGGCCGCGGGGAGCGGACGGGCGGGCCGGGCGGCGACGGCGGGATCGGCCGGGCGGGCCGCTTCACCCGCGCGGGCGGGGCCGGTCGGGGCGGCGGTCATACCAGGGTCCAGGGCCGGACCCGATGGGCCTGCTGGACCAGTCGGTGGCGTTCGGCCTCGGTGGTGGCCAGCCGGGCGGCCTGCCGGTAGGCCTGTTCAAGGCCGAGCCGCAGGTCGTGGCCGCGCAGGGGACGGCCGGCGATCGTGATGTCGTCGCCGGGCGCGATCGGGCCCGGCTCGATGAGGTCCAGCGCGGCGCCGAGCAGCTCCCGGGTCAGCTCCACCCGACGGACCCCGTCGAGGTTCAGCGTCTCCAGCAGGACCGCGGCCGCGGCGATGTCCGCCCGGGACGGCGTGCCGGCGGCGGTGACCGTTCCGAGCAGGCGGGCGAGCGCCGCCTGGGCGTCCACGTGGGCGGCGGACGCCGGCGGCACCCGCCGGTAGGCCGCGTCCGCACCGGCCCGGTCGCCGGCCGCCGCCCGGACCCGGGCCAGGCCGAACGTGGCGCTGGTGTACGTGTCGTCGGTGCGGGACACGATGTTGTACAGCCGTTCGGCGTACGCCAGGTCGCCCTGCGCCTCGGCCGCGTGCGCCAGCGCCAGCTTCGGCGCCAGCTCCCCGGGGGCGTGCGCGTACACCCGGTCGAAGTGGCCGCGGGCGGCGGTGGCGTCCCCTTCGGCGAGGCTGACCATCCCCCGGTAGTAGGCGGTGCGCCACTCCCACGGGTCCTCGGCCGCCAGGGCGTCGAGCAGGTCCCGCGCCCGGTCGAACCGGGCGGCCTCGATCTGGGCGCGGATGAGCCGCAGCCGTACCTCGACTCCGTCGATCCCGGCCGCGTTCAGCAGGGGCTCCAGGTCCTCCGCGGCGACGGCGGGCAGCCGGGCGAGCGCGACCACCGCCGGATCGGACTCGTTGACGAGCAGCGCCGGCAGCACCGTCCACGGTGGGCCGGCGGGGGTGCCGTCGGCCGCGCGTCCGGTCGGATGGGCGTCGCCGCCGAACCGTCGGCTGGTCGACCGGGCCGGCTGGCCGGTGACGTCCGCGCCGACCTCCCGCAGCACCCCCTCGAGCTCGTCGTGCATCTCCTCGGCCGAGTCGAACCGGTCGTCCGGGAGCATGGCCGTCGCCCTGAGCAGGAAGCGGTACAGCGAGTCGTAGCGGTCGAGCACCGGATGATCGGCGGCCGGCGGGATCGCGTGCTGGTAGGTACTCGTGTTCCCGCGCAGGTCCAGCGCCAGCGAGGCGAGCGTGCGGCCCACCGTGTACAGGTCGGAGGCGATGGACGGGCCGGATTCGGGTACCTCGGGTGCCTGGTAGCCCTTCGTCCCGAAGACCACTCCGCCGTCCTGGTCCAGGTGGCGGACGGCACCCAGGTCGATCAGCTTGACGGTGTCCCGGGTGAGCATCACGTTGTCCGGCTTGAAGTCGCAGAAGACCAGGCCGGCGCGGTGCAGGTAGGCGAAGGCCGGCAGGACCGCGAGGATGTACGAGATCGCCAGGTGCACCGGCAGCGGGTCGGTGTGCCCGGCCGCGGCCCGGCGGCTCTTCAGGACGTCGCTCAGCGACGTCCCGCCGACGTACTCCATGACGATGTACCCGGTGCCGCTGTGCTCCACGAACGTGAAGATCTTGACGATGCCGGGATGGTCGACCGAGGCGAGGAAACGCCGTTCGGCGATGGCTGCGGCGCGGGCGTCCGGGTCGCCCTCGTCGAGCAGGCCCTTGAGCACCACCCAGAAGTCGTCGGCGACGGACCGATCCCGGGCCAGGTAGATCCAGCCCTGACCGCCATGGGCCATGGCGCCGGCGATCTCGTAGCCGCCGACGGTGTCCCCCGGTTTCAGCGCCGGTACGAACGAGAACGGCGCCTGGCACTCACCGCAGAACCCGACCGTGCGGCCCGGCCGGCCGTCCCGGCCCCGCCCGACCGGATGCCCCCGCGGGCAGAACCGCCGCGGCTCCGGGACGCTCGGGGAGGCCAGTAGGCGCGCGGTCGGCTCGGGCAGGGGCAGCTCCGGGACCTCGACGATGCCGCCACCGAGGCCACGGCGGCGCCCGTCGGACCGCCCCGACCGGCGCGAGTGGCCAGACCGACTCGACCCGCTGACACTGCCCGAGCCAGCGCCGCCCGAACCAGCGCTGCCTGGGCTGGCACCGCCTGGGCTGGCCGTCTCCCGGGCGCGGGCCGGACCGGCATCCGCGGTCGGCACGGCAGCGGCGGGGTCGGTGTAGGCCAGTCCCGTCTCGGTGCAGTAGCCGTCCTCGATGACACCCGGGCAGCCCGGTTCCGGGCAGGAGATGACCGTCACGCCGTCCTACTCCGTCCTTCGTCGTTCGCGGTGCGTCGCGGGGCGTCGTTCAACCCGGCCGCGTAGGCGACGACCTGCTCCCGGGCCGCTGCCAGGTCCGTCGGCGCGGTGTACAGGACATCGTGGGCGCCGGCATACAGCCGCTCCAGCGCCGGATCCTCCGCGAGGCCGGTCGCGGCGGCCTTCTGCCGCAGCGCGCGGAGAAAGCCACGCAGCTCGTCGCGCTGCCGCAGCGGGAGTGCGTTCACCTCGGCGACCCGCCGGGCCTGGGTCAGGGTCTCGTCGGCGACGGTCCGCCAGGCCGCGAGCCCGCGCGCGGCGGCCAGGCGCCGGGGCGCAGGGCCGGCGGCGAGCCCGCACAGGCGTTCCAGCCAGGGGCGCAGGCCGCGGCCGGGATCATCCAGCCAGCCGTCGGGCAGCCGCAGCAGCTCACCACTGGCGGGGCGAATCTTCGCCGCGGCCTGTAGAGCGGACCGTTCCCCGTCGTCGACAGCGGCCAGGACCGCGTCCAGTACGGCGCTGGCGTCTCGCAAGCCGCCGTCGAGAGTGTCGTAGGCCCTGGCCAGTTGATCGAGGGTCGCCGCGGCACGGTCGAGGGCCGCCCGGGCCCGCTGCGGTTCACGCGGCGGGATGCCGAGGGGATCCGTGGCCGCGGCGGCCGTCAGCGGCGCCAGTGCCGCGGCGGCCTCGGTGAGCTCCGCCGGGTGCGGGGCACCGATGCGGGCCGCCTGCGCGGTGAGCCGGGCGAGCTGCTCCTGGGCGGCGCCCAGAGCGGCGAGGTGCCCGCGGTGGGTTGCCACGACCTCGTCGAAGTCTGCGCGGACCCGGGCGGTGGTCGTGATGATCGCCGCCAGGCCCAGCTCGCCGGCGGCCTGGCTGCCTGGTGCCGGGTCGTCCGGTTCGGGATGGGGCGGCCCGTCGTGGCGGGGCCCCCGTGCGGCGGGGGGCCGCCCCCCCGCCCCCGGGGCGCCGGCCCCGGCGGGCCGCCCCCCCCCCCG
>NZ_JALKFX010000094.1:11232-36467 GCF_023243045.1 Frankia sp. AgB32
CCGCCTGGCCCCGCCCGCCGGCGGCCGGGGGGCCTGGGGCGGGGGGGGCGGGGGGGGGGGGGGGCGGCCGGGGGGGGGGGGCCCCCGTTCCGGCGGCGTCCAGCAGCGCGGCCACGTGCTCGCGTCGCCGGCCGGTCCGCCGGCCCGCGGTCGCGTCCACCTTCGCGAGCAGATCGAACAGCGTCAGGTAGCGCGCCCACAGCCAGGTCAGCCGGTCGAGCGCGACGGTGGCGCGGACGGCCGTCGCCCCGCTGCGACGGGCCGGGTCCAGCAGCGCCCGGCCCGGATGGGCATCGAGTTCGATCAGCGCGGCGGCGAGTTCCGTGGACACCTGCCGCAGGCGCGCGACGGAGGTGTCCACGCCGGACAGTCCCTCGGCGATCATCGTGTCAGTCCTGGTGTCACCCTCAGGGTCCGTCGCGGTAGCTCGGTGTCGGCGCGGCCGGGACCGGCCCCAGCTCCCCCAGCCAACGGGTGTAGATCCGCGCCCAGGTCCCGTCGGTGAAGATCCGGGCGAGCACGCCGTTGACGAACCGGGTGAACTCCGGGTGCGCGCGGCTGATGGCGATCGCGTCCGGCTCCTCCTCCAGCGACGGGCCGACGATGCTCAGGTGCGGGTCCTGCGCGATCATGCCGGCGAGCACGGAGTCGTCGCTGGACACCGCGTCGACCTTGCCCTGCTGGAGAGCGACCAGGCAGTCGGCGACGTTCGTCACCGGGTAGGCCTGCGGCCGGGACGAGCCCACGCCCTGCGAGATCCGTTGGATCGTGGTCGTCCCGGCCGCCGCGCACACCTTCTTCCCGCCGAGGTCGGCGAGGCTGCGGTAGGGCGAGCCGGTCTGGACCAGAATTTTCTGCTGCGCCTCGTAGTAGACGGAGGAGAAGTCGACCTGGGTCCGGCGCTGGCAGTTCACCGTCATCGTCGCGACGGCCATGTCGACCTGGTTGTCGCGGACGACGCCGATCCGCTCGGCGTTGTTGACGTTGCGCAGTCGTACATGGCCGTCGGAGCCGAACAGCGCCCGGCCGACCTCGCCCGCGATGTCGACGTCGAAGCCCTCCGTCTGCCCGGACAGCGCGTCGACCGACCCGAACGGCGGGACGTCGCCGAGCACCGCGACCCGCAGATAGCCGCGACGGACGATCTCCGCCATGAGGCTTCCCGCCGGCATCGCTCCCGGCGCCGGCTGGGACGCGGCTGGTCGCCAGCTCGCCCGCGCATCGGTGCAGCCCGGCGCCGAGCCCGCCGAATTCGGGGCCGCCGACGTCGGTGCCGGTGCCGGTGCCGGGTGCACGGTGGGCAGCTCCAGCGGGCGTGCCTCGGCGGGCACTCGGCTCGACACCGTCGAACAGGCCGTGACCAGCGCGGTGACGGCGACAAGGAGGCCGGCCAGACCGGCTCGGCGGGGAGCACGCGTCATCGAAAATCGTTGATTCTCGCTTGGTAGCCGGCGAGGATGCCGACCACGGCCAGGGCCAAAGCCACGCTGACCTCGGCCGCGAGACCGCCCAGCGCGTCGTCGGCGGAGGTCAGCCGGGTGTCGAACCGGCGCTGGCTGGTGGCGAGCGCGGTGTCGGCGGCGGTGTCGAAGCGGCGGAACGCCGTCGTGCCGTCCCCGAGGGCGAGGCCAACCGCGTTCTGGAAGCCGCCGAGGTCAGCCGCGTCGAAACGGATCCGCGCGGCGGTCGTCGCGTAGGCCGCCCAGTACCCGGGCAGCGGCGCGCGGGTCGCGGCGTCGGGGCCGCCGAGCCGGGCGGCCGCGGGCAGCACGCCGGAGCCGATCGCATGGCCCGACCGGTCGTAGCCGAGCCGGGCCGAGGCGGCGATGGCGTCGCTGTCCTGGTCCGCGCCGTCGCCGTGGGCGATCAGGGACAGGCTGCTGTCGCCCCAGGCCCGCAGCGCCAGCACCCGGGCCTGGGCGACGAGCGTCATCGGCACGAAACCGCCGTCACGCCCGTCGAGGAGCCGGGATCGCTGCGCCGACAACGCCGACAGGGTCAGCCCGAAGGCGACGGCCGTCACCACCGTCGCCGCCACCAGCGCAACGTTCAGATACCGGTGGGTGCGCCGGGCCAGCACCACCTGCGCGACGACCAGACCGCCCAGGGCGAGCAGCCCGGTGAGAGTGACCAGTACCGGCTGCCACCAGTACGTCGCCCGACGGTAGCCGTCGTCGATCCGGTCCGCCTCCGCCGCCGCCAGCCGGTCGGCCGCCGGGAGGATCACGGTCTGCATGAGGGTCGAGGCCTGCCGCAGGTAGGCGCCGCCCACCGCGAACCCGAGCCGATTGTCCGCCCGGGCCTGGTCCACGAGGCCCGAGTACACCGGAATCTGACTGGCCAGCGTCGTCAGCTCGTCCTGCGTGGACGCGGTCCCCCGAGCCCTCGCCAACGTCAGGACCTGCGTGGATGCCTGGGCGAGACTGTGCTGATAGGCCCGGCGCTGGGCGACCGGCTCGACGCCGCCGGCCAGGAACGCGGCGGCGGCGCTGGCGTCGGCCTCCGACAGGTCCGCGTGCACCCGCTGCGCCGCGAGGAACCCCGGCCCCGCCGTGCCCCGGACGACGTCGACGGCATGCTGCCGGGCGACCGTCGTCGCGAACGCCGTCAACCACAGCAGCACGATCGCCACCACGAGGCCGATCGAGACCAGCCGCAGCCGCCCCGGCGGGGTGGCCGCCCGGCGCCGCACCCAGCCGCCGACCCTCCACTGCGGCCGGCGCCGGCCAGCTGCCGAGGCCGGCGGGACCGACGCCGACGAGCCAGGTCCGCTCGACGTCGATGGCAGCGCGCCTCCGCCGGGCGCACCCGACGGAGGCAGCGACGTCGCGCTGGGGGGCGACACCGTTACGGAAGCCACATCGGGCAGCGTAGGGCGACAGTTCGGCCGCCACCCACGCAAGTCAACTTCCCGACGTCGGCCTGTTCGACCGCGGCCGCGGCATCCCTCTGTCAGGTGCCCGGAGGTTCAGGACTGGGCGGTGGCTCGAGCAGCAGGGTCAGTTCCCCCGCGATGGTGGCCAGTACCTCCTCCGCCGCCTCTCCGTCGAGGGCGTTCAGGGTGCGACCGCCAGGATTCGCGTGCTTGTAGCGGTTCAGGTCCGGCATCGTCGGGAACTGGCTGGCACTCACCAGGATCGGGATGATCCGGCAGCCTCCCGCGGCGGCGGCGGCGATCAGCTGGGGAAGTTCGACGGTGCGAATGAAGGTCGAATCCAGGAAGTCGGCGCTCACCAGCAGGACCGCGATCCGCGCCGCGTCCAGGGCGACCTCGATGCGCGCCTGCCAGTCATCGCCGAGGCTGATGCGCCGATCCGACCAGACATCGAGCAGGCCAGCCCGCTCGAGCGGGCTGAGGTGCACCACCAGCCGCTCCAGCCAGCGGCTGTCCCGGTGGCTATAGCAGATGAAGGCGGACTGCCGACGTGCCACCTGGTGCTTACCGGCGGCGGCCCGCATCGCGGCACGGTCCAGATTCCGCAGGTAGAACCCAAGTTGCGGGTCGTCCGTGCTCAGCCGGCTGCTTCGGGCATCGTAGTGGAACAGCCGCCCGAGCTCGGTGCCGGGGGCAAACCGGTCGGCCGCATCGGCGAACACCCGCGTCAGCGTCGCGGTCAGCTCCGGTCGACGCTGGCAGACATCCCTCACCACGATCGACCCGTCCGACGATGCGGCGAGGTCGTTGAGCAACGCGATACAGGCGGTCTCCTCGGGGCCGTCCAGCCCGGCGAAGGTGTCGACCGCGGACTTGAAGTGCTGCAGCTGGCGCATCGCCCAGGCGCGGGCGGTCTGGAGATCCAGCCGCACCACTGTCGGCAGCTCGCCGGGCATTGTCTCCTCGACCCGGCTCAGCGCGGCCGCCGCCTTGCACAACGACTGCGCTGTGGCGAGACTCCCGCCGGCGGCATCGACCAGGTCGGACCTGGCCTCGAAACGGATGTTGAGCACCCGCTCGCCCTTGGTGATCAGGCTGAGAATCTGGTCGTAGGTGGCGGATCCCAGACTGAACACCTGGAGGCGAGGACCGATGTCGTAGCTCAGCGACATGAGGGCCCGGCCGGTATCCGGGATGCCCACCACGACGATCTTGCTGGTGTCGTCCTCCGAGTCGGCGAGTAGTTTCATGCGGTCCACCAGCGTCCGCTGGACGTCCAGCGGCAGCCGGTGAAAGTCGTCCACCGCGATGACACCGGTGAGGTCGGCGTCGGAAAGCGCCCCCAGCCGGGCGACATCATGCGGGCTTCGGGCGGTGAAGGTCCGCAACCGACCCAGCCGCAGCTCCTCATGCCGCATCGCCCACTGCAGCAGCGTGGTCTTGCCGATTCCGGCCGGTCCCTCCAGCACGACGCCGACCCCCGGGGAACGCAGCGCGACCCGGAAGTCGACGTAGTCGATGGGCTCCACGAACGTGAGAGCAGGAACGCCCACAGAGCGAAAGACCCGCTCCAGGGGCACGATCGGCCGCCTCTCCGGCTCCGGTGCCGCGCGGCCCTCAGCGGCGGCAGCGGCGCGGACGACGCCCAGGATCCGGTCCCGGGCCGCCCGTTCATCCAGCCCGACCAGATCAATCACGTCCGCGGTCGCCGGCGCCGCCGGCACCGCACAGTCGTCAAGGCGGATCAGCAACTGCCGGACGGGCGCGTCCGGCAGTCCCAGAACTGCCTGCCATTCACCCTGTCCGTGCAGGGAGCGCAGATAGGCCCTGGAAAACAGCACGACAACGCCGCTGCCCGAACGCAGGCCCACCCGAAAGGCTCGGTCCCAGTTCTCGGTAGTGCTGAACAAATCGCGCGAGAGAACGCTGAACCCGGCCTCCTCCACCTGCCACGCAATCCACTCCGCCCAGACAGCATCCGCCTGGGCGTGCGAGAGCAGGAAGTCTCGTCCCGGCGACAGGCCACCGGCCGGGCCTCTGACAGTTGGCGTATTCCCCCCGGGCACACCGACGATTGTGCCACCCGGCCGCTCGTTCCATTCCACCGCTCCGCTGCCACGTACGATCAGCGGAGATGGTCTGGCCGGGCGAATCGTGGTGCCCGGCGCGGGCCGTCGTGCTGTTCTCTGCCGAGGTGACCAGACTTTTTCGGGGGACCCGTGACGGATCGGCTGAGCGAGAACGAGGTGGCAGCCCTCGCGACCGCGTTCCACCGCGCGAGCCAGGCCGCTCAGCTGCTCGAGCGGGCCGGGATCGACCGGTCCCGGCAACCGTCCTGGACGGGGCAGTCCTCACTGGAATTCTGGCAGGAGATCGACAATCTGCTCAGCCTTGGCATCCTGGTCGACGGCCGGCGACGGATCCTTGACGTTGCCAGCAGGGCCTATCCTGCCAACCGGATCTTCGCTGCCGCTGCGGGCCTGGCCGTGGCCCGGGACGGCGGAACCAGCGCCGACAACGGACGCCGGGCCTCATCGCGCCCGCCGGCCGGCACCCGGCCGCAGCCGGGCCCGGGGCTGTTCCTCGCCGTCGATCCGGTACGGATCAGCCCGGCCGGCTCGCTGGCGCCAGTCGACTGGCAGGCTGGCCTTCGCGAGATTCTTGAGCGGGCCACCGAGAGGTGCGGGCTGCCTCCCGGCGCACTTCGCTCGCAGGAACGCGGCGCTGGACTGCTCAGCGTGATCCACGGCGGCGTGTCACCAGCGGTTGTGGTCGCCGATCTTGTGCGCGAGCTGGTACGCATGATGACGGCCCACAACGGCGCGCGTGCTGCCGCCGACCGGATCCGGCTGCGACTGGGGCTGTATCTCGACAGCGCCACGATCGATGAGGCCGCGGGCGCGGATTTTGGGAGATCAGCCGCGGTGGCGGCCGTCCGCCTGGCCGACGCCCCGGCAGTCGGTCGTCTACTACTCGAGTCGCGCGCCGCCGATGTGGCCGTGATTGTTTCGTCGTCCCTGTTCGAGTCGACCGTTCGCCCCGGGTTGCGAGGGCTCGACCCGGCGGAGTTCCACCCCGTCGACGTCCATATCCCGAGTGGCGGTCACGACCAGACGGCCTGGGTGGGGTTGCCCGGTTCAAGAACAGCGTTCGACGACACGCCGTCGCTCACCCCCGATCTCCCCGAAGCCGCGAGCGGCATCAGAAGCTGGGACTTCATTGTCTCCGTCGCCAGCGAGGACGACGGCTGGGGCCAGTGGCTCGCCTGGGAGCTGGAGAGCAACGGCCACTATGTGCACCTCCAGGCCTGGGTCGTGGCCGGAGAGCACTGGGTGCACCAGCTGGACACGGCGATCAGAAACTCCAGGCGGATGGTCATCGTGCTCACCGAGAACTACCTGCGGGCACCGCGGGTGCAGGCCGAGTGGGCGACGGTGTGGGACACCGACCGGGCCGGGGTGAACCGCCGGCTCATACCGGTGCGGGTCGAGGAGTGCCGGCCGGAGGGCCTGCTGCGCGGCATCGCGTACATCGACCTTGTCGGACTGGACGACGACGCGGCGAAGGCCACCTTGCGGCGCGGGCTCGAAGCGTCCCTGTCGGGGCGTTTCCGCCCCGACACACCGCCCCCGTTTCCCGGCCCGCGCCGCCGTAGCTGAGATCCCTCAGGGCTGGGCAGGCGGGAGATGCTGAGCCGGCGGGAGATGCTGAGCCGGCGGGAGATGCTGGGCGAGCGGGAGGTACAGCCGGTTGCCGCCGGCGGTGAACTCCTCGGCCTTCGCGCGCAGGCCGTCCTCGATCACCTCCGCGGCGGCCGTTTCGTCGCCGCCATCGCCCGACCGGGCCCGCACCTGGTGGGACAGCTTCATCGAGCAGAAGTGCGGGCCGCACATCGAACAGAAATGCGCCGATTTCGCGGCGGGTGCCGGCAGGGTCTCGTCGTGGTAGGCGCGGGCGGTGTCCGGATCGAGGGCCAGGTGGAACTGGTCCTCCCAACGGAACTCGAACCGCGCGTCCGACAGGGCGTCATCCCATGCCTGGGCGCCGGGATGCCCCTTGGCCAGGTCGGCGGCGTGCGCGGCGATCTTGTAGGCGATGACGCCGGCCTTGACGTCGTCCCGGTCGGGCAGGCCGAGGTGTTCCTTCGGGGTGACGTAGCAGAGCATCGCGGTGCCGTGCCAGCCGATCACGGCCGCGCCGATCGCCGAGGTGATGTGGTCGTAGCCGGGTGCGATGTCGGTGGTCAGCGGCCCGAGTGTGTAGAAGGGGGCGTCGTGGCAGATCTCCCGCTGGAGCCGCACGTTTTCCTCGACCCGGTGCAGCGGCACATGTCCCGGGCCCTCCACCATCACCTGGACGTCGTGCTCCCAGGCGATCCGGGTCAGCTCCCCGAGGGTGGCCAGCTCCGCGAGCTGCGCCTCGTCATTGGCGTCGGAGACGGACCCGGGCCGCAGGCCGTCACCGAGGGAGAACGTGACGTCGTACGCCGCCAGAATCTCGCAGAGCTCCGTGAAGTGGGTGTAGAGAAAGTTCTCCTCGTGATGGGCAAGGCACCAGGCCGCGAGGATGGAACCGCCGCGCGAGACGATCCCGGTCCGGCGCCGCGCGGTCAGCGGGATGTACCGCAGCAGCACCCCGGCGTGCACCGTCATGTAGTCGACGCCCTGTTCGCACTGGCGGATAACCGTGTCCCGGTAGACCTCCCAGGTGAGTTCCTCCGGGCGCCCGCCCACCTGCTCCAGGGCCTCGTAGATCGGCACCGTGCCAACCGGGACGGGGGCGTTGCGCAGGATCCACTCGCGCGTGCGGTGAATGTCCGCGCCGGTGGACAGGTCCATGACCGCGTCAGCGCCCCAACGCGTTGCCCACACCATCTTCTCGACCTCCTCCTCGATGGAGGAGGTCACGGCTGAATTGCCGAGATTCGCGTTTATCTTCACCAGAAAGGCGCGGCCGATCGCCATCGGTTCCAGCTCGGAATGGTTGACGTTCGCGGGCAGCACGGCCCGACCGGCCGCGATCTCGGCCCGCACCGCCTCGGCCGGCAGTCCCTCCCGCACGGCGACGAACTCCATCTCGCGGGTGATTTCTCCGCGCCGCGCATAGGCGAGCTGGGTGACAGCACCCCTCCCGGGCGCCGCGCGGCGGGCGCCCCGGACGCCGCCGCTCACGGTGTCACCGCGGGCGGCCGTCCAGCCGGCCCGCAGCGGTGGCAGGCCACGGCGCACGTCGATGTCGACGTCCGGATCGGTGTAGGGACCGGACGTGTCGTACAGCACGACGGTGTCGCCGGTGCTGAGCACGACCTCCCGCATCGGCACCCGCAGGTCACCGTCAGGGCCGGCGAGCCAGGTGCGCCGGCTGCCCGCCAACGGCCCGGTGGAGACAGGGGTGGATGGCGGCGGTGAAACAGACAATGAAGACACCGTAT
Source organism: Frankia sp. AgB32 (assembly GCF_023243045.1). Taxonomy (GTDB): domain Bacteria; phylum Actinomycetota; class Actinomycetes; order Frankiales; family Frankiaceae; genus Frankia. The sequence goes on from NZ_JALKFX010000094.1 coordinate 19,539, forward strand.
GAACTCCCTACGCCGGCATTACCCGGACAGGTTCTGCGGTCGGCGGCCCCAGCCGCCCTCTCAGCCCCTCGTTCGGAGCTCCCGCGCTTTGTTGTTCCCGCTCGCACCAGCGTAGGCCGACGCGGGAGGTCACGCCCCGGGATCCGGGAATGCCGCGGATTCCCGGCTACCCGCGCGGCGGCTCGTCGGCGGGAGCGGAGGGAACAGCCGCGCCGAGATAGCTCGCTTCGAGGAGATCGGGCCGGGCCGCGAGCTCCGCGGCGGAGGCGGACAGGGCGATCCGGCCCCGGTCCAGGACGTAACCGCGGTCGGCCACCCGCAACGCGATCGCGGCGAACTGCTCGACGAGCAGCACCCCCGTGGACGTCTCCGCGGCGATCGTTCGCAGCAGTTCGAGCAGCTGGGGCGCCACCCCCGGGGCAAGTCCGAAGGACAGCTCGTCGACCAGCAGCAGCCTCGGCCGGCGCACCAGCGCGACGGCCAGCGCGAGGCGCTGGCGCTCACCGCCGGACAGCTCCCCCGCCGCCCGGTCGAGCAGCGGACCGAGCGGCGGGAACCAGCCCAGCACCCGCTCGATCTCGCCCCGGTTCTGCCGCCCGGCGGCCAGTTTCAGGTTCTCCCGAACCGTCAGCCGCCCGAGCGCGCCACGTCCCTGCGGGACGACCGCCAACCCGCGACGCGCCAGCACACTCGGCCGGACCCGCCGGGTCCAGTCGCCGAGCAGCGCGATCCGACCGGCGCTGGCCGGCACCAGTCCGGCCGCGGTACGGATCAGCGTCGTCTTACCGGCCCCGTTCGCGCCCAGCAGCGCCACGATCTCGCCGGCCCGCACGGTCAGGGAGACGTCCCGCAGCACAGGGCCCTCGTTGTAGCCACTGGTGACCCCCTCAAACACCAGCAGGTCGCCGCCGGGCTCGGACGCGGACCGGCCCGCCGGATCCGACGGGGACTCGCGCGGCCGGATTTCGACCGGCTGGGTCTCGACCGGCCGCGGCCCATGCTGCTGGGCCGACGCCGAGGACGCCGACGCCGAGGACGCCGAGGACTCGTCCGGTTCGCCGAGGTAGGCCGCGCGGACGGCGGGGTCGGAGCGGACCTGCGCGGGCTGGCCGCGGGCTACGATTCGGCCGCTGTCCAGAACAAGAACATGATCACAGATGTCGAGGACAAGCTGCACGTCGTGGTCCACCAGCAGTACGGCAACGCCGCTGCCGGCAGCGCCTCGCACGCGGGCGGCCAGCTCGTGCCGGTCCGCCGGGTCGAGCCCCGCCGCCGGCTCGTCCAGCAGCAGCACCTTCGGGGCGCCGATCAGGGCTCGACCGAGGGCGACGGCGGCCCGCTCGTCGTGCGTCAGCGTCGCGGGCAGCCGGTCGGCGATCTGTGCCAACCCCAGCGGGCGGAGATCCGGCGTGGTCGCGGACGCCGCGCTGGCGGACCGGGACCGCGGTCCGGACGGAGGCCGGCGTCGATGCCCGCCGCTGGTCGCCCGCGCCGCCGGCACGCTCGCGTCATGACGTCCACCGGCGGTGGCACGCCGGCCCGTGCGCGCGACGACGGCGAGGTTCTCGGCGACCTCCAGGCTGTCGAAGAGTTCCAGCGCCTGGAAGGTACGGGCGAGTCCCAGCCGCTGCCGCTCGTGCGCGGGCAGGTCGGTCAGGGCGACACCACCGAGGTTGACACTGCCCGCGAAGATCGTCGCGAAGCCGGTGAGGGCGTCGATCAGGGTCGTCTTGCCCGCGCCGTTCGGCCCGATGAGCCCGGTGACGGTGCCGGCCTCGAGCCGGAACGAGACGTCCTCGATGATGCGGCTGCGGCCCTGCCCGGCGGCGAGCATGTCCACCGACAGAACGCTCACGGTGTGCTCCCCGGCTCCGCGTGGTGCGGGACGAGCCGCGACCGGTCCTCGGCGCCCGGGCGCTGCGGGCCGGACGGTGGGTCACCGAGCTGGGGCGCCTCGGCCTTCGCGCCCCACGGCCCGCGGACGGATCGGTGGACGAGGCCGGCGGGCCGCAGCACGGCCAGCGCGATCACGGCGAGGCCGCAGAGGAGCTGCTGGTACCGGCCCAGCCCGAACGCCCGGTCCAGCAGGGTGAACGCCAGCCCGCCCGGCACCAGCAGGCCCGCGACGAGCGCGCCGGCGACGCTGGTCACCCCGCCGACCGCGGCGATCGCGAGGAAGAACAGCGACGCCGTCACACCGAAGGAGTCGAACGACAGCCGGCCCTGGCCGTACCCGATGAGGCAGCCGCCGAGGCCGGCGAGCGCGGCGGACAGGGTGAAGGCGACCGCCCGGGTGCGGCGTACGTCGATACCGGCGGCGGCCGCCGCCCGCTCGTTCGCCCGGACCGCGAGCATCTGCCGGCCGGGTCCCGCCGTCCGCAGCCTGGCCACGCCGTAGCCACAGGCGGCCAGCACCGTCAGCGCCAGCAACCCGAACTGGACCCGGGGGAAGCCCGCGCCGGCGATCCCCAGATCCACGCCGAACAGCGTCGGGCCCGGCACCGACGAGCCCCTGAGCCCCCCGGTGATCAGCGGATTGCCGAACACCGCCTCCTGGAGGGCGACACCCGCCACGAGCGTGATCAACGCCAGGTCGACCCCGCGCAGGCGCCGGGCGGCGAAGCTGAGCAGCAGCCCGGCGGCGGCCGCCGCGACGGTGGCGAGCACCGGCGCGATCGGGAACGGCACACCGAGCTCGCCCTCCAGCCGGGCCAGCAGGAACCCGGCCACCCCGGCCAGCGTCATCTGGGCCAGGGAAAGCTGACCGACGTAGCCGGTGAGCACCACGAACGACAAACACACCACCGCGCCGGCGAGGCTGCGTTCCAACCCGAGCCGGTACGCGCCGCTGAGCGCGAACAGCGCGACCACCCCGACGGGCACGCCGATCAGCAGCCCGGCAAGGGGGCTGCGCGGCGGCGCGACGACGGGCAGCGGCGCGGACACCACGGCGCTGGCGGACCGGCCGGGAAGCAGCGCCCCGCGCCGGGCGGCCACCACCACAACCATGATCATCGGAAGCAGCGCACGCAGGCCTGGCTGGTTGAGCCAGCTGACGTCCTGCTGCAGCGGCAGCAGCAGTCCCTGCGCGACGCCGATGGCCAGCGCGCCGAGGAAGGTCAGGCCGAACGAGGACACCCCGCCGAGCAGCGCGGCGGCGAGCGCCGGCACGACGAGGAGCGAATAGCCCGTCGGGTTCAGCGAACTGATCGGGGCGACGAGGATGCCGGCGACGGCCGCGAGCACCGCCGCGAGCATCCAGTTCGCCGCCGCGATCAGGGTCGGCCGCCGGCCGAGCAGTGCCGTCGTCTCCTCGTCGTCGGCAACCGCCCTGGTCGCCAGGCCGAACGCGGTCCAGCGGGACATCGCCCACAGCGCCACCGCGGCGAGCGCGACGATCCCGGCCAGGAGCAGCCGGTCGCGCGGCACGGTGACCCCGAGCAGGTGCACCGCCTTCTGTGGCAGCACCGGCTGCAGGAACCGGTTGTCCGCGCCGAACTGGATCACTGCCACGGCCTGCAGCGCGATAGTGAGTCCGACCGCGGCGACCACCGTCATCATCGGTTGGGCCCGGCGCAGCGGGCGGAACACCACGAGATACACCGCCAGCGACAGCAGAGCGGCCATGGTGAGCGAGACGCCGAATGCCAACGGAAACGACGGGGTGTCGGAAAGATGAATTCGGGGTGGCACGCCGACGACCGGGAGCACGAGATCCCCGACCTCACGAAGTTCGGCGTACTGATAGGTCGCGTACATTGCGATCGCACCATGTGCGATGTTGATGACGCCGGACGCACGATACGTGAGCACGAGACCCAGACCCAGCGCCGCGTACACGGCGCCCGGGCCCAGGCCCAGCAGCATAGCTGCCACATAGGCGGTCACGAGGCTCCCACGCAGATGTCCAGCATCGAGGTCAACCGTTGCACGAGGTCTGGAAGTGCGGACGCGTGGTCACCGCATCACTCCAGTCCCGCCAGTCGGCGGTCTCATTCCGGTTCCGGGTGAGATGGAGTGTAGCTTGACCGCCCGTGAGACAAGCTTCCCGCGTCCTCCTCGCGTTCTCCGTCGCCCTCACCGTCGCCCTGGCAGGCGTCGGGTGCACGAGCCAGCGCGGTGGCTCATCAGGCGACGCCACCCCTGGCAGCGCTACGACGAGTCACCTGACCGGGCCGCCGCTGACGCTCGGCTTCGTCACGGTCGAAGGCAGCACTCTTGGGTCATATCCGGAGACCCGGGTCGCCGCCCAGGCGGCGGTAAACCGGGTGAACACCGCTCTCGGCGGGGTGGGTGGGCGGCCGCTGCGGCTGGTCACCTGCGCCACCGACGGCTCGCCGGAATCCTCCCAGAACTGCGCCAACCGGCTGGTCGCGGAAAAGCCGGTCGCGGTCGTCGGCGGCGTCGACTTCGGCACCCAGGCCGCGATGCCGATTTACGAGTCGGCACACATCCCCTACGTCACCGGATCACCACAGCTCAGTGGTGAGCTCGACTCCAAGAATGCCTTCGCACTGTCCGGCGGCTCCGTGGCGGAACTCCTCGGAATCACGAACTACCTGACCGCCACGAAGCACGTTCACAGTGTGCACGCGCTGTATGTCGACCTGCCGGGCCTGCTGACCGCGGCGATCCAGGGTTCGCAGAACATTTTCCATAAGAAGGGCGTTTCGGACGTCAAGCTGATCGCGGAGAAGTCCGACGCGGCCGACTTCGCGCCGGCGCTCACCCAGGCCGCGGCCGGCAACCCGGACGCGATCATCGTCGTCTTCCAGGCCGCGGCGTGCGCCCGGATCGTGCAGGCGGCGGCCGCGCTGAACGTCCACAGTGACATCTACCTGATCGGCGCCTGCGCCACCCCGGCGGTGCCACAGGCGGCGGGCGGCCAGACCGACAACCTCTACTTCGCCTCCAGCTACCTGCCGGTCGGGACCACCGGCGGCGACGCGGATGCCGCCGCGTTCCGCGCGGCGCTGAAGCCCAACGACCGCACCTCGGCATCGCAGGGGGCCTTCTCGACCGTGCTCAACCTGCGGACCCTGCTGGCCCGCCTGCCCCAGCCCACGGCGGACAGCCTGACCACCGCACTGCGCGCCACGCACGACGAGCCGAACATCATGGCCCACCCGTACACCTGCGACGGCAAGCAGCTCACGATCTTCCCCGCGGTCTGCAACAGCGCGGTACGGCTGCTGCAGTGGCGGAGCGGCTCCTTCGCCGATGTGACCGGCACCTGGCAGGACGGACGCGACCTGCTCAGCCTGATCGGCTGACCGGACACCCACCAGGCCGGGCGCCGGGTGCGCGTCGATGACCGCACCCGGTGCCCCGCCGAAACCGCGAGGCCGGGGCTCAGACCTCCGCCACGGCCTGGGCGAACTGCGACTGGTACAGCCGCGCGTAGGCCCCGCCCGCGGCGAGCAGCTCGGTGTGGTCACCCTGCTCGACGATCGCGCCCTTCTCCATCACCAGGATCGTGTCCGCGTCCCGGATCGTCGAGAGCCGATGGGCGATGACGAAGGCCGTCCGCCCGGCCCGCAGCTTCGACATCGCCTGCTGGATGAGCACCTCGGTCCGCGTGTCCACCGAGCTGGTGGCCTCGTCGAGAACGAGGATCAGCGGCTGGACCAGGAACGCCCGGGCGATCGTGATCAGCTGCTTCTCCCCGGCGCTGATCCCGCTCCCCTCGTCGTCGAGCACCGTGTCGTAGCCGGCGGGCAGGGTGCGGACGAACCGGTCGACATGAGCGGCCTGCGCCGCGGCCATGATCTGCCCGCGGGTCGCCCTCTCGGCACCGTAGGCGATGTTGTCGGCGATGGTGCCGCCGAAGAGCCAGGTGTCCTGCAGCACCATGCCGATCTGTGCCCGCAGCTGGTCGCGCGGCATCGAGGCGATGTCGACGCCGTCGAGGGTGATCTGGCCGGCCGTGACGTCGTAGAAGCGCATCAACAAGTTGATCAGCGTCGTCTTGCCGGCACCGGTGGGACCGACGATCGCGACGGTGTGGCCGGGCTCGGCCACCAGGGACAGATCCTCGATCAGCGGCCGGTCCGGCTTGTAGCGGAAGTCGACGTGCTCGAAGGCGACCCGGCCACGCACCGTCAGCTCGCTCGCGGCCAGCTCGGCCGGGTCGGCGTTCTGCTCCGCGGTGTCCAGCAGCTCGAACACGCGCTCGGCCGACGCCACCCCGGACTGCAGCAGGTTCGCCATGCTCGCGACCTGCGAGATCGGCTGGCTGAACTGCCGCGAGTACTGGATGAACGCCTGGACGTCGCCGATCGACAGCGCGCCGGAGGCAACTCGCAGCCCACCGACCACGGCCACCACGACGTAGTTGAGGTTGCCGATGAACATCATCGCCGGCTGCATGATCCCGGAGATGGACTGTGCCCGCCAGCTCGCCTCGTAGAGCTGCTCGTTGTACTCCCGGAAGGTCTGCGCCGACTCCTCCTGGCGACCGAAGGCCCGCACCAGCGTGTGCCCCGTGTACATCTCCTCGATGTGCGCGTTGAGCCGGCCGGTGTAGCGCCACTGGGAGACGAACTGGGGCTGGGCCAGCCGGCCGAGCCGCGCCGCCACGAACATCGACGCCGGCACCGTCACCACCGCGACGATCGCCAGCAACCAGGAGATCCAGATCATCATCGACAGCACGCCGACGATGGTCAGCGTCGAGACGACCAGCTGGGAGATCGTCTGCTGGAGGCTCTGGCCGAGGTTGTCGATGTCGTTGGTGACCCGGCTGAGCACCTCCCCGCGGGCCTGCCCGTCGAAGTAGCGGATGGGCAGCCGGGAGATCTTCTGCTGCACGTCGGTACGCAGCTTGCCGACGACCCGCTGGATCGCCAGGTTCGTCAGCCGCGCCTGCGCCACTCCGCAGATTCCCGACACCAGGTAGATCACGGCGACCAGCAGCAGCACCCGACCGATGGCGTGGAAGTCCATCCCGTGGCCGGGCTGGACCTTCATGGCCGCGAGCAGGTTGGCCTGGGTGCCGTGCCCCTGGGCCCGCAACTGCGCGACGGCCTGCGCCTGCGTCACGCCGGCCGGCACCCGGCGGTTGAACACCCCTTCGAGGACGAGGTCCGTCGCGTGCCCGAGCAGCCGCGGCCCGGTCACGTTCAGCGCAACGGACACCATCGCCAGCAGGACGGCGGCGCCCAGCACCGCCCGCTGGGGCCGCAGCAGGCCCAGCAGGCGACGGGCCGAGCCACCGAAGTCGGCCGACTTCTCGACGTGGCCGCTCATGAACCGCGCCGGGCCCGGCATCGGGGCGGGCGGGCGGCGCGGTGCAGACGCCGTGGTCACGCGGCCTCCTGCTCGGTGAGCTGCGACAGGACAATCTCGCGATAGGTCTGGTTGTCCGCCATCAGCTGATGGTGGGTTCCCCGCCCGACCACCTCGCCGCCTTCCAGCACGATGATCTGGTCGGCGTCACGGATCGTCGACACCCGCTGGGCGACGATGACGACGGTCGCCTCGGCCGTCTCCTGCGCCAGCGCCGCGCGCAGCCGGGCGTCGGTGGCGTAGTCCAGCGCGGAGAAGGAGTCGTCGAACAGGTAGATCTCCGGGCGGTGGACCAGCACCCGGGCGATGGCGAGGCGCTGGCGCTGGCCGCCGGAGACGTTGGTGCCGCCCTGCGCGATCGGGCTGTCGAGCCCGTCCGGCATCGCCTCGACGAACTGCCTGGCCTGCGCGATCTCCAGCGCCCGCCAGAGTTCCTCATCCGTGGCGTCCGGGTTGCCGTAACGCAGGTTCGAGGCGATCGTCCCGGTGAACAGATACGGCCGCTGCGGCACGATGCCGACGGTGCGGGCCAGCAGCGCCGGGTCGATCTCGCGGACGTCGACGCCGTCGACGAGCACGCTGCCCTCGGTCGCCTCGGCGATCCGCGGAATGAGCCCGAGCAGGGTGGTCTTCCCACTGCCCGTGCTGCCGATGACCGCCGTGGTCCGGCCGGGGCCGGCGACCAGATCGACGTCGCAAAGCACCGGGACCTCCGCACCGGGATAACGGAAGCCCACGTCCCGCAGCTCCAGCCGACCGTGGCCGTGCAGCGCACGCACCGGACTGGCCGGCGGCACCAGCGACGACTCCGTCGACATCACCTCCTGGATGCGTTCGGCGCACACCTCCGCCCGCGGAATCATCATGAACATGAAGGTCGCCATCATCACCGACACGAGGATCTGCATGAGGTAGCTGAGGAACGCCGTCAGCGCACCGATCTGCATCTCCCCCGAGTCGATCCGGTGCGACCCGAACCAGAGCACCGCGACGGTGGAGAAGTTCACGACGGTGAGCACGAGGGGGAACATCAGCGCCATCAGCCGGCCGAAGCGCAGCGAGACATCGGTCAGGTCGACGTTGGCGACATCGAAACGGCGGCGCTCGTGATCGTCACGCACGAAGGCGCGGATCACCCGCAGGCCGGTGAGCTGCTCGCGCAGGATTCGGTTGACCGTGTCCAGCCGTTCCTGCATACCGCGCCCCAGCGGGCGCATCCGCCGCACGATCAGCGCGACGACAGCCAGCAGGACCGGCACGATCCCGACCAGCAGCAGCGACAGCCTGGCATCCTGGTTCACCGCCAGGATGATCCCGCCGAGACACATGATCGGTGCCGAGACCATCAGCGTGAAGGACAGCAGGACCAGCATCTGTACCTGCTGGACGTCGTTCGTCGCCCGGGTGATGAGGGAGGGCGCACCGAAGCTGCCCACCTCCCGCGCCGAGAACGCCTGTACCCGGTCGAACACCGCGGCCCGCATGTCCCGACCAACGGCCATCGCCGTGCGGGCACCGAACAACACCGCCACGCCTGCGCTGCCGAGCTGCACCACGCTGACCGCAAGCATGATCGCGCCGATGCGCAGGATGTAGTCGGTGTCGCCGGTGATGACGCCGTGATCGATGATGTCGGCGTTCAGGGTCGGCAGGTACAGCATGCCGAGCGTCGACACGAGTTGCAGTGCCACCAGGGCCGCGATCTGGCCGCTGTAGCGCCCCAGATGCCCCCGCAGTAGTTGGATGAGCATACGGTCCTCTCTGCTGCGCGGTCGCGAGGCTGGTCAGCCGGCCGCCGCGACGACATGACGATCCCACCGGCGGCCACGAGCAGCGCGGGTTCTCGTGCTGGCGGCCCGGATCCGCGCAACGCACCGTAGCCGATGCAGCACGAACAACCGAAGGCGCCAGCCGGCAACACGGTGGCCCGCAGGGTCGCCTAAGGAACCATATGGCTTGAACCTGACGTGAGGTCAAGGCGATTTCGATCGGATCTGGCGGTCTTGGCGAGAGGGTTAGCCAGGGCCGGAAATTCCGGCCAGTTCGCCAAGCATGTTCGGCCGCCGGTGGAACCGAACCCGGCGCGCGGCAAGACATGGGCCCGCCAGCGGCAGCGGACCGGGCCATCGGCGTACACATCGTGCCGCAACGGACAACTCGCCGCGCGGCCGGTCACCCCGGCAAGACACCCGACTCCCAACCACACCGCCGCAGGCCCACTCGGCCGGGCCGCCGCCGCGCCGGTCCGCCCACCCGGAACACCCCGACCACGAGACCGCGGGATCCACGGGACAAGTCAGGACTTCGCACCCCACGGATCCGGGCCGAATTCATCGCCGAATTCACGCGCCACAAATAACATGACCTATGCCTGGACACCGGCCGCGAAAACCACCCGTGGACGGATGGTTTGATGAGCGCCGTCCTCGCCGCGACGGCGCGGCCCAGGTCGGACCCGCGCGGACCAGCGCCCATGCGGACAGCTACTACGCACCGGCACCCACACATCCCCCGAACTCCTGCCGAGTGTTGGTCAGGCGACGAACAGCCGACGGACAGGCGCGAACACAGGATATTCCAGTCAGGAAGGTCCGTGGCCGCACAGTTGACACCGGCGACGCTTCCGCGTACTCGTAGTTGCGCGTCCACCGGTCCGTTACAGAAAGGAACCGATAGTGTCGGTGCGAGCTTCGCGTCCGCGAAATGGCCAGGTCGTCAAGTCGGGCGACCGCCGGACCGCGATGAACGGCAGTGACGTCACGACACCGGCGAAGATCGGTGCCAGTTCGCGCCCAGGGGCACCACCACGACGATCGGACGGCACGCCGATGACTCTTTCCGGAGCCCGACCCCGCGGACCCAGACCCGAACTGGAGAACAAGACCCAGCTCAAGCTCCTTCAGCATCTGCATGCGCTCAATCGTCCCTACCGGGTGAGCTACGAGATGGTCGTCTGCAAAGTCTGGTCCGACCATGACGATGGCAAGATCCGGCGGGCCCGTGCCCGCGATCTGAGCCGCCAGTTCCGCGGCGAGAAACAGATCGAGTGGGAAGTCATCGAAAACTACGTCGAGTTGCTGTTCCCGGACGACCAGACCCAGCGCGCGGCCCACCTCGACCGGTGTCGGCCGCTGCACCACGATGCGTTCGGCTCCACTCCGGCCCAGGACGACCCTGGCCCTGGCCCCGGCGAGGTTGATCCGGCCTATGTCGCCGAACTGGAACGGCAACTCGCCGAGACCCGTACCCGAGCCGCCTTCGCCACCGCCCTGTTGGTGATCGTCCGCTCGGAGAACGCCGTACTGCGCGGTCGGCACGCGTCGTTCGGCTGGTTCCGGTCCCGCGGTGAGATCGAGGAGGCCGAGTGCGCCGATCCGGCGACCGCGCCGATCCGGCGACCGGGCGACGGCCACCACCACCAATGGGGCAGTCGACCCCTGGTCGCCCTGACGGACCTGATCGGTGAACAGCTGCCGGTCACTGGCCGGCAGCTGGGCAACCCCAGGCCGCGCGTCGCCGCACCGCGAGTAGCCATGCCGGCGGCAGCGGACGCCACCGCCCGGCGCCCCCCGGACCCCGCACGCCTGCCCACGGGGCCCGAGGTCGTCCGCTCCCGCCGTGGCGGCCGGGCCGGCGCCGCCGAGCCGGACATCCTCACCGCGGGCCCGGAGCGCAGACGGCGCGGCGGCGGCCACTGAGCTCCGGCGCCCGAAACAGCGCGAGACGTCTCGAGCCGGCATGACAGCGTCGAGAACGGGCATCCCGCTCAGACCGGCTGGACCCCTCCGGCCGGAAACACCTGCGGGAGGACGCGCGGCATGGATCAGGAGACGTTCGTCAAGCTGCTCAACGAGGATCTCAGCTCGGAGTACCAGTCGATCATCCAGTACATCCAGCACGGCGCCACCTTCACGGGACCGGAGTTTCTCGCGGTCGCCGACGAGATCCGGCGCCATCTGCCCCAGGAGCTCGCCCACGCCCAGGTCCTCGCCGAGCAGATCTCGTTCCTCGGCGGCACCCCGACCAGCGATGTGTCCACGGTGCGTCCGGCAAGCGGCGCGCAGGACGCACTGCTCGCCGACCTCCGGCTGGAGTCCGAGCAGCTCGGCCGCTACCGCGAACGCTTCGGTCAGGCCGCCGAGCTGGGGCTGGCCGATGTCGCGGAGGCGCTGCGCCCCCTGCTCGCGCAGACCCAGGAACACGTCCGCGATCTGCAGACCGCGCTGGGCCGCTGAAGGCGCCTGCGGCGCCGGGCCGCCAGGGCCGGCCCGGTCTCGATGGTCTGCCCAGCAGGGCTGGACAGGCCGTTCGAGTCCGGGCCGGGCGAAGGCGGTGCCGCCGGGGCGGGGCCGCCGGTCGGTCAGCGGAAGGCCGGCTCGTCGGTGGACACGATCTCCTTGCCCAGCGGCATCAGCGATACCGGGATCAGCTTGAAGTTCGCCAGGCCGAGCGGGATCCCGATGATCGTCAGGCAGAGCGCCACCCCGGTGGTGAGATGCCCGAGGGCCAGCCACCAGCCGGCGAAGATGATCCAGAGGACGTTGCCGATGAGCGAGGCGCCGCCCGCGTCCGGACGGTCCACCACCTTCCGGCCGAACGGCCACAGCGCGAAGCTGGCCATCCGCAGTGACGCGATGCCGAAGGGGATCGTGATGATGAGAATGAAACACACCAGTGCCGCGAGGGTGTAGCCGATGGCGAGCCAAAACCCACACAGAACCAGCCAGATGACGTTGAGCACCAATCGCATGACCCGCTCGTCCCTCCCTCGCGCCGACCCGGACGGCGACGCGGCGTCGCCCATGTTTGTCCTACCCCGCCGGTTGAGTGTTCATGAATCGTCGACCGGCCGGCAGACCGGGCCATGACTCGCTACCGTCGACGGCGGCGGTTCCGTTCGGTGCGCGGGGGCGTCACGCCCCGCCACGTCGGCTGATGGGTGGAGACCGGTATGCAGGTGTTCGACCATGTCATCGACCTCGTCGGCGACACCCCGCTGGTCCGGCTCACCCCGGGGATCGACCAGACGCCGGCGCCGGTGCTGGGCAAGCTGGAGTACCTCAATCCCGGCGGGTCGGTGAAGGACCGGGTGGCGCTGGCGATGGTCGCCGCCGCCGAGGAGGCCGGCGAGCTTCGCCCGGGTGGCACCATCATCGAACCGACCAGTGGCAACACCGGCGTCGGTCTCGCGCTGGTCGCGGCGCGGCAGGGCTACCGCTGCGTGTTCACCATGCCCGACAAGATCAGCGAGGAGAAGCGGGCGGTCCTGCGGGCCTACGGAGCGGAGGTCGTCGTCTGCCCGACGGCGGTCGCGCCCGATGATCCCCGCTCGTACTACGAGGTCGCCCGCCGGCTGGTGCGCGAGACCCCCGGCGGCTGGAGCCCGGACCAGTACTCCAATCCCCACAACCCGGCGGCGCACCGGGCCACCACCGGCCCGGAGATCTGGCAGGCCACCGAGGGCCGGGTCACCCACTTCGTGGCCGGGATCGGCACCGGCGGCACGATCAGCGGCGTGGGCCGGTACCTCAAGGAGGTCTCCGGCGGCACCGTCCAGATCATCGGCGCGGACCCGGAGGGTTCGGTCTACTCGGGCGGCAGTGGCCGGCCGTACCTGGTGGAGGGGGTCGGTGAGGACATCTGGCCGGCCACCTACGACAAGTCGGTGGTCGACCGGGTCGAGGCGGTCAGCGACCGCGACTCCTTCCTGATGACCCGCGAGCTGGCGCGCCGCTGTGGGCTGCTGGTCGGCGGCTCGTGCGGCCTCGCGGTGGTCGCGGCCCTGCGGGTCGCCCGCGAGCTCACCGCGGACGACGTCGTCGTCGTGCTGCTGCCGGACTCGGGCCGCGGCTACCTCTCGAAGATCTTCAACGACGACTGGATGTACGAGTACGGCTTCCTGGAGCCCCCGGCGAACGGCCCCACCGTGGCCGACGCCCTGCGGCACAAGTCCGAGCAGACCAGCGGGCCGCCGGACCTGGTGCACGTCCATCCGACCGAGACGGTCGGCGCGGCCATCTCCTACCTGCGGGAGTACAACGTCTCGCAGATGCCGGTGGTGCGGCACGAGCCGCCGCTGCGGGCGGCCGAGGTCGCCGGTTCGGTGATCGAGCGGCACCTGCTGGCCGCCGTGTTCGCCGACCGGTCCGCGGTGGGCGCGCCGGTGACCGACCACCTGTCACCGCCGCTGCCGACGGTCGGGATCGGCGAGCCGCTGGCCCGGATCGTCCCGGTGCTCGGCGACGAGCCGGCGGTCCTGGTGCACGACGACGGCAATCCCGTCGGCATCCTCACCCGGTCCGACCTGCTCAGTTTCCTGTCCACCACGCCGTCGGTCTGAGCCGGCCGCGACCGGCGGGCGGACGGTGTCGGCGCGGGCCGCGTGCCCCGCCGCCCGCCGACCCGGGGTGGCCGTAGCGTGGCGGCATGGTTGACGAGCAGCTCGCCGACGGCTTCGAGACGATCGCGATCCACGTCGGTCAGGAGCCCGACCCGCTGACCGGGGCGGTGGTCGTACCCATCCATCTGTCGTCGACGTTCATCCAGGACGGTGTCGGCGGTCTGCGTGCCGGCTACGAGTACTCCCGGTCCGGCAATCCGACCCGGACCGCCCTGGAGACCAGCATCGCCGCGCTGGAGGGAGGCCGGGAAGGCCTGGCCTTCTCCTCCGGCATGGCGGCTACCGACACCCTGTGCCGGACGGTGTGCCGCCCCGGCGACCACGTCGTTCTGCCCGCCGACGCCTATGGCGGCACCTACCGGCTCATCGCCCGCGTACTCGGCGCGTGGGGGGTGGAGCACACCAGCGTCGACCTCACCGACCTGGCGGCCACCCGGGCCGCGATCCGCCCGGGCGTGACCCGCCTGGTGTGGTGCGAGACGCCGACGAACCCGCTGCTGACGATCGCCGACATCGCCGCCCTCGCCGACCTCGCCCACGACGCGGACGCCCTGCTCGCGGTGGACAACACCTTCGCCTCGCCCTACCTGCAGCGGCCGCTGACCCTGGGCGCCGATGCCGTCGTGCACTCGACCACGAAGTACCTCGGCGGCCACAGCGACGTCGTGGGCGGGGCGCTCGTCGTCAACGACGCGGACCTCGCCGACCGGTTGCGGTTCCTGCAGAACGCGGCCGGCGCCGTGCCCAGCCCGTTCGACTGCTGGCTGGTCCTGCGGGGAATCCGGACCCTCGGAGTTCGGATGGACCGGCACTGCGCGAACGCCCGCCACCTCGCCGACCTGCTGGTGGCTCATCCGGCTGTCGATATGGTCCGTTACCCGGGACTACCCGGTCATCCCGGGTATCCGGTGGCGGTGAAACAGATGCGGGACTTCGGCGGAATGGTCTCGTTCACGGTGCGGGCGGGCTCTGCGACCGCGCTCGCGGTGTGCGGGCGGACCAGGCTGTTCACGCTGGCCGAGTCGCTGGGTGGCGTGGAGAGCCTGATCGAGCATCCGGCCAGCATGACGCATGCGTCGGTCGCGGACTCCCCGCTCGCGGTGCCGGCGGAACTGGTGCGGCTGTCGGTCGGGATCGAATCGGTGGACGACCTGGCCGCCGATCTGCGGGCGGCCCTTGACGGGCTGCCGGCCGCCGCGGCGGACCGCGGGTAGACGCTCCATCCGGACCGGGCGGTAAGCGGCAGGTCGGTACGCGTCGGCCTGTTTGTCATCTTACGAGGGTTGCCGGCGGGAACGTACGCCCGCCGCGCCCACTTTCGCCTTGATGGCGCCTCGACCGGTGATGCTCCGCGCGGTGAACGCCACCCCCAGGTCGCCTTAACGGGACGATCTGATCCGAAATGACCACTCTCGGGCCAGCCCGGATAGGCCGCCTTCTCCACCGACCCTCCACAGCGGCCGGGAATGGCACACGAAAGGTCCGACCCCAACGTCTGGCCGACATAACGATGCTTAAACGGTTATCGTTGTCTTACTGCGTTGGGATCCCGGGCGGAGAACATCATGGTTGCACGTGCGGTTACGTGGGACACGTGCCCGGTCCGCCAGGCCGTGACCGTCAGGAGTACCGCATGGACGCCTCGACGGACCGTCGCGCGCTGCTCATCGCGGGGACGATCACCTGTGCCCTCGGCGCGGTCGGGGCAAGCGAGGTGACCGCGGTGACGGCAGACAGCCGCACAGCCCTCAACCAGGTCGAGTCCGCCCTCGGGACGCTCGCGCGCCGCTGGGAGACCACCTCCCCGGCCGAGCTCATCCAACGCCTCGACGTCCTGCAGCGGCACGCCCACACCATCGGGCGCTGGCGGCTCGGCCCGGAACTGCGCCGGGACTGGTTACGCACGCACGGCCGAATCCTGCTCGTGACCTCGGTGGCGCAGCGGGACAACGGCCTGCCCGGCCAGGCAACCACCTCGGCGCGGGCGGCCCTGGTCGTCGCGAAGCAGGTCGGGGACGCCACGACCGCCGCCCATGCCGGCGTGGTGCTGGCCGAGCTCGCGGCCTACTCCTTCCAGAGCACGGGAGACGGTCTGCGGCTCGCGCGGGCCGCCCGCGCGACGGCCCCGCACACGCATGCCGCGGTCCTCGCGATCACCACCGAGGCACACATCATGGCGGCCCGCGACATGCCGACGGACGACATCGTCGCCGCGTTGCACGCCGCGGACTCGATCGCCGCGAAACTGCCCGCCGGGCCGGCGGGATACAGCCTGGACGGGATTCATCCCGGCTATCTGCCGACCTTCGGCGGCGCGGCGCTGGTGGCGGCCGGGGCATTGGACGAGGGGCAGCAGCGGCTGGTCGAGGCGGCCCACCTGTTTGGCCGTTCCAGGTCCTCGGGAGCGCTCGCCGCTGTCCGGCTCTACCAGGCCTCGGCAGCGCTGCGCGGACGGGATCTGGACGAGGCGGAAATCCTGGCGACGAGGGCTCTGGCCGCCTGCGCTGTGCGGCCGAGCGCGTGGCTGTCGGATGGAATTCTCACTCTCGCCCGTCGGGCCAGAGGCCATGGCGCGGACTGGTCGGGCCTGGTCGCGCAGGCGCGGGAATGGTCACCGGCGTGACCACCGCCCGGTAGTTCGCCGACGGATGACCTGAATATCGGGTGCGCCGCCCCGACTGCTGAACAGCCGGGTTCGCCCCCCCGGCCACGCCGGCGGGTGCGGACCGGGAGCGCCGCCGCGGAAAATGCTTCGAAACCGCGCACGACGTGTCGCCGAGGACGCGGTTCTCCACGGCCGACGAGCGTACCCATCAGCGACAGCGCGACCCCGACAACCGCCAGAACGGCGACGAAAGACAAAAAGTACAGGACATCGGAATGGTGGAAGACGGCCGCCGTCCGGACGTCAAGCGGCCTTGAAGGTGCAATGTTAGGCACGATCGGCAACGGGGGCGGAGTGGCCCGCGCGACCACGGGAACAGGAATGGACACGGCGACACGTTATCGGCCGGCAGACAATGGCGGCCGGGGGGACGCGACCAAGAACACGACACTGCCGACACACACGAACAATCAGCTTCCCGAAGACACGGAAGATCCATAGATAGTAAGATGAATCACAAAGGGCTCGTGGATCCACGGCAGCGCGCTGCCGGAGGGCGTCAGGCCGAAGCCCGCCTCGGCGCCGCCCCGCCCCCGGGGCGCCCCCCCCTCGCCCCCGGGGCCTGGGGACCCGGGCC
>NZ_JALKFX010000095.1:0-12818 GCF_023243045.1 Frankia sp. AgB32
GGGGGGGGGGGCGGCGCCCCCCCCCCCCCCCCCCCCCGGGGGGGGGGGGGGGGGGGGGGGGGGGCGCCCCCCCCCCCCCCCCCCCCCCCGTTCGCGGTCGGGCCGCCGGCTCTCATGCCTTCGCGCCTGAACTCTCCGTGAGTGTTGTATCTCTATGTAGTCAGATGATGGCTGTAGGTTGGCCACGTCCTGGAGGGAGAACGGCGAAGGGCAGGTGCCATGCGGGTTGTCGTCGCGACAGAGGCACGGTTTCACCGGGGGCTCCACGACACCGTGCTGGCCCGCACTCCCGGGGAGGCGTACCAGCACTGGATCTCCTACCTAGGCCCCTACCAGGAGGTTGTCGTGCTCGGTCGAGTCGGCCCCGCGGTCCCCACGCCCGCCGACCCCGCCGCCGCACCGCCGCGGGACGAGGGTTTCCCGGTAGAGGGCGACGGAGTCCGGGTGGTCGCGGTGCCGCCCTACCTCGGGCCGGCGGGCTACCTCCGCACCCGCCGATTGCTACGCTCCGTGATTTCCGCCGGACTCGCCGGCGGCGGGCCGCTCGCGCCGACCCTGTTCCAGCGCGCGGCCGACCCGGCCACGCTGCCCGCGGCCGGCCGGTCACCGCACATCGTCGACACCCGCTACCTGGCCGTGATGCCCGGGCTGGTCGGCGCCGCGCTCATCCGCGCGGTGCACCGACGGGGGCTGCCGTACGCGATGGAGGTCATCGGCGATGCCGAGGCCGTGGCCGGCGGCATGTTCGGCGCCTGGGCCCGCCCGGCCGCCCACCGCTGGATGGCGCGCCGCGCCGGCGCCGCCCGCGCGGTCGGCTACGTCACCCGGGAGACGCTGCAACGGCGCTACCCGCCGGCCGCCGACGCCCTCACCGCCCACTACGCCTACGGCCGCCTCGGGCCCGAGGACTTCACCCCCGCCGCCCGGCCGCTGTCGTCCCGACCGCCCGTCCCGGCGACCCTGGTGACCATCGGTTCGCAGGACCGCCGGTACAAGGGCCATGACGTGCTGCTGGAGGCGGTCAGGCTGCTGGACACCTGGGGGCACCGGGTGCGGGTGGTCATCGTCGGCACCGGGCGGCACCACGGTGAGCTCCGGCGCGCCGCCCAGCGGTCCGTGCTGACCCCGATCGTCGAGTTCGTGCCGACTCTCGACCGGGCCGGCATCCGCGCCGTGCTCGACGCGGCCGACCTGTTCGTCCTGCCGTCGCGGACCGAAGGCCTGCCGCGCGTGCTCATCGAGGCGATGGCCCGCGGCGTGCCGGCGATCGCAACCGCTGTCGGCGGCATCCCGGAACTGCTCGCGCCGCAGGATCTCGTCCCCTCGGACGATCCGCTGGCCCTCGCCGTGCGCATCGCCGAGGTGCTGCTGCGACCCGACCTGCTCGCGGCGATGTCGACCCGCAACCGGTCCGTCGCCGAGGACTACCGCGGGGAACGGATGGCCGCTCGGGCCCGGGCCTTCTACACGGCGATAGCCGCCTGGGACACGCCCGCCCCGGCCGTCGGCCGGGCCCCCGGGGGCCCGGGGCGGGGGTGGCGCGGGGGGGGCGCGCCGCGGGCCCGCCCCCCCCCCCCCCCCCCCCCCCCCCCCCCCCCCCCCCCCCGGCCCGGCGGCCGCCCCACCGGGGGCCCGGCCGGCTCGTCGCGCGGTGTCGACGAGCCGGTTCCCGGCCACGCGATGGATCCCGCCGGGGCGTTGCGTCCCGCCGTTCCCCTGCGCCGAACCGCGCCGCTGCCCCCGCCGGCCCCGGCTGCGGTTCCCGCCCAGCGCGCGAGGCGGCCCAGACCGTTGGCGGGTGCCCCCGGGCCGGAGCCACGGGCCAGGCGGGAGAGCGTGAAAGCGGCCCAGGCCGGCCGCGGTGGCCGTGGTGGGTCGCGGGCGACGAGCGCGAAACCCGCGCCACGCCCGACGCCCGGCGCCACCGGCACGGCCGGCTCCGCCAGTACCGCCAGTACCGCCGGTACCGCCGGCACCGCCGGCACCGCACGATCGACGGACGGACGGTCATGACCCCGGAAATCGCACCGCCGACGGCGGCCGGCGGCTCGGGCCTCGACCACCGGCCGGCCGCGCCGCCGGTCGGACCGCTCGCGCCCGCCGAGCACGGCGCACCGGACACCGCACCGCCGCGGGACAGTCCGACCGTGAACCCGGCGGGGCCGGTCGGCGCGGCCCGGCCCCGCCGACCGGTGCGGGTGGTCGAGGTCCTGGGCCGGATGGACCGCGCCGGCGTGGAACTGCGGGCCGTGAACCTGCTGCGCCGCCTCGACCCGGAGGAGTTCCGCCTCGAGTTCGCCGTGACCTCCGGTGCCCGCGGCTCGCTCGACGCCGAGATCCGGGACCTCGGCAGCGAGGTGTACTACTGCCGGGTCGACCTGATGTTCCCCTGGCGGTTTCTGCGCCTGCTGCGCGAGGTGCGGCCCGAGGTCGTCCACTCCGCCGTCGCGACCTTCTCCGGGGTGGTGCTGGCGCTCGCCCGCCTCGGCGGGGTGCGACGGCGGGTGGCCTACTTCGTCAGCAGCGCCGACCGGCACGGCGACAGCCTGCGCGGGCGGGTGCAGCGGGCGTTCGGCCGCCTGCTGCTCGACCGGTTCGCCACGGACATCGTCGCCGTGAGCGAGGCGGCGATGCGCGGACTGTGGCGGGAGAACTGGCGGCTCGACGAGCGTTGCCGGGTCGTCTACAACGGCGTGGAGCTGGAGCCCTCCGGCGTCGCGATCGCCGCGCGCCGCCGCGCCGAGGAGTCCGCCGACCACGACGAGGACACGATCACCATCGCCCACATCGGTCGCCCGGACCCGCTGAAGAACCGCGGCCGCGCGATCGAGGTGCTCGCCGCGCTGCGGTCCCGGTCGGTCCCGGCGCGGTTGCGGGTCGTCGGCCGCCAGGACGCCGCCGAGACGGCCGAGCTCACCGCGCTCGCGGACCAGCTCGGCGTCACCGCGTACGTCGAGTTCACCGGCGAGGTCCGGGAGATCCCGCGGCTGCTCACCGGTTGCTCGCTGCTGCTGGTCACCTCTCGCCACGAGGGCATGCCCACCGTCGTCCTGGAGGCGCTGTCGGTGGGGACCCCGGTGCTGTCCGCGGATCTGCCCGGGGTCACCGAGATCGCCCGGTTGCTGCCCGGGGTGACGACGCTGCCGCTCAGCGCCTCGGACGCCGTCTGGGCGGACACCGCCGACATGCTCACCGCGTTCCCGCCGACCATCGACCAGCGGCGGGAGGCCATGCGGCTGCTGCGCCGGTCCCCGTTCACGATGGACAACTGGCAGCGGGACATCACGGCGGTGTGGTCCTAGGCGATGCCTGCCCCGACCCGAGCCGGTGGAGCCCCCGAGGCCGACCCGGCACGCCGCAGCGCGCGGCCGCCCCTGGTTCCGGCGTCCCTGGTTCCGCCGCGACAGCCCCGGACCCACGGGTTCGCGGTCAGGCCGGCCGCGGCCGCCCCCCGTCCGTCCGTGGGTCCCGACAGCTCGCTCGCGCAGCCCGCACGCCGAGGGGTCGCTGCCCCGCCCCGTCCGGGCGTGGCCGCGTCCGCCGCGTCCGCCGCGTCCGCCGCGTCCGCCGCGTCCGCCGTGCGGGCCGCCGCCCCCGGCCGTGGCGTGGCCGCCCGCGCCGCGTCGCCGCCACCCGTCCGCCGGCCCGCCGGGCTGGCGCTCGCGGGCTGCACGCTCGCGCTGTTCGTCGTCGCGGCCTGGTCGTCGTCGTTCGCCGCGCTGCCCGAGCGGAGCGCCGCCCGGGTGGCCGTCGCCGTTGTCGTGACCTGCGTGGTGCTGTGCGTGCGGGCGCAGCCGCGCGGGGTGTGGGCGTGTTCGTCGGTGTACCTGATCACGTTGTCGGTGTTCCACTTCGGGGTGGCGGCGCTGTTCGCCACGGACACCTCGTTCGGCCGGATTCGGGCCCAGTACGACTTCCGCTGGCTGTCCGTGTTCCCGATGAGCAGGCTGTTCGCGGTGGCGACGCTCGGGGTCGTCAGCGCCACCGTCGGGGTGGCGGCGCTGACCTGCTGGCGGGCGGTCCGGCCGAACCCGGTGGCCGACGTCGACCCGCCCGCGTCCGACGAGGTCGTCCGGCGGCCGGACCTGCGGGCGCCCGCCGGGTTCGTGCTCCTCGGTGTCTCGGTCGTCGGGCTGGTCGCGACCGTGGTCGCCACCGGCGGGCTCGGGTTGCTCTTCGGTTCGTACTCCGACGTCGGACAGACCGCGCTGCGCGCCCCCGCGGTCCCCTACGTGCTGTTCGGGATGGGCCTGGGCCTGGTGCTGGCCGTCATCGGCGGGCCGAGTCGCTGGCGGCGGGCGGCGGTCGTGCTGTTCGCGGTGTTCGCGGTCGTGGCGCTGCCGCTCGGCCTGCGCGGCGAGGTGATGTTCCCGGCGGTCTCTGCGGCGGCGGTGGCGGCCCGCCGGCGCGTCGTCGTGCGCGGCGTGGTGGTGCTCGTCGGCGCGGTCCTGCTGCTCGCGTTCATCGGCGGCCTGCGGGAGATCCGCGAGTCCGGCCTGTCCGCCGTCCGGCTGCAGACCATCACGTTCAGCCCGGTCGACGGGATCGCGGAACTCGGCGCGTCGATCCGCCCGATCGGCTCGGTCCTCGAATGGCGCGACGAGCTCGGGGAGCGTCCGCCGCCCGGGTCGACCTTCTACGGTCAGCTCGACCGGTTCGTCGAGGGCCGGCTGCTGGGCCACCCGCAACCGTCGCAGTTCAGCGACGAGCGGCTGTTCAACGTGCTGATCATGAACCGGGAAGGCCCGATCGGAGGGTCCCCGATCGCCGAGGCCTACTACAACTTCGGCGCCACCGGGGTTGTCATGTTCCTGCTGCTGACCGGCCTCACGGTGGCCTGGATGGACCATGGCCGGTCGACGCGGCGGACCGGGACGGCCTGCCTCGTCCTGCTGGTTCCCCTGGTCGTCGAGGTGCGCAACGCGTTCGCGGCCGTCCCGTCCCAGGTGCTGCTCGGGCTGGCCGTGCTGGGCCTGATCAGGATGGCGGAGGTCGGCGTCACCCGGCGACGTGCCATCGAGGCCGCCCGGGACGCCGCCACCCGCCGGGCGATCGCGGACCGTCACGCCCCGGCGGCCGCCGGGCCGCCGAGACCGGCGCCCTCGGGCAGCCGGCGCGGCCCGTCCATGGGCGCTCGGGCCGGCCGGCCCCGCGGCCGGCCGTCGGTACGGCTGCCCGCGCCGGGTGCCCTCGCGGCACCGACCGTGCCGGCGTCGGCCCCCGCGACGGTGCCGGTGCCGGTGCCGCGGGCGCGGGCGCGGGGGGACGCCCGGCCGCACCACATGCCCACCATCGGCCGGGCCGGCGCGGTGATCACCGGCCTGTTGGGCCTCGCGGCCGTCGCGAGTCTCGGCCAGGCGGTGCTCACCGCGCGGATGCTCCCGCTGGCCGGCCGCGGTGTGCTGGTGGTGGTGCTCACCGTCTCCGCGTTCGGCGCGCTCGTCGGCGGGCTCGGCACCAACGTCGCGTTCCGGCACTACTTCGGACTGCCCGACCCACCGGTCTCCCTCGGCGACTACCTGGGCCTGACCCTGGCCATGACGCCGATCGCCGTCGTCCCCATCACCGGGGCATCGATGCTGGTGCTCACGCTGTCCGGCGGGGCACGGATCGACGCGGGCCTGGTGATCGCCGCGGCGCTGCTCGCCGCCGCGAACATGCTCGCGACCCAGACCCTGGACGCGCTCAACGCCGCGGGTTCGATCCGACTGGCCGCCGGGATCGTCGCCGGCACCGGACTGGTCCAGCTGGGGCTGCTGGTCGTCGGGCCGCACCACCCCTCCCTGGTCCACATCCTGCTGGTCATGGCGCTGGGCTGGGCCGCGCAGGCCGCCGTCTGCGTGGCCGCCCTGGCCTGGTCGGGGATGTCCACGCGCCCGCGGCGCGACCAGGTGGCGTGGCGGCTGCTGATCGGGAAGGGCCTGCCGGCGCTCGGGCTCAACGTGGGCGCGACCGTCGCCTTCCGGTTCGACCGCCTGCTCGTCGCGGCGTTCGGCGGGGCGGCCGCGGCGGCGGTGTACTCGATCGCGTCGGCGACCTGCGAGGCGCTGCGCCTGCTGTCCGGCTCCGTCGGCCAGGTGGTGTTCCACCGGGCCGCCCGGGGCTACCTGTCCCGGCCGGCGCTGGCGCGGGCGACCCGCGGGGTCTGCGTGGTCCTGCTGGTCGCCGCCGGCGTGCTCGTGCTGCTCGCGCCGTGGCTGCTGCGCACCCTGTTCGGGCCGGGTTACGCCGGGGCCGTCACACCGATGCGGCTGCTGCTGGTGGCGGAACTGCTGCTGGCGCCGTTCCTGATCGAGTGTCGGGTACTGACCGGTCTCGGCCGCACCCGGGCGGCCGGCGGGGTCGGGCTGGTCGGACTGCTGCTGTCGGTGGCGACCTATCCCGTCCTCGTGCCCTGGCTCGGACCGGCCGGCGGGGCGATCGCGAGCATGCTCGCCTACACCCTCATGTCCGTCCTGACCCGCCTCGCGCTGCGCGGGGAGCTCGCCCTGGTCCCCGCCGGCTTCCAGCCGGGCGCCACCCCGGCGCCGCGGACCGCCGAACAACCACGGCTGGACGGACCGCCGGCCATCCTCGGGAAGGGATCATCGTGACCACCCACCTCTCCGGCACGGACCGACCGACCCCGTCCCCTCCGCCTCCGCCACCGCCGTCGCCGGGGGACCGGCCGCGGGCCACTCTCGTCGTCCAGCCGGGCGCGCACGGCGGCCGGCTGGTCTTCTACCGGCAGGCCGCCGACGCCGACTTCTGGGACCGGCTGTGGGACGAGCAGGCGGTGGACTACCGCCGGGCCCGCGCCGGCCATCTCCCGCCGCACCTGCGTCGGGCCGTGCGCCGCTACCTGCGCCCGGGCGGCCGGGTGCTGGAGGCCGGCTGTGGGCCGGGGGAGTTCAGCGTCGCGATGGCCGCCCGGGGCCACACCGCCGAGGCCGTCGACTGGGCGCCGCGCACCGTCGAGCGGCTGCGGACTGCGGCGCCGGGGATGCGGGTGTGGCAGGGCGACGTCCGCCGGCTCGACGTGCCCGACGGCCACTACGACGCCGTCTACTCGCCCGGGGTGTGCGAGCACTTCGTCGAGGGCCCGCACGAGGTGCTGCGCGAGACCCTGCGGGTGCTGCGGCCCGGTGGCATCGCCCTGGTCTCGACACCCTGCTTCAGTCCACTGCTGCGGTTCAGTCCACTGTTGCGGCCGGGCCCGAGGCTCGGCTTCGGCCCGCGCGGGCGCGCGGCCGGCGCCGCCGCCCCGCCGCCCGGAGCCGGCGAGTTCTACCAGTACGCGTTCACCCCGGCGGAGCTGACCGTGGTGCTGCGGGAGGTCGGCTTCGAGCGGGTGCGGGCGCACCCCTACGGAGCATTGGCCACCGTGCTGGAGTTCACCGGGCCTGGGCGGGCCGTCGCCGCCCGGGTCGAGCGGGTGCGGCTGCGGCCGTTGGAGGCCGGGTTGGACCTGCTCGGCGCCGCCCACCTGTCCGGGCGGGCCTGCCTGTGGGTGGCCCGGCGCCCGGACCCGTCGCGGCCGGCGCGGCCGGGGCGTACCGCGGTCCCGGCGGACCGTTCGACCACCGTTCGGGAGGAGCGTTCGGCATGAGGATCGCCACGTTGGTGAAGACCGGGGACGGCCCGTTGTGGATCATCCCGCACGTGCTGGCCGCCCGGGCCGCGGGCGACGAGGTCGTCGTCCTGCTGCCGTCGCCGCACCACGCCGACAGCAGGGTGGCGCGGGAACTGACGGCGCAGGGCGTCGAGGTCCTCGAGAGTCCCGCCCCGCTGCGCGGCGGGTCACCGCTCGCGCAGCTCGCGGGGGTCCGGCGGCTGCGGACGTTGCTGTGCGGACTCGACGTCGACGTCGTGCACTACCACCTGTACGCCTCGGCCCTCGCGGCCCGGCTGGCGACGCTGGGCACCCGGATCACCCGGGTGCACATGGTCGCCGGGCCGCTGTACCTGGACAACGGACTGATCCGGCGGGTCGAACGGGTGCTGTGCCGGCTCGACCACCTGCTGATCGCGTCGAGTGGCGACATCGCGACGCGGTACGCGGCGCTCGGCGTGCCGGCGCACCGCCTGCGCACCCTGTCCTACGGGGTAGACCTCGCGCGGTTCACCCCGGCCGACGAGGAGCGGCGCCGGGCGGCCCGCGCCGAACTCGGTCTGCCGGCGGACGAGTTCGTCGCCGTCTGTGTGGCGTACTTCTACCCGCCGAAACGGCTCGTGCGGCCCGGCCAGGGGGTCAAGGGACACGAGGTGCTGCTGGCGGCGTGGGCCCGGTTCGTCGAACGCGGCGGTACGGGCACCCTGATCCTGCTCGGCGGCGGCTACGGCGAGGCCGGCGAGCAGTACCGGGATCGGCTGCGGGCGTGGTCCGCGACGCTGCCCGGCGCGGACCGGATCCGCTGGGTGCAGAGCGTCACCGACGTGTCGCCCTACTACGCCGCGGTGGACGTGAACGTCGTGTCGTCCTGGTCGGAGAGCTACGGCGCGGGTGGGGAGGCCTCGGCCTGCGGGGTGCCGTCGGTGTCCACCGCCGCCGGCGGCCTGCCCGAACTCGTCGATGCCGAGACCGGCTGGCTGGTCGGCCTCGGCGATGTCGCGGGGATCGCCGACGGCCTGCGGGACGCCGCGGCCGACCGCCGTACCGCCGCGGCGCGCCGACGGTCCGTGGCGGCCCGCCAGCGAGCCGAGCGGCTGCTCGACCGGCGGGCTCTGAGTCACGAGGTGGTCGCCGCGCTGCACGCCGCCGCGTCCGGCCGGCGGGCTCGGCGGGACACGCTCCGCCGGGTGGCGCGGGCGGTTCCCGGCTGGCCGCCACGGCGCGGCGCCGGTGCCGCGGCGCGCCCGCGTTCCGGCCCGGCGGCGGCACCGCCGGTCCGTCCTGGGCCGGCGGGGACGGCGCCCGGACTGGTGGAGCGGGTCCGATCGACCATGCTTCCCGCCCTGCCGGTGCGCGTGCTGCGGGCGACGCGGCGGACCTACCAGCTGCGCACCGACCCGGTCGGCTATGCCCGCGGGATCGGTGTGCGGGTCGGTGCGGACTGCCGACTCGTCGAGGTCACCGCTGCCACGTTCGGTGCCGAGCCCTATCTGATCAGGCTGGGGGACCGGGTCGTGATGGCCGGCGGCGTCCGGTTCCTGACCCACAACGGGGCGGCCGCCCGGATGCGTCCGAGGCACCCCGACATCGACGTCGTGGCACCGATCCGGATCGGTGACGACGTGTTCCTCGGCCTGAACGCGATCATCATGCCGGGGGTCACGATCGGCTCCGACGCCGTGGTGGCGGCCGGAGCGGTGGTGACCAGGGACGTTCCCGCCGGGCGCCTGGTCGCCGGGGTGCCGGCGCGGGTGGCGACCGACGTGGCGTCCTTCGAGCGGCGGATGCTGGCGTTGTCGCAGGGCACCGGTGCGATGAGCCCGCGGCGCAAGCGGGAGGTGTTCCTGGAGCGGTTCGGAGCTGCGCTGGCGGCGGATGTCGAGCAGCCACGATCCGACCTGTTCAGCTTCGCCGAGTAGATCGCCCCGCCACCTTTGGCACCGGACGGTCCGGGGGCGGTGGATGCTGGCGCGTTCGGCGGGTACCGCTGGGAGGAGCCCGCGGCGCGGGCGGGAGGTCCTCCCGGGCCGGTTCGCGGCCCAGCTCGGGGCCGATCCGCCCGGGTGTCGATCTGATATCATTAGCGTTGCTAAATAAAAAGGCGCTCGGTTGCCGAGCCGGCATCCCGGCCGCGTCGGCTGTGTCACAGACCCTCGGCGGCGATACCTGTCGACGAGGAATGCCAGGATGGAGACCAGCCGGCCGAGGATGGCCGATGTCGCGGGCGGCCCGTGCGCCATGGGTCCGCCGCCGGCGGCGTCGCCATGGCGTTGCCGCAGGGGCGTGGCCATGGTGGCGAGCCTCGTCGTCCGCAGGTGACGGACGGCGGGTGACGAGGAGGAGAACGATGGACAGCTTCGGCAGTACCGGATCGCTCGCGGTAGGTGACCGCACCTACACGATCAGGCGGCTGGACGCGGTGCCCGGGGCCGATCGACTCCCCTATAGCCTGAAGGTGCTGCTGGAGAACCTCCTGCGCACCGAGGACGGCGCCAACATCACCGCGGACCACGTCCGGGCGTTGGCGAACTGGGACCCGTCGGCGGCGCCGAGCCAGGAGATCCAGTTCACGCCCGCCCGGGTGATCATGCAGGACTTCACCGGCGTCCCGTGCGTCGTGGACCTCGCCGCCATGCGCGAGGCGATGGCCGCCCTCGGCGGTGACCCGGCGAAGATCAACCCGCTCGCGCCGGCCGAGCTGGTCATCGACCACTCCATCATCGCCGACCACTTCGGCGGCCCGGACTCGTTCCAGCTCAACGCGACGCTGGAGTTCAACCGCAACCGGGAGCGTTACCAGTTCCTGCGCTGGGGGCAGGCGGCGTTCGACAACTTCACCGTGGTCCCGCCGAACACCGGCATCGTGCACCAGGTCAATCTGGAATACCTGGCCCGGGTCGTGTTCACCAAGGACACCGCCGAGGGCACGCTGGCCTACCCGGACACCCTCGTCGGCACCGACAGCCACACCACGATGATCAACGGCCTGGGCGTCCTCGGCTGGGGCGTCGGCGGCATCGAGGCCGAGGCCGCGATGCTCGGTCAGCCGGTCAGCATGCTGATCCCCACCGTCGTCGGCTTCAAGCTGACCGGAGAGCTGCCCACCGGCACGACCGCCACCGACATGGTCCTCGTGATCACCGAGCAGCTGCGCAAGCACGGCGTCGTCGGCCGGTTCGTCGAGTTCTACGGCGAGGGCGTCGCGAACCTCCCGCTCGCCAACCGGGCGACCATCGGCAACATGAGCCCCGAGTACGGCTCCACCTGCGCGATCTTCCCGATCGACGGCGAGACGCTGAACTACCTGCGCCTCACCGGCCGCCCGGCCGAGCAGGTGGCACTGGTCGAGGCGTACGCCAAGGAGCAGGGGCTCTGGCTCGACCCGAGCCACGAGGCCACGTACACCACCACCCTCGAGCTGGACCTGTCCACCGTGGTGCCGTCGCTGGCCGGCCCGAAGCGGCCGCAGGACCGGGTTCCGCTGTCCACCGCGAAGCAGGCGTTCCGCGCGGCGCTGCCCACCTACGCCAAGGCCGTGACGCTCGCGAACGGCGGCGCGGACGAAGCCGACGCCGAGTCGTTCCCCGCCTCCGACCCGGCCGCCGCCTTCGCGGACAAGCCGTCGGACGCGCCGGTGTCGGTCAACGCCGTCGCCGGGCCGGTCGCGGACCGCCCGTCCAGCCCGACCCCGGTGACCCTCGCGGACGGCACCGTCGTCGAGCTCGACCACGGCGCGGTGGCGATCGCCGCGATCACCTCCTGCACCAACACGTCGAACCCGCAGGTCATGATCGGTGCGGCGCTGCTGGCCCGCAACGCCGTGGCGAAGGGCCTGACCCGCAAGCCGTGGGTGAAGACCACGCTGGCGCCGGGCTCGAAGGTCGTCATGGACTACTACGAGCGCGCCGGGCTGATCCCGTACCTGGACAAGGTCGGCTTCAACCTCGTCGGCTTCGGCTGCACCACCTGCATCGGCAACTCCGGGCCGCTGCCAGAGGAGATCAGCGCGGCGGTGAACGACGCCGACCTCGCGGTGGTCAGCGTGCTCTCGGGCAACCGGAACTTCGAGGGCCGGATCAGCCCCGACATCAAGATGAACTACCTGGCGTCCCCGCCGCTGGTCGTCGCCTACGCGCTGGCCGGCACGATGGACATCAACCTCGACACCGACCCGCTGGGCACCGGCACCGACGGCCAGCCGGTCTACCTGCGTGACATCTGGCCGAGCGAGTCCGAGGTGTCCGCGGTCGTCGCCGACGCGATCCAGTCGGAGATGTTCGAGTCGGACTACGCCGACCTCTCCGGTGACGAGCGCTGGCAGGCCCTGCCGATCGGCGACGGCGGCGAGGTGTCCCGGACGTTCTCCTGGGTGTCCGACTCCACCTACGTCCGGCACCCTCCGTACTTCGAGGGCATGGCCGCCAAGCCCGAGGCGCGCACCGACATCATCGGCGCCCGGGTGATGGCCGTCCTCGGTGACTCGGTCACCACGGACCACATCTCCCCGGCGGGCTCGATCAAGAAGGACTCGCCGGCCGGCCGCTACCTCACCGAGCACGGCGTCGCCCCCGGCGACTTCAACTCCTACGGCTCGCGGCGCGGTAACCACGAGATCATGATTCGTGGCACGTTCGCCAACATCCGGCTGCGCAACAAGCTCGTCCCCGGCGTCGAGGGTGGCGTCACCCGCCACCTGCCCGAGGGTGAGCAGATGGCGATCTACGACGCGGCGCAGAAGTACGCCGCCGAGGGCGTGCCGCTGGTCGTGCTGGCCGGCAAGGAGTACGGCTCGGGCTCGTCGCGGGACTGGGCCGCCAAGGGCACCTCGCTGCTCGGCGTGCGGGCCGTCATCGCCGAGTCCTACGAGCGGATCCACCGCTCCAACCTGATCGGCATGGGCGTGCTGCCGCTGCAGTTCCCCGAGGGCCAGTCGATCGAGTCGCTCGGCCTGACCGGCGAGGAGGTCTTCACCATCACCGGTCTCGCCGACGTGGACGAGAAGACCCCGACGATCACCGTCCAGGCGGGGGAGAAGTCCTTCGGCGCGGTGGTGCGCATCGACACCCCCGGTGAGGCGGAGTACTACCGCCACGGCGGCATCCTGCTGTACGTCCTGCGCTCGCTGCTCTAGCACACCGCCGCCTACGCACGTGCGGGGACGCGGGCCCCCCCCGGGGGAGGCGGGGCGGGCGCGCCCCCCCCCCCCCCGCCCCCCCCCACCGCGCGC
>NZ_JALKFX010000095.1:12828-15728 GCF_023243045.1 Frankia sp. AgB32
GCAGCGTCAGATGTTTATAAGAGCCCGCCCGGGGGGGGACGCGTCCCCGCACGTGCGTAGGCGGCGCGTCCTCGACAGACCACCAGACGCCGCACCGCACAGAGCGACCGTTCGGGCCTGCGGCTGGTTCGTCTGTGGCTGGTTCGTCTGTGGCTGGTTCGTCTGTGGGGATGAATCGGGTGTCGGGCCGCTGGCAGGTTCCGCCCAGGCGACAGAACGGACAGCGGGTGCGACGGGGGCGTTATCTCGACGCTGAGTTATGGAAAATTGCAGAGAGTGATAGATTCCCTGGTGGTGGTCGTGGGCGGTCGCCGGCGGCGGAGCCGGAGCCGGCGCGGTCGACCATGACGTTCCGCGTGCGCCAGGGGGAGTTCAGATGCCGCGTGGTAATCCCGAGCAGAGCGGGCCGTCGGTGCCGACGGCGCCGTCCGAGCTTCCCGGCGAGCGGTTCACGCCGCTCGTGCCGCAGCCGAGTGGACCGCAGCCACGGCGCGCGCCGCGCAGCGTCGCCCGCCCCGCGCCCGTCGTGCCGCAACCGGCGGCCGGGCCCGCCGAACGGCGCCTGCGGGTGCTGGTCGTCGTCGGCACCCGACCCGAAGTGATCAAACTCAGCCGGGTGCTAGCGGCCCTCGACCGGGCGGTCGACCTGCGGCTCGTGCACACCGGCCAGAACTACGACCACGAGCTCAGCCAGATCTTCTTCGACGAACTCGGCATCCGCCGGCCCGACCACACCCTCGAGGCCGCCGGCACCACCCCCGCGGACACGATCAGCCGACTCATCGGCCAGCTCGATCCGATCCTTGCCGCCGAGGCACCCGACGCACTGCTCATCCACGGCGACACGAACACCTGTTACGCCGCCATCGCCGCCAAGCGCCGCCGCATCGCCGTCTTCCACCTGGAGGCCGGCAACCGCTGCTTCGACCAGCGGGTACCCGAGGAGATCAACCGCCGGGTCGCCGACCAGCTCAGCGACGTCCACCTCGCCCTGACCGAGCGGGCCCGCGGCCACCTGCTCGCCGAGGGCCTCCCCGCCCACCGGATCTTCGTCGTCGGCTCACCGGTCCGCGAGGTGCTCGACCACTACGCGCCGCTCATCGACAGCTCCTCGGTGCTGGCCACCCTCGGCGTGCAGGCCGGCCGCTACCTGGTCGCCAGCGTGCACCGGGAGGAGAACGTCAGCCGGCCCGAGGCGATCGAGGCGCTGCTGGACACGCTGAACCGCCTCGCCGTCCGCTACCGGCTGCCGGTGGTCGTCTCCACCCATCCGCGTACCCGCGACCGGCTTGCGGCCCTGCGCCGGTCCGGTCGGGCGCCGCTGATCGACGACCGGGTCCGCTTCTGCCGGCCCTTCGGCTTCCCGGACTACCTCGCGCTGCAGCGGGCCGCCCTGTGCGTGCTCTCCGACAGCGCCACCCTGACCGAGGAGGCCTCCCTCGTCGGCTTCCCGGCGGTGCTCATCCGCGAGGCCCACGAGCGGCCGGAGGGGATGGACCGCGGGGTGCTCGTCTCCAGCGTGCTGCGCGCCGACCGGATCCTCGCCGCCACCGAGCTGATCGTGCGCGAGGCCGAGAGCGACCGCCGGCCGCGTGTCGTCGCCGACTACGCCGCCGCCGACGTCTCCCGCCGGGTCGTGCACATCATCGTCAGCTACGTCGACCACGTCCGCCGCACCGTCTGGTACGGCGACGCGTACCCGGGCACCGGCCCCTATCCGGTCGCCCCCGCGACCACCGCCGAAAACCACTGACGCCGACTCGAACTCCCGCGGAGCTGATTTCCATACGGATGACCTGCGGAAACCCGTAGAAACCAGGGATTCGGGTGACTGTGGCTCGCCAGTTATGCCCGACATGTCGTAGCCTTGGGCCCGGTCAACGATCGGGGGCGGTATGTGGGGTGCCGAGGGCATGCAGATGCCCGGCTGGCAGGGAAACGACGGTAACGCGGCCTATCTGGACAAGACGCTTCGCCACCACCCAATCGAGCTCTCACTGGACGACGGCGTGTCCGGTATGGAGATCTTTCGGCTCTGGGTCCGGGCCACCCTGGTTTCGTTTGTGGTTCTGGCGTTTTTTGTCCTCATCGCTGGCCTGGCCGCGGTGTCCGAGGCGATCGGCGGTAACAGTTCCGCGGACAGCTACGACGGCTCGGGCGGCGGGAACTACTCCTTCGCCGAGGGCACCTTCCAGGCCGGGGGCTGGATATCGACTGTTGTCTTCTTCGTCGTGTTGCTGTTCGTGAAGCGGCGGGAGCCGATCGGCGAGTGGCGGGTGCTCCTCGCGGACTCCGCCGACCGAACCGACTCGGCGTACAGCCAGATCGCCGGGACGGTCCGGAACCGCCAGATACCGGTGCAGATCGCCTACCGTCGGATAGACACCGGGCTCGGCCGCGACCGCATCAACAACCGCCTTGTCCTCAGCTCGGAGGGCTACAACGCGTACATCTCTGTTTTCCCGTACGGGACGAGTCTGTATCTCGGCTGGATGATGTGGCGCACCCGGCTTGGTATCAGGCTGATGATTCAGTTCGTCTCCGATGGGATCTCCACCCTGCTTCGGCGCAATGACCTGGAGAGCAGGGTCCTGCGCACGGAGACTGCCCGGGCGATGCGGGAGGCCGTGCACGCCGCCTGTCGGGAAGGTCTGCACGCCGCGTTGGACGGCCGCACCGTGTCGACCGACTTCGGATTCCCGGAGGGACTGCCGCCGATCGACGAGGCGCGTGTGCCGGTCGCCCAGTCGGGGCCTTCGTCCCGGTTCGGCCCGGCGCAGAACCCGGCCCACCAGCCGGCCGGTCCGGGCTGGCCGCCGGTCCCTGTGCCGCAGCCGGCCCCTTCGGCCCCAGGGAATCCGTCATATCCGCCGGGTCAGCCGTTTCCCCAGGGTCAGCCA
>NZ_JALKFX010000095.1:15822-34307 GCF_023243045.1 Frankia sp. AgB32
CCGCCATATCCGCAGGGCGAGCCGTTTCCCCAGGGTCAGGCATATCCGCAGGGCGAGCCGTTTCCCCAGGGTCAGGCATATCCGCAGGGCGAGCCGTTTCCCCAGGGTCAGGCATATCCACAGGGTCAGGCATATCCGCAGGGCGAGCCGTTTCCCCAGGGTCAGGCATATCCCCAGAGCCAGCCGTATCCGCAGGGCCAGCCGTACCCGCACGACTCCCACGGCCAGCCGTACCCGTCCGGTGCCCAGTTCTCGCCCGCGGCGCCGGTCCCGCCCTACTCCCCGCAGGCCGCGTCGGAGCCGGGCTGGCCGGCGGATCAGTCGGAGTACCCTCCCGCCGCGCCACCGCCGGAGGCGGACAACACCTACCGCCTGTTCCCGCCGGCAGGCACGTTCACCTCCCCGAGCGGTGAGCCCCCGCCCCCGCCCCCGGGTGGCGCGAGCTGGCCGCCCCCCGAAGAGGAAGGCCCGACGTACCGTTGAACGGACGGTCCGCGCAAGGCGGGGGCGACGTGCTGGTCGAGCGCGCGGACGCCGGGGCGTGGGCGTGGGTCGGCCTGCGACTCGCCCCCGGCGGCGCCCGGCCGGGTGCCGCGCCGTCCGACGCGCCGGTCGACCAGCATCACCTGGCCGCCCGGTCCGCGGATCACGCCTGGCTGGCGGCGCAGTGCGTCGCGGGCCGGGCGAGCCGGTTCGAGCTGCGGTATCTCAACGACCCGCGGTCGAAACTGCTCCGTGCGGTTCTGCTCGGCCAGGTGTACCGCCCGCCCGGCGGCGGCGACCAGGAGGTCGTCGCGGACGCGCGGGCGCTGCGGGACCGCCTGGCGGAGGTCCCCGGCCACCTGCGGAGCGCCCCGCTGACGTCGGCCGAGGTCCGCCGGGAGCTGCGCCCGTTCGCCCCGGACCTCGGCTCGGTGTACGAGGTCCGCAAGCGACTGTCGTGGTCGCCCTGCACGCGACGGGACACCGGCCGGCAGGTCTGTTTCGTCGTGGTCCCGTTCGACGCCGGCGGCCTGGCCTGGGATTCCGTCTGGGCGGAACTCGCGGAGCTGCCCGCGCGGGCACTCGTCAGCGTCTGTCTGGAGCCCTACCAGGTCAGCCCGGGCCTGCGGATGCGACTCGGTCGGCTGGCCGAGGAGTACGCGCGGCTCGCCACCCCCGGCACGACCGTGCCGACGTGGAGTGTGCCGGCCGCCGCGGATCCCTTCGCGGCGGCGGTCGCCCCGCTGTACCTCGAGGCCGCGCACCGCTACGTCGCCCACGCCTACCGGGTCCGGATCTCCGTGGCGAGCGAGGCGCCCCTGCCCCCGCGGTTCGCCGAGTCGGTGGCCGCGGCGGTCAGCCCCGGCGGGCCAGCGGGCGCGGGCCTGCCCGGCGGTGGGACCGCGGCGCTGACCCGGCCCGTCGGGCACGAGGCGGAACTGGCCTGGCAGCACGTCGCGGTCACCGGCCAGGGCTGGCTGGACGAGGCCTACCGGCAGGGAACGCCCCCCGGCCAGCTCCGGGAGGAGGAGCGCATCCTGTGCGACCTGGTCGACGTGCGGGAGAGTGCGGCGGCGTTCCGGCTGCCGTACCAGGTGCCCTGGCGCCGCCCGCTGTTCGACAGCGGTGATCCCCCCGCCTCCCCGGCGCCGACGGCGCCACGCCGTCAGCCTCTGCCCGTGCGGTACGACGTGTTCGTCAGCTACAGCCATGTCGACGCCGAGTGGGTCCACACCGTCCTCGTGCCACGGCTGCGCGGGGCCGGGCTGCGGGTGGTGCTCGACAGCGACGACTTCCGGATCGGCGCGCCGACGCTGACCGAGATCGAGCGTGCGGTCGAGGTGAGCCGCCGCACGCTGCTGGTGCTCACCCCCGCCTACCTGACCAGCGAATGGGCCGAGTTCGAGAACCTGTTGACGCAGACCGCCGACCCGGCGAACCGGCGGCGCCGGCTCATCCCGGTGCTGCTCGAACCGGTCGCCCTGCCGGCCCGCGTCGCGATGCTGAGCCACCTGGACCTGACCCGCCCGCGAGGTGTCGAGGACGGCCTTCGCCGGCTGGTCGGGCAGCTGCTCGCCGAACGCGCCACCGTCTGACGCCACATCCGGCACGGCGACCCTCCGCGCCGGGTCACACCGCCGCTTCGTGATGGCGGTTGGCTGACTCCATGCCCCGCGCCGCCTCAGGGCGAATGTCAGAGATCTCCCCGATGCGGCCGGGGCGCCCGGTTCGCAGACTGCGAGACGCAGGTTCCAACCGGTTCAGGGAGGTCAGCGAAATGTCGGGTAGCTGGGATGCCACCGTCAAGGCGGTCACCGCGGTGGAAAAGGGCACCGCGAACACCGTCGACGTCATCGAGTCGGGCAAGACCTTCGACGTCCTCGTGGACATCGAGGTCGGGAAGGGCATCATCGCGTTCGGGGGTGCGAGCTACCGACTGGTCGCAACCGTACGCAACCAGAGCCAGTTCACGGTCGCCTACGCCGTGCCGGCGAGCACGGCGCAGCTGCCGAGCACGGGTAACGAGAACTTCCAGACGCAGATACGGATCAACATCCCGGACACGACCTGGGCGGCGGCAGAGGACGACGTGCTCGACGTGATCGCGTCGTTCTCGCTGAAGTCGGGGCAGTTCACCGACACCACGAGCACGACCAGCCGCAGCTTCCTCGTCTCCGCCTGACCTGCTCCGGCACCCCGGTTCGCACCCGGGGCGCCGGTCCGATGCGGCCCCGCCGGGAGAACCTGGCGGGGCCGTCGGCGCGTGCGGCACCCTCCCGCCTGTCGCGGGTGCGCCGCCCGAACCCAGCAGCCAAACAGACTCAGCAGCCAAACAACAGCCGCACGGCCGCTCGCTCCGTTGTCGGCGTCAGTATCCCCTCGAGGTCGTGGGCGTCATCGATGTCGAGGCCGAGGTCGCGCAGCGCCGTCTCGAAGGCGATCTGGGCGATCTCGGCGCCGGCTGGCTCGACCCGGATGGACAGGTCCAGCACCTCTCTCGGGGCAGGCCGGTCGGCCCCCGAGGGAGCCGACCACAGCCGCGCTGTGACCGGAAAACCGGCCATCGGCAGCGGAACGCGCCAGTGGAGGGCCTGGACCGGCCCGAGGAGGCGATGGCGGTCCAGGTCGACCGGGCCGTCCGCGCACTCCCGTATGAATCGCAGCTGGGTAGCCGAGAAAATAGCACTCGGCATAATTCGTCCGGTTTTGATGTCGCTGGCCCTTCGGGTGCCGTGCTCGGCGGTGAGTGTCACCGCGAGAGCATGTTCTTCGCCGGTCCAGTCTGCCTCCATCCGGAAGGTGTGCCCATCGACGTCGCGGGTGCGAACCCATTCCGGGCTCAGTCGCGACCGGCGTGCTGGCCGCATTCTGACCGTGGAAAAGCTGCGGCCCGGTCCGGGCCGGTCATAGTCGTGGAACAGGAGCAGAAGGCATTCGTCCGCGGGGTCCCGGGTGAGGGACTCCGTGCTGTCGGTGGCGGCCGCGAAGCAGAACAGCCGGTGCCACCGGCCCGCTGTCACCCGCAGTTCCGGCGTCCGGTAGGCCGCCTCGGCCCGGCGCCCGGCCAGCATCACCCGGACCCGCACGCAGTCCAGGCGCGGGCGGCTGTCCATCTCGGCTCCTAGCGAGGTGAGGGCGGTGGCGACCGACCACGGTCATCCGCGGGCAACATGGCGAGGTTCTCCGGCCAGGGCAGGTTCGCGACCGGCGCTACCACGGTTACCTCGTACTCCCAGGTCAACACCTGTCCGGTCGGGGCGCGTCGGGGAATTCCCGGTCACGTTTGTGGACGGCGGCGCGAACGAAGGTCGAAAAGCCCTTTTGCAACAATGCCTCGAGCGGCAGGATGGAGGCACGCCGAGAGCATGCCGTGGGGAGGTTCGGCCGTTGTGAACGGTGTGTGGGCAGTTGCCGGAGAAAGTAGCGTGACGCGCGCGACTCCGGCTGGCGCGCGTGCGGGTAACGGGAGTGATCTGGTCGCCGATGTGCCCCTGGCCGGCGCGCGGATTTCGGCAGACGGGAATTCCCTGGCTGACGGGGACGATGGCGTGGACGGGTGGATTCCCGCGGGTGAGAAGTTGCCCGCGCGAGGGGGAGTTCCGCTTGCCGGAGAGCAGCTGTTCGGCCGGGACAGGGAGCGACGGCTGGTCGATGGACTGCTCGCGTCGGTCACGCGACGCTGCTGTGCGCTGGTGGTGCGGGGCGAACCCGGAATCGGCCGGAGCGCGTTGCTGCGCCATGCGGAGCGCAGGTCCACCGCCGGTGTCCGGTGGCTGCGCGGGGTCGAATCGGAGGCGGTGCTGCCCTTCGCGACCCTGGCGGACCTTGTCCTGCCGCTGCGCGGGCATCTGGCCGGTCTGCCCGACGCGCAGCGCGCCGCGCTGGAGGTCTGCCTCGCGCTCACCGAGGGCACCCTCGCCAGCCCCTACGCCGCCTGCGCCGGCACGCTGAATCTGCTCGCCGCGGCGGCGGAGGAACGCCCGTTGGTCCTTCTCGTCGACGACCTGCAGTGGATCGACGAGCCGTCCCGGCGGGTGCTGCTGTTCGTCGCCCGCCGGCTCGCCGTCGAACGGGTGTCCATGCTGCTCGCCGTCCGCTCGGACGCGGCGTGGATGTGCGAGGGCTCCGGGCTGCCAGCGATCGAGCTCGGCGGCCTCGGCGTCGACGACTGCGCCGCACTCGTCGCCAACCGGGGCATCAGCGTCGCCCCGGGCGTCGTCGAGGAGCTCGCGGGCCGTGTCGGCGGCAACCCGTCGGCGCTGCTCGACGCCGCCGCCAGCCTGCGGCCCGCCCAACGGGCGGGCCTGGAGATCGTCGATGAACTGCCGCCGCCCGGCCGGCGCCTGCAGCGTGCCTGGTCCGACCGCCTCGACGAACTACCCCCGGCTACCCGCGCCGCGCTGGTGGTCCTCGCCGCAGGCAGTGCGGTGCCGGTGGAGACGCTCGCGCGGGCCCTGGCGGCCATGCCGGGATCACCACCCGTGGACCTGACGGATCTGGACGCGGCCCATGACGCGGGGCTCGTCACGACGACCGAGGTGGGAGCCGGCGCGCCGTGGTCCCGCCCGGCGCTGGATGCGGGCGCCGCGGTCGACCGGGGCCGCGGGCTCGCCCTGGCGCACCCGCTGCTGCGCGACGTGGTGCTCCGCCGGGCCACGCCGGCGGCCCGGCTGCGGGCCTGCCAGGCGCTCGCCGGGGCCTGCGAGGGCGACGCGTCCGTCTGGTACGCCGCGGCCGCGACCGGCGGGCCGGACGACCAGGTCGCCACCGCGCTGGCCGCCGTCGCGGTGCGGGCCCGCGGCCGAGCCGGCTATGGCGCCGCCGCCCGGGCGTGGCATCGCGCCGCGGTGCTGACCGGGTCCCGCGAGGTGCGCGTCGACCGGCTGCTGCGCGCCGCGGAGGACGCCCATCTCGCCGGGCAGGCGAACCTCGCGGCCACCTGGGCGGACACGGCGGCGAGCCTCGCCGCCGACCCGGCCACGCGGGCCGACGCGGAGCTGGTCCGCGGCCGGGTGCTGACCTGCTCCGGACACCCGACCCGCGCGCACGAGCAGCTCGTGCGGGCCGCCGAGTCGCTGCTCGACAACGACGACAACGACGACGACAACGACGACGACGGCGCCGGCGCCCGGGGCCGGGCCGGTGACCTGTTCGCCGAGGCCGTGCTGCCCGCTCTGATGGATGGGCGGGTCGACCTCGCGCTGCACACGGCGCAACGCGCCGAGAACCTCGCCGCCGCACCCGGGTCCTGCGAACCCCCGACGCACAAGGTCCTGACCCGCACGGTGCACCGGGCCCGTGCGCTGGCACTCGCCGGGC
Source organism: Frankia sp. AgB32 (assembly GCF_023243045.1). Classification (GTDB taxonomy): domain Bacteria; phylum Actinomycetota; class Actinomycetes; order Frankiales; family Frankiaceae; genus Frankia. The sequence continues at coordinate 21,625 of NZ_JALKFX010000095.1, forward strand.
GCGCCGAGGAGGCGCGGGCGCTGCTGGGGGACGTGGCCGAGCAGCTCGGGGCCGCCGATGACGTCCTCGACCAGCAGGCGCTCGTGCTCGCCGGCGCCGCCCTGCTCGACGTGGAGGAGCCGCAGCCGGCGGTGCGGCTGCTGTCCGCCGCGGTCGACGCCGCCCGCCGCGACGGCGCCCCAGCGATGTTGTCCAACGCCCTCGCGGTGCGCTGTGAGCTCGAATGCTGGCGCGGCCTGTGGGCCGCCGGCTACGCCGACGGCGTGGAAGCGCTGCGCTGGGCCGAGGAGCTCGGACAGGCGCCGGCGCTCGGGTTCAGTCTCGCCGTGCTCGCCCGCATCGACGCCGCCCGTGGTGACCGGGCGCTGTGCGAGCAACGGATCGCGCGGTTGCGCGCCGAGACCGGCCCGTACGGCGTCGGCCTGCTCGACCTGCGCGCCGACGCGGCGCTGGGTCTTGCCGCGATCAGCCACGGCGAGTATGACGTGGCCGCGCTGACCCTCGCAGATGCGTGGAGCCGCATGGTCGACATGGGGCTGGGCAACCCCAACACCATCCCGCTCGCCGCGGATCTCGCCGAGGCGCACGTCCGCGCCGCCGCGCCCGACCAGGCGGCGCACGTCGTGGCCTGGCTCGACGAGCGGGCTCGCGCCACCGGCCTGGCCTGGCCCGCCGCCGTCGCCGCCCGCTGCCGGGGCCTGCTCGCGGACGGTCTGCGGGCCGCCGAGGTGGCGTTCAACGAGGCGGAGCGCGCCCACGATCGCCAGCCGATGCCCTTCGAGCGGGCGCGGACCTTACTGTGCCGCGGCGAGATGCTGCGCCGCCTGCGCCGTCCGGCCGCGGCGCGGCGCCCCCTGCGTGAGGCGCGGGTCGTCTTCGAGTCGCTGGGCGCGCGGCCCTGGGCCCGGCGTGCCGCCGCCGAACTCCTCGCCGCCGGCGACCGCGGCGACCGTGGTGGCCAGCCGGCGAGCGCGGGCTCCCTCGTCGCGCGGCGGGCCCGCCTCGACCAGCTGACCCCCGCCGAGGTGCAGGTCGCCCGGGCCATCTGCGACGGCATGAACAACGCCGAGGTCGCGGCGGCCCTGTTCATCTCGCGCAAGACCGTGGAGACCCACCTGACCCGGGTCTACCGCAAGCTCGCGATCCGCTCCCGCAGCGAACTCGTCGGCGTGTTCCTCGCCAGCGGTGTCAACGAATCCTGATATGTCGGCAGACGCCCCCCCGGCGTCGCCGGGCCGACGTCGGGACGGGCCGCGGCGACGATCAGTCGCGGTCGGCCGGCGGGTCCTCGGCGAGCAGGTCGGTGAGCGGACCGAACAACGCCGGCGGCGCGGCGACGGTGAGATTCTCGCTGGCCGGGAGCCCGCGCAGGCCGCCTACGCGCAGGCCCGCCTCGGCCGCGACCAGGCCGCCTGCCGCGTGGTCCCAGGGCTTGAGGCCACGCTCGTAGTAGGCGTCGACGATGCCGCCCGCCGCCGCGCACAGGTCGAGGGAGGCCGCGCCCATCCGGCGGATGTCGCGGACCTTCGGCACCACCCGGAGCAGGACGGCGGCCTGCGCGGCGCGGCGCGACTCCGCGTAGCCGAAGCCGGTGGCGACCAGCGCACCGGCCAGCGTGGTGACCGTCGAGCCGGTCAGCGTCGTGCCGTCACGGAACGCCCCGCCGCCGCGGGTCGCGGTGTAGGTCGTGCCCATCGCCGGGGCGTGCACGACACCCGCGACGATCTCGCCGTGGACCTCGGCGGCGATCGACACCGCCCAGTTCGGCAGGTTGTAGAGGAAGTTCACCGTGCCGTCGAGCGGGTCGACGATCCAGCGCACGCCGGTCGAGCCGGCCGAGTCGGAACCCTCCTCGCCGAGCAGGCCGTCACCGGGGCGCAGCTCGCCGAGCCGGCGGGCGACCAGCGCCTCGGAGGCACGGTCGAGGGCGGTGACGACATCGGTGGGGGAGGACTTGGTCGCCTCCGCCGCGACCGTGCCCTCACGGCCCCTGGCCAGCAGTTCGCCGGCCTCACGGGCGATCGTCAACGCGACGTCGAGCAGGACGTCCGGGTCTGGCAGGTCGCTCATCGGGCGGCACTCCAAGGCTCGATTTCGGATCACCTCGCCGGCCATCGCCGACCGGACGTCTCCCCCTGGCCCCCATCCTGCCAACCCGCCGTCCCGGCCGCTGCCAGCCCGCCGCGTGGTATGGCCGGTCACATCACCCGAGACGACGCGACATCACCGGCGACGGGGCATGGATGTCACATCGGTGTGGGGTGCGCCGTCCTGTCGGAGGATGTTGTCGGGGCTTCCGGGAGGACATGACGATGATCGTCCCATCAGGGTCCGCGCCGGACGGGCGGGCGAGCGCGCTCGCGGCGGCGTTCGAGGCCGAACGGTCCCATCTGCGGGCGGTGGCCTACCGGCTGCTCGGTTCGCTGGCGGACGCCGAGGACGTGGTGCAGGAGGCGTGGCTGCGCCTCGAGCGGGTCGACGCGGACGAGATCGTCGACCTGCGGTCGTGGCTGACGGTGGTGGTGTCCCGGCTGTGCCTGGACCAGCTGCGCTCGGCGCGGGGGCGTCGGGAGGGGTATGTCGGGCCGTGGCTGCCCGAGCCGCTCGTGACCGGGCTCGGGGACAGCGGCGCGGCAGGCGGCGGCAGTGTCGACGTCGGGGCACCGGTGGCCGACGCCGCGCTGGTCACGGGTGCGGCGGTGCCGGTCGCGAGCGGGTCGGCGGGTGGCTCCGGGGCGCTCGGCGCGGTGGATCCCGCGGACCGGGTGACGCTCGCGGAGTCGGTGAGTCTCGCGATGATGGTCGTGCTGGAGGCGCTGAGCCCGGCCGAGCGCACGGCGTTCATCCTGCATGACGTGTTCGGTTACGACTTCGGCGAGATCGCCGAGGCCACCGGGCGTACCCCGGCGGCGGCCCGTCAGCTCGCCAGCCGGGCGCGCCGGCACGTGCGGGACCGGTCGGTCCGGTTCGACCCGGATCCGGCGCGGCGCCGCCGCGTCGCGGAGGCGTTCCTCGCCGCGGCGGCCGGCGGTGACCTGGCCGGCCTGCTCGCGTTGCTGAACCCGGACGCCGTGGTCCGCAGCGACGGCGGCGGGCTGACCAAGGCCGCGCGCCGTCCGGTGCTCGGCGCCGACCGGGTCGCCCGGTTTGTCCTCGGCATCATCGCGAAGGGTGTGCGCAACGCCGTGGCAGAGCCCTCGATGCGGCTCGTGATGGTCAACGGCGAACCCGGGCTTGCGGCGTACGAGGGGACGGCGCTGCGCTTCGTCGCCGCCCTGCACGTCGCCGACGGCCGGATCGCCGAGATCAACATCGTGGCGAATCCCGAGAAGCTTCGGCACCTGTCGCCGACACCTGCCGGGCCGGTCGGGCCTGCCGGGTCAGTCGATCCGGCGTAGCTGCTCGCGGTAGCGGCGGCCGTTGCGCACGTAGTGCTCGGCGGCGAGGATCTGCATCGCCGGGTCGCCGCCGGGCACGACCTTCGCCGGCACGCCGAACGCCCGCGCGCCCGGCGGCACGTCCGTCCCGCCGACCACGACGGCACCGGCGCCGACCAGCGCGCCGCGGCCGATGCGGGCCCGGTGCAGGACGATCGAGCCGGAGCCGACCAGCGCACCGTCCTCGACGACGCACCCCTCCAGGTGGGCCAGGTGGCCCACCGTGCAGTCGTCGCCGACGACCGTGTGCAGCTCCTCGGTCGCGTGGATCACCGTGCCGTCCTGCACGGAGGTGCGCGCGCCGATCACGATCGACCCGTAGTCACCGCGCAACACCACACCGGGCCACACCGTCGACTCCGGGCCGATCGTCACCGCCCCGATGACGGTGGCATCCGGATGGACGAACGCCGTCGGGTCGACGGTGGGGACGGCGTCCCCCAGGGCGTACAGGGCCACCGGGGCTCCTTGGTCATCGCAGGCGAACCACGGGTCGTCCGTGACGCTGGTTCCGTCCCAGCCGCACCCGAGGCTACCGAGCCCGGCCGCCCGGCGGCCGGATCGGGTCAGGCGTCGGCCGTCTCCAGCTCGGGGCGGACCATGCCGGGCGGCGGTGTCCCCGTCGCCCGGGACCAGCCGCGGGCCACGGCCCGCTCGGCTGCCAGCCGCCCGAGACCGATCGCCAGGCCGGAGATCGCCGCCCACGCGATCGCCTCCACCAGCGCGGTGTCCGGGTCCGCCGGGTTGACCGGCGGATCCGTCTTGCGCACCTTGCGGTAGGCGACCGTCACCCCACGGCTGGCAGCCGTGCCCGCCAGTGCGGTTGCCGCTCCGCCGACGACCTTCCAACCCAGCTTCGACGCTGCTTTCGCCACCCCACACCTCTCGCTCTTCGGGGCGGGCCGTGCCGGCCCGCCAGTTCAGTGCTTTCCTCGACGTCGTCGATTACTCCCCGGACGCCGCAGCCGGCCTTCGCCGCAGCCGGCCTTCGCCGCAGCCGGCCTTCGCCGGAGCCGGTCGCGGCGCCGTGCGCACCCCATCCGATCACCTCCGGCGAGGTGGCACAGGACAGGGCGCCCGTCCGGTCACGGGGCGTCCACAGTTGGGCCGCGCGTCCGATGCCCTAGGGTGCATCTGGCGGACCGAGGGACATCCGGCCCACGCCTCGACCGAACCGTCGCGAACCACCTGGGCTCGACGATCCCCGTGTGCCGGGCAGGAGAAACATGACCGCCACCGATGCCACGCCGCCGGCCGGGCCCGACGGGGTGGAGGTCCTCGTGCGCCGCCTGGACCCGGGGCTGGCGGCGCCGGTGTACGCCCAGCCGTCGGACGCCGGCGCCGATCTGGTGGCGGCGCGGGATGTGACGCTCGCCCCGGGGGAGCGGGCCGTCGTCGGCACGGGGCTGGCGATCGCGCTGCCCGCCGGCCATGCGGCGTTCGTGCACCCGCGCAGCGGCCTGGCGGCCCGGCACGGCGTGACGGTGGTCAACGGGCCCGGCACCGTCGACGCCGGTTACCGTGGAGAAATAAAGGTTGTTCTGATCAACACCGATCGAGCCGAGACGATTACATTGCACAGAGGTGACCGGATAGCCCAGTTGGTTGTCCAGCGGGTCGAGCACGCCGTCTTCCGGGAGGTCGACGAGCTGCCGGACTCGGTGCGGGGCAGCGGTGGCTTCGGTTCGACCGGCGGCTTCGGTTCGGCCGACGGGCCCGGGGCCGTCCTCGGGTCCGGTGCTGCCGGGGATTCGGGAAGGGAGATCGCTGGTGTTCGGCCGCGGGCGTAAGGAATCCGATCAGGGCGTGGTCGAGTCGCCGGAGACGGCCGAGGACACCGGCTCCGCCAGGCGGTCCACGGTCGCGATCGTGCCCGACGGTCCCTACGACGCGGCCGAGGCGCCCGACGACGGGATCAACCGGCTGGACCTCGGGTCGCTGCGGCTGCCCGCGCTGCCGGGTGTCGAGGTGCAGTTCCAGGTCGGCGAGGCCACCGGCGAACCGCTGACGGTGCTGGTCACCGACGGGCGCAGCGCCATGGAGCTCTCCGTCTTCGCCGCGCCCAAGAGCCGCGGGCTGTGGGACGAGGTCCGCGCCGAGATCCTCGAGACGGTCGAGCCGACCGGCGGCAAGGAGGCGGGTGGCTCGTTCGGGCGGGAGCTGCGGATGTCCCTGCCGACGGGTCGGCCGGGCGAGTCCGTGCCCGCCCGGATGATCGGGGTCGACGGGCCGCGCTGGTTCCTGCGGGCCGTGGTGACCGGCGTCGCCGGGCAGGACCCGGGAGCCGCGCCGTTGCTGGAGGAGACGTTGCGCCAGCTCGTCGTCGCTCGTGGCGACGGCGCGATGCCCGTGCGGGACCCCCTGCCCCTCACGCTGCCCCGGGACATCACCGACCATCCGGACGGGCCGGGCGCTGCGACATCGGCGACGAGCGGGCGGGCCGAGATGCCCACTCCCGGCGTGCGCATCGCCGAGATTCGCTGACACCGCCGTCGCCGCTTCCCTACCCGTGCCCCCGGCCGGAAGGTGCCGTCCGGCGCGGGTTGGGAGCCGATCGCGTGGATTCCTGGTGGATCGCTCGATCGCGCGGCCCCGCGCGGGCACACTGAGCCTCGGTCATTCGTTGCATCGGACGTGTTCGGGCAGCGTTGCTCAGGCGCAGGACCGCACAGGTGCGGTACTGCTCTGGCGCGGAGTTGCTTGCGCGGGATCGGAGGAGCCGTGGGCGAGCCACGCGGTTGGTGGGGGCGCAAGCTCCACAGGCTGACGGCAGGAACCAACGAGCTCGACGCGGAGGATCTCCAGGCCGCGGCGGCCGCTGCCGGTGCGGAGCCGATGAGTGGCTGTCGGGACCGGGACGAGACCTGTGTCGCGGGTACCATCCAGGCGGTGACGGTTCGCGCGCGATCCGGTGCGCCGACCCTGGAGGTCGATCTCTACGACGGCAGTGGCACCGTGACGCTGGTGTTCCTCGGCCGACGCGACATCCCGGGCCTGCGGGCCGGCGCCTCGGTCAAGGCGTCCGGCCGGGTGACGTTGCTCGACGGCCGCCCGTCCATCTTCAACCCGCGCTACGAACTGCTACCGGTCTCCTCCGCCAGCGCCTAGACCCTCGGCTGGCACAGGCAGCCCCACCACGACAGGGATCCGCACCCACGATGCCACGACTGCCCGCGCCCGACGCCCCGCCGATGTCGATGTCAGAGGCCATCGGCGGGCCTCGGGGGATCATCGACAGCTCCCTGCCCACCGTGGCCTTCGTGGCGGTGAACGCGGAGGTCGGGCTGACCGCGGGGATCGTGGTCGCGGTCCTGAGCGCCGTCGGCCTGCTCGGGTTGCGCCTCGCCCGGCGCGAGCCGCTCCAGCAGGGGTTCTCCGGCCTGTTCGCGGTCGCCGTCGCGGCGTTCGTCGCCTCGCGCACCGGCGACGCCAAGGGGTTCTTCCTGCCCGGTATCGCCAAGAACGCCGTCGGGACGGTGGCGGCGCTGCTGTCCGTGGCGCTGCGACGGCCGATCGGCGGATACCTCATGGCCGGTTTCGACACCCGCTACGCGGACTGGCGCGACGATCCCCGCCAGCGGCGCGCCGCCGTGGTGGCCACGCTGGTCTGGGCCGCGGTGTTCGGCGTCCGCTTCGTCGTGCAGGGCGTGCTCTACCTGGCCGACCAGCCGGGCTGGCTGGCGGCGGCGAACATCGCGCTGGGCCTGCCACTGTTCGGCGTGGCCCTGCTCGCCAGCATCGCCGTCGTGCGTCGCCTCGCTCCGTTGCCGCCCGCGCCACCCGCCGCCGGCACGGTGGTGGAGGGCGAGGTCGCCGCCGCGGAGGCCGCCGCCGCGGCGAGCTGGGGCGGGCCGGTCAGCGGCGAGCTGCCGGCCGCCGAGAGCACCGTCGAACCCCGCCGCCCGGCGCACTGATCCCGGCGGGCGGCCCGCGTCAGTCGCCGGTGATGGCCCTGGCCTGCGGTGCCGGGCCTAGCAGCAGCGCGAGCGCCTCCTCCGCCTCGGAGCTGGTCGCGACCGCGAGCACCTCGTCGCCGCGTTCCAGTGTCGCGTCCGGAGACGGGATCACCGCCCGGCCATCGCGCAGGATGACCACCAGCGCGGTGTCCGGCGGCAGGTCGATCTCGCCTATCCGCCGTCCGGTGACCGGCCCGTCCTCGGCCAGGGTGAGCTCGACGAGGGAGGCGTCGCTCTGGCGGAAACGCATGAGGCGGACCAGATCGCCCACGCTCACCGCCTCCTCGACCAGCGCGGTGAGCAGCCGCGGTGCGGACACGGCGACGTCCACCCCCCACGACTCGGTGAACAGCCACTCGTTGTTCGGGTGGTTCACCCGCGCGACGACCCGCGGCACGCCGAACTCGGTCTTCGCCAGCAGCGACACGACGAGGTTCACCTTGTCGTCCCCGGTCGCGGCGACGAGCACGGTGAAGTCGCTCAGGCCGGCCGCGTCGAGCTGCGCCAGCTCGCAGGCGTCGGCAAGCAGCCAGCGGGCGCCGGGCAGCGCGTCGACGCGGACCTTCTGCGGATCCCGCTCGATGATGAGCACCTCGGCGCCGTTCTCCAGCAGCTCGGCCGCGATGGAGCGGCCGACCTTGCCGGCACCGGCGATCACCACCTGACGTGTGATCAAGGCTCAGCCCTCCTCGGGACCGTGGCGCAGCACCGAGTCCGCCTCGGTGGCACGCGCCTTTGTGACGGCGACGTGCAGCACGTCGCCGTCCTGGACGAGGGTGCGGGCGTCGGGCAGGATCCCCTCGCCGAAGCGGGTGACGCAGGCGACCCGCACGCCGGCCGTCTCCTCCACGTCCCGCACCTTGCGCCCGACCCAGCCCGGACCCGGCGGGATGGCGGTGAGCAGCACCGTTCCCGACGGATCGGACCAGGCCGCGGTCACCGCGTCCGGCAGCAGCCGGCCGAGGATCTGGTCGCGGGTCCAGCGCACGGTCGCGACGGTGGGGATGCCGAGACGTTCGTAGACCTCCGCGCGGCGCGGATCGTAGATGCGGGCGACGACCCGCTCGACGCCGAACATCTCCCGCGCGACCCGCGCCGAGATGATGTTCGAGTTGTCGCCGCTGGAGACCGCGGCGAACGCCGCCGCGCGTTCGATGCCGGCTTCGACGAGGGTGTCGCGGTCGAATCCGACCCCGGTGACCCGCTGGCCGGTGAAGTCCGTGGGCAGTCGGCCGAAGGCCGCCGCATTCTGATCGATGATCGCCACTGAGTGCCCGAGGCGCTCGACGCCCCGGGCGAGGGCGGAGCCGACCCGGCCACAGCCGAGGATCACGACATGCACGAGGGTTGAGGGTAGCCCCATCCGGCCCTCGCGGCGCGGATCGTCCTGGGACGTTCTGTATGCCGACGCCGCCGGCCGGCTATGCACGGCGTCACATCCGCGGGGCGCTGGTGTGGGCCATGTCACAACCGCGCATCGCGGAGTGCCACCTCGGTAGCATCGCCGCGTGGCGCTCACGGACCGCCTGAAGCGCGGCGTCGTCGGTCGTCCGATTGGCAGCGACCGGCTCGGGGAAACTCTGCTTCCCAAGCGCGTGGCGTTGCCCGTTTTCGCCAGTGACGCGCTGTCCTCGGTTTCCTATGCCACCGAGGAAATCCTGCTCGTTCTGTCACTGGGCGGATTGGCTTTCTATCACATCTCCCCCTGGCTGGCCGGCGCCGTCATCGTGCTGATGCTGACGGTGGTCGCCTCCTACCGGCAGAACGTGCACGCCTATCCCAGCGGCGGCGGCGACTACGAGGTCGTCTCCACCAATCTCGGGCCGCGCGCCGGACTGCTCGTCGCCAGCGCCCTGCTCGTCGACTACGTGCTGACCGTCGCCGTGTCGGTGTCCGCCGGTGTCGCCAACCTGACCTCCGCCGTGACCGGCCTCGCCCCGCACCGCGTCCTCATCGCGGTCGTCATCGTGATCGTTCTGACGATGATGAACCTGCGCGGCGTGCGCGAGTCCGGCAGCGCGTTCGCGATTCCCACCTACGGTTTCGTCGCCGGCGTCTTCGTCATGATCGTCACAGGTCTGGTGCAGACGGCGGTCGGGCACACCCCGCGGGCCGAGAGCGCCGGATACAAGGTGGTCGCCGAGCACGACTACGCCGGGTTCGCGCTGGCCTTCCTCGTGCTGCGCGCGTTCGCCTCCGGCTGTACCGCGCTGACCGGCGTCGAGGCGATCAGCAACGGCGTGCCCGCCTTCCGCAAGCCGAAGAGCCGTAACGCCGCGACCACGCTGCTGATGATGGGGATTCTCGCCGTCACCATGTTCGCCGGCGTGAGCGCGCTCGCCCTGATCTCGCACGTGCACGTCGCCGAGCACACCGCGGACCTGATCGGCGCCCACGGCGACCAACCGACGGTCATCACCCAGGTGGCCGCGGCCGTGTTCGGCCACGGCTCACCCGGCTTCGTCTACATCGCCACCGTCACCACGCTCATCCTCATGCTGGCCGCGAACACCGCCTTCAACGGCTTCCCGGTGCTCGGCTCCATCCTCGCCCGCGACGGCTACCTGCCCCGCCAGCTGCACACCCGCGGCGACCGGCTGGCCTACTCCAACGGCATCGTCCTGCTGGCCAGCTTCGCGGTCCTGCTCATCATCGTGTTCCACGCGCAGGTCACCCAGCTGATCCAGCTCTACATCCTCGGGGTGTTCATCTCGTTCACCCTCAGCCAGACCGGCATGGTCCGGCACTGGGCGCGCATCCTGCGCTCGGACGCCCCGGCAGCCGCCGACCCGGCCGGCCGCCGGCGTATCCGCCGGTCCCAGACGATCAACTTCCTCGGCGCCTGCATGACCGGGACGGTGCTGGTCCTCGTCCTCGTCACCAAGTTCACCCACGGGGCCTGGATCGTCTGCCTGGCGATCCCGATCATCTTTCTCGGTATGCGCGGTATCCGCGGCCACTACGACCGCGTCGCCGTCGAGCTCACCCCGGAGCCCGGGCCGCCGACCCTGCCCTCCCGGATCCGGGCCGTCGTCCTGGTCAGCAAGATCCACGCGCCGACGTTGCGGGCGCTGGCCTACGCCAAGGCGTCCCGGCCGCACAGCCTCGTCGCCCTGACCGTCGCGGTCGACCAGGCCGACGCCGACCGGCTGCGCGCCACCTGGGACGAACGCGGGATCACCATCGACCTCGTCGTGCTCGCCTCCCCCTACCGGGAGGTCACCCGCCCGGTGCTGGAGTACGTCGCCCGCATCCGGAGGGAGAGCCCGCGCGACGTCGTCGCCGTCTACGTCCCCGAATACGTCGTCGGGCACTGGTGGGAGCACCTGCTGCACAACCAGAGCGCGCTGCGGCTCAAGGCCCGCCTGCTGTTCCAGCCGGGCGTGATGGTGACCAGCGTGCCCTGGCAGCTCGCCTCGTCGACCCGGGTGGAGCAGCGGCTGGAGCGCACGGGCGCGGGCGCGGTGCGCCGTGGCCGGTCGGCCCTGCCGGCCGTGTCCGCCCAGCCCGGCTCGGCACCGGCCCGCGTCGGTGCGGAGCCTGGGTCGGCTGGGCCTGGCTCGACCGGGTCCGGGTCGGCTGGGTCCGGGTCGACCGGGTCCGGGTCGGCTGGGACGGCGGTGGAGGCGACGCCGGCCGGGACGACCCCGTCGCCGACGGAGCGGGAATGACCTCCGGGCCGCCGCGGCGCGCGGTGCGCCGCCCCCGACCCGCCACCGTGACGCCGTCGAGGCGCGCGGTGCCGGATGCCGTGGGCACGATGCTCGAGCTGGTGGTGGGGCCGGTGGCGCACGGCGGGTTCTGCGTCGCGCGGGCCGACGGACGGGTGGTGTTCGTCCGCCATGCCCTGCCGGGCGAGCGGGTGCGGGCCCGGGTGACCGACGCCTCGCACGACCGGTACTGGCGGGCCGACGCCGTCGACATCCTCGACGCTGCGCCGCAGCGGGTGGCGGTGCCGTGCCCGCATGCCGGCCCCGGCCGCTGCGGCGGTTGCGACTGGCAGCACGCCGACCTCGCGGCCCAGCGCCAGGGGAAGGCCGAGGTGGTCGCCGACGCTCTGCGCCGGTTCGGTGGCGTCGAGCTGGCTGTCGACGTCGAGGCGGTCCCGGTCGAGGTAGCCGCGGTCGAGGCGGGTGCGGGCGGGCGGTCCGCCGCGCCGGACGACGGACTGGGCTGGCGGACCCGCATGCGGTTCGCCGTCACCGCCGATGGCGAGATCGGTCTGCGCGCCAGCCGGTCCCACCAGGTGGTGGCGACCCCGGACTGCCGCATCGCCCATCCGCTGGTGGCCGCGGCCCTGGCCGGGCGGCGTTTCGTCGGCGCGGAGTCGGTGGAGGTCGCGGCGAGCCCGTCGACCGGTCAGGTGTCGGTCACGGTGCGGGGGGACGCGCCCGCCAGCAGCCCGGCAGTGCGTGACAGCCTGCCGGTAAGCGCCGGTCCGACGGCGGGCAACGCCGCCGGCGACCAGGCTGGGCGGACCGTTTCGGGTACCCCCGCGAGCCACCTCGGTGCCGGGGACGGTCCGGTCGAGGGCGGCCCGGTCGTCGAGAAGGTGGCGGGGCGACGCTTCACGGTCGGCCCGGATGCGTTCTGGCAGATTCACCCGCGTGCCCCGGAGGTGCTGGTCGAGGCGGTCCGGACGGCGCTGCGGGCCCGGCCGGGGGAGACCGCCCTCGACCTGTACGCCGGCGCCGGGCTGTTCGCGGCCTTCCTCGCTGCCGATGTGGGCCCGCACGGCCGGGTCGTCGCGATGGAGTCGGATCCCGCGGCGGTCAGCGCCGCCGCCGACAATCTCGCCGACCTGCCCCAGGTGTCCCTGCGTGGGGTCCGGGTGACGCCGGCGACGGTGCGGGGGGTCCTCGGCGGCGGGCCGGTGCCCGCCGGCGTCGACATCGCCGTGCTCGACCCGCCCCGGTCGGGCGTCGGGGCGGAGGTGATGACGGCACTGCTGGCCTACCACCCGCGGGCCGTCGCGTATGTCGCATGTGATCCGGTTGCGCTCGCCCGCGATCTCGCCGTCGCGTCAAAGGCTGGCTACGATCTGGTTTCGCTACGTGTTTTCGATCTTTTTCCGATGACGCATCATGTCGAATGTGTGGCGCTGCTGGCACCTTCGGCTGCGGAATCGGAAGTGACAGCGTTCTAGCTGTCGGTAGTGGGCGGCGGGGCGATTCACGTCATATGCTCGCCTGCGCCGCCAACCGGTCGCTCCGGCGTAAACATTCACGTGGTTTGGTGATCTTGCTGTGAGTTGCTGGCGGGTCAGCCGGGTGTGGATGTTGTTCGGCGT
>NZ_JALKFX010000096.1 GCF_023243045.1 Frankia sp. AgB32
TGCAATCCTCCATCTTTCGTACAGCACCGCTGTCGATCACTCAGCTAGCAAGCAACCTTCAGCGTTCGTGGCACACCTGCTCTTTATAAGGACTTCTCGCGCATCCCGGCCGCTGAACGCAACTACCTGCGCCTGATGTTCACCGATACCGTCATTCGCGGTATGCACACCGCCTGGGAGCAGGATGCGCGCGACGCCACGAGGGACCCATCGATCTTCATGTGATCAGAACCGGGGACAGGATGACACCGCAGCAGGGTGGGGCTGGCGCTCGGAGGCCGGCGGGACCGGGCGGTTCCGGGCCGGTGGACCAGAACTTTCTCGACACCATTGCGGTCACGGTCGATCTGCTGCTCGGCGCAGACCACAGCGCGGGCTTTTCGGGTCTGGTGGTGTCTGCGGCGGACGGTGTGGTGACGGTGTACCGGACGGCTCCGTACACCGCCGAGATCGACCGGGTTCTGCGCGAGAACATCGGCATGGATCATCTCGTTGTTGCGACGGCGCCGTACTCCCGGGCGTATCTCCGCCAGATCAGCGACCGCATCGTTGCCGACTGGGAGTTCTGGCGGCAGCGCGGCGTCGTCCTGTCGTCCGTCGGCGCCGCGGCAAGGGGCGAGTCCGTCCGCCTCGGAATCGAGGACGAGGCCAGTGCGCCAGCGGTGCTGGAGTACTACGCGGGCCTTCCGATCACCATCGTCCAAGAAAAGATCATTATTTTCTGAGGCGTTCCCGGTAAGTTCCCGAAGGGTTTACCGGAAGCCGCCTACCCCGGATGGTCGGACCGGAGAAGGCTCGTGCCATGACGTCAGCCCGTCGCCTCCTGGTGCGCGCCGCAGCCGTCGCGGTGACCCTCGTCTGCACGGCCGCGACCACCGCAGTCGCGGCCAGCCCGACAGCTACGGCGGCCGCCGGGGGGCGGAGCTGCCCGCCCGCGGCGGCGGCGGTGGGGTTCAGCGACGCGCTGGACAAGGCGTCGGTGGGCGGGGTGGCCGTCGGGGGGTTGTCGGGGATCGCGGCGGACCGGCGCAGCGGCGGATATGTGGCCGTCGAGGATCACAGTGGGACCGATCCGGCGCGGCTGTTCTTCCTGCGCGACCCGCTGCACCCGACGCTGACCGGGGCGCTCGTCCTGCGTCACCCGGACGGCACGCCGTACGACGCGAACGGTTTCGACGGTGAGGGCGTCGCCGTGCTGCCGGACGGGCAGTTCCTGGTCAGCTCGGAGACCGAGCCGTCGGTCCGCGTCTTCGGCCGTGACGGCAGGCAGGCCGGGGAGCTGGCCGTGCCGGCGCGGTTCGCGGTCGCGCCGGCCGGCGAGGCGACGGCGAACGCAACACTGGAGGGGCTGTCGGTCTCGCCGTCGGGACGGTTCGTCTACGCGGCTATGGAGGGCACGCTGGCCGGGGACGCGCCGGCCAGCGGTGTTGAGGGCCGGTTCCGCCGGATTCTCGTCTACACCGCGGACCGGACCGCACCCGGCGGGTTCCGGCTGGTCCGCCAGCTCGGCTACGAGGTCGACCCGGGCAACCGGATCGCCGAGGTGACGGCGTACGGCGACGGGCGGCTCGTCGTGCTGGAGGCGGCGTTCACCGCGAAGGTCGGCAACACGGTGACCCTCTACGCCGTCACCGGCGCGAACCAGGCGCCGGACGTCAGCGGCGTCGCGAACCTCTCCGCCACACCGCGCGCCGACATCGTCGCCAAGCACCCGGTCGCCGATCTCGTCCGCTGCCCGACGCTCGGCGCGACCAGCAAGGAGCCGCAGGTCAACCCGCTGCTCGACAACTACGAGGGTCTCGCCGTGGCGGCGCCCGCAGGCCGTGGCCCCGCCTCGCTCACCCTGGTCAGCGACGACAACTTCAGCGCCGCCCAGACCACCCGCCTGCTCACCCTCACCGCGCTGCTGCCCTGAGCCGGCCGGTCCGCGGCGCCGCCAGCCCAAACACTCTCAACCGGCCGCCGGCAGCCGCTCCTGCAGACGCTGGCTGAAGGTAAATGTGTAAGGCAGCAGTTTGAGTGTCTCGACAGTCACCTCAATTCCATGGTCCTGCAGACTTTCCGCCAGCCGTGCCCACGTGTGCGTCTCTCCCGTTACCTCGACATCATCTGGCAGAACCACGGTTCGAGCTGTCTCCTCGACTCCCTCCGCGGTGAGATGAGCCCAAGGCGTGTCTCCCACCGGCTCGCCTACCAACCAACTGGTCCAGCCCCGATCGCTCGTCAACGTAAGTCGCCGGCCATCAGAGAGCATCGCAATCTCTTCTACCCGGAAATCCAGAGCCTCGCCGATCGGCTCACGGGGCCGACCCGCCCCGCCTGTCAACCAGGCCGATCCCGGGGCACTATCGTCGATGTCACACCAGGCGCCTAGACCCACGACTTCCACGGTCACCACACAACCCTGTCTCGGACCCACTTCAGCTTCAGCCCTGAGCAATGATCCACAATTCCCCCGCTGAGGCGCCTCGTCACCGTGCAACTGCAGGAACTTTACGGTGACGGCAGTTGGCGAAACAGTGGCACGAAAGGTAAAGCAACAGTCGCCCCCGGCGGGGGCAGTGGCAAGTGGGCCACGGGGCGAGCGGGCCGCATCACCAGGAGCATGACCGGGTGGCTCAGCGTGATCGACGTGGATCCGGTCAATCTATCCGACGACAATAGCGTGAAAATTACAACCGGCAGGAACGTCGACTGCAGGCGGTAGGTCAGATTCCACCGCATGCTGGACGCAACCAGCAACGGTGGCACCGGATGCAGCGGCAAGGAGGGTCAACCTTGCAGATGAGATCCAGCTTTCGCAGATAGCGGTGCGTTCGGACGCCGCAGATGCCGCCCCAGCGAGCACGCCTGGCGGTGACGCGTCGCTGGCTTGGGAGCCGCCGTGTAGTGGGTGCCGGTGCCGCGGGGGGCAAGGACCGCGCGGATCATCGGGACCTGCAGCGGTAGCCGGGCCCAGGCGAAGGCCGCCGCGGCGACGTCGCTCGGCTGACCGCCGCCTTCCCGGGCCCCGGTGGTGGCGTCCAGGGCCATCTGCAGGTTTCCGGGCCACACGGCGAGGAGCAGGGCGGCGCTGGCGGGCCCGGCCCAGCGCGCTTTCGCGAGCAGCCCCGCGGCGCAGGCCAGCTCGGCGACGCCGCTGGCGTACACGATCTCGCGGGGGCGTGGCAGCGCGGGCGGTATGAGCGGTTCGAAGACCGACGGGCGCACCAGGTGCACCACCCCGCTGACCAGGAAGGCCGCCGTCACCAGCGACGGGCGTGATCGGCTGCGCGGCAGGTGCGTCATGGGCGAATTCAACCAGCACGGCGCCCCGGCCGCCCACTGTCGGGCGGCTGGGGCATCGATCCCGCGACGAACACGGACTGTCCACTGTCCGCCCGGACGGGCCGACCGTCGGCGCATCGTCGAAGGTGGCGGCGGGCAGCGTCACAGCCATCCCTCGCCAACCCGCCCGCCAGCGGGTACCCGGGCTGGCGAGCCGCAGGTCACAGGCCTGACGGCGCCGCGGCGACCCTGCCCGGGGGAACACCCCCGGGCAGCGACACGTCCTTCGTCCGCCGGTGGCGATGCCAAGGTCCCGCGACAAAGCTCCATCGGTCCCAGCCTGTTCGTCACTGACGGCGATGCACAGTCGTCTTGACGATCCGTCGGTGACCGACCTGAAGGAGAGCCAGCGTGCCCATCTGGCACATCCGTCCGTACGAGACCGTCGACTACGCGGCCACCGTGCGTCTGTTGGAGGAGGTGCACGGCGCGCCGGGCGGCTCGCCGATCAACCTGACCGACACCGTACTGGCGCTGCGGCACGACTCGCCCGACGCCGACACCGAGACCCCGGCGGTGGTCGCCGTGGCCGGCGAACACATCGTCGGGGCCGCGGTCGGGCGCAAGGAGGGCGGGCAGGGCCGGGTGCTCACCGTCGCCATCGCGCCGGCCTGGCGACACCACGGGATCGGCTCCGGGCTGCTTCAGGCCGTCGAGAACCAGCTGCTGCACGTCGGCTGCCGCCGGATCACCACGCTGATCAATCCCGGCCAGCCCGACGAGGAGGCGTTCCTCAACCGCGGTTTCACCGCCACCGGGCAGGTGCTCTACGACAAGCAGATCCCGCTGCGCCCGGCGGACGTGTCAACCGTGGAGCGCTGGGGCGGGGCGCTGCTGAGCGCGTCGGAGTGGTCGAACCTCGCCGGGATGGAGGAGGAGCGCTCGATGATCGAGAAGCGCCTGCTCCTGCCGGTGCGGGAACGGGAGCTCGCCGAGGCCTACGGCGTGGTCATCCCGACCGCGATGCTGCTGTTCGGGCCGCCGGGGACGGGCAAGACGTCGTTCGCCCGCGCGGTCGCCGCCCGGCTGGAGTGGCCGTTCGTGGAGCTGCTGCCGTCCCGGCTGGCCTCGGGCGCGAGTGGGCTGGCCGCGGAGCTGCGCACGGCGATCAACGCTCTGATGGGCGTCGAGCGGGTCGTCGTGTTCATCGACGAGGTCGACGAGATCGCCCAGTCCCGGGAGGTCCGGCCGGAGAACCAGTCGGTCGTCAACGAGCTGCTCAAGGCGATCCCGCTGTTCCGGGGGGTGCAGGGCCGGCTGCTGATCTGCGCGACGAACGCGGTGTCCGCGCTGGACCCGGCGTTCGTCCGCCCGGGTCGGTTCGACCTCGTGCTGCCGATCGGCCCGCCGGACGCCTCCGGTCGCCGGGTGCTGCTCGCCGGGCTGTTGGAGCGGATCGCCAACAAGGCGGAGATCGACCTGGACGCGGTGGTCGCCGCCACGGACCTGTTCACCCCGGCGGACCTCACCGCGGTCGTGCAGCGCTCGGCCGCGGCAGCCTTCCACCGCGCCACGGACGGCGCCTGGCCGACCGGCAAGCCCGATTCGGACGCGGCCGGACCCGAGGGCGGCCCTGACCCCGCCGTCACGCCGCTGCGCACCGAGGACCTGCTCGACGCCGCCCGCCAGGCCCGCCCGACGATCAGCCTGACCGAGCTGGACCGTTTCCGCCGGGACGCGCAGGCCTTCACCCGGATCTGACGGCCGACTCCCACGGTCGTGCCACGTGCCACGGCTTCGCGCCTCGGGGCTGCGTGGTTTGTCGTTCGTGACCGTGACCGCCTGCCGTCCGGTGCCGCCGCGACGGGACCGCCCGCCCGTCGCGGCCGGGTCGAACGGCGGGCCCGCGCGGGACCTGGGATCGGTCCTTGTCCGACGTTCGGCAATTCCGGGGAAATCTGCGGCTGACGCCGGGAAACTAACCATCGTCACGAATTACCCGACTCCCCGTCTCTCCACCACGGCCCTCGAGACAGGTGCATCGCCATGACAGTCGGAAACCGCGCTCTCTACATCGTCGTCTGCGGCGGCGGGTATCCCGCCGGCGACCTTCCCGCCTTCGTCGAGCAGGCGCGGGGCACCGACTGGGACGTCCGCGTCGTCGCGACGCCGGCGTCGCTGAAGTTCATCGACGCCCCCCTGCTCGGCGAGCTCACCGGGCACGCCGTGCGCAGCGAGTACGTGCTGGTGGAGGACGACGACGAGGAACGGCCGATCCCGGACGCGGTGGTCGTGGCGCCGGCGACCTTCAACACGGTGAACAAGTTCGCGACCGGGATCTCCGACACCCTGGCGCTGAGCCTGCTCAACGAGACCATCGGCTCCGGCATCCCGATCATCATCTCGCTGCCGCCGAACCCGACCCACGCCCGGCACCCGGCGTTCCTGACGAACATCGCCACCCTGCGCTCCTGGGGCGTGGAAGTAATCTTCGACTACGAGGGCATCGTCCTGGAGGACGTCCCCGACATCGAGGCGTGGAAGGCGATGTTCCCCTGGCAGCAGACCTTCGACGCCCTGGAGGCGACGAAGAAGCTCTGACCCGGCGCCGACGCCGGCCCGGGGCGCCGGGGGGCGTTCCTCACTCGGTCGTGGGGATGTCCCGGCCCTCCCCGGGCTGGTGCGGCTCCGTCGGGAGACGCGGGCCGCGGGCCCGGGACAGGTCGAGCGCCGCCGCCAGTGCGACGGGAGCGAGGACGAGCAGGAACCCGCCGCCCACGTAGTTGTTCTCCCAGCCCCACCGGTCGTAACGGATCGACTCGGCGATGGGCATCAGCGACCAGGTCGCGCCGATGCCGAAGGCCGCGGCGGCCCAGCCGGGTCGCCGCACACTGATCACGGTCGCGGCGAGAAGACCGACGAGGGCCGTCGCCGGCACGGCCATCTCCACGGTGTCGAGCAGGCCGCCGTAGCCGCGATAGGCGTTGATCGGGAAGCTGTAGTACAGGTACTCGTGGTAAGCCGAGTGGTACAGCCAGCGGCCGTAGACCAGCGCCCCGGCGAGGAACAGGCTGACCGACGCCGCCGTGGCGACCAGCGCCCGGCGAGGCAGCGGCGCCGGCAGGCCGGCCCACGCCATCGCGGCCAGCAGGAACAGCACGACCAGCAGGCAGAGCTGCGGCCGTTCGATCTCGGTTCGCGCCGCGACCAGCACCGCGGCACCTACCGCCAGGCAGGTCAGGAGCAGCAGCGAACGGGCCGCACGGCGCGTGCCGACCAGCGCCGCGAGGAAGGCGGCCATGGGGAGCGGGTAGATCGCGGCGCCGACGGTGACGAACGGGCCGAAAGTCAGCCCGCTGCCGATGTCATAGCCCAGGTCCGTTGGCCGCGGTTCGGGCAGCACCTCCGCGACGACGAACAGGAACAGGGACAGCGCCGCCACCGACCCCAGCGCCAGGACGGCCACCCGGTGCCGGACCACCGCGGGCACCCGGCCCAGCACGGCACCGAACCGGGCGGCCAGGCCGTGCGCGACCAGATCCGCGACCTCGGCCGGGCTCGGCCTCGTGCGGCCGGCGGCGTCGGCCACGTCCAGCAGGGTGGCGACGACCTCGTCCTCGTGGAGCTGTCGCCAGGGCCGCGGATAGCACCGGAGCAGCCGACGGTAGGCGAGTTCGCCCGCGGGCCGGGTCACGCCGGTGCCGTCCCCGGCCGGCGGCGCGAGCGCAGTCGACGGTCGGCCTCGGCGGCGTTCGTCCGCAGCAGGACGATCTGCCCGGCGAGGATCTCCGCGCCCAGGTCGGTGAGGTCGTAGTAGCGCCGGAGCCTGCCGTCGACCACCTCCTCGCCGCTGGGGCGCACCAGGCCCTCACCTGCCAGCCGGTCGAGCGCGGCGTACAGCGTCCCCGCCCGTAGCGTCACCCGGCCGCCGGTGATGGAGCCGATCTCCTCGATCAGCGCGTATCCGTGCTTGGCCCCGTCGGCGAGCGCGGCGAGGACCAGGAAGGTCGGCTCACGCATGTCCGCTTTACTCACATGGTCAGCATATACCGATGATCTGACTGTGCGCCGCGGAGCGCGCGCCGTCGACAGGGCCAGGTCGTTCTAGGCGTGCAGGGGAAGGTCGATGGTGGCTCTGGTCGGGCCGCCGGGCGGGCTGGTGAGGTCCAGGGAGCCGTCCACGGCGCGGACCCGCTCGACCAGGCCGGCGAGGCCACCTCGGGCGGCGCGGTCCAGCGCCGCTCCGCCTCGGCCGTCGTCGGCCACGGTCATCCGCATCCGCCCGGCCCGGCCGGTGACGGTCACCCACACCTCGTCGGCCCGGCTGTGCTTGGCCGCGTTGGTGAGCAGTTCGGCAGCGCAGAAGTAGGCGATCGTCTCGATCGCGGCGGACGGCCGGTCCGGCAGGTCGACCCGGACCTGCACCGACTGCGGGCCGCGGGCGGCGAGGCTCGTCAGCGCCGCGTCGAGGCCGGCGTCGAGGATCGGCGGGTGGATGCCGCGGGCGAGGTCGCGCAGCTCGACGAGGGCCGCCTTCACGTCGCGGTGGGCGGCATCGACCCGGGATCGGGTCTCCGCCAGGTCGACGTCCTCGCCGCCGGTGGCGAGCTGTTCGCGGACGGTGCCGAGGTTCATCGCCATCGCGACGAGGCGGGCCTGGGCGCCGTCGTGCAGGTCCCGCTCGATGCGGCGCAGGGCGGCGGCGGAGTCGTCGACGACGGCCGCGCGGGTGAGTTCCAGTTCCCGCATCCGTGCCTTCTCCAGGGAGCGCCGCGTCGGCCCGAGCAGGCCGCGCACCAGCAGCCGGTCCAACGCCACCAGGGCTCGGACCAGGAACAGGCCGACCACGACGAGCACCACGCCGGCACCGACCGCGAGCAGCAGCCGCGGCCAGGTGTCGAGGAAGTAGTTGTCGGTGAAGGACGCGCCGCGGTGCGGGCGGCCCCGGTCGTCGTGCTCCACCGGCAACCAGCGCCGCCACACCGGGTACGTGAGGTAGCCGAGGCCGCCGATCCAGCCGGTCACCGCGGCGACGGTCATCCCGATCGCCAGCGGGAACTTCAGCAGCAGGTAGAGGAACGTCCGCCAACCGGCCCCGTCACCCAGTCCCGAGCGGATCCACTGCCAGGCGCCGGGATGCCGCGGGCGAAACGGCGGCGGCCCGTCGACGCGCTCCCCCAGCACCCCCGCGACCAGCCCACGCTGCGCGGCACCGAGGCCACGCGCGCCGACGAGCAGACCGGCGAGCATCGGCAGACCCAGGAACGTCACCGACAGCGGCGGGCCGGCGGACAGCGAGAAGACGACGTAGACGAACCCGAGGATCGCCAGCGGCAGCGTCGCGAGCGAGTAGCCGAACTCACGGGCCGCCCGCCACCTCGGCCGGCGCGTCGAGCGGCGTGGCTCCGGCAGAACAGGGTGGCTGGGTGCACCCGGCTCCACGGGGCCGACGGAGGCCGGCCTCGCCGAGTCGGAATCCGGCGCTGGCGGAACGGTCATGGTCATCGACGCCTCGGGGGTGCGGGTGGCTGGGACACTCGCCGGCCCCCGGTTGCCGCCACCCGCGTGACGACCACCGGCGGCCGCCGGCTGACATCTCCCACACTGCCCGCGGCGGTGGCGGGTTCCCAGCCGGTACACCCGCGTTCGGCCTTCGGGTTATCCCAACCCCGAGCCGCCTGGCCACCCCCGCCTCACCCCCCGGCCGCGACGCTCAGCCGACGAGCGCGCCTGGGTGATCGCGGCGGTCCGCCGCCGCGGCCGGTCAGCCGGTCGCGGCGAGCTCGGCGATGGCGGCGTCGGCGGCGAGCAGCCGGCGGGCGTTGTCGACGTGCAGGTTCTCGATCATCCGGCCGTTGACGGTGACGACCCCGAGCCCGGCCGCCGTCGCCTCGTCCCAGGCCTTGACGATCTCGGCGGCCTCGGTGAGCTGCGCCGCGGACGGCGAGAACGCCTCGTTGCACGGCGCGACCTGGCCGGGATGGATCAGCGTCTTGCCGTCGAAGCCCAGCTCACGGCCCTGCTGGGCCTCGGCGGCGAAGCCCTCGGCATCCTTGACGTTGTTGTAGACGCCGTCGATGATCGCCTTGCCGGCGGCCCGCGCCGCGAGCAGGGCGAGACCCAGCCCGGCCAGCAGCGGCGCCCGGCCGGGAACGTGCTCGACGCGCAGTTCCTTGGCCAGGTCGTTGGTGCCCATGATCAGGACGGTGAGGCGCGGCGAGGCCTCGGCGATCTCCAGGGCGCGCAGCATCGCGATCGGCGTCTCCACCATCGCCCAGATTTTGGTGCGCTCCGGGGCACCGGCGGCGACGAGGGCCTGCTCGATCGCGTGCACCTCCGCCGCCGAGCCGACCTTGGGCACGAGGACGGCGTCCGGTCCGGCCTTCGCCGCGGCCCGCAGGTCGTCGGCGTACCAGGCGGTGTCCTGCCCGTTCACCCGGATGATCAGCTCGCGCCGGCCGTAGCCACCATCGGCGACAGCAGCGCACACCCGGTCGCGGGCAGACTCCTTCGCGGACGGGGCGACCGCGTCCTCCAGGTCGAGGATGAGCGCGTCGGCCGCGATGCCCTTCGCCTTCTCCAGCGCCCGCTCGTTCGCGCCCGGCATGTAGAGCACCGACCGTCGCGGCCGATAGTCCGCCGGCGTCGCCTGAGTCCCGTCGGCCGTCACCGTTCTCCTCCTGCGCTCGCTTGCTCCCACGTCCCACTGCGACCTCAGGCTACTGTCCGGCACGGACACGCGCCCAGATCGTCGACCGGCGCCAGCCACCGCCGATCAGAGTGCCACCCGAGGACATACCAGCCCGGTCCAGTGGCGGTCGGTCGCCCTCGAATCTTCGTATCCTTGGGCAGGTGATGCCCAGGTGGACCCCCAGTTTCGCCGCTAGCAGTGCGACCGCAGAGCCCGGCGGTCAGGGGTCGGCCTACGACCACCGTGCCGGTAGGTTGCCGCCGCAGGCTGCTTTAGCAGTGAGCTCAGACCAGGTTGGGGCAAGATGAGCGACAGCATGGTGCCGGTCGAGGTGCGCGAGGAGCGGGACTCGTTCGGTCTCGGCACCGGTGTAGAGGCCGAGGAGGTGCAGGATGCCGACCAGATTCGACGGCCGTTCGATCCGGACAGAATTGAAGTACAGACCCGAAACCCGACGGTCGACCTGCTTCTGTCCCGAATACGAACCGGTCGAATCGACCTGCAACCAGATTTTCAGCGGCGACGAGGGATCTGGACCGATGAACGCCAGAGCCGCCTCGTCGAATCACTTCTCCTCCGCATTCCTCTGCCCACCCTGTATGCTGCAGAGGCAGATGACGAGCAGTGGGTGATTGTCGATGGGATACAGCGCCTCACCACGATCTCGCGTTTCATCGAACCCGGCGCGATAGGCGCGGAACGCCTCATACTCAGGGGCCTCGAATACCTGGGTAAATCGTACGATGGCGCCTCGTTCGATGAGCTTCCAGGTCGACTACAAACTCGCCTGCGAGAGACCGAACTTGTTGTTCACCTCATTCGCCTCGGAACGCCAGAAGAAGTTAAGTTCAACATATTCGCCCGCATCAATACCGGCGGCCTTCCCCTCTCCACCCAGGAGCTTCGCCATGCTCTCATCAAGGGTGCCGCGAGGAAAATTCTCAAGGAATGGGCCGCGACGGATGAGTTCACGTCGGCGACAGGCGGAAGCGTACGCACCGAACGCATGGCAGACCGTGAAATGGTGCTGCGATTCATCGCTTTCAGGTTGACAAACCCCGCCGACTACTCCTCCCAGGATTTCGACGATTTCCTTCGGACAGCGATGAAGCAGCTCGACAACATACCCGACCCCCAGCTGCATACCCTCCACAACGAGTTCACCGGTTCGATGCGGGCCGCGGCGGCGATTTTTGGCCGTCACGCCTTCCGGAAACAGTATCCGCACACGAATAACAGGTTTCCCATCAACAAGGCAGTTTTCGAGGCCGTCGCCGTGAATCTGGCCCCCCTGACTGACAAACAGATCGAGACACTGACTCGGAAGGCGAGCAAAGTCAACGCCCTGTTTGGCGAGCTGATGACGGACTTGACGTTCGAGCGAGCGGTCTCTCAGGGAACCGGGGACGTCGCGAAGGTGAGACTGCGCTTCCGCGCCGTCAACGAGCTGTTCCACGAGGTCATCGATGATTAGTCGCATCCGTCTCGGCAACTTCAAGGCATTCGCTCGACTGGACATCGGTATGGCGCCACTTACCCTCCTGTCGGGCATCAACGCAACCGGAAAAAGTACAGTGCTACAGGCACTGGCGATCCTTCGACAGTCGTTCGACGCGGGAATTCTGCCGGAGGAGGGACTTCTCCTGAACGGCGAACTCGTCTCCCTGGGCACCGGCAAGGATCTGCTGCACGAGGACTACGACGAGGATGAGCAGCCAGCAATATCCATTCATCTGACGGACAACGACGAACAGTATCTCTGGGCCGTTGGATACAGCCGCGAGGACGATCTGCTTCAAGCTCATTCCAGGCCAACGTCTCCGCTCGCCGCGCTTGCCCTCTTCCAGCCTGGGTTCCAGTATCTTCGGGCTGACCGCGCGGTTCCCGCCGTTACCTATCCGAAATCCTACGAGGCGGCCATCAGACGAGGCTTTCTGGGTGTGACCGGTGAGCACACGGTCAACTATCTCCGTTCGCACCAGGACGACCGCCTGCCGGACACTGCGCCTCGCCACGACCGAGCCGCATCGTCGACCTTGCTCGATCAGGTCACGGCCTGGATGCAAGAGCTGTGCCCCGGCGTGAACCTCCAGGTGAATGACCTGGAGGGCACGGACCTCGTGCAGCTGGACTATGGCTTCTTCGGCACTGCCGGCCTCAGGGCCTCGAACCGGTACCGTCCCACGAACGTGGGATTCGGTCTCACATATGTGCTACCCGTTGTGGTCTCCTGCCTCACAGCCGCACCCAATACAGTCATGCTAATTGAGAATCCGGAGGCGCATCTCCATCCGCACGGACAGACGCTCATGGGAAAACTCGCGAGCCGTACCGCCGCTGGCGGCGCCCAGGTCATCATGGAGACTCACAGTGACCATGTTCTGAACGGGCTTCGCATATCCGTCAAAGATGGCGTCCTGCAGCCGACCGAGGTGGCCCTGCACTACTTCCATCGAACAGCCACGGGTTCAATCTCATCGACCAGACCCATGATTGGCCCCGACGGCATGCTGTCGGACTGGCCGAGCGGGTTCTTCGACGAGTGGGACCGCACCCTAGATAATCTACTCTCATAGGCGCCATGACAATCTTGTTATTTCTAAACGAACTCTCACACACCAATGTCGATGGTGCACCCAATCTCGACCAGGAAGAGGCGAATTTACTTTTCAACAATCTCGTCAGGGTTATTGTCAACATCCGTAGCCGCCGATCCGACGTCGCGCTCGTCTCCGCTAAGCCGTTGCGCGATATACACTTCGGCGATATCTTCGTGTTCGCCCGCTGGGCTGCAGACAAGAGGAACAGGGACCATTTTCGTCTGCTCCGCGCGGTACAGAACAGGGCGCCGTTCCGGGACGTTGGCCCGATCAGCGATGATGGTCTTATCGCCTATCTGGTCGACGGCGTGGAGGCACATGGCCTGGGATACGCACATGCGTTGGACGGTCTCGCACTGAGCCTTAACACTTCCGACCGCTGGGACTCCGCGGAGATTAACATCGAGCGGCAGGAGATCGTGGAAGGTCACAGCAGCAGACTCGAACAGATTTCGTCATTTACGGTCGTACGTCACGCAGCACGAATTACCCACGTCACCGTTCACGACGCATGGCTTTCGACGGCCGGTCTCCAGCGGATTCGGACAGCCGGACAGCTGTGGGAGGCAAGAGCCGATGCCTTTCCGGACCTTCTCTTCCTGCCGCGCGTGGCGTCCGACCTTCCATTGCTGACCCCCCCGCAACTGAAGCAGGTTGTCGATCGTCTTGTGGAATTAGGCCAGGCGGTCAGGAGCTGGCGCCCGACGAACACGCCGCTGCCGGAGTGGAGGTCGAAGGTCACACCAGAAGCAGAGCAGCGAAGGCTGCTGTGTACATTCGAGGACCTCGACGGGGAGAGGCGTACCTTCGATCTTCATGCCAGATTCACGCCCGGCGCGGGAAGGATCCATTTCCGAGTAGACCACACTAAGCAATCCTTGATAGTGGCTTATATCGGGCGAAAGATCGAACATCGACTTTGATCGCTTATCAGTCTGTCGAATGGTCAGGGCGGGCGAAGAGGCGGAAGAGCAGGACCGTCGACGGGACGATCACGGCCATGCCGGCGGCGATCGCGATGAGCAGGGCCACCAGGTTCGGCTCGGGGGCCGCCGAGGAGGCGACCGTCGCGCGGCCGACGACGAGGTCGGGGTACTGGGCGGCGGCCCCGCCCCAGAGGACGCCGGCGACGGCGAGGCCGGCGGCGAGGCGCGCCGCGGTGAACCGGCGCCGCCAGAGCAGGACCAGGGCGGCGATCCCGCCGGCGGCCGAGGCCACGGCGAACGGGACCGAACCCTCGCCGAAACGGTGGGCGACGACCGGGGCGTGCGACCACAGCAGCGGCAGCAGCACGGCGGCGAGCGTCCCCGCGGCCAGTGCCCCGCCGAGGGCGCGGCGGCGCAGGCCGGGCACGAGATGCTCGGTCGCGGGCGACGCCGCCGCGTCCCGGCACAGATAGACGGCGGCGAGGAAGGCCGTCACCGTGACCGCGAACAGGCCGCAGACCAGGCCGAACGGGTTCGTGAACGGACGGGCCGGATCGCCTTCGGACAGATCGCCGGTGGCCAGGGCAGCGCCGGTCACCCCGAGCGCGAACGGCGTGATCGTCGACGCCACCGCGAACACGTGCCCCCAGAGATGGTCAGGGCCGGCGGCGCCGCCGCCATAGGCGCGGTAGACGTAGGCGCTGCCCCGCAGCACGATCCCGACCAGCGCGGCGAGCAGCGGTAGCGCCAACGTCGACCCAATGACACCGAACGCCGCCGAGAACCCGCTGAACAGCGCCACCAGGACGAAGATCAGCCAAACGTGGTTGGCCTCCCAGACCGGCCCGAGCGACGCGGAGATCAGCCGCCGCTGGTCCGCGGCGTCGCGCCCACGGGCGAGCAGGTCCCACACGCCGCCACCGAAGTCGGCGCCGGCCAGCAGCGCGTACGCCGTCAGCCCGCCAACCATCACGATCAGCAGCAGGTTCGCCGCGGTCATCGCGCACCCCCCGGCCCGACCGAGGCCGGTACCGGCGCTTCCGGCGACCGGCGACCATCGCGCGCGTCGGGGTCGGGGCCGCCGGTGGCCATGCGGCGCAGGATCAGCACCAGCGCGGTCGCGAGGCCGAGGTAGAGGGTGACGGTGCCGGCGAACGTCCAACCGATGCCGGGGCCGCCGGCGGTGACGGCGTCGGCGACGCGCATCCGGCCGTAGACGATCCAGGGCTGGCGCCCGCCCTCGGTGACCTCCCAGCCGGCGAGCATCGCGAGCATCGAGGCCGGCCCGGTGGCCACCGCGGCCCAGAGCCACAGCCGGCCGGTCGGCAGCAGTGGGCGCTGGCCGCGCCGCCGGCGGCGGAACATGACGATCGCGACCAGTGCCGCCAGCGCGATCAGCGCCGTGCCGAGGCCGACCATGACGGTGAACGCGGAGTGCACCAGCAGGGCGTTCGGCCGGTCGGCGGGCGGCGCGGCGTCCAGCCCGGTGATCCGGTGATCGGTGTGGAAGCCCTCCAGCAGCGACAGGAGTTTCGGCAGCTCGATGCCGTAGCGGACCGTCCCGCTCGCCTCGTCGTAGAAGCCGCCGATGCTCAGCGGCGCGCTGGACCGGGTGCGGAACAGACCCTCCATCGCGGCGAGCTTGAGCGGCTGGCGGGCGCCGACGACGCGGGCGGCCAGGTCGCCGGAGACGAGCTGCAGCGGGGCGCACGCCAACACGACCGTGAGCCCGACCCGCAGGCCCCGGTGGTGGTAGTCGTCCCGGCGACCGCGCAGCAGGCCGACGGCGTAGATGCCCGCCACCACTCCCCCGGTGCACATCAGCGCGGCGAGCAGCATGTGCACGACCTGCACCGGCGCCGCCGGGCTGAGGAAGGGCGCCAGCGGCTCGGCGGAGACGACCTTCCCGCCCACCTCGCGGACGTGGCCGGGGACGTTCATCCACGCGTTCGCGGTGATGATGAACAGCGTCGAGAGCGTGCCGGCGATCGCGATCGGCCACAGCGTCAGCCAGTGCGCGCGCGGCGAGAGCCGCCGCCAGCCGTACAGGTACATCCCGAGGAAGATCGCCTCGGCGAAGAAGGCGAAGCCCTCGAGGGTGAACGACAGTCCGAGCACCCCGCCGTAGCGGGCCATGAACGCCGGCCACAGCAGCCCGAACTCGAACGACAGCACCGTGCCCGACACCGCCCCCACCGCGAACAGCACGGCGAACGCCCGCGACCACTTCCGCGTCAGCGCCAGCCACACCGGGTCACCCGTCCGAATCCAGCGGCCCTCGGTGTAGAGCAGCAGCCACGGCAGGCCGACGCCGAACACGGCGAAGCAGATGTGGAACGCCAGCGAGAACGCCGTCTGCCCCCGCGCCAGGTTGGTCGAACCCGACGCGAGCACCACGGCCCCGGCCGTCATCCGCCTGGTCCGATCGGAGGGGCCAGCTCGACCCATCGCCGGGACATCTGCGCCATCCGGACCACCTCCGCGCCATCCGCACCGGTCGCACGCGAACAGATCTTCTACTCATCGTAGAAACTTCTACGGACCGTAGAATAGCCCGTCCGGGCGGGATCGTGCGGCCGGGCGGCAAAGCCCTGTTCTCCCGTCGATAGCGTGCGTGGTCGGGCCGGCGTTGCCGTCCGACGGAAGGAGGCAGGTGGGAATGGGTGTGCGGGTGCCGGTGATCGCGCTGACCGGGTACCTGGGCGCGGGCAAGACGACCGTGCTCAACCACCTGCTCGCCGCCCCCGGGGCGCGCCTCGGCGTGGTGATCAACGACTTCGGCGCCATCAACGTCGACGCCACCCTGGTCACCGGACAGGTGGACGAGCCGGCCTCGATCGCGGGCGGCTGCGTCTGCTGCCTGCCGGACACCGACGGCCTGGACGAGGCGCTCGCGAAGCTGTCCCAGCCCCGGCTACGGCTGGACGCGATCATCGTCGAGGCCAGCGGCGTCGCCGACCCGCCCAACCTCGCCCAGCTCATCCGGTTCAGCACCGTGGACCGGGTGCGTCCCGGCGGGCTCGTGGACGTCATCGACGCCGCCGCCTACTTCGACACCGTCGACCCGGGCACCGGGCTGCCGCCGGCCCGGTTCGCGTCAGCCTCCCTCATCCTGATCAACAAGACCGACCGCGTCGCGGCGGCGCGGCGCGACGTGACGGTCGCGCGCATCATCGACCGGATCCGCGCGAGCAGCCCGCACGCGCACGTCGTCGCCACCACCCACGGCCGCCTCGACCCGGAACTCGTCTTCGACGCCGCGAACCCGCACGACCCCGTCGACGAACTCCCCCTCGCCGCCCTCGCCAGAGAAGATCACCACCACGGCGACCATCCGCGGGCGAGCGCGGTGACCGTCGAAGCCGTCGCGCCGGTCGACCCCGGCCGGCTCGTCGACCTGCTCGAGGACCCGCCCGCCGGCGCCTACCGGCTCAAGGGCACCGTCGCCGTCACCACCGCACGAGGACCACGCGATCATCTGGTCAACGTGGTGGGACGGCAGATCCACGTGACCGCGCGCCCCACCGTGCCCGGCCCGCGCGGCCTGGTCGCCATCGGGATGGATCTCGACCCCACCGCCGCCCGCACCCGGCTCGAGGCGGCGCTCGCGCCCTGCGAGGGCCGGGCCGCCGCCGACGGCGTCCGCCGCCTCGGCCGGTACCGGCGGCTGGCCACCTGAACACCACGACACGCCCGGCCACCCGTGCCTGGGCTGCGCTGGCGAACGCCCGCACCGCGGCAGGCACGAGGATGGCGGGGTGATCGAGACGAGGCAGTGGCAGCTGACCGTCGCATCCGGTCTGGATCTGCACGTCGAGGAGATCCGCCCGGACGGTGCGCCGGCGGGCACGGCGCGCCTGGCCGCCGAGCTGTCCTGGGACCCGGCACCGCCGCGCCCGGTGTCCGGCACCGGGCAGCCCAGCGAGGGGCTGTCGGACTCCGGCGACGACGGCACCATGGTTCCCGTCGTGCTGGTGCACGGCATCGCGGGCAGCGCGGCGGACTGGGCCGCCGTCGCGCCCAACCTCGCCACCAACCGCCGGGTGATCGCCTATGACCAGCGCGGGCACGGAGCGAGCGGACCGGCTCCGGGCGGACGGCCGGACTACACGTTCGACCTGCTGCTCGCCGATCTCGGGGTGGTCGTCGACTCTCTGGACGCGAAGCGCATCGACCTCGTCGGCCACTCGATGGGCGGCGTGATCTCACTTCGCTACGCGCTCGATCACCCTGACCGGGTGCGTTCGCTGGTGCTCGTCGACACCGCGGCCGCCCCGGCCACTGCGACCGGCCCGCTCGCCCGCCGCGTGGTCGGGGCGCTGCTGGACCGGGTCGCCGCGTTCACCTCGGCGCACCGCCGCGCCACCGGCCCGGCCGGCGGCGAGAGCCGTGCCGCCGGCGGTGGCGGGCCCGGCGGAATCGAGGCCGTGCGGCACGACGCGAGTCCCGCGCAGCGCCAGGTGACGGCCCTGAGCCAGATGGATCCCGAGGCCGTCGCGGCGCTCGGCCGGGAACTCGGCCGCTATCCGTCGCTCGTGCCGCGCCTCGGCGAGATCACCGCACCGACCACCGTCCTGGTCGGCGAGAACGACACGAGCCTGCGCGACTCCGCCCGCACAATGACGGACGCCATCCCGAACGCCCACCTCGCTGTGATCGCCGGCGCCGACCACAGCCCCCACGCCAGCCGCCCCCTGGCCTGGCTCACCGCCCTCGACAACCACTTCGCCCGCCTCACCGCGGCCCGGTAACGATCAGCCGACGAGCAGGACGGCGCCCCTCAGCGCGCGCCACCGACCCCAGGTGGCGGTGAGCCCCGCGCCGCTGGGCGCCATCCACACCCCCACCACCCTGCGCCTGCCTCGTACTCAGTCACGGTCGCGCGCACGGCTGCGCTCAGCGGCGTCGTGACCTGCTGACAGGTTCGCGGCGCGGGGCCGGGCCTGCCACGGCGTGCGGTCTGTAGACGACGCGTTATGAGATCGCGTTCACGCGTGGGTCATCGGACCGGATGGTCTGGTTCCCCACGCGTGGATGGCCGCGGCGCCGCCGAGAGGCGGGTTCCCGGGCGAGGAGAAACGCCGCGGAGGTGCTGACGATCAGCAGCAGACCCCAGATCTGGTGTACCTCGTCCCACTGGGCGCTGGTGGTGGCGACGAACAGCGCCGCGCGGCCGGGCAGCGCATACAGCGCGCCGACCACGATCAGATAGACCGGGGCGGCCACGACTCCGATGGAGCCGTCAGGGCGCAGACGGGCCACCCCGACGGTGATGGCGACGGCGAGGACGAAGATGGTCGCGGCTTCCAGGGTCAGCGCCGGCAGGCGCAGCGGCGTACTGACGTGGCTGACCGCGACCTGGTGGCCGGCGGTGGCGGCGGCGAGCCAGCCCAGGACGCTGGCTGGCACCGCGACGGCCACCCGCAGGGCGTAGCGCAACGCGCGGGAGACCGGCAGCACCGACGTCGTCGCGGCGCTCGGATCGTCCAGGACGAAGGTGACGCCGAGAGCTGCGATCATGGCAGCGAAGCGCAGCAGGCCAGCCCACGATCCGACGTCCAGGTCCGTGCCGCCGGCCGCGGGCGCGACGACGAGGGCAGCCGCGAGTGTCGCGCCGACGAGCAGCGGGATCTGTCTTGTCGCGCGCAGGGTGGGACCTACCAACGAACGGGTGATGCGCAGGCCGGTCAAGGGCAGACCCCGTCCTGATCGGCCGGCGGCACCTCGACCCCGAGCAGCGCGCCGACCCGCTCGAACGTGGTCCCGGCCGCCGTCAGTTCCGGCCAGGAGCGCAGTACCCGGTCGGCGATGACGTCCGCCGGCTGGGCGAGCATCCGCAGTCCGAGGGTCAGGGCTCGGGTCGGGATGTCGTAGCCACTGTCAAAACCGCCGGTGGGGATGGTGACGCCGCCAGTGCTGCCGGAGACTCGGCTGTCCAGCCCGTGTCGGCTGCGCGCGGTCGCCTGGCCGGCAAGCCAGATCATCAGCGCCCCTCGTGCCTCGCAGACCACGGTCGCACCGGTCGGCGCGGTGACGTTGGCGCCGAGGACGACGCGGTAGGCCAACTGGCCGGCGAGCCCGAGCACGGAGTCGTCGTCGTTCCAGTTTGTCGCCACGGGAACCGCACCGGGGGTGCCGTGGCGGAGGTCGTCCGCGCGCCACTGGGCCGCGGGGACTTCCGGCGCCAGACCGCCACCGGACTGCGCGCTGATCGCCCACACCCGCTGACGGATGGTCCAGGGCTGCTTCATCACCTCAGGCGGCGTACGACGCAGGATGCCGTGGACCACGCCGTCCCAGCCGGCGATCTGGGGGGTGAAGGCGGGGAAGACGCAGTAGGCCAGGGTGCCCCGGTGTTCGCAGGTCTGCCGGGACGCCGGCTGATAGGTGGCCTCCGACCGGGCCATCATCAGGTCGCCGGAGGGTGATCGCAGTTGCAGCACGCCGGCGGCCACGGTCAGCGCCAGGCCGCCGGCAGCAACGGTGCCGAGCGCGGCGCCGCGTCCTCGGCTCACGGCCAGTACCGCGGCCACCAGGAGCGCCGTCAGGCCGACAAGGTAGGCCAGGTGCCAACCCGCCGGACGTCCCAGCAGGCCCGCGGGAAGCGGGGGTGACCCGTCAGGCCGGGAGGCCAGCGGCAGCAGCCACTGGGCCGACGAGTCGGCCAGCCGTCCTGGCAGCAGGGCCGCGAGAATCAGCACCGCGAGCACGACCGAGGCCAGCGGCGCGACCGCGGGCGAACGGAACAGCTCCCCGAGCAGCACCCCGAGCGCGCCGAGGAGCAGCACCATCGCCGGCCCGCAGGCGAGCTCGAACGCGCTCGGCGCGCCGGACGCCCCGGGCCGCGCGGCGAGCACGGCGATGCGCGCGCCAACCAGTGCCGCCGCGATCAGACCGATCGGCACAAGCGCCGCGAGCATCGCCGCCGCGCGGTGGCGGGAGGGCAGCACCAGCACGTCGAGCAGGGGCTGCGTTCCGTTCTGGACCGGGCGCAACGTCGCCAGGTTCGCGGCCAGCAGCGTCGCGAGGGCCAGCGGTAACAGCCGGATCTGGGTGCCCCGGTCGGAGTCCTGCAGGACGGGGAAACGCCCGGCCGGCCCCTGCGTCGCCCAGGAGTAGCCCCAGGGGATGAGGTAGGCGGCGATCCCGACCAGCACCGCCGGGTGGCGGGCCAGGCGTACCGCCTCCACCCGGGCCAGTGCCAGGCAGGCCCGGCCGGGTGCGGGTCGCGCGGCGGTTGCCGTGCCGGTGTCCGGCGATGGCGCGTGGACGGCGGCGGGTGCGCTCACGCCGCCGCTCCCGCTCCGTGTGCGCGGGCCGGATCGAGCAGCAGAAGGTAGCCGTCCTCCAGGGTTGGTTCGACCAGCGGCGCCCCGGGCGGTGGATGGCCGACGTTACGGTGGACGCCGGTCCCGGTGCGCCAGGAGACGAGTGCCTCCGGGGCCCGGACCGGACTCGACCAGACGCGGCCGCGCGCGACCGTGGCGAGTTCGACGGGGTCGCCCTCGAACCGGATCATGCCCGCGTCCAGCACGATGACGCGCTGGCACACCGTCGTGACGTCTTCGGTCTGATGGGTCGACAGCAGCACGGTGCGGCCCTCTCCGAGGCCGGCGATCAGTTCTCGGAAGCGCAGCCGCTGCTCCGGGTCGAGACCGACGGTCGGCTCGTCGAGCACGAGCAGCCCGGGGTCCCCGAGCAGGGCCGCGGCGAGTGCCACCCGCTGCCGCATGCCACCGGAGAGGGTTTTGATCTTCCTGGTGCGCTGGTCGGACAGTCCGACGGCGGCCAGGACCCGCCGCACCTCGTCGTGGCGGGCGGGACGGTCCGTCAGCTCCTTGAGGATCGCGACGTAGTCGACGAACGCGAACGCGGTGAAGTTCGGGTAGAAGCCCGGGTTCTGCGGCAGGTAGCCGAGCCGGCGCCGCACGGCCAGTCGACCCGGGGCCGTCCGCGGGTCGGCGCCGAGGACGCGCAGGTCACCGTGGTCGGCCACGATCGAGGTCGCCAGAATGCGCAGCAGGCTGGTCTTGCCCGCGCCGTTGGGGCCGAGCAGCCCGGTGACGCCGGTCCCCAGGCTGAAGGAGACGTCGCGCAGGGCCACCGTCGCGCGATAGCGCAGTGTGAGGCCCGTGGCGGTGACGGTGGGCTGACTCATGAGTTCCTCCAAGGTCCGGCGGACCGGGTCAGGTTCAGGTGCCGGCTGGTGGCAAAGGCCGATCGGGTGGCGGTCAGCGCGAGACCGGCGACCAGCGCGGCGCACGTCACCCACAGCTGACCGGCGGGCGTGAAGATCGCGGACGTCCCGGTGCCGGGATGCACGGTCGCGGCCAGGGCCGCGATCCAGCCCGCGCCGGAGAGCACTGCGGCGTTCACCGGCCCGACGTGGGCGGTCATGGCCAGTGTCAGCAGGGTCAACGCGACCCCGGGCAGCAGCCAGCCGAGGACGACCAGTCCGAAACCGGGCAGGGCGAGACTCGCGCAGCCGCTGAGCGCGCTCGTCGCCGCCAGGACGGCCATCGTGCGCAACAACAGCAGACGAAACGTGTGCAGCGGTGTCACCGACACCAGCTCGGAGGTGGGATCCAGGCGCGGCCCGAAGGACAGCGCCACCCCGATGACCGGCAGCGCCGGCGCGACCCCGAGGAAAGCCATCGGCGCCGCGGCCTCCTGCGCCAGGTAGGAGACGAGGGTGGTCAGCGCGAGGGTCAGCACGACTGCGGCCAGCCATGACACCCGCAACCCCGGCGTCACGGCGAGGAGCCGCGCGGTCGCCTCCGGCACCCCGATCCGCACCATCGCCCGCTCCACCGGCCCGCGGGACGGGACGTCGAGGGCCGCGTCCAGCCGGGACCAGCCGGCCGTCACCGTCCGCGGATCGGCGGCCAGGGCCAGCCGCTGCCGGCACAGCGCGCAGGCGACCAGGTGGGCCTCGACCGACCACAGCCCCGGCGGGCCCAGCGCCCCGGCGCCATACCGGCGCAGGTCCTCCTCGTCGACATGCCATTCGGCGTCATGGGTCGTCATGCCAGCTCCTGACGCAGCTGTCGGCGGGCGCGCATCGCCCGGGTCTTGACGGTGCCGACGGGGATTCCCAGTAGCACGGCGGCATCCCGGGTGCTCAATCCGTCCAGGACGGTGGCCTGCACGACCGCCCGCAACTCCGGCGACAGCCGGCGCAGCGGGCCGGCAATGTCCCCGTGCTCGATCCGCAGCAGAATCGCGTCCTCGGCGGACGGTTCGTCGCGGACGCGCAGCCGGCTGACGGCGGAGGCGAGCCGCTGCCGCGCACCGTGCCCGCGCAGCGCGTCGATCAGCCGCCGCGACCCGATCCGCCACAGCCAGCCGGCCGCGTCACCGTCCGACGCCCCGGGGCGAAACCGGTCCGAGCCGCGCCAGACCGACAGGAACGTCTCCTGCACGACATCATCGACGATCGCCGGGTCCGCGCAGCGCGCCCGCAGCCGCGCCGCCAGCCACGGGGCGTGGCGCCGGTACAGAACCTCGAACGCACCGCGGTCACCCTCGGCGATGCGACGCAGCAGTTCAGCGTCCCCGCGCCCGTCCGATGACTCGCTCACGCCCTTCTATCGTATGGAAAGCGCCGATCGGTTCGCTCCCGACCCGGACATCCGGCGGCTGGCATCACGCCGGCCTCGGCTGCGGCAGCCACCGGTACGAAATCGGCCCGCGTCTCACCGGGGCGGCAGGCAGGGTTGGGCCGGGGCAGGGTCACGCCGCATCAGCGACGAGCACCGACTCATCTACAAGGTTGTAGATGATGAGATCCGCATAGCCCAGTGCAGGTACCACTACTGAAAGTGCTGCGGCGCTCTCCGCCGCCGCTGGAACCCGCGACCGTCATCGCGCTGGCCTCGACTGACGTGCTCACCGCCGCGCACGGCCTAGCCGTCGGTACCGCCACCGGACTCACACCGTCCCGCCGGTCCCTGCACGACCTACCACTCGGCGACAGCCCGGCGCGCGGCACACTACCGAGTCGACGCCGAGCGTCGGCGGCGTGCTGGAGCAGCACACCACCGTCCTGCCGGCACGGCGATTCCCCCGCGGGACCGACACGCTGATTCCACCGGACGGCGACCTCGGCCCCGTCCCACGCCCGGCGGCTCCCGAGGCCGGCCGCGCCATCTGAAAGCGACAGACTGACCGCCTTCAAAGCGACTCACGCGAGGCGGTCGACTGGAAGCGTTCCGTGCCCCGACGCCGCGACCTTGGCGTGGTGACCCGGTTACTCTGGGAGCTCGTTGGTGGGATGATGCCGGTTCGGGCCGTTTCGGGTGGCGGCCGGTGGCTTCGGGGGGTGGCGGGTCGTGGCCGAGGGCCTGTCCTCGGCGGAGGTCACGGCGCTGGCCACGGCCTTCACCGACCGGCGGGCGGCGCTGCACGTCCTGACCGCGGCCGGGCTGCCCGTGCACCGGGTGCCGATGGGGGACGGCTCGCTCAGCTCCCAGGAGTTCTGGTCGGAGATCTCGAGCCTGCTCGCCAACGGGATCGTCATCGCCGGGCGCGCCCGACTGCTGGCCGCGGCCCGGCAGCGGCAGCCGGCCGCCGAGGCGCTGTTCGACGGGGCGAGCCTCGCTGGCGGTGAGGCCGGCCTCCCCGTCCGGCCGCCGCCGCAGCCGGACGGGCGGATCGAACCAGTCGCGTGGAACGTGCCTCGGATGGCCGGGCGGTTCCTCGGCCGGGGTGACGCGTTCGACCAGCTTGACGCGGCGCTGGCGCGATCACCGCTGGTCGCGGTCACCGGGCTCGCCGGGATCGGCAAGACTGCGCTGGCCGCCGAGTACGCCCACCGGCACCGCGCCGACCTGGACGTGGTCTGGTGGATCCCGGCGGCACGGCCCACCCTCGTCGAGGATCGGGTCCGCGCCCTCGCGCCGCGTCTCGGCCTGCCCCCGCACACCGAACCCGAAGCCGTCATCACCCACCTCGACCGCGCCCACTGCCGGTGGATGATCGTCCTGGACGACCCGGCCGGCCCCGACCTGCCCGACTGGCTGCGCCCGGCCGAAGATGGCCGGCTGCTGGTGACCTCCCGCGACCCCGCCTGGGACGTGCACGCGGCGACCATCCCATTGCGCCCGCTGGCCCGAGGCGACTCGGTGGCGCTGCTCGCCGACCGCGTGCCCAGCATCGACGCGGACACCGCCGGGCTGATCGCCACCGAACTCGGCGATCATCCCTTCGCCCTCGACCAGGCCGCCCACCGCATCGGCGACGCCCGTCTCTCCCCCGACGCCTACCTCGCCGCCCTCGCCACCGACCGCACCGCGATCCTCGCCCAGGGACGGGTACCCGACCGGCCCGGCGTCACCGTCATCCGGCTCTGGGACGACGCGATCCGCGACGTCACCGCACGGCACCCGGATGCCGCCGCGCTGCTGCGCCTCGCCGCACACGGTGACGCCACTCCCCTACCCCTGCCCCTGCTGACCGCCGGCCCGGACGCGATCCCCGACGCCGACCTGCGCGCCGCCAGCCGCGTACCCCTGGGCGTGGACGACACCGCCGCCGTCCTCGAACGCGCCGGCCTGACCCACCGCGACGGCGACACGCTCACGATGCACCTCCTGGTCCGCGACGCGGTGCGCGCCCACACCACGCCGGACGCCTCCGCCGAGGCGGTCGACGGCCTCGGCCGGATGCTGCACGCCGCCCTGCCCGAGCAGATCACCGCGAACCCGGACGCCTGGCCAGCCTGGCGCGACCTGCTCCCCCACGCACTCGCCACCCTGGAGGCCACCGCCCCGGCCGACGACAGCCCGCACACCACCTGGCTCGCCGAACACACCGCCGCCTACCTCACCGAGCAGGGCCGCCCCGACCAGGCCGAACCGCTCGCCGCCCGCGCGGTCGACGCCCACGTCCGCCTCGACGGCGACACTCACCCCGACACCCTCACCGCCCGCGACGTCCACCTCCGCGCCGCCCTGAACGCCGACCACCTCGCCATCGCCGGCCCTCTCGCCGAACGCAACGCCACCGACCGAGCCGACCTCCTCGGCAACGACCACCCCGACACCCTCACCAGCCGCGAAACCCTCGCGCTCAGCTACCAACGCGCCGGCCACCACGACCACGCCACGGCCCTTTTCGAACAGAACCTCAACGCCCGCACCCGCGTCCTCGGCGACAACCACCCCGACACCCTGGAAAGCCGCCACCGACTCGGCGCCGTGCTCGTCGACGCCGGCCGCAGCCAGGAAGCCGTCGAGATGCTACGGCCGACGCTCGAGGACCGCCGTGAAATCCTCGGTTCGGACCATCCCCGGACGCTTGAAACCCGTCAACAGCTCGCGATGGCCTACACCCGCCTTGGCCTTTCGGACGATGCCATCGTTCAGGCCGAGACGGCGCTCGATGGCCGGGAGCGGGTGCTCGAATCCGAGCATCCGCATACTTTCGACAGCCTCCAGCACCTCGGCGATCTGTACCGCAACGAGGGCCGCTTGGACGAGGCCACCAGCGTCCTTGATCGCGCTCTGAGCGGACGTGGCGACATCCTCGGCGCTGACCATCCGCGCACCCTGGACAGCGCCTACGCGCTGGCGCGGACCCACCTCGACGCCCGCCGGACCGACCTCGCCGGGCCCCTGTTCCAGCGCGTGCTGGACAGCCAGGCCGAGAACAAGGCCGAACGCGACCATCCATTGACCATCCGATGCCATGAGGGCCTTGCCGCAACCGAACTCGCCCACGGCCGTCCGCGCGCCGCCGAACCCCACCTCCACGCGGTGCTCCGAAGCCGGGAACGCGCGCACGGTCTCACGCACCCGGACACCATGCAGGCACGGGAGAACCTCGCGTCCCTCTACCGCGTCACCGGGCAGCATGGGGAGGCCCACCCTCATCTGGAACGCCAGTTCGCCGCTCGCCGCGCCATGCACGGTGACGCAGATCCTCGTACCCTGCGCGCCGGTGCGATCCTCGCCGACACCTACCGCCATCTGCCCGACCGGCTACCCCAGGCCGTCGACCTGCATGAACGTGTCCACTCCGCTCGCTACAGCACCTTCGGCGCGCAGCATCCCGACACCCAAGCCAGCCGCTCCGAGCTCATGGACACCTACCGCCAGACCGGCCAGCCCATCGACGCTGTCCACCCGCACCGCCGCGTCCTGGCCGACACCGACGACAGCATCCGACGCGACGAGCCACCGGTCACAGAGCGGCCGGAGATCACCTCTCGGCCTGTACCGCCTGAGCGACCGAACCGCATCGAGCCCCGCGGCCCAGGACCATGAGGAGACGTCAGCGATGATCCGCTGAGCCCTCGGAGCCGTCGCCCTCTTCGGAGTCGTCCTCGGTCCGGCGACCGAAGTTCTCCATCCGATCGAACAGGCTCTGCCGCGGCTCGGCGCCCTTGTGCGGTCCGCCGGTGTTCGCCTCGGGATACGGATGCCCGTCGTTCTGCCGGAAGTTGGCCTCCGTCTCGGCCAGCAGCTCCTGCATCAACCGATCCATGCTCTCCCGGTCCCGCTTCTCGGCGAGCTCGGCGAACTGCCGGTTCGTCACCTCATGGTCGTCGCGGGCGTTCCAGGTGCGGGTGAAAGAGCCGTCCCAGTCGACGGGGCGCAGGGGCTTGGGTGCGGGCTCGGTCGGGTCCGTGTCGGGGGTGGTCTCGTCCTGCGTGGGCTCGTCGGGGTCGGGGGTCTGGGGCACGGCGGTCCTCCGGTGGCTGGGGCTGTCGGTAATCATCCCACTGCTACCGGTTCGCCATGCGCGGTGCGGCGGGGCCGCCATCCGAGCCGGCTACCACCCGCGCCCGGCTGCACCGATATGCCGTCCAAGCCCGCTTCATACAGTATTGTCTCGGATACTAAGAAGCAGGATGAGACTGGATCGCCGAGGGGGCGCCGCTCGTGGCCGAGCCGGTCAGACAGCCGCCGATCGACTTCCACAATCATCGGCTCCGGGCCAACGAGGCTGGTGGCCGGCACGATTTCGAGCAGATGATCACTTCGCTGGTCGACACGCTGGAGGGGCCGGCCCACACCGTGCGGGCCGCGCCCGGCGACTGGGGCATCGATGTGTTCGTCGGCGACCTGACCGACCGAGTCCTGATCTGGCAGGCGAAGTACTTCATCGACAAGATCGGTGGCAGCCAGGTCAACAACATCCGGTCGTCGTTCACGCGGGCCTGCGCGGAAGCGTCCGACCGTGGCTATCGCATTGACGCATGGACGCTGTGCATCCCGGTGGACCTGGACGGGCCCAGCCATCAGCGGTGGGAGCGCTGGCGCGCGAAGCAGACGCGCGAGACCGGCATCCCCATCGAGCTGTGGAGCGCCGACCGCCTACGCACGCTGTTGATGGATCCGAGGTGCGACGGAATCCGCTCCTACTACTACGGCCAGTCGGCACCGCGCCCGACCGCGTCGGTGCCCTCGCGGCTGCTGCTGCGACCCGATGACGAGGTCGTGGACGTCACCACGGCCGATGCCGTCGGCTGGCGTGGTGGCCTCGAACTGCGCCTCGGTGACGCGAGTTATCTGCTGCACGATCCGGTCGCCCGGTGGACGGCACCGGATCGCGCGCTGGTCCGGTGCGAGGCGGGCGGGCAGGAGCTGAAACCCGCGCCGCGCCCGGTGCGCATCCGTCATCTCCAGGTACGCCGCCGCACCGACGAGGCCCGCCGGTGGATCGTCGGCCTGCGACGGCAGGCGGACCTGATGGAGCAGCTCGGCGGCCAGTCCGGGCTGCCTGTGCTGTATGCCCGGCACGGCCTCGGTGCCGGCATCGAGGCCCATGGCGGTGCCGCGACGCTGGTGATGTCCGCCCCGGTCGGCCGCTCCTGGCGGGAGGTGCACGGCCGGGCGTCCACCCGCGCGGGCGCGGACCGGCTCGCCGCGGCCGCGATCCTCGCGGACGCGGTGGCGCTGTGCCGCACCATCGAGACGCTGCACCAGCACGGTCACGCCCATCTGGCGCTGACGGCGGACGACGTCCTGCTCACCACGCCGGCGCGAGGAGGCGCTCGCACGGCCGCCCTGCGTGACCTCGGCCTCGCCGGACTGCCCACCGCGCAGCCGCATCAGGCTGGTGGAACGGATGGTGCGCCGCCCGCTCCCGAGCAGCGCGTCCGCCACCGTTTCGGCCCCGGCCCGCAGGCGCGCCCTGGCCCGGCCGCGGACGTCTATCAGATCGCCGTCCTGGTCCGCGCCGCACTCGGCCATCCGCTGGCCGTCCCCTCGCCCGGTGCGCCCGCGATACCGCCGCCACCCGAACCGCCGGGCCATGGTGCGCCGGGACCCGGTCTACCGAGTTCTGGTCTGCCGGGTTCTGGTCTGCCGGCTGACCTGGACGACCTGCTCGCCCGGGCGCTCGCGTCCGATCCGCAGCGGCGCCCGCGGATCGACGTGCTGGCCGCGGGGCTGCGTGACGCCCGCCATCGCCTGTCGGTCGGCCCCCGCCCGGACCAGCAGCGCGAGGCGCGGTCGTGACGACGCGACCGGTCACGCTGCGCTGGCCGCTGGCCGTCGTCCCGTCGCGCAGGGTCATCGACCTGCTCGACGGCGAGCCCGACCGGCTGATCGGCGAACTCACGGAGCTGTCGGCGCAGGGCGCGCTGCCGGCCCGCCTCGAGCCGAAGCGAGACGATCCCAACCAGTTGCGGCTCGTCGTCTACGCCAGCCGACACGTCGCGTCGCTGTACGTGACGAACAGATCGGACGGCTACACCCTGGGCCACGTCGCGCCGCGGACGTTCCGGGACGAGGACCGGCTGACCACCGCCGCGCTGGTGCTGCACTGCCCGTCCGGCTGGCGGGCGTTCGCCGACCTCCGCGACCTGCCGCGCGGACGCAGCACGTTCGACCAGCCGTGGTCGGCGCAGTGGCCGGAGCTGACCCGGGCCTGGGCGGAGCTGTCCGCCGCGATCACCGCGGGCACGCCGGACGCGGCCGGGCTGCCGGGAGCACCGGCGCCGGGCAGCGCGCTCCCCCCGGCGCACCGGCGCTATCTGGACCTGGTCGGACAGGTCATCGACGCCAGCCGCGACATCGAGGTCGCCCGCCAGGAACTCGCCCCGCCGCTGCCGTACGCGCGCCGCGAGGCGACCCGTGAGCAGCGGTATTCCGGCCGGGGGGTGTACGCGTTCCACCTCGCCCGGCCGGGTGGGGTGACGGCGGGCTCGCTGGTGCAGCTCGCCGATCGGCCCGAGATCCGCGGCCGGGTGGTGCGAGTGGACGGACGGGAGCTGATCGTCCGCTTCGAGCAGACGGTCGACTTCGGTCAGATTCCCCCGCAGGGCGCGTTGCGGGTGCTGCCCAGCGACCGGGTGTACCGGATCCAACGGTCGGCCGTGGAGATGCTGGCCGCTGGCCAGGCGGCGAACCCGGCGCTGCTCGCCAACCTCGTCGACGGCGTTTTCCGGCCCGCCGAGCCGGATCCGGTGGCCGAGCCCCGCGCCAGTCTGGACGACGAGCAGCGCGACGCGTTCCGCCGGGCGCTGACCGTGCCCGACCTGCTGTGCGTCCTCGGCCCGCCCGGCACCGGGAAGACCCGGACGATCGCCCAGATCGTGCTGGCCTGCGTCGCCCGTGGCCAGCGGGTACTGATCACCTCGCACACGAACCGGGCCGTCGACAACGTCCTGGAGACCCTGTCGTCCGAGGTGCACGCGGTGCGGGTCGGCAGCGAGAGTTCGATGACGGCCGCGGCCAGGGAACTCACCGTCGACAGCCAGGTGGAGGCCGTGCGCCGCGACATCCTGCGCGACACCGCGCTGCTCGACCGGCTGACCGCCTTCGACCAGCATCGACCGGTGCTGGTGCGGTGGCTGGAGTATCTCGGCACCCGGCGGGCCGCCGCGCGCGATGCCGACGCCGCGGCCCGCGTCGCGGAGCAGGCGCTCGACGCGGCGGTCGGCACGCTGCATCCGCAGCTCGTCGCCGACCGGCAGCGCGGCGACGCGCAGGCACAGCGGTGGCAGGCCCGGACCTCCCAGCTGGACGAGTCCCGCGCCGGGCTGCACGCGTCCGTCAGCGCCCGCGAGGCCGCCGCCGATGCCGCGTCCGGCCTGGTCGGCTGGTGGCGGCGCTGGCGGCTGGACCGGCTGCGCGCCCGGCTGGAGCGGACGGCGGCCGAGCGCGCCGCCGCGGCCGCGGAGCTGACGCGGTCGGTGGCCGCGCTGCACGCACTGGCCGCGCAGATCGCCACCGTGACCGACGCGGACCCACGGCTGCAACCGCTCGCCGCCGACCGCGACCGGTCCGCCGGGGAGCTGGCCGGCTGTCACCGGGACATGGCCGAGGCCGCCGCGATCCTCCTCGGCGCGCTGCGCCCCCTGCTGGCGGTGCCCTCCGCGCCGCCCTCCCCGGACGACGAGGCCGGCTGGGACGGGTTCACCGCCTGGGCG
The DNA here is from genome assembly GCF_023243045.1 of Frankia sp. AgB32. Lineage (GTDB taxonomy): Bacteria > Actinomycetota > Actinomycetes > Frankiales > Frankiaceae > Frankia. The sequence continues at coordinate 30,865 of NZ_JALKFX010000096.1, forward strand.
CAGGAGGCATGCGACACCGTGCGGGCCCGCGGTGCGCTGCTGGCCGAATGGCGGGCGCGGATCGGCGACGCGGAGACCGAGCTCGGCCACGAGCTGGTGCGCTACGCGGAGGTCGTCGCCGCGACCTGCGTGGGGACAGCGTCGAGCCCGCTGCTGACCGACCTCGTCTTCGATGTGGCGATCATCGACGAAGCCGGGCAGATCTCCACTCCGAACATGCTGGTCCCGATGGTGCGGGCCCGCCGGTCGGTACTCGTCGGCGACCATCATCAGCTGCCGCCGTTCCTCGACGAGGACGTGAAGCGCTGGTCGGCGCAGCTCGCCCGCGACGGCGAGGTGTCGGCGGCGGACGCCCGGGAGATCGGCGAGCTGCTCACCACGAGCGGCTTCGAGCGGCTGTTCCCCCGGGTCGGCCCGGATCGACGGGTCGAGCTGATCCGCCAGCGCCGGATGCCCGCCGAACTCGCCACCTTCGTCTCGACCGCCTTCTACGCGGGCCGGCTGCGCACGCAGCACGACGGCGGCGGTGGTGACCCCGTCTTCCGCAGTCCGTTCGCGATGATCGACACGTCGGATCGTCCGCCAGCGGCGCGAGCCGAACGGGCGCTGGCCGGCACCGAACCGTGGCAGCAACGCGGCTTCGACAACGAGCTGGAGGCCGAGCTGATCGCCGCCGTCGTCGCCCGCTCGGCCACCGCGTTCGAGGACTGGGCGGTGATCGTGCCGTACAAGGCGCAGGCCGCGCGGATCGAAGCAGCGCTGGCCCGTGAACTCGGCGATCCCGGCCAGGTCGCGGAGAACGTCGGCACCGTCGACTCCTTCCAGGGCGGCGAACGCGACCTGATCGTCTATGGTTTCACCCGAAGTAATCAGACCGGCTCGGTCGGCTTCCTCACCGAGCTGCGCCGGCTCAACGTCGCCATCACCCGGGCGAAACGCCAGCTCGTGCTCGTCGGCGACACCGCGACCCTGTGCTCATCCTCCGACGCCGCGTTCACGGCGATGGCCCGCGGCCTCGTCACCTACCTGCGGGCCCACGGTGATCTACGGGGATCCGTCGAGATCGGACGCCTGCTCGGGGAGCGCGGATGACAGCGGTGATCTACCCGCCGCGCCGTGCGCTGGAGAGCGCCGCGGCGATCCCCGGGGTCCGGCCGCTGCGGCTGTTCGCCATGCTGTGGCCGCTGTGGCAGGTCGAGATCAGCGCGGACGTGCACGACCCGCAGTCCTACGAGGTCCTCGACCGGTTCCTGATCCGTGCCGTCGCCGAGGGCCGGCTGGCCACCGTGGGCGAACTCGCCGGGTTCTTCTCGCTGCCCGTCCCGCTCGTCCGCCGCTGCCTGGACTTTCTCGCGACCATCGGCCACGTGACCCTGGCCGGGCCCGCGCCCGACCCCGCTGGTGACGCCCGGGTGGCGCTCACCCCGCTCGGCGAACAGTCGTGGCGGGCCGGGGTCCGGTACGTGGAGAAGAAGGAGGCCCGGCAGACGCTGATGTTCGAGCGGTTCACCGGCTGGCCGTTGCCTCGGGCCTACTACGACGGCAGGATCGCCGTCCTGCCCTCCCCCGAGGTGCCGGCCGACCGGGCCCCGGGGCCGACCCGGTTCCGCCACCTGTACACGCACGTCCCGCTGCGCCCCGGCGCGCTGGAGGCGCTCGCCGCCCGCCCCGACCGGGCCGAGTTCAACGTTCCTGCCGCGCTCGGCCAGATCCGCGCGTTGGGCACCCGCGAGGGCTGGCTGCCCTGCTACCTCGTCGAGACAGCCGGTCAGGGACTGCTCGCGTACACGGCGGGCGCCAGCGAACCCGACCCGTTCCTCGCCCAGGTCTGCCAGGAGGCCGAGGCGGCCCGGATGCGCATCGACGCGGAGGACGCCGGCGATCCCCGGGAGATCTGGACCGCCTGGCTCTCCCGGTTCACCCACGGCGCCGGCCTGGTCCGTCAGACGTCGACCGGGATGTGGCGGATCGTCCTGCCGGCGACCAGCTTCGGCGACGGCGGCCTGAAGCTGTACCGCCTCGGCTCGTTCGAGCTGTCCAGAAACCACATCGCCCAGCTCTGGTGCACCGACGATGCCACCCGCCGCGCCGCAGCCCGCGACCGTGCCCTCGCCATGACCCGCCGCCGCGACGTGACCACCCTCGACGGCCTGCTCCGCCTCGCCGAGCCCATCGCCCGCACCCTGGACGTCCCCCTCCCCACCCCCTCTGATCTGCGCGACCACGCCCGCGCCACCCGACGCCCGGACCTACTCGGCCGCCTCGACCAGCTCGGCCGCGACTGACCCGGCAATGCCGGTGACGGCAGCGTCACCGGCACACCATGGGGCTTGCGATCCCGTCACGGAAAAGGACATAGCGAGGAGATTCGCTTTGTCACGCGGCGGGGGTGTCAGTACCGCGCAGGATGTACAGGTCGTCTCCGAAGACGGCGGTAATCCGGATCTGGCCGCCGAGGGCTTGGACATAGCGCGCGATGACGTCAACAGTGGAAACTTCGCCCCGTTCGATCTGGGAAACCCGGCTCTTACTGACACCCATGTGCTCGGCGACGTCGGTCTGGGTCAGGCCGAGGAGTCTGCGACGTTCGGCGAGCCGGTAGCCGTCGATGTAAGCCTGGTTGCGCCTGCGGGCCTCGGTCAGAGCCTCCTCCCCGCCGGCGTCGGCGGCCAGGCCGGCGCGGACGTCGTTCCACCGGAGAAACTTGGTCATGAGCTGCCCTCCTCGGCTTCCCGTTCCTTCACGTACTCGACGTACAGCGCCTCTGCCGTTGCGAGTCATGAAGCATGAGTAAGCCTCTGCCTCGCAGCCGTCGTCGACAGGACGGCGCTCCCGGTCTGACCC
>NZ_JALKFX010000097.1 GCF_023243045.1 Frankia sp. AgB32
AAGGGCGCCACGTTGTCGCACCGCAACATCCTCAACCTCACTCTCGTGTCCCGGTTCCGCGCCGCGGCCGCCGCGGCCGCCGCCGCCCCCCCCCCCCGCCGCCCCCCCCCCCGCCCCCCGTCCAGACCTCTGCACACCAGACCTCTGCACACCAGACCGACGCCGTCCCCGCGCCGGCCGCGTCAGCTCCGTCGGCCGAGCTCCTGCGGGTCGAGGGGCTGGGGGTGTCGTTCGCCCGGCCCGGCGGCGGTCGGCGGGTTCGGGTCCTGACGGACGTGGGGCTCACCGTGTCGGCCGGGGAGATCGTCGGGATCGTCGGCGAGACCGGCTCCGGCAAGACGACGCTGGCCCGGGCCGTCGCCGGTCTCAACGCCCCGGACCGCGGCCAGGTCCACCTCGACGGCCAGGACATCACCGGCCTGCGCGGGCGGGCGCGGCGACGACTGCGGCGCTCCGGCGCCATCCAGTTCGTCTTCCAGGACCCGCTGCGGTCCCTGGACCCGGCGCTCACCGTCGGGGCCAGCCTCCGGGAGGGCCTGGCGATCGCCGGCACGGGGACCCGCGCGCAGCGGGCGGAACGGGTGGCGGCCGCACTGCGCCAGGTCGGCCTCGACCCGGCGGTGGCCGACCGGTACCCCGCGCAGATCTCCGGCGGCCAGCGCCAGCGGGCCTCCATCGCCCGTGCCGTCGTCTCCGACCCCCGGCTGCTGCTCTGCGACGAGCCGGTCAGCGCGCTCGACGCGTCCAACCGCAACCACATCCTGCTGCTGCTCGACGAGCTGCGGCGCCGGCTGTCCGTCGGCATCGTGGTGATCTCCCACGACCTCAGCACGCTGGCCGGGATCGCCGACCGGGTGGTCGTGCTCTACCGGGGGCGGGTGGTCGAGGACGGGCCGATCGAGGAGGTCTTCGCCCGGCCGCGGCACCCGTACACCGCGCTGCTCCTCGCGTCCGCGCCGGACATCCACGGCCGGGATCGCCACGCCGCGGCCCGGTTGCGCCTGGCCGGCGACAGCGCGGCCACGGCCGCAGCCGTGGCGAGCCAGCCGGCCAGCTGCGGCTTCGCCCACCGGTGCCGCTTCGCCACCGACGCCTGCGTCGAGACCCCACCGCAGCGCGCTCTCACCGGCCGGGCAGCCGGCGCGTGGACCGTGGCCTGCCACCACGCCGAGACCTGGCCGGACGAGCTCGCCGCCACCACCCCACAGGCCGCCGTCTCCCCACAGGCCGCCGTCTCCCGAAAGGCCGCCGTCTCCCGAAAGGACCCAGCAGCATGAGCATCGAATTCATCGGGATCGCCCACACGGCCGCGGGCAGCGAGGCGCAGGGCTTCGCCGAGCGGGCCGTCGACTCCGACTACCTCGACCGGCTGATCCACACGCACGAGGACGCCGGGTTCGACCGGGTGCTCGTCGCGCACAGCTCCGCGATGCCGGACGGCTTCGTCACCGCCGACCAGATCCTCTCCCGCACGACGACGCTGAAGGTGCTGCTGGCGCACCGCCCCGGGTTCGTCGCGCCGACCATCGCCGCGCGCTCGTTCGCCACGCTCGACGCCTTCCACCCCGGCCGGATCGCCCTGCACGTGATCACTGGCGGGGACGACACGGATCAGGCCCGCGACGGCGACCTCACCGACAAGGTGACCCGCTACCGCCGCACCGACGAGTTCCTCGACGTGCTGCGCCGGGAGTGGGAGTCCGCGACGCCGTTCGACTACGACGGCGAGTTCTACCAGGTGCGCGCCGGCTGGTCGTCGGTGCGCCCGCCGGCGGGACGCATCCCGATCTACTTCGGCGGCGCGTCGACGGACGCGGTCCGGGTCGGCGCGAAACATGCCGACGTGTACGCCTTCTGGGGCGAGCCGCTGGCCGGGATCGCCGAGCGGATCGCGCAGGTCCGGGCGGCGGCGCCGACCGGGCGCGACCCGCGCTTCAGCGTGAGCCTGCGGCCCATCCCGGCCGAGACCGAGCAGGCCGCCTGGGACCGGGCCGCCGAGATCCTCGAGCTCACCCGGGAGCGGGTCGGCGAGGTCAAGAAGGTGTTCGGCATCGACGGCGCCGCGCAGGTCGGCTCCCAGCGCCTGCTGAAGTACGCCGCCGAGGGCGACGTCCACGACAAGCGCCTGTGGACCGCGATCGCGAAGGCCACCGGTGCCGCGGGCAACTCGACCGCCCTGGTCGGCAGCTACGAGCAGGTCGCCGAGTCCCTCGTCGACTACGTGGGCGTCGGCGTGTCCACCCTGCTCATCCGCGGTTTCGACCCGGTCGCGGACGCCCGCGACTACGGAACGCTCATCCGGCTCGTCCGCGAGCAGACCGCCGAGCGGCAGCCGGTGTCCGTCTGAGGTTCGCCCGGCTCTCGCCGCGGTTCCCGTCACGTTCCAGCGCCAGGGAAGGTTCGCGCACATGTCCCTTGAAGTTCTCGGCATGGTGGGCACCAAGGAGGCCTCGGAGACCCGGGGCTCCTACTTCGACGGGCCCGCCGTCGACACGCCCTACCTGACCCGGTTCGCGAAGGCCCACGACGAGGCCGGGTTCGACCGGGTGCTCATCGGCTACGGCGCCACCCAGCCCGACGGTTTCGCCGTCGCCGGCCACGTCCTCGCCCACGCCGAGCGGCTCGGCGTTCTCATCGCGCACCGGCCGGGGTTCTCGGTGCCGACGCTGGTCGCCCGCAAGCTCGCCACGCTCGACCAGCTCAGCGGCGGCGGCCGGGTCGCCATCCACCACATCTCCGGGGGCAGCGACGCCGACCAGCGCCGCGACGGCGACTTCGCCGACCACGACACCCGCTATGCCCGCACCGCCGAGTTCATGGCGGTGCTGCGCCGGGTCCTGACCTCCGACGCGCCGTTCGACCACGAGGGCCGGTTCTACCGGTTCGAGGGCGCGTTCAGCTCGGTCAAGCCCGCCACCCCCGCCGGCATCCCGCTGTTCTTCGGCGGGCAGTCGGACGCCGCCGTCGCGGTCGGCGCCGAGCACGCCGACACCTACATGCTGTTCGGCGAGCCGCTGGCACAGACCGCCGAGCGGATCGCGCTGCTGCGGGCCGAGGCGGCGAAGCACGGGCGGACCCTGCGGTTCAGCCTGTCGACCCGGCCGATCATCGCCGACACCGAGGAAGCCGCCTGGGACCGGGCCGAGGCCATCGCGGCCGAGACCCGCCGCCGCGTGGACGCGGCGGCGCAGGGCCGCGGCCTGTTCCCCGGGATGTCCGCGTCGGTGTCCTCCGCCCGGATGCAGGAGGTGGCGGCCCGCCAGCAGGTGTACGACGACCGGCTCTGGTTCGGCGTGACCGCGCTGACCGGTCCGGGTGGCAACTCCTCCGGGCATGTCGGCACCGCCCAGCAGGTGGCCGACGCGCTGCTGCGGTACCACGAGATCGGCGTCGACACGTTCCTCATCCGCGGCTTCGACCCCTACGACGACGTCGTGCACTGGGGCCGGGAGCTCATCCCCGCGCTGCGGGCGGGCGCGGACCGCGTCGCCCAGCCCGCGTAGACGGACCTGGTTGCGGCGTCGGAACACCGAACCTCAGAACAGGCCGAACCTCAGAACAGGGTGAGGGGCTCGGCCGGGATCGGCTCGGGCAACGCGGCGAGGCCGGGCACCAGGGCCCGGACCTCGCCGTGGAACCGGCGGGCGAGCTGCGGCGCGTCGGCGTTGTCCGGGGTGTGCACGAACAGGGTCGGTGACCGGCCCTCGCGCAGCCACGCGGCGGTGACGTCGACCCAGCGCCGCCAGCCCTCGACCGTCCGCTCGGCGTCGTCCCGGCCCAGGTAGCGCACGATCGGCCGGTCGGTCAGTGCGGTCGTGCGCAGCGGCATCCGCGGCTTCTTCGCCCAGGCGTCCCGTTCGGCGTCGCTCTCCGGCGGGCTACGGAAGAACGCGGTGGTGTCGAACGGGATCCACTCGGCGTCGACGGTCTCCAGCGCCTGCGCCAGGAGCCGCGCGGCCCACGGGTCGGTGAAGAACGCCGGGTGGCGGACCTCGACGGCGCAGCGCTGGGCCCGGGGCAGCCGGCGCAGGAAGCGAGCGAGCCCGCCGACGTCGGCCGGGGCGAACGAGCCCGGCAACTGGATCCACAGGGCACCGAGGCGCGGGCCGAGTGGCTCCGTCGCGCTGAGGAAGGCCCGCATCTCCACGTCGACGTCGGTCAGCCGCCGCTCGTGCGTGACGACCTTCGGCAGCTTGATCACGAACCGGAAGTCCGGGTCGGTCTGGCCGGCCCATGACGCCACCGTCTCCCGGGCCGGGGTCGCGTAGAAGGTCGTGTTGCCCTCGACGGCGTTGCACCAGCCCGCGTAGCCGCGCAGCCGCTCGTGCGCGGGCAGCGCGGGCGCCACGAACCGCCCCTGCCAGGACTTGTGCGCCCACATCGCGCAGCCCACGTGCAAAGCGGGGGCCGCGGCGCCGGTGTCCGACATGCCAGCCGAGTCTAGGGCGTCCGCCCGCGGCGTCAGCGGACGTGTCGGAAGAAGCCGCGGACCTCCTCGACGAAGGCGGCGGGCTGCTCGAAGGCGGCGAAGTGCCCGCCGCGGGCGGGTTCGCCGAACCAGCGCAGGTCGGTGAAGCGGATCTCGGCCCAGCGCCGCGACGCCCGGAACAGTTCCTGCGGGAACACCGAGACCCCGGACGGCACGGCGACCTCGCCGGTGTCGACGTCGCGGAAGCTCTCCCAGTACAGCCGGGCGGAGGACGTCGCCGTGCCGGTGAACCAGTAGACCGAGATGTCGTCGAGCATCTGGTCGCGGGTCAGGGCCTTCTCCGGATGGCCGTCGCAGTCGGTCCATTCCCGGAACTTCTCCAGGATCCAGGCGCACTGCCCGGCGGGCGAGTCGGCGAGGCCGTAGCCGAGGGTCTGCGGACGGGTGGACTGCTGGGACGAGTAGCCCATGCCCGACGTCGCGTACTCGCCCGCGCGGGCCAGAGCGGACTGCTCACTGGCGGTGAGGTCGGTCATCGGCACCTGACCGAAGGGCACGATCGGCATGTTGACGTGCAGGCCGACCACCCGGTCGGGCCGCTGCCGGCCGAGGCTCGTTGTCACCATCGCGCCCCAGTCACCGCCCTGCGCGCCATACCGGTCGTAGCCCAGCCGGCCCATCAGCTCATCCCAGGCGCGGGCGATCCGCGCCACCCCCCAGCCCGTCTCGGCCGGCGTGTCACTCCATCCATAGCCCGGCAGCGACGGGATGACGACGTCGAACGCGTCCCGGGGGTCCGCCGGGTCCGTCAGTGCGTCGATCACCCCGAGGAACTCGACCACCGAACCCGGCCAGCCATGGGTCAGCACCAACGGCAGCGCGGCCGGGTGCGGCGACCGGACATGGATGAAATGCACCCCGAGGCCGTCGAGGTTCGTCCGGAAGTGCGGCACCGCGTTCAGCCGGGCCTGCGCCGCCGCGAAGTCGTAGCCGTCCGACCAGTAGCCGCACAGCTCCCGCAGATACGCCAGCGGCACGCCCTGCGACCAGTCCGTCACCGGTGCCGGGCCTGCCCAGCGCGTCCGCCGCAGCCGCTCGCGCAGGTCCGCGATCGCCTGGTCGGAGTACGCGATGTGCAGCGGCTCGATGTCCGTTTCCGTCATGGTCCCACCCTGCCGCGACGGGCCTGGCCGCGTCGAGCGAAGCCCCGGGGCCGGCCGCGACAGCAATGGTGCCGCCCGGCCGAGCGCGGCACGCGCACGGGGCATGCTGGAATCACCTGCGGGCGCCAACACACCGGGGCAGACGATCTCGTCGGCAACCCGTGAGCGGGTGAGCGAGGCGGCCACCCGGCTGGGCTACCGGCCGAACGGGCCCGCCCGGGCGCTGGCCAGCGGGCGCAGCCGGATCATCCTGCTGGTGGTGCCCGACGCGCCGGTCGAGTACCGCTTCCACGACTTCATCACCGTGGCCTCGCCCCTGCTGGAGCGGGCCGGCTACTCGCTCGTGACCTACTCCCGCAGACCGGGGGCAGCGCCCGACCGCTGTGGGAGTCGCTGGTCCCCGACCTGCTCGTCAGTGCCACGCCGTTCGACCCGGCGGACCTCGCGTCCATGGCCGCCTGCGGAGTGGGCGCGATCTTCCCGGACCCGGACCGCGGGGACGCCTTCGTCTCCCTGGGTGAGCACTCCGCGCCGAAGCTCCAGGTGGAGCATCTCCACGAGCTCGCTCCCGGGACCATCCCGCCGGCTGCGCAGCGCCACCGGGCGGCGTGCGACCGGACGAGGTCCCTCGGCCTGGAGCCGCCGGAGCTGCGCCGCCTCGACTATCAGGGGCCCTCCACCGACGAGGGCGGTGCGCCGCTGGCACCGCGACGGGATCACCGCGGTCGTCGCCTTCAACGACGATGCCGCCGCCGACGTGGTGAGCGCCTCGGTGCGCGCGGGACTGCGGGTCCCCGCGGACCTGGCGGTCGTCGGCAACGACGACGCCCCGATCGCCCGCATGTTCATGCCGGCGCCGTCGACCGTGCGGCTCGACGTCGATGACCTCGGCCGCCGGTTCGCCGAGTTCGCCCTGTACCGGGTCGGCGACGGGCCGCGGCCGCGGTGGACAGGTGGCATCACCATGACGCTCGTCCGGCGCGCCAGCACCTGAGCGGCCTCGGCCAACCGGGTCCCGCGTCGGCGGACCTCGCAGCGGCGGACCTCGCAGCGGTGCGGAGGTGCCAAACCGCAGGTAAGAGGGAAGAAATCGGGGCGGGAGGCGATGGATCGTGCGGGTAATCGGGACGGGTGGGCCGTCCAGTCCCTCCCGTACGCCCCCGCGCGGCGGCCGGACCACCCCCGCGTCACGGGACCCCGTCAGCGAGTCCACCTTCCGGCGGCTGGTTGTGGTGATCACGGTGGCGTTCGCCGTGGCCATGGTGCTGCGCCAGACGCTGGCCGGTACGGCCGCGGAGATCGCCCGGACGGTGCCCACGCTGCTCGGCAGCGCGACGGCGGTCGTGCTCGTCGTCGTCGGCCTCGCCCGCGCACCCGCCGGCGAACGGCTCTGGCGGGTGCTGATGGCACCCGGCATGATCGGGACCTTCATCGGCGCGTTCGAGTGGAGCCTGCTCTACCTCGGCATCATCGGCGGCTACGCCACCCAGGGCCCGCGGCCGGCGGACGCGGCGCACATCGTCTCCCTCACCCTCGCGCTGCTGGCGCTGGTGGCCTATCCCAGCGAGTCGGCCCGCGACTCCCGCGCACCACCCGCGGTGGGGGAACTCGGCGCGCGGATCCGCAGCGACGCGGTGGTCCTCATCGACATCCTGCTGATCGTGGTGTCGATGATGCTGATCGCGTGGGTCGGGCTGCTGCACGAGTCGACCGCGCGGATCCACGGCCTGCGGCTCGTTCTCGCGGTCACCCACTCCCTCGGCGGGACGGCGACCGTCGTCGGCCTGATCCTGGTGCTGACCTTCCGCCGGCCGCGCAACGGCCGCGCCATGGCCCTGCTGACCGCCGGGATGGCTCTGATCACCGCGGCGGAGGCCGCGATCGTCCACGCGATCCAGAACGGGCCGAACCCGGTCAACCAGGCGATCCTCACCGTCGGTGGGCTGACGATCGCTCCGTTGCTGGTCGGGCTCGCCATGATCGCACCACCGCAGCCGGGACGCCGCCGGGAACGCTCGGAACGCACCGAGACGCTGCTGCACTGGGCCCATCAGTGCCTGCCCTACCTGCCCTTCGGGGTGGCGGCCGTCCTGGTCGTGCCCCGGGCGGTGCGCGGCGAGGCCATCGGTGGCGTGACCCTGCAGCTCGCCGTCGCGCTCGCGATCCTCGTCACCGTCCGCCAGGTCGTCATGATCGGTCAGAACGCCCGGCTGCTCGTCCAAGTCCAGGCCTCCCAGCGGCGGTTACGCCACCAGGCGACCCACGACTCCCTCACCGGCCTGGCCAACCGCGCGTTGTTCACCGACGAGCTCGACGCCGCCTTCACCGCACACCAGACCAACGGCGCCGGTCTCGCCCTGCTCTACTGCGACGTCGACGCCTTCAAACGCGTCAACGACACCCACGGCCACGCCGTCGGCGACGAACTCCTGCGCGCCGTCGCCGGCCGCCTACGCGGCGCCGTCCGCCACCACGACCTCGTCGCCCGACTCGGCGGCGACGAGTTCGCCGTCCTCCTGCGCGAGGGCGACGACCTGACGACCATCAGCGACCTCACCGCCCGCCGCATCGTCGAGGTCATGCATCCCGTGTTCGACCTCGGCGGCCGGCGCCTGCACATCGGCCTGTCCGTCGGCGCCGCCGTCGCCCTCGCCGACAGAAGCGGCCCAACGATCGACACCAGCGAGGATCTCCTGCGCGAGGCCGACCGCGTGATGTACACCGTCAAGGCACACGAACGACACTCCGGACGCCCACCAGCCCGCACGCGCCTGCCGAGCGCACCGCGCCCCGCCGGCAACCCTCAGGGCGAGCGTGACCGCGGCAGGCGCCCGGCATCCGGCCCGGGCGCGACATCCGTCGAGGGCGGGCTGGATTGCGGCTTCGGTCGCGCGACCTCGTCAAGCCCGCCCTAGCTCAGGTGGCGTGGCCGTCCTGGAGCAGGGTCGGGTCGACGCGCAGCTCCGCGCGGACCGCGGCCTCCCAGAAAGCCGCGGAAGCCCTCCCCGTCGCCGGCCTTCATCGCCGCAAGGGGGCCGCGGGCAGCCGGGACACCGGCTCGCCCCGGCGGCGCGCACGGCCCGCACCGTCTTCACCGACGACCCGCCGCCGGCGGTGGCGGCGCCCGCCGGGCCGGCCTCCCTGTCGTCCGCCGGCCCGACGTCGTCCGCCGGCCCGATGTCGGCCACCGTCACGGGCTCCTCGACCAGGACGGGACCGTACCCGGGGCCGCCCGTCCATCGCGGGCCGGACAGGTTTCCAAGATTTTTTCGCGGCCGCTGTCGATGCGCCCTCGTGCCGTTCGACCTGTGCGTGGAAGGGTCGAGAGGCGACCCGCGAGGCAGACGACAGGAGTCCAGCGATGGCGAAGTTCATGCTGATCATGCGGAACACCGACGAGTCCCTGAAGACGATGATGGCGACGCCCTTCGAGGAGATGCTCGACAAGGTCGGCCGCTTCAACGAGGAGCTGATCAGCGCGGGCGTGCTGGTCGCGGCCGAGGGGCTCGACGACCCGGCCAACGGTGCCGTCATCGACTACGAGGGCGAGACGCCGGTCGTCACCGACGGCCCGTACGGCGAGACCCGGGAGCTGTTCGGCGGCTTCTACCTCATCGAGGTGCCCTCGAAGGAGGAGGCGATCGAGTGGGCCCGGCGGATGCCGGCGCTGCCCGGCTCGAAGTGCGAGCTGCGCCGGGTGCCGAGCATCGACGAGTTCCCCCAGGACAACGAGTGGGTCATCAAGGAGCGCGGCTGGCGCGAGCGCACCGGCCAGCTCTGATGCACTCCCCCGACGGCCTGGGTGGGGACGGCGATGCCGCGGCGGTGCGGCGCACCGTCGAGGCGGTGTGGCGGATGTCCTCGGCCCGGATCGTCGGAGCGCTCGCCCGGTACACCGGGGACTTCGCCCTCGCCGAGGATGTCGCCCAGGAGGCGGTCGCCGAGGCGCTGGTGGCCTGGCCGCGCGAGGGCACGCCGGCGAACCCGACGGGCTGGCTGCTGACCACCGCGCGGCGGCGCGCCATCGACGGCTTCCGCCGCCGCGCCGCCCTCGACGAGCGGTACACCGCGCTCGCCAGCCAGCTGCCCGAGGGCGGGGCCAGCTCGGGCGCGCCCGCGGTGGCGGCCGCGGGCGACGGCGACCTGCCGTGGGACCCCGACCGGATCGACGACGACATCCTCGCGCTGATCTTCGTGGCCTGCCATCCCGTGCTCTCCCCCGAGGCCCGGGTGGCGCTGACGCTGCGCGCGGTCGGCGGGCTGTCCAGCGAGGAGATCGCCCGGGCGTTCCTCGTGCCGGTCCCGACGGTCCAGGCACGGATCACCCGGGCGAAGAAGACGATCGCCGCGGCGGGCGTGCCGTTCGAGCTGCCGCCGACACACGAGCGCCGCGCCCGGCTCGGCGCGGTCCTCAGCGTCCTGTACGTGATCTTCACGGAGGGTTCGACGGCCACGGCCGGCGCCGATCTGCTGCGGCCCGACCTCGCCCACGAGGCGATCCGGCTGGCCCGGATGGTGGTCGCCCTGGTGCCCACCGAACCCGAGGCGCACGGCCTGCTCGCGCTGTGTGAGCTCACCGCGGCACGCTTCCCCGCCCGCACCGGCCCCGACGGCGAGCTGGTTCTCCTGGAGCACCAGGATCGGCGCCGGTGGGACCGCTCGGCGATCCGTCGCGGCCAGGGGGCCCTCGACCGGGCGGCGTCGCTGGGGCGCGGGCTCGGGCCGTACGGCCTGCAGGCGGCGATCGCGGCCTGCCACGCGGCGGCGCCGTCGGTCGCGGCGACCGACTGGGAACGGATCGTGCTGCTCTACGAGGCGCTCGGCCGGGTGGCGCCCAACCCGGTCGTCGAGCTCAACCGGGCCGTCGCCGTCGCGATGGCACAGGGTCCGCTGCCGGCGTTGGCGATGGTCGACGAGCTGGCCGCCGCGGGCCGCCTCGCCGGCTCGCACCTGGTGCCGAGCGTGCGCGGCGAGCTGCTCGCCAGGCTCGGCCGCACCGCGCAGGCCCGCACCGAGCTGGAGCTGGCGGCCCGGCTGTGCCGCAACGACCGCGAACGCGCCCTGCTCCTGCGCAAGGTCGCCGACCTGAGCTGAGCCAGGCAGCGCCCGGTTTGACCACGCAGAGGAGCCAGCTGCGCTACCCACCGGTCGCTCTGGAGGGCTCAGGGTCCGGTTTGACCATGCGGAGGAGCCGGCCGCGCTGCCCGCTGGTCGCTCTGGAGGGGTCGGTGTCCCGGATCGCCCCGTAGAGGGGCCGGACACGATCTAGGCGGGTTGTGTTGGGACCGGGGTGGTTCGTTCGGCGGCGCCGATGGCGGCGGTCGCGTCGACGAGGCGCCGGCCGAGGGCGTCGGCCCGCTCGGCGGACATCGGCCGCATCGGGTGGACCGACACCGTCATGGTCACCTGTCCGGATCCGGAGTCGAACACGGGGGCGGCGATGGAGGTGACGGCGCGCCGTTCGTCGTCGTCCTCGCCGTCGGTCTCGAACCCGCGGGCGGTGATCTCGGTGAGCAGCCCGTCGACCGTGCGGCGCATGGCCGCCGCCCGCGGGTCGCCGCGCAACGCGACCATCAGCCGCGCCGCCTGCGAGGTGGCGGGGCCGCGGCGCTCGATGCCGAAGCCGCGTTCGCGGGTGGCGGTGAGCATCGCGTCGAGCCGGTCGGCGAGCCCGGGGCTGGTGACCGCGCCGCGTTGCAGCCAGGCGCGGCGGCCCTCGCCGTCCTCCCAGGCGGCGAAGGCGGCGCCGAAGGGCGCGGCGAAGGGCAGCCGGTCGCCGGCGGCGACGTCGGCGATCTGGCAGACGCCCAGGTCGAAGGTCGTGATGACCAGTTCGTCGCCGATGCGTTCGGTGACGCCCGCCGGGTAGCCGAGCTCGCTCGCGAAGGCGCGGACGACGGCCGCGGCGGCCGTCTGCCGGCGGGAGCGGCGCGCCGCGGACCTGGCGGCGGCCACGCCCAGGGCGGGGCCGAGAGCGAACGTCCGCGTCGTCGCGTCGCGCACGGCCCAGCCACGGTCGCAGAGCGTCGCCATGATCGCGTGCGCGGTCGCGTGGGTCAGGCCGAGCTCACGGACGAGATCGCGCAGCCGCGGCGGCTCGGCGGCCCGACCCGCCAGCAGTTCGAGCACGTCGAGGACCCGCGCGGTGGGCGGCGATGTCGTGCTCGGCCCGGCGGTCCGGCTGGCGGTCGGCCCGGCCGTCGACATAGCTTGACCCTCCTCTGCGGCGACCATACGGTGTCGAAAGAACGACACCAGGATATCGACTATTCGATATCGGGCAGGGGCCCCACGCACACGCGGCACCCGCGAACACGCGGACATCCACGAACCACGACGCACGAAGGCGGAGCGGCATGCGGCCCGAGCTGATCGAAACCCAGCAGCGGAGGCGGAAAATCGCCCTCACGGTCGAGGAGGTCGACGCGCTGCTCACCGAGGCGCGGACCTGCCGCGTCGCCACCCTCACCGGCAGCGGCGCCCCGCACATCAGCCCGCTCTGGTACGTCTGGGACGGCACCTCGCTGTGGCTGTACTCGATCGTGAACAGCCAGCGGTGGGCGGACATCGCCCGGGACCCGCGGGCCGCGGTCGTCGTCGACATCGACGGTGAGTTCAACGAGCTGCGCGGCGTCGAGCTGCGCGGCCGGTTCGAGGCCGTCGGCGAGAACCCGCGTACCGGGAAAGAGGACAACCCGGAGCTGGCCACGCCGGAGCGGCTGTTCGCCGGCAAGTACGTCGCCAACCCGGACGGCTCGATGTACCACGACGGCCGGCACGCCTGGCTGCGCCTGACGCCGGACAAGGTCGCCTCCTGGGACCACCGCAAGATCACTTTCTAGTTCTCCCGCGGCGGTACGCGCCGCGAAAGGTGGTGGCAGCACGGTGACCGTGGAGACCAGCCGGCAGGGCCGGGTCCTCGTCGTCCGGATCAACCGCGAGGAGAAGCGCAACGCGCTCAACGCGGAGGTGACCGCGGGACTCGACCAGGCGATGAACGAGCTCGAGGACGACCCCGAGCTGTGGTGCGGCGTGCTCACCGGCGGGCCGCGGATGTTCTCCGCGGGCGCCGACCTGAAGTCCGGCCCCGGGGAGCCCACCGCACGCGGCGGTTACGTCGGCCTGATCCGCCGCGCGCGGACCAAGCCGCTCATCGCCGCGGTCGAGGGGCTCGCCCTCGGCGGCGGGGTGGAGCTGGTGCTGTGCTGCGACCTGGTCGTCGCCGCCCGCACGGCCTCCTTCGGCCTGCCCGAGGTCAAGCGCGGGCTCATGCCCGACTTCGGCGGCGCCTTCCGGATCACCCGGGTGCTGCCGCAGAACATCGCCTTCGAGCTGCTGGCGACCGGCGACAACCTGTCCGCCGAACGCGCCGAGCGGCTCGGTTTCGTCAACGTCCTCACCGAGCCCGGCGGCGCCCTCGACGGCGCGCTGGCCCTGGCCGAGCGGGTGAACGCCAACGCCCCGCTGGCCGTGCGCGCCGCCCTGGACATCGCCCGCCGTGAGGTCGCCCCCGACGAGAGCACCATCTGGGAACACAGCGACAACACCCACGAGAACCTGTTGAAGACAGCCGACTTCCAGGAGGGCCTCGACGCCTTCTTCAGCCGGCGCTCCCCCGTCTGGACGGCCCGCTGATGAGCTACCTCGACGGCAAGGTCGTGCTGGTCACCGGCGGCGCGAGCGGCTTCGGCCGAGAACTCGTCACCCAGCTCGCGCACGGCGGCGCGACGCCGGTGGCCCTCGACGTCAACGCCGAGGGCGCCGAGGAGCTGGCCGCGGCCCTCACGAAGGACGGCTACCAGGTCCGCGGACTGGGGCTGGACGTGCGCGACCGGGCGGCGTTCGCCACCGCTGTCGACCAGGTCGTCGCCGACATCGGCCGGGTCGACGTGCTGGTCAACAACGCGGGCATCATGCCGCTGGCCCAGCTCGCCGACCACGAGCGGGCCGCTGACGCCTGGGACCGCTGCATCGACATCAACATCAAGGGTGTGCTGCACGGCGTCTACGCCGTCCACGACCACATGCTCCGCCAGGGCAGCGGGCACATCGTGAACCTCTCCTCGGTGTACGGCAACGCGGGCGTCGCCGGGGCGGCGGTGTACGGCGCGACGAAGGCGGCTGTCGTCACCCTGTCGAACGCGCTGCGGGTGGAGAGCCAGGGTCGGATCAAGGTGACCGTGGTCCGCCCCAGCGGGGTGCTCGGTACCAACCTGTTCACCGAGATCATCGACTTCGACGCCATCCGCGCGCTCGCCGCCCACAAGGCTCCGGCGCTGGTGGAGCACATCGGCCAGTTCTCCAGCGGCACGCTGCCCGCCGGGCTGACCGACCCCGCCGACGTCCGCTACTGGTCGCTGCAGGCGGCCGAGGTCGCCGAGCAGATCGTCCGTCTCATCGACCAGCCCCTGGGCGTCGCCATCACCGACGTCACCCTGCGCGCCAGCGGAGAGGACTATGTCTTCTAGCCACGGGACCCGTTCCGAGCAGCTCCCGCCCGCCTGGGGGCCGTCGGTGACCGCGCCGCTGGAAGCCGCGATCACCGAGACGATCGACGTGTTCGGCGCGCTGAGCGCCGAGGAGCTGCAGGCCCCGTCGGCCTGCGCCGGCTGGACGCTGCACACGTTGCTCGCGCACCTCACCATCAGCGTCGGCGGTGTGGCCGGGCTGCTGCCGCTCACCCCGCAGGACGACAGCGTGGAGTTCGAGGCGGCGGTCGACGCGCACTCCCGGGAGGTGGCCGCGCGCTCGGACGCGGAACTGCTCGACCTGCTGCGGTCCTCGTTGCCGGTGGTGCTGAAAACGTTCGGCGAGATGACCGACGAGGTCGCCGCCTTCCCCGTCAGCCTGGGCACGGCCGGCAGCTATCCGTTCGGCAGCGTGTCCGGCGCGATCGTGTTCGACCACCTCTGCCACCTCCGCCACGACGTGCTCGCCCCCCGCGGACCGATCCAGCGCACCCTGCCCGAGCCCGACGCCGCACGGCTCGCGTCGGCCACCGGCTGGCTGATCGGCGGCATCGGGCAGATGACCACTGACCGGTTCGCGCAGCTGCTGACCGACCCTCTGCTCCTCGTGCTCACCGGGCCGGGCGGTTCCACCCACCGGGTGCTGGCGCACGCCGAGGGCGTCGAACCGGGCGGCGACGGACCGGTCCGGGCGACCGTCCGCACGAGCGCCGCGGACTTCATCGAGTGGGCCACCGGCCGGGTGCCGCGCCAGGGCAGGGTCGAGCTCAGCGGCGACGCCGCCTACGCCGACGCCGTGCTCGACGAGTTCCGCGTCTACTGACCGCCCGCGGCCGTCGCGGCGTCACCGGCGGCCCGGCCACCCGTACCGATCGACCGATCATGGAGGTGCCCGGGATAGGCCGGATCGCAGGCGTCGAGCTTCCCCCGTTACATCCCTTCGTGGGCATGGACGTGACCACGCTGTTGGAGGACCGGGCCCGCCGACGCGGCGAGCATCCGTTCCTGGTCTGGGAGCCCCGCGAGGGTGAACCGCACACCTGGACCTACGCCCGGTTCGCCCGGGATGTGCGGGCGACCGCGGCGGGACTGGCCGCCCGCGGCGTCGGCGTCGGCGACGCCGTGATCGTCCACCTCGACAACAGCCCCGGTTTCCTGCACGTGTGGTTCGCCTGCGCGCGCCTCGGCGCGGTCGCGGTCGACGTCAACACCCGCTACGTCGAGGACGAGCTGGCGCACGCGATCGGCCTGACCGGCGCGGTCGGCATCGTCACCGACCCCCGGCTCGGTCTCGCCGACTCCCCCACCGTCACCGGGCTCGGCTGGCGGGTGCTGCTCGGCCCGGCGACCGGCACCGTGCCGGAGCTGACCGGGTCGGCGGGCCTCTCCGCGGACATCGACGCGGACATCGACGCGCCGCCGCCGCGCCCCGCCGACCCGGGGGCGCCGCTGTGCGTCCAGCTCACGTCGGGGACGACGTCGCGGCCGAAGGCGGTGCTCTACACACACGGCAACGCGCTGTGGACAGGGCGGACCGGCTCGTCGCTGTGGCGTCTGCTGCCGGACGACGTCATGCTCGTCTACGCCCCCCTGTTCCACACCCATGCGCTGTCCTGGCAGCTGCTGCCCACCCTGTGGGTCGGCGGCACCATCGTGCTGCAACCGAAGTTCTCCGCCAGCCGGTTCTGGGAGGTCTCCCTTCGCAACCGGTGCACCGTGACCGGCCTGCTCGGCCTGATGATGGAGGTCCTCGCCGACCAGCCGGTGCCCGACCACAGCTACCGGAGCTGGATCGGCGGTTTGGAGCTGCCCAGCTTCGAGGCCCGCTATGGCGTGCGGATCTTCCCCGCGTGGGGCATGACCGAGGTCGTCTCCACCCCCGTGTGCGGCGACGTGGACTTTCCGGGCGAGGCGATGGTCATCGGCCGGCCGGCGCCGCAGTACCAGGTGCGGATCCGCACGGCCGACGGGCGCGACGCCGGACCCGGCGAGGTCGGCGAGCTGCAGGTCGGCGGGGTACGCGGGCTGTCGCTGTTCGCCGGCTACATCGCCGACCCGGCGGCCACCACGAAGGCGTTCGAGGACGGCTGGTTCCGCACCGGCGACCTGGTCACCCAGCTCCCCGACGGCGCGGTGCGCTTCGCCGGCCGGGCCAAGGACATGCTCAAGGTCAGCGGTGAGAACGTGGCCGCCGCCGAGATCGAACGCGTCGTCAACACCGTGCCCCGGGTGCTGGCCAGCGCCGTCGTCGGCCGAGCGGATCGGATCCGCGGCGAGATCCCGGTCGCGTTCATCACCCTGCGCCCGGACGCCGGGACCGACCACGACGCGCTGCGCGCAGAAGTCCTGGCGGCGTGCCGGGCCGCGCTCGCCGACTTCAAGGTCCCCCACGACGTCCACGTCATCGACGAGCTGCCGCGCGCCACCCTCGACAAGGTCGCCAAGGGCACCCTGCGTGAGTGGGCGGCGGAACGGGCCGCGGACACCGCCGGTTCGGCCCAGTCACCGCCGCCAGCCCAGTGACCGCCACCAGCCCAGTGACCGCCACCGACCCAGTGACCGCCACCGACCCGCTGGACGGTCTCGCCCTGCCGCTGATCGCCGCGCCGATGACCACGGTGTCCACGCCGGCGCTGGTCGCCGCGGCGTGCGCGGCCGGTCTCGTCGGCGCGTTCCCGACGTCCAACTGCCGGTCGACCACCGAGCTCGCGGACTGGCTCGACGAGATCGACGCGACGGTCGCGACGAACCTCATCGTCCACCGCTCCAACACCCGGCTCGACGAGGACCTCGACACCCTGGTGCGACGCGGGGTCCGCCTGGTCATCACCAGTGTCGGCACGCCGGTGCCGGTCATCGGCCCGCTGCACCGGGCCGGCGTCCGGGTGTTCGCCGACGTCGCCTCGCTCAAGCACGCCGAGAAGGCGACCGCCGCCGGCGCCGACGGTCTCGTCCTGCTGGCCGCCGGCGCGGGCGGCCACACCGGCTGGGCGAACCCGTTCGCGTTCGCCCGCGCCGTGCGCCGCTTCCACGACGGCCCGCTGGTGCTCGCCGGCGGGATCAGCGACGGCACCGCCCTGTGGTCGGCCATCACCCTCGGCTACGACCTCGGCTACATGGGTACCCGGTTCATCGCGACCGCTGAGAGCGGCGCCACCGATGCCTGGCGCCGCGCTGTCGTCGACGCGACCCTCGACGACATCACCCTGGGCACCGCCCCCAACGGCGTCACCGTCAGCCTCCTGCCCGGTGCCGCCGGCAGCGCCGGGCACACGGTCGCGGGCGTGCACGCCATCACCACCGCCGCCGAGGTCATCGACACCACCCGGCGCGAGTGGAACGACGCCCGCGCCCGCACCCGCCGCCTGCTCGCCGCCACCGCCTGACCTGCCAACAGCGCCTGACCCGCCAACACTGCCTGACCGGATGAGCTGGTCGCCACCGTGGGCATCGGGGACGCGACACCGAGCGCCGTCGGTGTCGCCGGGAGTCGCCGAGTGATGCCTCATTTGTACTAGGCTCAGCTCCGGTCATTTCCGCGGCGGCTGACCGTCTGGTGTAACCCCCGGTCCTATCCCCTGGTGTGCGGGAGATCTGGATGCGGCCGGGCGGCGGAACGCGGATACAACGGGTCCCAGCGCGATCGGCCGCGGCGGCCCAGCCGGTCCGGGAGGAGTGGGTGAGCGTCGACGGCGACGGCGACGGCTCTGCCGGCCGGACGGCACCCGGGCCGGGTGCCGACCACGCCCCGAAACTGCGGGTCGTGGGCTCGGACGACGCCTATCCCGACTGGGAGGCGATCTACCGTGACAACGTGGACCGGATCTACCGCGTCATGTACGCGAAGGTCGGCAATCGGGCCGACGCCGAGGACCTGACCGCCGAGGTCTTCATGACCGCGCTGCGGCCGCTGCGAGTGTCGGCGAGCGTCGGCGAGGTCCGGGCCTACCTGTTCACCGTCGCCCGCACCACCCTCGCCGCCCACTGGCGGCGCACCCTCGGCGTGGCGGTGACGACGTTGGACGACGAATCGATCGACTCGCTACTCGCCGCCCCGGCGTTCAGCCCGGCGACCCCCGTCGGCCCACACCCGGATCCTGCCGGCAACAGCGCCGGCCGGGGTAGCGGCGCCGGCGCGGCGCCACCGGAGGCCGCCGGCGCGGCCTGGCCGGGCGGCGGCGCCGACGCGCCCGCCCGGGCCGAGGCGATTCTGGCCGAGCTGTCCCCGCGCTACCAGCGCATCCTGCGGCTGCGGTTCCTGGAATCCTGTTCGCTGCGGGAGGCCGCCGCCGAGCTGGGGGTGACCGTCGCGAACGCCAAGGTCCTCCAGCACCGGGCGCTGCGCCGGGCAGCCGAGGTCACGCGCCGGTGGGAGGCCTGATGGGACGCGGAGCACGCAGGTTCATCGACGATCTTCTCGCCGGCCGCCGACCCAGGTCGTTCGCCGCCAGTGCCAAGGACGCCGAGGAGATCCGAACCGCCCTCACCCTGCGCGCGGCGGCCCCGCGGGCCGCCGAGCCGCGCCCGGATTTCGTCGCTGACCTGCACCGACGTCTCGCGGCCGCGGCTGCGGCGGACGCCGAGGCCAGTCGCTCGCCGGAGTCAGGGCCCCAGGCGCTCCCCGGGTCCGGGGCGCAACCGCCATCCGCTGGTGCGGGCCGGCGCGCGGGGAACTCGTGGCCTGGGGGCACCCGTCGGGGATTCGTGTGGGTCACCTCGGTGGCCGCGGGGGCGACGGCGGTCGGTGCCGCCGTCGGCGCCGGGGCGGACCGGCTGTTCTCCCGCGGTGGCGGCGGGGCGGAGACGACGGCCGCCGATCACGTGATCGTGCCCAACACGGCGACCTGGTGGACGGTCGCCACCAGCCAGGACCTGCCCGAGGGAAGCGTGCGCGCATTCGACCTCGGCGCGGTCACCGGGTTCGTGGAGCGCCGCGGCGGCGAGGTGCGCGCGGTCTCCGGCGTCTGCACCCACCAGGGCTGCCAACTCGCGCTGGACGCGGCCGTGCGCCGGCTCAACTGCCCCTGCCACCGGACCGTCTTCGAGCTCACCGGCGAGGTCGCGCATTCCCAGCTTAAAACTCCCCCGCGTACGCTACCGGAATTCGAGGTGCGGGAGGTGTCGGGTGTCGTACAGGTATTCGCGCCACCTGGATCCGAACGGACCTGACGCCGTGAAGGTGTAACCCGGCTGCCTATCCAGGGGTGAGGAGTCCGCACGGACGCGGACCGCGATCCCCAAGGCCCAACCGGGTCGGAACGGTATTGCTGTGACAACCGAATCGACAGTCCGAAAGCGCGCGACACCGTTTTCGGCGGTGGTCTTTCTGACGCTGGCCCTGGCCATACTCGCCGCCTGTGGATCAACCGGAACGAAGAACACCGCGGCCGCCGCGCCGGGCGCGGCGGGAACGGCGACACCGGGATTCGTCCCCAGCGGCGCCGCGACACCGCCCCCGAACGCGATGCCCGGGATGACGATGCCCAGGATGACGATGCCCGGGATGACGATGGCGGCGGCCGGCGCGGCGGGTGCCGCGAGCGCGCCCGCGGCCACGGGGAACGCGGTGGCCATCAAGAACTTCGCGTTCGACGCGGCGAACCTGACGGTACGGGTCGGGACCACCGTCACCTGGACGAACCAGGACGGCGACGCCCACACCGTCGTGAGCTCCGGCAGCGGCCCGCTGCACTCGCCGACCCTGGACACCGGCGACACCTACCAGTACACCTTCACCAAGGCCGGCACCTACTCCTATCTGTGCTCCATCCACCCGTTCATGCTCGGCTCGGTGCGGGTGACCGCGTGAGCGGCCCCAGCGGCCCCAGCGGCCCCAGCGGCCCCGGCAGCCCCAGCGCCGGCGCGCCCGGCGTGGGGATGAGCCGGCGCCAGCTCGCCCGGCACGCCTCCTGGTTCGGCGCGGCCGTCGGGCTGACCGTGGTCGGCGGCGAGCTGACCCGGCACGCCGTGTCCGACCCGAGTGGCGCCACGCCGGCCGCCGCGGCCCAGGGCGTGCACTTCGTGCAGGTCAGCGACAGCCACCTCGGGTTCAAGGGGCCCGCGAACCAGGACGTCACCGGCTCCTTCCAACGGGCGATCAACCAGGTGAACGCGCTTCCCTACCAGCCGGACTTCGTCATCCACACCGGCGACCTCACGCACCTGTCCACGCCGGCGCAGTTCGACCAGGTGAAGCAGATGATGTCCGGGCTGCGCACCGGCGAGGTCTTCACGGTGCCGGGCGAGCATGATTCCGTCGGCGACCACGGCAAGGGCTATCTGAAGACCTTCGGATCAGGCACCCAGGGCGACGGATGGTACAGCTTCGACGTCCGCGGGGTGCATTTCATCGGGCTGGTGAACACGTTCAGTCTGGAGGCCCTCGGGCATCTCGGCCCGACACAGATCGAGTTTGTCCGAAAGGACGTCGCCGGCCTCGACAGCGATGTTCCGATCGTCGTCTTCAGCCATATCCCGCTGTTCGCCATGTATCCGAAATGGGGTTGGGGGACGGACGACGCGGCCACCGTCCTCGGCCATCTGCGCCGGTTCTCCTCGGTGACCTGCCTCAACGGCCACGTCCACCAGCTGTTCACGAAACGGGAGGGGAACGTGACGTTCCAGTCCGCGACCACCACCGCCTATCCGCTGCCCCATCCCGGCGTCGGCCCGGCGCCGACCCCGCAGACGCTGCCCGCCGGCAAGCTCGCCGCCGCGCTGGGCATCCGCGAGGTCCAGTACCGCCCCGGCAACACCGCGCCGGCGATCGTGGACAGCAGGCTCGCGTGAGCGGCCCGCAGAGCGCCGCACAGGGCGGCGCCACGCAGCCGAGTGCCGCGCAGGCCGGCGGCACCCACGGTGGTAGCGGGTCGCGAACCGGCGCGCCGGCCGGCGGCTCACGGGCGGGCGAGGCGCTGCGGGCCTGGCGGGCGGATCCGCCGGCGCTGGCCGCGCGGCTGCTCGCCGCCGCCCTGCTGGCCGCCGGCGGGTACGTGCACCTGCACCTCTACCTGGACGGCTACCGGGTCATCCCGAAGATCGGGAACATGTTCCTGATCCAGGAGAGCGGGGCGTTCGCGGTCGCGCTGCTGCTGGTGTTCAGCGGCGCGGCGGTGCTGCGGCTGGCCGCCGCCGGACTCGCGGCTGGTGCGCTCGGCGGTTTCGTCATCTCCCGCACGGTGGGGCTGTTCAACTTCACCGAACGCGGGCTGCAGCCGTCCCCGGACGCGTTGCTCAGTCTCCTGGTCGAGGTGGCGACGCTGCTCGTGCTCGCCGCGCCGGTCGTCCCGGCGGCGATCCGGTGGACGAGGAGCCGACCGGCGAGCGCGTGAGGGATCCGGGGCTGAGTGATCCGGAGCTGGCGGATCCCGGGCTGGCGGAGATCTCGGCGCGGGCGGCGGACCACCGATGAGTTCGCCGCCCGGGCGGTGTCCTACCAGTAACAGCCCCTAGATCCGAGCCACCGGGTACCTGCGACGATGTCGCCGCAGGACGCCCACGGCCGCAGCAGAGGAGAGTCCCCGGTGCGCACCCTGATCGTGACCGCCTTCGTATCCGTCGACGGCGTGATGGAGGCGCCCGGCGGTGAGCCGGACTACCGCAACACCGGGTGGACCTTCAAGGACATCGAGTTCGACCCCGCCGCCTACGAGATCAAGGGCCGCGAGCAGGGCGAGACCACGGCGCTGCTGATGGGCCGGACCAGCTACGAGGCGTTCGCCCCGGTGTGGCCCACGATGGAGATCTTCGCCGGTTACAACGCGATGCCCCGCTACGTCGTGTCCACGACGCTCCAGCAGGACGACGAGCGGTGGCCGGCGACGATCCTGCGCTCCGTCGACGACGTCGCCGCGCTGAAGGAGACCGAGGGCGGCCCGATCGGCGTGCATGGCAGCGCCGCGCTCGGGCAGTCCCTCGCCGACGCCGGCCTGGTCGACCGCTACACCCTGCTGGTCTTCCCGGTGCTGCTCGGCGCCGGCAAGCGCCTGTTCAGCGAGGCCGACAAGGACAAGACCGCGCTGAAGCTCGTCGAGTTCGAGGCCTACGGCAACGGCATCCAGAAGCAGGTCTTCGACGTCGTCCGCTGACCGACGGGTCCGCGGGTCACGGACGGGTGCAGCCGGAAATCGGCGACCTCGCGGACCTGGATCTGCTCGACCGGGGGTTTCGTCGTCCCGGTCCCAGATCGCGGCCCTGTGTCGGCCAGGCGCCGGTCAGGGCAGGACAGGCGCCGGTGGGCTACTCCGGCAGCACGCCGAGGGCGCGCTGGGCGTAGCGCACCAGGCTGTCCACCTCGGCGGGCTCGGGCCGGGTGCGCGCGAGCAGGTGGCGCTGCATGGCACCGAAGGCCAGGTCGTAGGTGGCCCAGGCCTCGGCGTCGCGGCCCTCGCCGGGCAGGACGGCGGTCAGCGTGTCGATGAGCAGGTCACGGGACTGGCCGAGCTCGTCGGGGAACCGCACCTGTAAACGGCCCAGCCCGGCGACGAACGGACGGGTCTGCTTCGCGATGGACGGATCAGTGGCCTGTTCCAGCACGCACCGGATCCACGCGTCGACCCGCGCCGTGGCGCTGTCCACCCGGCCGGTGCGGTCACGCAGCTCGGCGGCGACCCGGCGCAGCCCGGAGGACAGCAGCGCGATCAGCAGCTCGTCCTTGGACCCGAAATGCCGGTAGAACGCCTGGTTGGAACAGCCCGCGGCGGCGAGAATCGCTCGCAGCGACAGGTCCGTGGACCCGGTGCGCTCAATGACCGTGTACGTCGCGTGCACGAGGCGGCGGACCTCCTCGGTCGCCGCGTCGACACGCACCGCCATGGAACGTTCCACGACCCGCGCTACCGCGTCCGACGCCACGACTCCCGCCGGGGAGTCGGAGGCCGGATCCTCCAGGGTGCTCATAGAGCAACAGTCTCGCATCCGAGAACGCCGTTCTATCACCAATCGTGAATCTCAGAATTATATAATTTGCTTTTTCGACCGAGGAGTGCTGACCTGCGTGGTCGGGCCCCACGCTCGCGGCCCGGCGCTACCTGGCCCACTTTCCCCGCGACGCCGCGCAGCCCGCGCCGTCGCGCCTCGGGCCCGGCACCGGGCCGCGCAAGGCCGACGTCCTCGGCCTGATCCCGCCGGATCCGCGCCGGCCCTACCGCATCACCCCGGTGCTCCAGGAGGTCGTCGACGACGGCGACCTCCTGGTCGTGCAGCCCGAGTTCGGCCGCTCGGTCGTCACCGCGCTGGCCTGGCTGGGCGGGCGCAGCGCCGCGGTCGGCCAGGCCCACACACTTCTCGTTTCCCGCGGCACTGTGCAGCGCGGTCGGTTCACCCCTTCGGCACGCGCTGGGGATGCCACGCCGAGCACGGCCACCGCCATGGCCGGAACGGTGAGGAGCGGAAGAACGCTTCTGATCGGACGAGTGGCCATGTACCCCACCCGAAGTTTATGGACTATTCCGCAGTGTACCCACCTGGGTCACATCTGTGATGGACATGTCAGGGCTCCGACCTCCCGGCCCGCGGGCCACGGAGGCGACGGGCGGGCGTCGTCAGGCGGTCGGCTGGCAGCCAGGGCACCAGAACAGGTTGCGGGCGGCGAGGCGTTCGGCGCGGACCTCGGTGGCGCAGACCAGGCAGGGCTGGCCGGCGCGGCGGTAGACGTAGACCTCGCCGCCGTGGTCGTCGACGCGGGGCGGGCGGCCCATCGCCTCGGGGGTGTGGGCCGGGCGGACCGTGTCGATCCGACCGGTGCGCACACCATCGGCCATCAGGACGCGCAGGTCGGCCCAGATCTCGGCCCACTGCGCCGGGGTCAGCTCGCGGCCGGGCACCAGCGGGTGGATGCCGGCGCGGAACAGCACCTCGGCCCGGTAGATGTTGCCGGGGCCGGCGAGGACCGCCTGGTCGAGCAGCAGGGCGGCGATCGGTGTGCGGCTGCGGGTGATCCGCCGCCAGGCGAGCTCGGGATCGGCGTCGGCGCGCAGCGGGTCGGGGCCGAGCCGCTCGCGCAGCGCCGTCACCTCGCCGGGGCCGAGCAGTCCGCACGCGTTCGGGCCGCGCAGGTCCGCGTACCCGGTGTCGGCGGCGAGGCGCAGCCGCAGCGCTCCGGTCGGCACGGGGGCCGGTGGCGGCCCGACGGCGTAGGTGCCGTAGATGCCGAGGTGGACGTGCAGGACAGCGTCGCCACCGAAGAACAGCAGCAGGTGCTTTCCGTGCGCCTGCGCGTCGGTCAGCACCCGGCCGTCGAGTAGGCGGGCGCCGTCGGCGAAGCGACCCTGGGGACTCGTCACCCTGGTGGTCCGTCCCCGGAACATCTGCAGATGCACGGTCGCCAACCTGTGCACGGTGTGGCCTTCGGGCATGGTCGGGCGAGCATACCGAGCGGGTCCGGCCCCGGTTCCGGCCGCGTGTTCACCCACGGGAAACCGATCCCACACTCGACGTCCGCACGACGTCCCGCGAAAAGCTCCACAACCAGTGCTCGAAAGGGCCATCCGGCCGGAGGTTTCGGAGACCCGAACGGCCGGGGTCGGACGAACACCTCGTTTGTCCTGCATGCGCCCACCAAAGGGCGTCATCCACGGGACCACCTTCCGCCATTGACTCTCGCGGACCGTGTCCAGCCACTCAGCACACGGTAAGAGGCGGACCCCTGGACTGAGTCGGAAATCGGACACATCGCTACATTGCCTGCCATAGTGATCCAGCAACAGGGCCGGCTACCACGCAATAGCACCAGCTCAACGCCCTCCGCGGGTCGCGGGCCGTCGCAGCAGGAGGTGTTGTGTGCACCAGGTGCCCGTGAGCGTTGTGATCCCGGCCTACAACGAGTCCCACCGGCTACCGAAGTCACTTCCCGTCCTGTCGGACGCACTGCGCCGGTACTCCCCCGACGCCGAGGTGATCGTCGTCGACGACGGCAGCAAGGACGAGACCGCGCGGGTCGCCGCCGAGCTGCTGCGGGACACCCCGAACGGCCGGGTGATCAGCCTGCCGGAGAACGGCGGCAAGGGCGCGGCGGTCCGGGCCGGGGTCGGTGCGGCCATCGGCGAGGCGATCGTCTTCATGGACGCCGATCTGGCCTCCGACCTCGCTGACCTGCCGAATCTGCTGTCCGCGCTGGAGCACGCCGAGGTCGCGCTCGGGTCCCGGCGCCTCGGCGGCGACGCCGACCGCGACTTCACCCGCCAGCTCGGGAGCTGGGCCTTCAAATGGCTCATCCGATTAGTCGTGCCACTCGGAATAGCCGACACCCAGTGTGGCTTCAAGGCATTCCGGCACACCGAGGCCAAGCTCCTGTTCGACCAGACCCGGGTGACCGGATTCGCTTTCGACGTCGAGGTACTCGCCCTCGCGAAGTCCCTGGGATACCGCATCGCCGAGGTCCCGGTGCGCTGGCAGGAACAACCCGACGGCACATTCAACACGCTTCAGCACACCCCGGCGATGATCGCCGAACTCCTCCGCACCCGGCGCTACGTTCGCCGCGCGAATCGTTCACTCGCGGCCCGCGCCGGTCAACCGGCCACCGATCGTCAGGCGGCGCCCGCCCGGCACCCGGCGCACGCCGCACGAGCCGCCCGGGCACCCCGCCACCGGGTGCTCGCCGGTGTCGGCGCCGAGCCGCACTCCCCGGCCGCGGACCAGGCCGAGCTGGCCCTGGCCGGCACGAGCCCCGGGGAGACGACCCGGCCACTGCGGATACGGCAGTCGGCCCTGCCGGCACGCGCGAGCCGGCCAGGCGTCCCCGTGCCGCAGCCCGAGTTCACCGCCGGAACGCCGCGGGAACGAGGACAGACCGCGCTGTTCACGGCGTCGACCGGACCGTTTCCGGACCTGGCCGCCCCCGGCCGTGGTCGGCGCGGTCGGCGGGCCCGGCGGGACGCGCCCTCCGTGCCCGACGGCCCGGCCCGTCCGGACGAGGCGGCCGACCCGGGCACCGGTGACGACCCGGCCGCCGCGGCGCGCACCTCGCGCTGGCACCTGCTGTGGACCGCGGTCGCGTACGCGGCGCTGTTCATGGCCCAGGCGCCGGGCCGGCTGACCGCCGACACGAAGCTGTCGGTGGCGGTCGATCCGAAGGGGTTCCTGGCGGCTGCGACCCACCTGTGGGACTCCTCGGCCGACTTCGGCGCCATCCCGAACCAGATCGCCGGCTACCTGTTCCCGATGGGGCCGTTCTTCCTCGCCGGGCGGCTGCTGGGCCTGCCACCGTGGCTCACCCAGCGGCTCTGGATGGCCCTGCTGCTGACCGTGGCGACGTGGGGGGGCATCCGTCTCGCCGACACGCTGCGGATCGGACGGCCGACCAGCCGGGTCCTCGGCGGTCTCGGCTACGCCCTGTCACCGATGTTCCTCGGCAAGATCGGCGCGACCTCGGTGGCGATGACCGGCGCGGCGATGCTGCCCTGGATCGTCCTGCCGCTGGTCCTCGCGCTGCGCCCGGACGGCGCCGGCGGGGACGACACCGGCCTGGCCGGACCGGTCTGTGCGCCCGACGGAGCCGGCGGCGAGCGACCCGACGCCCTCCGCCGCGGCCGGCGGGCGGCGCGGGCCGCCCCGCCCGTGTCGGCCGCGACCCGGCTCGCGCCGCGTCGCGCCGCCGCGCTGTCGGGGCTGGCGGTGCTGTGCACCGGCGGGATCAACGCGAGCGTGACCGCCGACGTGCTGGTGTGCCCGGCGGTGCTGCTGCTGTTCGCCGGCGGGAGCCGACGGGTCTGGGCGCTGCGCGCGTGGTGGTTCGTGGCGGTCGTGCTCGCGACGGCCTGGTGGGCGATCGGGCTGCTCGCGCTCGGCCGGTACGGGCTGAACTTCCTGCCGTTCACCGAGTCCGCCGAGCTCACGACGTCCACGGTGTCGATCGCCGAGACGCTGCGCACCGCGACCGACTGGATGGCGTACCTGCGGGTGCCGAATGTCTGGCTGCCGGCCGCCGCGGCGTACGTCGGCGCCCGTTTCGTGATCGCCGGATCCTATGCCCTCGCCGCGGTGTCGCTGTGGGGGCTGGCCCGGCGCGACCTGCCGGCCCGGCGGTTCCTGCTGATCACCTTCGGGGTCGGCACCGTCGCGGTCGCGGCGGCCTACCCGGGCGCGCTGGGCAGCCCGGTCTCCGCCGACCTGCGGATGCTGCTCGACGGGCAGCTCAGCCCGATCCGCAACGTGTTCAAGTTCCAGGCGGTGACCCACCTGCCGATGGCGCTCGGGCTGGTCCACGCCCTCGGCGTCGCCACCGACCGCCTCGCCGACCGGTCGACCGGCCGCCGGCCGGCGACGGCCCGGGGCCGCCGGCACCCGCGCCGGCCGGTCGCCGGGACCGCTGTCGTGCTGACGGTGGTCTCGCTGGTCGCCAGCATGCTTCCGCTGCTCGAGGGCAAGTCGCTGCAGCCCGGTTCGTTCGGGGCCGTCCCCGGCTACTGGACGCGGGCGGCGAACTGGCTGTCGGCGAACCCGCAGAACGGCCGCACCCTGCTGCTGCCCGGCTCGGCGTTCGCCGAGTACGACTGGGGTCGCCCGCTCGACGAGCCGGTGAAGTGGCTGTCGTCGACCCCGTGGGGTGAGCGCAGCCTCATTCCGCTCGGTGGGGTCGGCATGACCCGCTGGCTGGACGGCATCGAGAACGCCCTCTACGACGACGGCGCCGGCCTCGGCGCCGCGCTGGCCCGTGCCGGGGTCGGCCAGGTGCTGGTCCGCAACGACCTCGCCGACGACAACTGGGACATCCCGCCGTCCACCGACGAGATCCACCGCTCGCTCGTGGCGGGCGGCCTGCGACTGGGAGCGACGTTCGGGCCGCTGGTCGACGCCCGCGCCGGCGACCGGGAACGGATCCTGCCCGCGCCCACCCGCCGCGACGCCGGCCGGGCGCCCGCGCTGGAGGTGTGGACGGTTCCTGGCGGTGCCCACGCGGTCGACACCTACCCCGTCGCGAACGCCATGGTCGTCTCCGGGGGTCCCGAGGCGACCGTCCAGCTCGCCGAGCACGGCCTGCTCGCCCCGGACCGCGCCACGGTCCTCGCCATGGACCTCGGCGACCAGCGCACCGTGGACCGCCAGGACGCCGACCCCGCCACCCGGGGCACGGTCGCCGCGGCCGCCGACCTCGTGCCGGCCGCCGACATCCTCACGCCGACGACCAGCCTCGCCGTCACCGACACGTTCGACCGGCGCGACGCGACCTTCGGGCTCGTCCACAACACGTCGTCCTACCTGCTCGGCCCGACCGAGCGGCCCGCCGGCGCGACCGAGCCGGTCAAGCAGTGGACCGACCGGCCGCCCGCCGGGCACCAGACCGTCGGCGGCTACCTTGACGGGAAGTCGGTCACCGCGTCGTCGTACGGGTACCTGCTGCGGGCCGCACCCGAGGCGGGACCCGCCGGCGCCGTCGACGGCCTGCCGTACAGTTGGTGGTCCGCGCAACCCGACCCGGTCACCAGAACGGAGGGTGCCTGGCTGCGCGTCGATGTCGGCACTGCGGTGACCGTGCCGTACCTGACGGTGCAGCTCCTCGCGGACACGCCGCGACGCCCGGTCGCAACGGTACTCAGGGTGACAACGCCCAACGGGTCCGTTGACACCCCGGTGTCCGCGACGGAGGGGCCCCAGCGGCTCGCGGTGCCCGTCGGGGTGAGCTCGCGCTTCACGGTCACCCTCCTCCATGTTACAGGCGGTGACCCCCGCGCGCTTGGAGCGGGTATCCGCGAGCTTGCCGTACCCGGCCAGTCGTTTCACCACTACGCTCAGGTTCCGACCGACGCGACCATGATGTTCTCAGGTCAGGCGAGTGGCCCGGTGATGTACGCGTTCGACCGCGCCCGGGCCGACCCGACCCAGCCGTTCAACGCCTCGGAGGAACTGACGATCACCCGCCGGTTCGACACGCCCCGATCGGAAGCGTTCACCGTCGCGGGTACCGCCATCGCGGTACCGCCTCCGGCCGGAACACCCGCGCCCGCGGACGCCGCAGCGCCAGCGGTGCTCGACTGCGGCCGCGGCCCCGGGGTCGTCATCGACGGCACGGTCTATTCGACCCGCGTCGAGGGACGCGCCGGCGACCGCGCCACGGCCGCGCCGATGCGGATGACGTTGTGCACGCCGGACGGCACGGTGCCGCTCGCGGCCGGCCAGCATGTGCTGAGCGTGCTCCCGGGCACCGCCGCCCTGCTCGTCGACACGATCTCGCTGGCGAGCCCCGCCACCCCGGCCACGGCCACAGCCACAGCCACAGCGACCCAGCCGGCCGGGGCGCAGCCGGCGATCGCCCGGCCGGCGACGGTCGGGCAGTGGACGCCGGAGCGGCGCACGGTCACCCTCGGAGCCGGCCAGCAGACCTTCCTCGCGGTGCACGAGAACGCGAACCGGTCCTGGACGGCGAGCCTCGACGGCACCCCGCTGACGCCCGTACGCCTGGACGGCTGGCAGCAGGGCTGGATCGTGCCGGCCGGTGGCGGCGACACCGTCGTCATCGAGAACAACCCGGGCCGGTCCTACCGCTCCGGACTGGCCATCGGCCTCGGCCTCGTACTGCTGCTGGTGGTGATCGCGCTGCTGCCCGCTGGCCTGCGGCTGCGCCCGTCCTCGGACCCGCACGCCCATCCCCGGTTCCCGGACCCGCGGCGCCTGCGGCTGACGCGGGCCGCGTCCCGACTGCCCGGTCCGTGGGTGGCCGCGGCCGCCGCCACCCTCGCCGTGTGGCTGGTGGCCGGCCCGGCGGCACTCGCCCTGCCACCGCTCGCGTTCGCCGCCCGGCGCCGGCCCGCGGCGCTGCCCTGGATCGCGGCGAGCGGCATGACGGCTGCGGGCGTCATCATGGTGCTCAATCCGAACCTCGCGCCGCGAACCGGCCAGGGGGCGTTCAGCGGCCCGGCCCAGGCGGCTGGCGCGCTCGCGTTCGCGGCGACGGTCGCGGCGCTCTGTGCCGCGCGGGGCCGTCCGCCGGCGACCGTGGGGGGCGGGCCGCAGGCAACCGCGGGAAGAACATCGCAGGCCGGGAGCACCCGGCCACGGGAGGACGACCAGTGACCGGCACACGACCCCTGACCCAGCCCGAGCAGGTTCTCCTGGCCTCCGACCAGGCCGAGATGCCGATCATCATCGCGATGCTCGGCCGCACCGACGGACACGTCGACGCGCACCGGCTCGCCGCGGCCACCGTGGGCGTCTTCGCCCGCCACCGGGCCACCCGGTCCGAGCTGCGGGACCGGGCCGGCTCCGGCGGCTGGCGGATCCTGGCCACGGCGCGCCCCGCACCCGTGGCCGAGCTCGACGTCGCCACCCCGGACGATGCCTGGCGCGCCCTGCGGTGGGAGATGCTGGCCGGCATCGACCTGACCCGCGCGCCGCTGGTGCGGCTGCTGGTGTTCCATCACCCGCAGGGCGACTGGCTGGGCATCGTCGGGCACCACCTGGCGATCGACGGAAGCGGCCTGTTCAACGTGCTGACCGAGACGATGGCGGCCTACCAGCCGCCGGCCGGGGCCGGGGCGGGCGTCGCCCCCGCCGCCCACCACGGTCCCGGTCCCGACGCCGACCACCGGGTGCCCTCGCCCTGGCCGGTCATCGACGCCCGCCGGGCCGCGGGCAGCCGGGTGCTGCGGCGGGTCACGCCGGCCTCGCGTTTCCTCGCCCCCGCGGGCCCGCCGGGCGTGGCGGGTTTCGCCCTGTCCCGCGAGGTCATTCCCGTGCCCCGGCCGCGGCGCCGGCCGGACGGGCCCACGCCGACGGTCAACGACGTGCTCGTCGCCGCCGTCCACCTGGCCGCCGGCCGGTGGAACGCGCTGCGCGACCGGCCGAGCGGCACGCTGCGGGTCCGGGTCGCCCTCGGCGCCCCCTCGCGCACCGAACTCGACGGCCTGTCCAGCGGGTTCGTCCTCGTCGCCAGTGACCAGGCGCTGCGCGCGGCGCCGGCCCGGCTGCTCGCCACCGTCGCCGAGCGGACGTCGGCGGCCAAGAGCCGGGTGGTCGCGGCGAAGACCGCCGCGGCCACCCGGCCCCCGACGACAGGCGCCGCGCCAGCCGGCGCTCCGGACGGGGTCGCGGGCGGTGCGGCGGGCGGTGCGGCGGACACCGCACGTGACCTGGCGCGCCGCGCGCCGACGGCGACGCTCGCGCGGGTGCGCACGGCGGCGCTGCGGCTCGCCGTCGCCGCGGCCCGGCCGGCGCTCATGCCCATCGCCGCCGTGAGCAACCTCGGCCACGTGCCCACCGACCTCACTGTCGGCGAGGGCGGGCCGCGGCTGCTCGACCTGCACCTGACCGCGCCGGGCCGGATGCCGCAGGGACTCGCCGTGCACGTGGTCCGGATGGCCGACCGGGTGCACCTGACGTTCTGCCATGCCTGCGAGCTGATGGACGAGACCTCCGCGCGGGAGTTCGTCGGTCTGTTCCTCGCCGCGGTTGCCGAGCTCTCCGAGTCCGCGGCCATGCCACCGCGGCCCGCCGAGGGACATGCCGATCGGCTCCTGCGAGCCGGAGCCGCCGATGTCAGCGTTTAGGCCGATGCCGGCGGTTGACGGCGGTTGGCACGATGTCAGCAGTTGGCACGATGTCAGCGGTTGGCACGATGTCAGCGGTGACGCGGTGATGGCGGTGACGCGGTGACGGCGGCCGGGCCGGTGGCGGGCGTCGCCGCGGCGCGGGACGCGCGTCGATCGCCGGCGGCGCTGCTACGCCGGGACCTCGTCGTCGAGATGCTGCGCGGACCGATGCTGCTCGCCGCGGCCGGGGCCGTCGCGAACTTCCTCAACCTGATCATGAACCTGGCGTTGGCCAGGCTCCTGAAGCCGTCCGAGTACGGCGCCGTCGTCGTCCAGACCAACATCTACATGGTGCTGGCGGTGGTCGGCACCGCGGTGCTCACCGCCGTCGTGCACCGTGACCTCTCCCAGACCGACCGCACCCGCCGGGAACGCCGTAACTGGATCACCCGCCTGCGGCAGGTGATGCGGTTCTCGGCGGCGGGGGCCGTGGTGGTCGCGCTCGCGCTGTGCCGTCCGGTCGCGGCGCTGCTCGCCTACCCGCATCCGTTCGCGATCGCGGAGGCGGCGATCGGCGCCGCCCTGTGGGTCAGCGTGTGCGTCGAACGCGGCCTGCTCCAGGCCCGGAGCAACTATCCGGGCCTGGCGCGGAACATGGTGTTCGAGACGATCTTCCGGGTGGCCTGCATCATCGCGGCGGCCTCCGTCGGGCTCGGCGTGAACGGCGCGGGCCTCGGGCTCTCGGTCGGCGCCCTCGTCGCCACCGTCGCGGCCCGCCGGACGGTGGCGCTGACCCCGCCGGTCCCCTCGCCACCGGCGGCGGCACCGCTCGTGGACGGCGACGAGGTGGCGGTCGGGTCCCCGCCCGCCGGCGGCCCGCTCCCGGCCGTGGCGCCGGCGGCGCCGGCCGCCCCGCGGCGGACCCGTGACGCACTGCTCGCGGACACGTCGGTGGCGCTGGCGGCGCTGGTACCGCTCGCCCTGCTGCAGAACATCGATGTCGTGATCGTCGGCTGGCGCAACCCGGACGGCGCGGGCAGCTACGCGGCGATCTCCACCGCCTGCAAGATCCCGGTGTTCATCGGGCTGGCGGTCGCGAACTACCTGCTCGCCGAGGCGGCCCGGCGGCGCCGGGAAGGCCGGCCCGCGGGCCGCGCGCTCGCGATGGCGCTGGGGATCGTCGTCGCCCCCGGGCTGCTGCTGGCGCTGACCGGCGCGGTCGCGGGCCACCTGCTGGTGTCGGTGCTGTTCGGGCCGAAGCTGGCGACCGACGCGGCGGCGCTGCCGGTGCTCGCGCTGGCGACGACCGCGCTGTCGGTCACCCTGCTGTTCGCGTCGTACCTGCTCGGTGCCGGCACCCGGCGGATCGTCTGGGTGCTCGCCGTGTGCACGCCCCTGTCCGTGGTGATCCTTGTGTTGGCCGACGGCCGCATCATGCTCACCGCCACGGCCCTGCTGGTTTCCCAGGCGTTCACGGCCGCGATGGCGGGATCACTCGTCCTGCGCCTGCACCGCGACGCCCGCCGGGCGGACGACGACCGCCGCGGCACCGATCGCCAGGACACCGTGCCTCTCGGCCCCGGCGGCCAAGGGCCCGACCGCACTGGGCCCGACCGCACTGGGCCCGACCGCACTGGGCCCGACCGCCGGGACCGTGGCCGGAACCAGGCTGGGATACTTGCCGGGCGCTCCCGCGGCTGACCGCGGGGCACGCGCGGCGCTCCGGGGCGGACCCCGGGGCCGTGGCCATCAACGATGAAGGGCTCGGCACACATGGGCGTAT
The DNA here is from genome assembly GCF_023243045.1 of Frankia sp. AgB32. Lineage (GTDB taxonomy): Bacteria > Actinomycetota > Actinomycetes > Frankiales > Frankiaceae > Frankia. The sequence goes on from NZ_JALKFX010000097.1 coordinate 33,309, forward strand.
CAGTCGAAACCCTGTCCCCCGGGGACGGCACGACCTTCCCCAAGAAGGGAGACACGGTGACGATTCACTATGTCGGCACGCTGCGCAGCGGCAAGGTCTTCGACTCGTCGCGGGACCGCGGCGCCCCGTTCACGACCGAGATCGGCGTCGGCCGGGTCATCCGCGGCTGGGACGAGGGCGTTCCCCAGCTCTCGCTTGGCCAGAAGGCCGTTCTCACCATCAGCCCCGACTTCGGCTACGGCCCGGCCGGCTTCCCGCCCGTCATCCCGCCGAACTCCGAGCTGCTGTTCGAGGTGGAGCTGCTCGGCATCAACTGACGCCGAGCCGGCGCCGAGGGGCCGCGGCCCCCCCGGGCCGCCGCCCCCGCCCGCTGGCGGGCCAGCCGTGGCCGGTC
>NZ_JALKFX010000098.1 GCF_023243045.1 Frankia sp. AgB32
ACCCACACCTTCTGCCCACCAGCCAGTAGAATTGTTGACCGAGCAAGCAGGCTCCCCCTCGACGGCCGGCCCGCACGGCGTTCGGTTTCCCGTAGGTCGCCGCTTTCCCGGCGACTTCGGGAAGCACCAGTTGATCGGAAACGATCCGCCCTGTGAGGATATGACCATGCTGCGTCATCGTCCGGGCCGGGCAGCCTGACACCCGATATTCGACCGTCACACCCAGTGCAGCAGAAAGGGTTTCAGGCGCAGGCAGGCCACCGCCTTCCTGCGGCGACCATACCGTTCTCTGCCCCATTCAGACGTTGCCGTGGTCGAGCTTTCCAGACATCAGATGCTGGTCGGACTCGAGGTGGGAGGCAACGTTGGAGTTCCGCATCCTCGGCCCCGTTGGACTATGGGTTGACAACACCGAACTGGGCACCATCGGATTTTTCCTCCTGATAGCCACTGTGATCACGGTATCGATCTGGCAGCTCGCCGCGACGCGGCGGGCAAAGGTGGTGTTGGCCCGCGAGGGTGAGTACCGCACCATCGCGGACAAGGGAGTACTCGTCCACGAGGCCATCGAGCGCCAGCTCGCCGAGCTGGGCGGCCGACTCGCCGAGATGCACTCCCGGCTGCACGCCCTTGAGCGGGTGCTGAAAGAGGTCGACTGACCCACGGTAGCCAATGCCAGACGGCCGCCGGACTGCCAAAACAGGAAAAGAAAGCGCGAAACCCGTGACCAGACCGGGAAACAGCTTCTCGCCTGCCGAAAGGACTCCAGGTCATGCTGCGCGATGAATCAGACCTGCCGCCGGGCGCACCTGCCGAGGCGCGGGTGCGTCCACCACTGGTTGAACGCGTCGTCGGCTGGTCGATCCGGCGCCGACGAAGGGTCATCACCGGATGGTTGGTGCTCGTCGTGCTGACGGTGCTGGCCAGCGGGGCCGTCTCCGGCGGTGGTGCCAGCTCACACGATCCGGGCGAGTCCGGCCGCGCCCAGCGGGTGCTGCGGGCCGAGCCGAGCTACGAACCCAAGCTCGAGAACGTTCTGGTCCAGGCACGCCAGCCGGGCGGGCCGCTGTTCGCCGACGACCCGGCGCAGCGGGCCGCGGTCCAGGACCTGCTGACGACGCTGGGACGCACTCCCGGCGTGGTCACCGGCCTGCGCTCGCCCCTCGACAGCCCACGGCAGGTCTCGAAGGACCGGCACTCCGGCCTGGTCACCTTCTTCGTCGCCGGCCCCAACAACCAGATGACCCGGCACTACCGGGCCGTGACCGCCGCGGTGGCGCAGGTGAGCGCCCGGCACCCGGACGTGCGGGTGGTCCAGGCCGGCGATCGCAGCCTCGACAACGCGGTCGATGACGCGGTGCAGTCCGACTTCCACCGGTCGGCGACGATCTCCCTGCCGATCACCGCGGTGATCCTTCTGCTGGTCTTCGGGTCCCTCGTAGCCGCCGCCGTCCCGTTGCTGCTCGCTGCCGCGACGGTGGCCGCCACATTCGGGTTGGTGAGCGTGGTCGGCACCTGGGTGCCGGTCAACAGCGCCGCGTCGTCGATGATCCTGCTGGTGGGGGTTGCGGTCAGCGTCGACTACGCGTTGTTCTACCTGCGGCGGGAGCGCGAGGAGCGCGCGGCCGGGCAGGATGTCGCCCAGGCGCTGCGGACCTCGGCGCGGACCTCTGGACGGGTCGTCGTCGTGTCTGGCGTGACGGTGACTCTGTGCGTCGCCGGCCTGCTGTTCACCGGCCTGGACAACTTCCGCGGGCTCGCGGTGGGCACCGCCATGATTGTCGCGCTCGCCGTGCTCGCCTCGGTGACGCTACTGCCCGCGCTGCTGGCCGTGCTGGGCCGGCGGGTGGAGGCGATCCGGCTGCCATTCCTCGGCCGGCGGCGGGCGCAGGCGCGACCGTCCCGGCTGTGGCTGGGGATCGCCGGCGCGGTGGTTCGCCGCCCGCTGCTGTGGGGCGGCATGGCAGCCGTGCTGCTGCTGGTGACGGCGGCGCCTACGCTGGGCATCCACCTGCAGGACGCCGGGCCGACCAACAGCCTGCCGCGCAGCGTCGCCGCTGTCGACGGAGCCGTGCGGATGCAGCAGGCGTTTCCCGGCGCGCCGAGCCCGGCGAAGGTCGTGGTCTCAGGCCCGGTGGACGACGCTGCCCTGGCCACGACGGTCGATCGGCTGCACGATGAGATCGCGGCGAGCAAGGGCCTCCTGAACGAGCCGTTGTCGGTCACTCGGATCGACCAGAGCGTGATGATCCGGGTTCCGCTCGCCGGAGCCGGCACCGACCCGCAGTCCAATCGTGCGCTGGAGAGCCTGCGCGACCGGGTGCTGCCCGCCACCGTCGGCAAGCTCCCCGGCGTCCGGTACGCGGTCGCCGGCAGGACCGCTTTCGCCTACGACTTCACCCATCAGGTGCGCCGGACCATGCCGATGGTCTTCGCGTTCGTGCTGGTGCTGGCCTTCTTCCTGCTCGCCGCGGCGTTCCGTACCTGGACGGTGCCGCTGCTGTCCATCGCGCTGAATTTGTTGTCGATCGGCGCCGCCTACGGCGTGCTGACCTGGGTGTTCCAGGACGGCCACCTGGGCTCCGTACTGGGGTTCACCTCGTACGGGGGCGTGGTCGACTGGTTGCCGCTGTTCATGTTCGTGCTGCTGTTCGGCCTGAGCATGGACTACCACATCTTCATCCTCAGCCGGATCCGCGAGCGGTGGTCCGCGGGTGCGCCGGCCCGGACCGCAACCGTGGACGGGGTCGGTGCCAGCGCCGGAGTGGTCACCAGTGCCGCGACGATCATGACGGCCGTGTTCAGCGTGTTCATCGTGCTCAGCGCGATCGAGTACAAGATGCTTGGGCTGGGCATGGCGATCGCTGTCCTGATCGATGCGACGATCGTGCGCGGCGTCCTGCTGCCGGCGGGGATGTCCCTGCTCGGGGAACGCGCGTGGACGTCCTCGCGCCGCCGGCGATGGCATCACGGTGCCGACGGTCCGCACGATTCCGACGCCGGAGACGCCCCCAGCGTGAGCCAGCGCCGGGCCCCGGAGACTACGGTAGCGCGCGGGCCGGCCGGTGAAATTTGCGAACAATGCATTGTTCCATTGCGGCTACAAATAAGTGCGACACAATGGTTGCCCGCCTTCTCGGCACCTGCGAACATGACTCGTGACTGATCGTCGCTTTTCTAGATACCGCCACCGGTGAATAACGGGAGCGTCCGAAGTGGACACGATCGGAACAGTCCATGATATTCACGCCGCCGCCACGGCCCTGACCGGGCTCACCGATTTTGGCCCGCCCGACTATCACGAGGGGCTTGACGTCATCCTGGCCGCGTACCAGGACGAGGCAGACCTCACTCCGCTCGGCGTCGCGATGGCCCGCGACGAGTTGCGCGACATTCTGGTGGCCCGATTGTTCAGCGAGGCCGGCTGGCGACGCCATCCGGAGTACGCCGAGGTTCTGGTCGAGCGACCGGTATTCATCGTCGGCATGCCCCGGACCGGCACGACCACGTTGCACCGGCTGCTGACCGCCGATCCGGCCCACCAGGGCCTGGAACTGTGGCTGGGCGCGGCACCGCGGCCCCGCCCGCCGCTTCCGACCTGGGCGAAAGACCCGATCTTCCAGCTCGTCCAGGGGGCGATCCACGGATTCCTGGAGCAGAACCCGGGCTATCTCGGTATCCACAACCGAGACGCGGCGAAGGTCGAGGAATGCTGGCTGCTGACCCGCCAGTCGATGCTGTCGGCCTTCTTCGAATTCACCGGGCACGTGCCGACCTACTCGAACTGGCTGGCCGAGCAGGACTGGACCGCCGCCTACGAGCGCCACCGGCGCAACCTGCAGCTGATCGGGCTGCCCACGCCCGGTCGCACCTGGATACTCAAGTACTCCGGCCACCTGCTGTGCCTGGACGCGCTGCTGGCCACCTATCCGGACGCGCTGATCGTGCACACCCACCGCCGCCCGGCCAGCACCGTTCTCGGCTCGGCCTGCAGCATGGTGAGCAGGCTCGCGGCGGGCAAGTCCACCAGTTTCCGCGGTGACGCCATCGGCCCGGCCCTGCTGGAGCTGGCCGAGCGCGCCCTGACCCGTTTCGCGGCGGACCGCGCCCGCCACGACCAGGACCACTTCCACGACGTGGAGTTCGACGACTTCACCGCCGATCCCCACGGTGTCGTCGCCGGGATCTACGCCCGGCTCGGCCGCCCGGTGACCGAGCCCGCCCGCGCCGCCATGGCCGAGGTGCTCGCCGAGGACGACCGGTTGCGGTCCCACCGTTACGACCTGGCCGAGTTCGGCGTCACCGCCGAACAGGCCGACGCCCGCCTCGCGGCTCTGGTCTGACCGCCCACCACACCGAAGCGAGGACATCATGACGATGACGGCGCCCGCCGGGACGACGGATGCGGCACTGTCCCGCTGGGGCTTCTCCGAATGGATCACGCGAACTCGACAGACCGGCGAGTTCATCGACACCCCTGAGCTGGAGGGGCGCAATGACGCGGTCATCAGCGTCGACGGCCGCCCGATGCTCAACTTCGCGGGCATCGGCATCCTGGGCTGGCAGCACGACCCGGGGGTCCGCCGGGTCTTCGCCGCGGCGGCGGCCGAGTACGGCCTGGTCGTCGGCGGTTCACGGCTGGTCCAGGGCATCTCCCGACCGCACCTGGCACTCGAGACGCTCGTGGCCGAGATCACCGGTCACGACAAGGCGCTCACCTTCGCCACCGGTCTGTTGGCCAACCTCGGTTTCGTCCACGCGATGAAGGCCCGGTTCTCCTTCGGCGGCGAACCCGGGGTGGACAACGCCGACATGGTCCTGGTGCTCGACTGGGACAGCCACTGGAGCATGTGGAAGGCCGCCGACGGGTTCAGGTACGGACGCAACCTGTTCGCCTTCCCGCACAACGACGTCGCGGCGCTGCGAACGCTGCTGGCCGAACTTGGCGGCCGGCGGGTCGTGGTCGGTTTCGAAACGGTCTACTCGTCCGACGGCTCGATGGCCCCGGTGGGTGCGATCCTGGATGCCTGCGAAGAGTTCGGGGCGGTCAGTTTCGTCGATGATGCTAACGGGTTCATGGCCTACGGAAACGGCGGGCACCGGTTCGCGGACGAATACGAGGCGCTGCGCCGTGCCACCTTCCGGATGGTGTCGTTCGGAAAGGCCGTCGGTCTTTCCGGCGGCGCCATCGCCGGGCCGGCGGACGCCATTGACGCCTTTCGTTTCCTGTCGGGGGTGTCGATCTTCACGACGAACATCCAGCCGCCGACTGCCCAGGCCGTCACGCACGTGCTCGAGCGGATGCGACGCGACCCGTCGGTGATGGAGCGCTATCTCGACCGGATCGACCGGCTGCGCGGACGGCTGGCCGCGATCGGGTGCTCCCTCAATCCCACACCGACGTTCGTCATCTCGATCGCCGTTGGTTCCAACGAGACGGCTGTACGGGTGCGTCGGGACTTTCTTGAGCGCGGCTACCTGGTGCCGATGTTCGTCTATCCGGCGGTCCGGAAGAACGAGGCGGTCATCCGCCTGCTAGTGAACGATCGGCTCTCCGACGAGCAGCTCGACGGTTTCGTCGACACGCTGGCCGAACTGCGGACGATCCATGGCTTCTGACACCGCCCGGCCGGTCGCACTGGTCACCGGATGTTCGAGCGGCATCGGGGTGCGCTGCGTCCCGGCGCTGGTCCGGCGGGGGTTCCACGTGGTCGCCACCCTGCGCGACCTGGGCCGTCGCGCCGCACTCGACGAGGTCACCGACGAGCACGTCACGGTTCTTCGGCTGGACGTGACCGATCCGCGGACGATCGACGAGGCCGTCGCCGCCGTCCTGGCCGCGACCGGCCGCATCGACGTCCTGGTCAACAACGCGGGGACGGCGCCGCCGAACTTCGTCGAGGAGGCACCGCTGGCACAGTGGCGATCGGTGTTCGAGACCAACCTGTTCGGCCAGGTCGCGGTGACCAACGCCGTCCTGCCCACGATGCGGGCACAGGGCCGGGGCCGGGTGGTGATGGTCTCCAGCGTCGGCGGGCGGGCGCCGACGCCACTGCTCGGCGTCTACTGCGCCTCGAAGTTCGCCCTCGAGGGGTATGCCGAGACCCTGCGCCTGGAACTGCGACATTCGGGCATCGACGTCGCCGTGGTCGAACCGGGCTCCTACCGCACGCGCATCTACGACACGCCGCTGCTGCACGCGCCCGTCCCCGTCGATTCGCCCTACGCGGACGACTTCGTCCGGCTGCGCGCGTTCTACCGCGACTACATCGCCCATCACCTGCGCGACCCCGACGAGGTCGCGGACCTGGTCGCGGCCCTGGCCGCCCGGCCGCGCCGACGCCTACGCCATCCGGTCGGCACCGACGCCTGGATCAAGCTCGCGCTGCACACCCTGCTCCCCTGGCCCGCCTACGAGCGGCTGACCCGGCGACTGATCGGCCTGCGACCGTAGGCCGCCCGTCGCGATGACGAGGAGCGCCGATGACATCGACCTCGCAGCGACCCGGCGTGGAGACCGCGCCTGGTCCTGACCGTGTGACGCCGAGCGGGCTGTCCGCCCGGCGGCGGCAGGGGGTGCTGGCGGTCTGCTGTCTGAGCGTCTTCGTCGTGGCGATGGATGCGACGATCCTCAACGTCGGCCTGCCATCGATCAGAAGCGACCTACACGCCACCGACGCCAGGTTGCAGTGGACGGTCGACGCCTACAGCCTGGTGCTGGCAAGCCTGTTGCTCCTCGCCGGCTCGATGGGCGACCGGTTCGGGCGACGGCGCGTCTTCCGCACCGGTCTGACACTGTTCTCGGTGGGATCCCTGCTGTGCGGCCTCGCGCCTGGCCTTGGCTGGCTGATCGCCTTCCGGATGATCCAGGCGGTCGGCGGGTCCATGCTCAACCCCGTCGCCCTGGCGATCATCACAAACACCTTCACCGACCATCGGGAGCGGGCCCGCGCGATCGGCCTGTGGGCCGCCGTGGTCGGGCTCAGCCTGGCGCTGGGGCCGGTGCTTGGCGGACTACTGATCGACACGGTCGGCTGGCGGTCGATCTTCTGGATCAACGTGCCGGTCGGAGTCCTCGCGGTGGTACTCAGCGGCCGGTATCTGCCCGAATCGCGGGCGCCGCGGGCCCGCCGGTTCGATCCCGCGGGTCAGGCGCTCGTTGCCCTCACCTTCGTCGCCCTCGTGTTCGCGATCATCGAGGCGCCGAGCGCCGGCTGGACCGCGCCGCGCACCGCCGCCACGTTCCTCGTCGCCGCGCTGGCCCTGGCCGGGCTGGTCTGGTGCGAGAGGCGACGTGCGGAGCCGCTGCTCGAGCTGCGGTTCTTTCGCAGCGCACCGTTCTCCGGGGCCACCGCCATCGCGGTCTGCGGCTACGCGGCGATGGGCGGATTCCTCTTTCTGAACACTCTTTATCTCCAGGCGGTGCGGGGCTACTCAGCCATCCATGCCGGCCTGCTCACGCTGCCGATGGCGGCGATCGCCGCGGCGACGTCGCCGGTCTCCGGGCGACTGGTGGCCCGCCACGGCCCCCGCCCCGCCCTTGTCGTCGCCGGGATCGCGATACCAGCCAGCGGCGTCGTCCTGCTCTCCTTCCTGGGCACCAATCCGGGCCTCGCGCCGATCATCTGCGCGTACGTGTTGTTCGGCGTCGGATTCGGGATGGTCAGTGCGCCGACCACGAACGTCGCCGTCTCCGGGCTGCCGCTCGCCCAGGCCGGCGTGGCGGGAGCCCTCGCCGGTACCAGCCGGCAGCTCGGGCTGTCGCTGGGCGTCGCCGTCTTCGGCTCGGTGGCCGCGCGCCACGTCGCGGGTGGTCCAGGGACGGCAACCATCGATCCGACCAGCGCCGCCCCCTGGTGGATCATGATCTGCTGTGGGTTGGCCATCGCGGCCCTCGGCGTTCTCACCACCGGCCGCTGGGCGCACGACACCGCTGCCCGCACCGCGGCGCTTCTCACCCCCCATCCGGCGGACGGCCGGTCAGCTCGTCTCGTGACAGCCGGTCCCGATCAGCGGGATACTCGACCTGGATCCAGATCGTCGAGCGGATCGGGGACTTCGATGCCGATCACCACCGGCTTCAACCACGTCGCCACCATCACGGCGGACCTGGACAGACTCATCAAGTTCTACATTGACGCGTTCGACGCCGCGATCACCTTCGAGATGGCGGCCCGGGATGACCATCCGCGGCTGGTCATCCTCGACCTCGGCGGTGGCGCCGCCCTGAACGTGTTCGAGGCGCCCGCCAACGAGATCATCGGCGATCGGCGCCGCCAGGGCGGGCGGGGCCCGATCGACCACTTCGGCCTCGCGGTCGACTCGCTCGCGACCCTGGAGGCGACCCGCGACCGGCTACGCGAGCTGGGCGCCCACACCGGCGAGATCCAGCGGCTCGGATCCGAATGGTCCTTGTTCTTCCGCGACGTCGACGGCATGGAGCTGGAAGTCTGCTGCCACATCGATCGGTGATGCTGAGGCCCCCCCCTTCTCCGGTGCGTCATCCCAGCTGCGGCCGGGCAAACATCTGTTCGTCGGGGTGAACGAGCAGCTCGCGCCAGCGGCGGATTTCCTCGGCGTCGGCGCCATTGGCGAGGAGAAATCCGGCAACTCCCCCGTCCGCGCTGTCCAGGACGTCCAGGACGCTGCCGATGATCCGAGGGTCCAGGGCCGGCGCGGCGCGCATGCCGCCGTCGGCGGAAGGCGTGCCGCGCAGGGCCGCGTATTCCGCCCGGCGGTCCATCGCCGCCCGGACCAGATGGATCCGCTGTCCGGTCGCCAGGTAGTCGGCAATGATCGCGTCCCGCTCGGCGCCCGCCGCGGCGAGGAGGACCGCCACGACGATACCGGTCCGGTCCTTGCCGGCCGCGCAGTGCACCAACGCCGGCGTTGACCCGCCGGACACCAGAAACCGCAGGACGCGGACCACGCCGGCACCGGCCGCCTCGAGCATCAGCGCATACAGCCGGGCCAGCTCCTCGCCGGCCCGATACCGCAGCGCCGCCGGCTCGATCATGCCGGAGAAATCAACCAGCGGTTCGTGTAGCCAGCTGATATCGAGTTCCGAGAACCAGTCGGCCGGCCGCGGATTCTCGAACGGCGCCCGCAGGTCCACGACGCCACGCAGGCCTACGTCATCCCGCAACAGCGCGATGTCCTCGGCCGTCAACGCGTCAAGGCTGTCGCCCCGGAGCAACACCCGCGGCCGGACAACACCCCCGGCCGCGGGCAGCCCACCCAGGTCGCGGACGTTGTGCGCGCCGGCAAGGCTGATCCAGAGTGGCTCGTTCCGCGTGGCGGCCATCTCAGGACACCGCGTCGGGTCGGTGGTCCAGCACTGTGGAAGTACGCATGCGTTCTGCCCAACCAATCACGGGTCGATGGCATCGCGCCGATGGCGATGCCTCTGTGCGGGGTGCGGCGCGTGACTCCCGCCGCATGAATCCGAAAGGTGTCGGAAAGGTGCTAGCGGTCCCGCCAGGAGACGCTCGAGGAGCGACGTGGCCCGGAGGCTGTCCACGCCGGCCGGCCGCCCTTCCCGGTGAGATCCCCGCCGCGGGCGGGGAGCGCCCGCAGGACCACCACCAGCGCGGCGAGTTCGCTCGCCGTGGGATGGCCGCGAACCACCCGCAGCACCGCCAGCTCGGAACTGGTCACTGCGGCTGGTTTCCGTGCTTGCGCGCGGGCAGCGCCCGATGTTTGTGCCGCAGCATGGCGAGCGATCGGATCAGTGTCTGCCGGGTGTCCGCCGGGTCAATGATGTCGTCGACCAGGCCCCGCTCCGCCGCGTAGAAGGGATGCATCAGCTCGTCGCGGTATTCGGCGATGCGTTGGGCCCGCCGGCCGGCCGGGTCGTCCGCCGCCGCGATGTCCCGCCGAAAGATGATGTTGGCTGCGCCCTCGGCTCCCATTACCGCGATCTCGTTCGTCGGCCACGCCAGGGAAAGGTCCGCGCCCACCGATCGCGAATCCATCACGATGTAGGCACCGCCGTAGGCCTTTCGCAGGATGACCTGCACCCGCGGTACCGTCGCGTTGCAGTAGGCATACAGCAGCTTGGCGCCGTGCCGAATGATCCCCTGATGCTCCTGCGCGACGCCCGGCAGAAAACCCGGCACATCGACCAGGGTGACCAGCGGAATGTTGAAGGCGTCGCAGGCCTGGACGAACCGGGCGGCTTTCTCGCTGGCCTCGATGTTCAACGCGCCCGCGAACGCGGCCGGTTGGTTCGCGACGATCCCGACGGTGGACCCGTCCAGTCGGGTCAGGGCGCATACGACGTTCGGTGCCCAGGTCTCGTGGATCTCGAAGTAGTCACCGTCGTCGACGATCTCCTGGATCACCGCTCGCATGTCATAGGAGCGGTATCCCTCGGCGGGCACCATATCAAGCAGGCGGGTGGTCAGGCGATCGGCCGGGTCGGTGGTGGCCACGGTCGGGGGCAGCTCGCGATTGTTCGCCGGTAGCAGTGACACCAGGTGCCGGACGTTTTCCAAGCAGGTCGGTTCGTCATCATAGGTGCAGGCCGACACCCCGGACAGCGTGGCATGCACGTCGGCGCCGCCGAGCCCTTCATGGCTGACGGTCTCCCCGGTCACCGCCTGGACGACGTCCGGCCCGGTGATGAACATCTGCGATATCCCACGCACCATGAAAATGAAGTCCGTCAGTGCCGGCGAGTAGGCCGCACCCCCGGCGCACGGGCCGAGAATGACACTGATCTGCGGTATGACGCCGGAGTTCCGGGTGATCTGCTGGAAGATGCCGCCGTAGCCGGCCAGCGCGGTGACGCCCTCCTGGATCCGCGCACCGGCGCCGTCGCACAGTCCGATGACGGGGACGCCGGCCGCCGCCGCCATCTCCAACACCTTGATGATCTTCTCCGCGTGCGCCTCACCGAGCGCGCCACCGAACATCTGGAAGTCGTGGGCGTAGACGAAGGCCGTACGGCCTTCGATCGACCCCCAGCCGGTGATGACGCCGTCGGTGTGCGGCCTCCTGTGCTCGATGCCGAAACCGCTGGCCCGGTGCCGTCGGAACATCTCGATCTCGTTGAAGGTGCCGTCGTCAAGGAGGTAGTCGATGCGTTCCCGCGCGGTCCACTTGCCCTTCTTCTTCTGGGCGGTGGTGGCCACGCTGTCCAGGCCTTCACGTATTCCACTGCGGAGCGCGGCGACTTCGTCGGCCGCTTCTCGAAGTCGGTTCACAGGAGTCACGTCAGCCCACTCTCATCATTCGGCCGGTCCGTCCGGACCGGCCGTCTGGTGGTGCCTTCCGCGCTTACCGGCGGGTATCGTCGCCGACTTTGCTGATCACTGCCCGATACCGCCGGTCGTCCACCGCGCGCGGTCGGCGGATGACCGACGGGCCAGTGTCATCGTGAAGCCAGCCGGCTTGAGGGTCAGCGTCTGGCGCACGTTCAGGGTGTAGTTCGCGTGATCGAGTAGGCGGTACCGGTGAATGAGCAGTGCCAGGACCAACATGCCCTCGTGCATCGCGAACTGCTGCCCGATGCAGGAACGCTGCCCGGTGCCGAACGGCTTGTACGAGTGCGGTGGCCGCTGGGCCATCTGCTCGCGGCTGAACCGACTGGGATCGAACAACTCGACGTTGTCACCCCACACCGGATCGCGGTGCAGCATGGCCGTCACCACACTGATCGTCTCGCCGGCCCGGACCGGGTAACGGCCCGCCAGCAGGGTGTCGCCCAGTGGGCGCCGGTCGAACGACGGCGCGGTCGGCCACAGCCGCAACGCCTCCTGCAGAATCTGCCGGAGGTAGGGAAGTTTCCGGACCTCGGCATACGTCGGTTCAGGATTCGGGTCGCTACCAAACGCGGCATCGACCTCCTGCTGGGCCAGGTGGAGCGTCGCCGGGTTCTTCATCAGATAGAAGAGGGCGAAGGACAGCAGCCCGGACGTCGTCTCGTGGCCGGCGATGAGAAAGCTGATCACCTGGTGACGGACGTTCAGATCGTCGAGCAGTTCCCCAGTCCGCGAATACGGCGAGGTCAGCATGAGGTCCAGCAGGTCCTTCGGGCCGGTGGTGGGGAGGGACCGCCGGGCTTCGATCACCTCGTCGACAGTCTCCGCCATGGTCACGCAGTCAGCCTGGTACTGCCTGGTCAGAGCTGGATCCTCGGCACCGGGAGCCCAGCCCACCCGTAGCCGGCTGTAGGTGAGAGCTCCGTTCATCGCGCTGACGAAGGGATGCGGCTCGTCGCGTGTGAAGGAGTCGAGATCGTAGCCGAAGCCGGCCAGGCCAATGGTGTCCAGCGTCATTCTGGTCAGGTCGGCCGGCACGTCGATCGAGGTGGCACCCGCCCCTTCGGAGCCGGCCGCCTGGTCCCACCGGTCAAGCAGCCGGCGCACCGCACGAAGCATGAATGTGTGGTAGCTCCGCAGACCATCGACCGCGAACGCGGGCCGCAGGATGGTGTGCGCCTTGTGCCAGTTCGCCTCCTCCGTATAGGCGGTGAACAAGCCGTCCCCGATGTACTCGCGGGCAAAGCGCAGGCCGGCGCCGAGGTCCTTGCCGAAACGTGCGTCGTCGCAGACGTCCGCCACCAGTTCCTGAGCGGAGATGAGCAGCGGTGCGTAGTCCTCGCTGATACGCCAGCGGTAGATCGGCCCGAGCCGGCGGGCCACCCGGACACAGGCCAGGCTGTACCCGTCATCGCCGAATTCCGCTGGGCTGACTGTCGCGGCTGGTATCTCGTCGGGAGCTATCAGCGCGGAAGGGGCGCTGGCGGCCCTGGCTGCCATGATGACGTCCTCTCTTGTCGAGGATGTGACGGCCGCAGATCGCTCGGCGTCAGCGAGCGGGCGACCGAGACAAGGCGCTCAGCGGTAGAGCGCGTCGACCTCGTCCGCCAGGTCGAGCAGAACCCTGGCCCGGACGAGCTTTCCCGAACTGGTGAGGTGGCCGGCGGCCACGCTGAACTCGTCGGGGACGAGCCGCCACCGGCGAATCGATTCGGCCCGGGACACCGACGCGTTCGCGGCATCGACGGCACGCTGTAGCCGGGCTTCGATGTCCGCGCGCGACAGTCGCAGCCGGGCCGCCTCGGCGGCGTCCACCGCGATCAGGGCGCTGACGTACGGCCGTTGGTCGCCGACGACGACGCACTGGGTGATCAGCGGGTCGACGCGCAGCCGGTCCTCCAGCGGGGTGGGGGCGACGTTCTTGCCCGCCGAGGTCACCAGAATGTCCTTGCGCCGGCCAGTGATCCGAATGAAGCCGTCGTCGTCGACGACACCGAGGTCGCCGGTATTCACGGAGAACGGCCCGGATCCACAGCTGTCGAGATCGACCTCACCCCAGTAACCGGGCGAGACGTTGTCGCCAGTTATGATCAACTCACCCGCGTCGTCCACGACGACGGACGTTCCCGGATTCGGCCGGCCGACCGTGCCAAGCCGGTTGTCCGCGGCCCGGTTGATCGCCGCGGCGGCCGCCGACTCCGTCATTCCGTAGGCGCCGAGGACGGTGATCCCCCGCCGGCGGAAGGACTCCTGGTGTTCGGGCGCCAGGGACGCCCCGCCGCAGATGACGTAGGCCAGCGCGCCCATCGCCCGGGCCGCGCCGTCGCCACCCGCCCGTTCGTACTCCTGCACTGTCCGATGGAGTTTGTCCAGCAGATATGGGGTGAGTGCGAGAAAGGTCGGCGACTGGTGGCACATCGCCTCGAACATCTCGCCCGGCTGTCGCACGACCGCCGCCTCACCGCCGGCGAGCAGCGTCGCCAGCAGCGTCGAACGGCCGTACATGTGCGCCAGCGGCAGCGCGATCACCGTGCGGCAGGGCGTCCCGTCCGCCGGAGTGAAGATCTCGGGCAGCGCGGCCGCGACATTCGCCGCCCCACTGTGGACGTTGCGATGGGTTAGCACGCAGCCCTTGGGCTCGCCGGTGGTGCCGCTGGTGAAGACGATGGTGGCGATGTCCGCGGCGCGCACCGGGCGGTCGCCGGCGGCGGCCGCGACCGGCGGGCCGGCGGCCGTCGATGCCGACCGCGGAGCTGAGGTCGGGTCGACGATGACGCTGCCGACACCGGCGTCGCGCAACAGGGCGAGTCGCTGCGGGGAGTCGGCGACGCCCAACGCCGGGGCGGTGGTCCGGACGATGTGGACCACCTGATCGACCGAACTGGTCGGGTAGATCGGCACCACCACGGCACCGATACGCAGCGCCGCGAGATCTGCGACGATCCAGTCCAGGCTGCTGTCCCCCATCAGCGCCAGCCGGTCGCCGTGCCCCAGACCGTGCTCACGCAGTCGGGCGCCGAACCGCTCCACCAGCTCGGCGAGGCGCCGGTGCGTCATGGCCTCCCAGCCCCAGCCGGCCCGGTGGCGGAGGGCGGTCCGCTCACCGTGGTGGCGCAGGCCCTGGTCGAGCAGGGACCAGATGCCGTCCGCCCCAGCAGGGTCCCCGCCGTCGACCCCGACCGCGGGGACCGAGCCCGACTCACCGCTGGACATGGCCCGGCAGGCTCTCGTCCTCGGCACCGATCGCGCCAATCGCACCGAACGCGCAGGCCAACTCGAGATAGGCCTTTCCGATCAGGTTCTGCTCGCTGTCCCGCAGATAGGCCTTGGCGTCACAGGTGAGACGCAGCGGGCCGGGATCGGCCAGCGCGGCGGCGAGGAGCCGCTCGTCCATCACGACCGTGACCGACGCGTCGCCGGCGCCGGGCTTCAGGAAGTCGATCCGGCAGCTGCGCAGGAAGAACATGCTCAGCCCCCGCAGCCGGCGGGCGGTCGCGCCCAGGAAGGCCGCCGCGCCCGCCATGTCGGCCGCCAGGAAGAGCACCCCGGCGTGCAGCGTGCCGACGGAGTTGGTGAGCTCCGGGCGGTAGGTGATCGTGACCCGACCGGCGGTCGGACCGACCTCGGCGATGGTCAGGTCGACGAGGTCGTTGAAGGGGACGGTGGTCTGGAGAACCGCGCGCAGACCGTCATAGTCGGGGCTCTCGCCCGCGAACGGGTAATACGGCGAGAATGGTGTGGACCTGGCTCCGGTTTGCGCCGGCATGCTCGTCACAGCCTCACTCCTGTCTGCGCGTCGAACTGGTGCAGGGACTCCGCGGGGACCAGCACGCGAAGCCGTTGGCCGACCGTGACCGGGGTTGCCGCCGGGAACTCGACGCTCCAGGTGCCGTGGTCGTTGACGCAGTGGGCGACCCGCCGGTCCCCGACGAACTCGGCGACGTCGACGACGCCCTCGAACACCTGGCCCGGGTCGTCCCGCGCGGGCAGCGGACCGGCGGCGTCGACCGCGACCGCGTCGGCCGGGCGCCAGCCCTGCAGCCGGCGCTGGTCGCCCGAATCGGCCTCGCGGGAGACCGGCAGGATGTTCATCGCGGGACTGCCGAGGAAGCGGGCGACGAACAGGTTCGCCGGGCGGCGCCAGATCTCCTCCGGCGTGCCGACCTGTTCGAGCCGACCGGCGTTGAGGACGACCACTCGTGTTCCGAGCGACAGCGCCTCGGCCTGGTCGTGGGTGACCAGGACGAAGGTTCCCGCCACCTCGCGGTGCAGCCGGATGAGTTCGGCCCGGGCCGGCGCGCGCCGGCCGGCGTCGAGGTTCGACAGCGGCTCGTCGAGCAGCAGCACGGGCTTGCGGCGCACGAGAGCGCGGGCCAGGGCCACCCGCTGCCGTTCCCCGCCGGAGAGCTCGCGGGGCTTGCGGGCGAGTTTGTCGCCCAGACCCAGAAGATCGCACATGTCGCCGACCCGCCGCTGGATCTCCGCTCGTGACAGGCCGTTACGGCGGTCGTGCTTCGCTTCGAGGGTCAGCCCGAAGCCGACGTTGCGGGCCACCGTCATGTGCGGGTACAGGGCGAAGTCCTGGAACACGATCGCCACGCCCCGCTCGCCGGGCCCGGCGGTGGTGACGTCCCGCCCGTCGATGTGGATCTGCCCGGCCTCCGGCGTCTCGAGACCGGCGATCATCCGCAGCAGCGTGGACTTGCCGCACCCGGACGGGCCGACGAGCACCGTGAACGAGCCCGCCGGGATGTCCAGTGCCGGCAGGTCCGCCGCCAGCGTCGAACCGTAGGACTTGCGGACCGAGCGCAGCTTGATGCCGCCGGAGACCGCGGCCACCGCGGTCGTCGCCGGGTTCGCCCTGGCGGGCGCGGGGATCAGCGTCCGCCCGGGCGCCGCGGGTTCGGAGGGCCGCACTGCGTTCGTCATTTGATCCCCGATTGAAGGAAGGCGTTGGTGATACGTCGCGAGGCGAAGGCGTAGATCGCGAGAACCGGGAGAGTCGTGATCATGGCGGCCGCGAGCAGCGCCCCGGACGTCGGGCCCTCCTGGTTGCCGAGGAGCTGGAGCCCGGCCTGGATGGTCGTCCGGTTCGCCTGGGGTGCGATCAGCGTCGGCCACAGGTACTCGTTCCAGGTGTTGATGAAGACGAGGATCGACACGGCGGCGAGCGCCGGCCGCAACAGCGGCAGGACGACCAGGCGCAGCGTCTGCGCGGGCCGGGCGCCGTCCACGATCGAGGCCTCGATCAGGCTCGCGGGAATGGCGGCCAGGTACTCCCGCAACAGCAGGATCGGCAGACCGCACGCCGCGAGCTGCGGGACGATCAGTCCGAGGTAACTGTTACGCCAGCCCAGGTGGGTGGCGGCCAGGAACTGAGGAATGATCAGCGCCTGCGGCGGGATGAAAACCGCCGCGCCGGCCAGCAGCAACAGGGCGCCCGTCCAGCGAGGACGGAAGCGCACCACCGCGTACGCCGCACCGATAGCCACCGCGAGCTGCAGCACGGTGGCGCCGACCGCCATGATCACCGTGTTCAGCAACATCATCCTGAGGGGGAACCGAAACAACGCGTCCCGGTAGTTCTCCGTCGACATCGGCCAGGGGATCGGGCTGGTGGAGTACAGCTCGTTCGCCGGCCGCAGCGACGTGACCGCCACCCAGAACAGCGGAAACAGCAGCGCGACGATGACGATCAGCACACCGGCGTGCCAGGCGGACGCCACGGCCATGGACCGCAACCGGGATCGGGCGGGCGACATCGGGTTCACCCGGCCGCGGGCGCGCCAGCGCGCCGGATTCGTCCGGTCACCAGGCGCACCGCCGCATAGCCGATGGCGACGCCCCCAGTGATCACGACCGCGGCCGCCGCCGCGGTGCCGGTGTCGAAGAACGTGAACGCGTACGTGTAGATGCGGTAGAAGGCATTGTCGGTCGATCCGTCCGGACCGCCCTGGGTCACGAGGGCGACGTTAGTGAAGATCCACTGCCCGGCCAGCAGCACGCACAGCAGGCCGAGCAGGGCGACCGGCCGAACCAGCTGGGGCACCACGACGTAGCGGACGATCTCCCAGCTGGTGGCGCCGTCGATCCGGGCCACCTCGATGGTGGACAGGTCGATCGCCGACAGGGAGGCGGAGAACAGCAGCGTGTTGAGACCGACGATCTTGCCCGTCGTGATGGCCACGATGACCAGCGGCGCCCACGACGGGTCGTTCAGCCACCCCGGGCCCGGCAGCCCGACACCGACGAGGACCGCGTTCGTGACCCCCTGGAGCGGATTGAGGATGAACTGCCAGGAGACCGCGTTGGCGGCCGGCGCCAGCACCACCGGCAGGAACAGCAGCGCACGGTAGACGCGGGACGCCCGTCCCGGCCGTAGCCACAGAGCGATGGCCAGCGCCAGCGGCACCGCCGTGGCCAGCGGCAGCATCATGATCACATACGACCCTGTCTGCCACAGCGCGCGGTAGAAGTCGTGGTCGGCGAGCAGGCGGCGGTAGTTCGCCAGGCCAACGAAACGGGCTGGCGTGGTGAGGTTCCAGTCCAGCAGGCTCGCCACACCGGTGGCGACCATGGGCACGTAGACCCAGGCCAGCAGCGAGAGGATGGCCGGCGCGGAGTACGCCCAGGGCCCCGACCGGGTCCCGATGCCGGTGACCACGCGGCCATCCCGGCCTCCCCGGCCTTTCCGGCCATCCCGGGCGGACTGGGCGGTCCCGGGTGCGGCACCCGCGCCGGCCATCGTCGCTCCGGTCATCGCGCCAGCGAACGAATCTTGTTCGCGGCGGCGGTGAGCACCGGTGCCGCATCCTTGCCCTGCAGAATGACCGGCGTGACGGCCTCGTCCTGGAGCACGACCACCGCCTGGTTGGCGCGGCTACCCTGGAAGTAGGTGTAGGGCGTCACGTCACCGATCTGGGCCAGCGACGGCAGCAGGCGCTTGTCCTGCTTGAAGTAGTCCCCGAGGTAGGCCGGATCGGACACGATCGCCGGCCGCAGTGGCAGATACCCGATGGACTTCGTGAGAATCGTGAAGCCCTGCGGGCTGGTGAGGAACTGGATGAACTTCCAGGCCGCCTGCTGCCTGCCCTTGTCCTTGCCGAGGACCGCCAGACCGGCCCCCGAATAGGTGGGCCTGGGCGCGGACCCGTCGAACGAGGGGAACGCGGCGGTGCGCAGGTCGAACTTGCCCTTCGCCGACTTCTCGAACGTCGACATGGCCGCCGTCGTGAAAATCATCATGCCGATGTTCCCGCCGGCGAAAGCCGCCTGGGCATCGGTCGCCGTCACCTTGGGCTGTTGCCCGCCGACAACGAGGTCGCGAATCGCGTTCAGGCCGGCGATCGACCGCGGCGAGTCGACGGTGACGGCGCCGCTGCCGTCCACCTCTCCGCCACCCGAGCTGTTCATAATCGATTGGGTCAGGTAGTCGGACTTGCCGGGGTCGGCGACCCCGAAGTAGACGCCCTGCTTACCCGTCCTGGTGATGGCGGTGGCGGCGGCCTTCACCTCGGCCAGCGTCTTCGGTGGCCGGGCAGGATCCAGACCCGCCTTGATGAAGAGGTCCGCGTTGTAGTAGAGGACCGGCACCGAGATCGAGAACGGCATGATGTCGACCTTGCCGGTCCCGGAGTTGCTGACCGCCTTCAGGATGTTCGGGTAGATCCCGTCGGTGCCGGACTTCCACTCGGCCGCGGTCGGGATGTCCTGGACCGGGACCAGTGGAAGGGCCGAGCGGGCCTCGCCGGCCTTGCTCCAGCCAAGCTGGACCACGTCCGGCGGGCTGCCCGCCGCCGTCTCGGTACGCAGCTTGGTCAGCACATCCGCGGCCGCCACCGCCTCCGGCTTGATCGTGATGTTCGGGTTCGCCTTCTCGAACTCGTCGATCAGCTGCTGCGTACCCGCGCCGCAGCAGGGCGTCCCGTAGTTGTACGACATGAAGCGGATAGCGATCGGACCACTATCCTTTGCCGCCACACCCTCACCTGAACTGCCGCAAGCTGTCACCGTCAGTCCCAGAGCTGCCGCGACGGTCGCCGCTACCAGGCCGAGACGGAACCTTCCTCCCCCCGTTCTCATAGTCACCGCCCGCTATTCACGAGGGTCGAGAAGGTCATACCGGGCTCACCGATGTGAATCGGGCCGGAGAACTCCGTCGCGGCATCCGCCTGCCGCGCCTGCTTCCACGCGGGCTCGGGTGCGGTGAAATGCGTCAGCACGAGCTCCCGCACGCCGGCCCGGCTCGCCACCCGGCCGACCTCCGTTCCGGAGAGATGACCGTGGTTGGTGTGATCGGGCTCCCGCAGCGATGCCTCGGCGAGGAGGATGTCGGCGTCCCTGGCCAGCGTCACGAGGTTCTCGTTGTAGCCGGTGTCACCGGTGAATCCGAGACTGCCGGTCGGGGCCTCGATCCGGATTCCACAGTCCGGCGACGAATGCACCATCGGAACCATGTTGACGGTGCAGTCGGCGATGTCATAGGAGCCACCGCGCTCGTATTCGATGACCTCGTAGGCGAGCTCGAAGGCCCGATTCAGCTGCGGGATCGCCCGGACCGGGAACAGCTCGGCGAGCCGGTCGAGCGTCGCGGCCGCGCCCCGCGGCACGAGCAGCTTGATCCGGCGGTCGGTGTCATCGCCATGGAAGTCGCCCTTGCCGTCGGTGTCGACCAGCCAGGTCTTCCCGTACGGGAGCAGTGCCTGCTTTCCGATGGGCAGCACGTCGTAGCAGTGGTCAAGGTGCATGTGGCTGATGACGACCGCGTCCAGCTCACTGGCATGGGTGTATTTCGTCAGCATGACCGCGACCCCCGGGCCACAGTCCATCAGTATCCTGGCCCGCTTGGTCCGTACCAGGTAGCCCGAACTGGCCGCGCCGTCCGCAGGCATGCCGGCACGGTTTCCTATTATCGTCAACTCCATACTCGCCTCATTCTGGGATGATTTGATGTGGAGCTCAGCCTAGACCCGGGCGAACGACAGTCCGGAGAAACATTTGGACTGCCAATAGCTCTATCTGACCGGTGATTAGAGCCGAGTTTTTCGACGGCCGATCCCGGCAGAAGTTCCGAATCTGGACGAGTGTTTACGTGGGGTTTTTCCAGATGTCTCGACATAGTTTCCTGGATCTGATTTTCATCTGGTACGGACGGCGTCGAGCGGTAGGCTCCTGAGCAGCGCCGATGGCCGGCGATGCCGCCGCCGCACGCCGACGTCACGGCCACCTCGACCTACCCCGTCGTGGGTAGCGGGCGATAGCGGCTGGCCCGTGGCGGCGGAGTTACGCCGTGAAAACGCAGCGCGGCCACCCGTTGATGAAAGGCTGCGCCCCGCATGATGTGGTGGGCGAGTTCCGGTGCCCGGCGGGCGCCAACCGGTTCCAGATAGGTTCCGCGCAGCCAGGTGTTGCAGGCCCCCATCGCCGGTCCACACCAGATCTGATAGTCCGCGACTCGGTCGGCGGCTCCGGACGTGGCCCATCGCGAGGACAACCCGAGATACCAACGAAAGACCAGTGCCATGCGTCTCCGCTCATTACCCTCCGCCCGCTCCAATTGGGCGGGATCGCGCTCGGCGAAGTAGCGCCGCGTTTCTGCCCAGACCTCCTCCAGGGGCGCCCGGAAGACGTTTCGCTCCAGCGCGGCGCGGTCCGCCGCCGGAATGTCCGCGAGGCCGTCATGGCGCCGGTAGAGCTCGTACAACTGGCGGGCACGGGCCGCGAACATCGACCCTCGCCGCAGCACCTGGACCTCGGCACCGATCTCGAACATGTCCGCCGAGGGCGCCATCTCGCAGTCCGCCATGTCAGCCGCGCCCAGCATGGCCTTCGCCGCCGCGGACTGGTCGGACTCGACACATGCCTGGTTGATCGACCCGGTGACGACGTAGTCGGCGCCCATCGTGAACGCCGCCGCCGCGGCTGTCGGCGTCCCGATCCCGCCGGCCGCGCCGACCCGGGCGGCACGGCCGGCATGACTCGCCCCGATCTCGTCCCGCAGGGCGATGATCTCGCCGAGCAGGACGGTGAGGGGGCGTCCGTCGGTGTGGCCGCCGGAGTCGGACTCGGCGGTGATGTCGTCGGCCAGCGGCACGGCAGCGGCGAGCCGCGCCTGCTCCGCGGTGATGAGGTCCTCGCGGAGCAGGGCATCGAGGAGCCCCGGCGGGGCCGGCCGCAGGAACAGCTCGGCGACCTCCCGACGGGACACCTTCGCGATGACCCGGTTGGCGATCTCGACCTGCCCGTCGCGGGCCTCGCGCAGGCCGCGCGCGCGGTAGCGCACGATGTCCGGGGTCAGTCCGAGAAAGGCCGA
This sequence comes from Frankia sp. AgB32, assembly GCF_023243045.1. Lineage (GTDB taxonomy): Bacteria > Actinomycetota > Actinomycetes > Frankiales > Frankiaceae > Frankia. Next base: position 21,577 of record NZ_JALKFX010000098.1, read on the forward strand.
CGCCTCGACGCATCGCACCCCGTGGCGCAGGCACGCGTCGACCGTTTCGCGCTCCATCGCCGGCTCGCTCGGGCTGTGGATGACGTTGCACGCGTACGGCCGGCCGGGCAGTCGACGTTCCAGCAGCGCCAGCGCGCCGTCCAACCGGTCGGCCGGCAGACCGGCGGCGCCGAACGAGGCGAGCAGCCCGCGTTCGGCCATACTGATCACCAGGTCCGCGGAGGAGATTCCGCCCGCCATCGCCCCGGCCTGGTAGCACTGGCGAACCCCATGGGCGCGGAGGAAATCGCGGGAACCGAGGCGTTCGGGCGGTAGCGGCCCAAGGGTGAGCAGACGGCGCGCGGGTGAACCGTCCGGACCGCTCCCGTCGTTGGACAGCCAGTATCCGCCCGCGTGCCGGACGACGTGGACGGGCTCGGCCAGCCTGCTCAGGACCGCGTACACAGCGGCCGCCGACTGGCTCCGGGCTCCGGCGTCGAGAACGTGCGCCATGAGAGTCCCCTCGTGTAGGTGCCGTGGTCACGCGGGCCACGCCGGGCCTCGTTCGCCCGGACTGATCAGCCCGGCCACCCGGCCACCCGGCCACCCGGCCACCCGGCCGCCGGGCCGAACCGCCGGCGGGGCCGGTAGATCAGACGCCTGCGGCGCGGCAGAAAGAGAAGGAAGAGATGGCGGCCCGCTCATGCCGTCTGTACGGCTGCGGATCGGGCCCGGACCCAACGTTTACGGTGGCACCTGAACTGGCAGTGAACAAGGCATCACGATATTGCCAAAGGCGTCTTAATTGCCGTGGCGCAGGACCGATCGAGACGGTACCGCAATGTGAATCATTGCAAAGGCCGATCCATCCGGTACAGGCGGACCGGCATGTGTTGAAATAAGATCACCAGCTCGACGGGTCGGCACTCCAGGCCGCCCGAGCGAATGAGGCCACCTGACGCGGGCGTCGCGGATAGACGCCTCGGCGGCGATGAGCTGACGTTGGGCCCACGACCGCCTTTACCCCCGATCCGGCCCGTCGAAGACGCCCCCAGCTGCAACTATAAGGGAATATGATGATGCCGCGGACAATGCATGGTCGAACGGCTATGGTGGTCGGAGCCTCCGGCGGAATCGGTCGGGCGGTAGCGCTGGCTTTCGCCCGCGAAGGTGCTGATGTGGCTCTGGCGGGTCGCGACGAAGCAGCACTTGAGCGGGTCGCCGAAAACTGCCGGGACCAGGGTGTGTCGGTTTTCACAGCACCGTTCGACCTGGCCGACGAGGAGGCTTGCCGCCGCGCGGTCGCGAAGGTCAAAGCTGGGTTCACCGCGCCAAACGTTCTGGTCAACGCCGCAGGAGTGGCGGACAGCAGGCGGTTCGCGGACATCACCGTCGATCTCTGGCGGAGCCTCATGCAGGTGCACGTGGAAGGCCCTCTCGTACTCATGCAGGCGGTCCTGCCCCATATGATTTCCAGCGGCGTCGGCGCGATAGTGAACATCGGGTCGACCGCGTCCGTCCACGGCCTGCCCTACGCCGCTCCCTACACTGCCGCGAAACACGCGCTGCTCGGGTTGACCAGGTCCGCCGCCGCCGAGTACGCCGATCGCGGGATCACCGTGAACTGCATCTGCCCGTACTATGTGGACACTCCGATGACCCATCAGGCCATTGACGAACGTATGCGGTCGACGGGGCGCGACCACGAAGCCGCGATCAGACCGCTCCTTAGTCCGCAGGGCCGACTGATATCCACCGACGAGGTCGCGGCCACCTGCGTTTTTCTTGCCTCCGACGGCGGGGCGGCTATCACCGGTCAGGCGCTGCGCGTCGACGGTGGAAAGGTCCAGGGTTGAATCCGGTGCCCGCACCAGCGAGCTAGGAGGAATCGCGATGCCTGACGTCGAAAGCAGTCGCGACAGCGCACCTCGGGGACATGTTTATGTTCTCGGCGCGAGCATCGCGGGGCTGCTGGCCGCACGCGTTCTCGCGGATCACTTCGAGCGGGTGACCGTGCTCGAACGCGACCCGTTCACAGCCGGGGGTTACCGCGACGGCGTCCCACAGGGCCGGCACATCCACGCCCTCATGCACGGTGGCAGTCAGATCATGGCGGAGCTCTTCCCCGGCCTGCTGGCGGAGATGACCTCCCTGGGGGTGCCCCACACCCGATGGCTGGAGCAGTCGCGCTGGTATCTGGGCGGGACTTCGATGCGGGCGCCCCGCCATACCGAGACGACCCTGGCCACCCCGAGCCGCCCCCTGTTGGAGTACCTGTTGCGGACCCGGGTGGCGTCCTACCCAAACGTGACGCTGCGCGACCAGACCAGAGTGATCGGCCTTACTCACACGCCTGGCCGGATCACCGGGATCCGGGTGATGGCCGCCTCGTCCGACACCACGGAGATCCTCCCGGCCGATCTCGTCGTCGACACGACGGGGCGCAACTCCGCAGCCGGTCGCTGGCTGGCCGAACTCGGCTACCCGACCCCGGTGGAGTCGCGGGTCGAGGTCGACCTCGGCTACTGCTCGCGGCGCTACCGCCGTCGGCCGGGTGACCTCGGTGGAGATGTCGCGCTGACCGCGTCGACGGTGCCGGGCATGCCGGGCGCCGCCGTACTCGCCGTCGAGGGCGACGCCTGGCACGTCACGCTCTCGGGCACGCTCGGCCGGCGAGCACCGACGGACCCGATCGGTTACCTCGACTACGCCGCCCGACTGCCCATCCCGGACGTGTTCGAGCTGATCCGAGACGCGCAGGCGTTGGACGATCCGGTCCAGCACCGGGTGCGCGACTCCATCCGCCGCCGCTATGAGGACCTTCCGCATCCGCCCGCCGGCTTCATCTCGATGGGCGATGCGGTGACGAGTTTCAACCCCATCTACGCCCAGGGCATGACGGTCGCCGCGCAGGAGGCACTGGTGCTGCGGGCGATACTGCGCGAACCGGGCCCGGTGCGACCACGGCGGTGGTACCGCGGCATCGCGCCCGTCATCGACGCCGCCTGGGGGATGTCCACCGCCATCGACCTGCGCTCGCCGCTGGTCAACGGGGAACGGACGTGGGTCGGCACCCTGTTCGGGCGGTACCTCAAGCGTGTCCAGCTGGCGACTGCCCACTCCCCTTACGTCACCGCTCGGATGCTCGAAGTCATCAACCTCACCCGACATCCCCGCATCCTGCTGCGCCCAGGGGTCGCCGTGCGACTGGCGGCGCTGGCCGTGACCCGCGGCCGGCCGACCACCGCGGCACCCCGCGACAGCGGCGCACCCCCGGCCGCACCCGAGGTGGGCACCGTGGTCGTGCGCGACCGGATCGACGCGGCCGACGGGGTGATCTCGCTGCTCCTCGCCCGCCCGGACGGCGCGCCGCTGCCACCCTGGACGCCCGGCGCCCACATCGACGTCCGGGTCGGCGACGACGAGATCCGCCAGTACTCGCTGTGCGGCGACCCGGCCGAGGCCACGCGGTGGCGCATCGCGGTGCTGCGCGAACCAGCGGGCCGGGGCGGCTCGGCCTACCTGCACGAGCGGGCGGTCGGGGGCGCGCTGCTGGCGGTGGGCGGCCCGCGCAACAACTTCCCGTTCCTCCCCGGCACCCATACGGTGCTGATCGCCGGCGGTATCGGCATCACCCCGCTGCTTCCGATGATCGACCAGCTGCGGGCAACGGGCCGCTCGTGGTCGCTGCACTACGGCGGGCGCGATCGGGCGGCGATGGCCTTCGCCGCCAGGCTGGCCGGTGACCCGAACTGCACGCTGTATCCCCAGGACGAGGTCGGCCCGTTGCCGCTGGAGACCATCCTCGACGCCCAGCCGGCGGACGGCACGGCGGTGTACTGCTGCGGGCCGGAAGGGCTGCTCACCGCCGTCGAACTGCTCTGCCGCGAGCGACCGGCCATCTCCCTGCACGTGGAACGGTTCCATCCCCGCCCGACCGGCACGGACACCACGGCCGGTGCCGCCCCAGACCGGCCCTACGAGTTGGAACTACGCCGCTCCGGGCGCATTCTCACGATCGAGCCCGGCCAGTCGATCATCGACGGACTGTGCGCGGCCGGCGTCGAGGTGCCCTTCTCCTGCCGGGAGGGCACCTGCGCGAGCTGCGAGACACCGGTGCTCGCCGGCACGATCGTCCACCGCGACTCGGTGCTGACCGAGGAGGAGCGGCTGGCCGGCAACACCATGATGCTCTGCGTCTCGACGGCCAGCTCCGAGCGCCTCGTCCTCGATCTCTGATCCACGTTCCCCTCCACCGGTCCGCGCCGCCGCCCTCGGCACGGCGCGGTCTGTCCTGCCCGCATCGGCCGCGGCGGGCTGGATCCCCCCGTCCAGCCCCGCCCGCGGCGCGCGGAAACCCCCTTCTGGAAGGAATCCACGATGTACGACGTGATCGTCGTCGGCGCCCGCTGCGCCGGATCTCCCCTCGCGATGCTGCTGGCCCGCGCCGGGAGAAGGGTCTTGCTGGTGGATCGGGCGACGTTCCCGAGCGACACGGTCTCGACCCACTTCATCCAGCAGACCGGCCTCGCGCTGCTGCGCGACTGGGGCGTGCTGGCGGCAGCGGTGGGTGACGCCACGCCCATCCGGTACATGACCTTGTCCTTCAAGGACATCAGGATCAGCGGCTTCTCAGATCCCATCGATGGCATCGACGCGGTCTACGCGCCCCGGCGGACGGTGCTGGACGCCGCCCTCGTCGAGGCGGCGCAGAGCGCCGGAGCGGAGGTCCGCCAGGGCTACTCGGTCGAGGAGCTCGTCTTCGACGACGAGGGCCGGGTGGTGGGCATCCGCGGGCGGTCGGCCGCCGGAACGGTCAGCGAGGAGCGGGCGCGGGTCGTCGTGGGCGCCGACGGCGCGAACTCCACCATCGCCCGGCTGGCCGGCGCCACCACCTACAACCACGTGCCGGCGTCGTGCTTCATCTACTACAGCTACTTCGCCGGCCTGCCGTGGTCCTCCTTCCACCACCGCACCGGCCACGACGAGCAGCAGATGGGGGCCTGGCCGACCAACGACGGGCTGCACCTGGTCGCCGTCATGCGCAAGCGGCCCCGGTTCCGGGCGTTCCGCGCCGCCGACGAGGCGAACTTCCAGGAGGTCGTCGATCAGGTCACCCCCGATCTCGGGGACGATCTGCGCCAGGCCGAGCGGGTCGCGCCGCTGCAGCCCATGCTCTATCCGGACAACTACTACCGGCAGGCCAGCGGGCCGGGCTGGGCGTTGGTCGGCGATGCCGGCTACTACAAGGATCCGTACACGGGAAACGGTATCGCCGACGCGTTCCGCCACGCCGGAATGCTGTCGAGCGCACTGTTGTCCGGGCTGGACACGGACGACCAGGTTCTCGACACGGCGCTGCGGGCGTATGGCGCGCACCGCGACGAGGAAACCGCCGAGACCTACAACTTCACCTGCACGATCTCCGAACTCGACCTGCCGTCGGACATCTACGACGCCTTCGACGCGTCGAGCCGCCACGAGCGTTACCGCACGGAGTTCTTCCGACTCCTGGCCGGCGCCACGCCCGGTCATGAGTTCTTCGCCCCCGAGCGGCTCGAGCGCATGTACCGCGAGGTCGGATTCCAGCCGACCGTCGGAGCCTGACCGCTCGCCGATTCCGCCCTGGGAGGGACAGCTATGCCCGTCCGACTCGTGGTCATCGGCGACAGTTTCGTCGAGGGCCGCGGCGATCCCGCTCCGCACGGGTCCGGCTACCGTGGCTGGCTACCGACCTTCGCGGGCCTGCTCGGCCTGCGCGACGACGAGTGTCGCAACCATGGTGAGCACCTCGCGACCACGGCCGCGGTCCTCGACCGGCAACTCGACGCGGTCCGCTCCGCCCGCCCGCGGCTCGCCGGGATGATCGCCGGCTTCAACGACATCGTCGGCGAATACCGCCCGGCCGAGTTCCGAGCGAATCTCACGACGATTTTCGACGCCCTGACGCGCCACGCGTCCCTGGCGTTCACCGCCACCTATCCGGACGTCACCCGGCGCATGGCCCTCGCCGCCCCGGCCGGGGCGGAGATCAGGGCCCGGATCCGGGATGCGAATGCCGCGCTGCGCACCGTCGCGGCGGAGTTCAACCTGGTCTGCCTCGACACGGCCCGCCCGGGAAACGGATGGGACGCCGACGAACTCTGGTCCGCCGACGGGATACATCCCAACCGCGCCGGCCACCTGCGCTTCGCCGGGGAGATGGCCGACGCCGTCGCCGACAGCCTGGGAATCGCGCTCACCGCGACGGCGCCGGACCCGGCTCCGCCGCTTCCGGCGCTTGCGTTCCACTGATCCACTGACGCGCCGCCGCGCGCCGGGCCGCGTGCGGAACCACGAGAAAGAAGAAATCATGGATTCGACTTCCTCGTTCGACGATCGACGGCTGGCGAACACTCCGATCGCCATCGTGGGAATGGCCGGGCTGTTCCCACAGGCCCGGAACAGCGGCGAGTACTGGCGGAACATCGTGGCCGGGGTCGACTGCTCGTCCGAGGTCCCGCCCGACCGCTGGCGGGTCGCGGACTACTACGATCCGGACCCCGCGGTACCGGACAAGGTCTACGCCAAACGCGGCGGATTCCTTCCCGACATCGACTTCAGCCCGATCGAGTTCGGCCTGCCACCGAATCTGCTCGGGGTGACCAGCAGCCTCCAGACGTTGAGCCTGCTGGTGGCCCGGGACCTCCTGGCCGACGCGGGCGCGGTCGGTTCCGCGTGGTACGACCCGGCCCGCACCGGCGTCGTCCTCGGGGTCGTCGGTTGTGTCGGCCTGATGCACCCGCTGGCCATGCGGCTGTCGACCCCGGTCCTGCGCGAGGTCGTGCGCAGCTGCGGGCTGACGGAGGCCGACGCCGAGGAGATCTCCGACCGGTTCGCCAGGGCCTTCGCGCCCTGGGAGGAGAACAGCTTCCCCGGGCTGCTGGCCAACGTCACCGCCGGGCGCATCGCCAACCGGCTCAACCTCGGCGGGATGAACTGCACGGTCGACGCCGCCTGCGCCGCCTCGCTGTCGGCCGTGCGGATGGCCGTCAACGAGCTCGTCGACGGCCGCGCCGACATGATGATCACCGGTGGCTGCGACACCGAGAACTCGATCTTCACCTACATGTGCTTCAGCAAGACCGGCGCCCTGGCCCACTCCGACCGGGTCCGGCCGTTCGACCAGTCCGCCGATGGCACGCTGCTGGGCGAGGGCATCGGGCTGCTGGCACTCAAGCGGCTGGCCGACGCCGAGCGCGACCACGACCGGATCTACGCGGTGATCCGCGGCATCGGCGCCTCCAGCGACGGGCGGGCCAAGAGCATCTACGCGCCCCGGGCCGAGGGCCAGCAGCTCGCGCTGCGGCGCGCCTACGACGACGCCGGCTTTCCCATCTCATCGGTGGAGCTGTTCGAAGCGCATGCGACGGGCACCGCGGTGGGCGACCGGACCGAGATCGGCGCCCTCGTCTCGGTCCTCGACGAGTCCACCACCGACCGCGGGTACGCGGCGATCGGGAGTGTGAAATCGCAGATCGGGCACACCAAGGGCGCGGCCGGCGCGGCGAGTCTCATGAAGACCGCGCTGGCGCTGTTCCATAAGGTCGTGCCGCCGACGATCGGCATCGACAGCCCGAACAAGGCGATCGAGGGCGGTCCGCTCTACCTCAACACCACCGCTCGCCCATGGATCCGCGATCCCGACCGGCCGCAGCGCCGGGCCGGCGTGTCCGCGATGGGCTTCGGCGGCACCAACTTCCACGTCGTGCTGCAGGAGCACGGCCCGGCGCCGGCCGTCGCGCTCCATCGGCGCGCCCGGATCCTCTGCTGGCACGCCGAGGACACCGCCGCGCTGGCCCAGGCGGTCCGGTCGGGCCCGGCCGCGACGACGGACGGTCCGATCCCCGCCGACGCACCGCGGCTGGCCCTGATCACCACCGACGAGGACCGAGTGGCCGAGCTGTGCGAGGTGGCGGCCGGCCTGCTCGAGGCCCGGCCCGACGCGGACGACTGGTCCGCCCCGGCCGGGATCTACTTCCGCTCCCGCGCGCTGCGTCGGCCCCGGGTGGGTGCGCTGTTCGCAGGCCAGGGCAGCCAGTACGTCAACATGGGGATCGAACTGGCCCTGACCGACCCTGCGGTCAGGCAGGCCTTCGACGAGGCCGAGTTCGCCTTCGCGGGCGCCGGCGGGCGCCTGGGACCAGCGGTTTATCCGCCGCACGCCTTCCGGGAGCAGGACGCCGGCGAGGCAGAGGAGACGCTGCGGCAGACGCGGTTCGCCCAGCCCGCCATCGGCGCCCTGGCCGTCGGCCAGTTCAGGGCGCTACGTGAGCTCGGGCTGAGCTGTGCCGCCTACCTCGGGCACAGCTTCGGCGAGCTCACCGCACTGTGGGCCGCCGGCGCGCTCACCGACGGCGACTTCTTCCGGTTGGCCTGCGCGCGCGGACGGGCCATGGCCCCGCGTCACCCGGACGACGAGGCCGGCGCGATGGCCGCGTTGCAGTGCTCGGCCGCGCACGCCGGTCCCCTGCTGGCAGCCGCGCCGGAGGTGACGATCTGCAACTTCAACGCACCGGACCAGGTGGTCGTCGGGGGTCCGACAGCACAGGTCGAAGCGGTCGTCGCCGCCGGCCAGGAGGCCGGAATCAAGGCCCGACGGCTGCCCGTGTCGGCCGCGTTCCACACCTCGCTCGTCGCCCACGCGGTCGAGGACTTCCGGGCCGCGGTCGCCGGAGTCGACCTGCGCGCCCCGGACGGACCCGTCCACGCCAACACCGCCGGCTCCAGCTACGGGCCGGATGTGGCGGCGAACCGCGACGTGCTGGTGAACCAGTTGCTGAGCCCGGTCGACTTCGCCGGCGGGGTGCGGGCCATCACCGCGGAATCCGGCTGCAACATCCTGGTGGAGTTCGGGCCCAAGCAGGTACTCACCCAGCTGGCCCGCCGGACCGTCGCCGAGGACGTGGTCACCGTCTCCGTGGACGCGGGCCCGCTCGGCGACAGTGAGGTCGCCTTTCACCGCGCCGTCGCGCAGTTGGTCGTGCTCGGCGTCCCGCTGCGCGTGCCGCTCTCGTCGGCGGCGGCACCCGCTCTGGGGAGCGGCGCCGCGGGCACGCCCGCCGCCGGGACGGTGTCCCTGACCGGTGCGGAGTACGTGCCGCCGGCCCGCCGGCAGGCCTACGTCGACGCGATCCAGGTCGAGTACCACCCCGACGCGGCCACACCGGCGCCGCTGCCGGCCCACGTAGCCCCGCCAGCCCCGCAGGCGCTGCCAGCTCCACAGCCGAGCACGCAGTTCACCCACGGCGACGGACACATGCCGACGGAGGGGCCGGATCCCGACGATTCGCTGTGGCGCTTCGCCGACGTCCTGAGCCGCCAGACTGATCTGCACACCCGGTACCTCGACGGCCAACTGAAGATCACCGATGAGCTGCTGACCGCGCTGCGCGGGCCCGCCGCAGCGGGGCGGCCTGCCCTGGTCGGCCACATCGCGACAGTCAGTGCGGCGATCAGCGGCGCGCACTCCGCGGCGAACAACGTACTCGCCCGGCTGGCCCAGGCCGGGCTGGCCCAGGCCGGGCTGGGCGAGTCCGGGCTGGGCGATGGCCCGGCCGCCGCCGCACCGATCGACGTCCCCGCAGCGGGTGATGGGGATACCGAGGCAAGATCGGTGCTGCTCTCCCCGCCGATTGCCGCCGCGCCGCTCCTGCCCGCCGTGCCGCTGCCACTGACCGGCGCCCCGCCCGCCCTGGACTCCGGCCCCGCACCTGCCGGCGGATCGATGGCAGCACCGCCGACGACAGCCCAGGCCGGTGCCGCGAGCGGCCGCCCGGCGGGGGAGTCGCTGCGGGTGGCCGTCGTGGAGATGGTCGCCGACCGCACGGGCTACACCGTCGAGATGATCGACCCGGAGATGGACCTCGAAGCCGACCTCGGCGTCGACTCCATCAAACGAGTACAGATCGCCGGCCTGCTCCGCGAACGCTACCCACACCTCCCCGCACTCGGCCCGGAAACACTCGCCGAACTACGCACCATCACCCAACTCGTCGGCCACCTCGCCACCCCCGACCCGCAACCCGCCGAGGACGCGGCGCCCGTCGGCGACGAGGCGACGGGGGCCGGCGGCAACAGCGGCCCGCTCACCATCATCCCGCGGTACCGGTTGCTGACCGTGCCGCTGGCCCCGGCCGACCAGGCGCCGAACCCCTTTCCGGCAAGGCCGACGGCGGCCGTCGTCCGGCTGGGACCGGGCGCCGACGATGCTCGTGCGCTGCGGGAACACCTTGGTGGCGCGGGCTGGACGGTCGACGAGTTGCTGCTGGACGACGAGCCTGCGGCGGGCTGGCTCGGCGCGGACTGGGACGACGCCGGCCTGGAACAGCGGTTGGCCACGTTCTTCGCCGCTCGGCCCCGCCTCGATGCCTGTGTCGTATGTGTTGCGGCTTCGCGCGACCCCGGTCGCGACGTCCGCCTCCTCGCCGACACCGTGCTCGTGGCGAAGCACGCGACCACCCGGCTACGCGCGGCCGGCGCCGACAGCCGGGCCGCCTTCGTCACCCTGACCCGGATCGACGGAAGCATGGGCGGGCCGGGCACCGGCGCGGATGCTTCGCCGGACCCGGCGAGCCGAGTACTCGGCGGTCTGGCCGGCCTGAGCAGAACGATCGCCGCCGAGTCGCCCGCCCTGTTCGCCCGAGCGCTGGACATCCATCCCGGCCTACCCGCGCATCGGCTCGGGCCCCACCTCCTGGCGGAACTGCGCGATGCCGCCGTCGTCCCGGCGGTGGTCGGAATCGACGCCGCCGGGAACCGGTGCACGATCGCGGCGATTCCCCAGGCGAACGCGGACGGCGGGCCCGATCAGACCGCGGGCGCGCAGCCGGCCGTGCGCGCCGATGATGTCATTCTGGTCACCGGGGGCGGTCGAGGCATCACCGCCCGCTGCGTCATCGCGCTGGCGGCGGCGGTCCCGGCCGAGTTCGTCCTGCTCGGCCGGACCGACGTCACACACCCCCTGCCCGCCTGGTCCATCGGTGCCGAGGACGCCGATCTGGCTCGCGAGATGATCGCCGACCACTCGCTCACGGGGGCCCCACCGCATCCGCGGGCCGTCGCGGCGGCGGTTGCCCAGGTGCGGGCGCAACGGGAGATCGCGAGAACCCTCCAGGCGGTGGAGGCCGCCGGCGCCCGAGCCCGCTACGTCAGCGTGGACATCAACGATCCGGCCGCCGTCGCCAGCGCCCTCGAGGCGGATCGGGACCGGATCAGCGTGCTCGTGCACGGTGCCGGCGCGCTGGCCGACGGCCTGCTCGCGCACAAGCGCGGCGACGATCTGCGGCGGGTCTTCGGCCCCAAACTGGCCGGCCTGGCCGCGGTTCTCAGCGCGGTGGCGGGCGCGCCGCTGCGCCAGGTCGCGTTGTTCTGCTCGGTGGCCGGCGTCTTCGGCAACAGCGGGCAGTCCGACTACGCCGTCGCGAACGAGGCGTTGAGCCGCTGGCCCGTCCCGGCGTCCCACGGCCCACGCCCGCGCGTCACCGCGATCGCCTGGGGCGCGTGGGACGGCGGCATGGTGACCGCCGATCTGCGGGCGCTGTTCGAGTCACGGGGTGTGCCTCTCCTCGACGCCGACGCGGCCGCCGAGGCATTCGTCGCCGAGCTGGTCGACCGCCGGGACAGCGGCAGCGTCCTGCTCGCGCCGCCACTGGCGCTGCACGGCCACCATTCGCAACCAGCCGGCACGGACCATGTCGCCTGTCGCGACATCGACCCGGGGGCCGACGACCTCCTCAGGGCACACCGGATCGACACAACGATCGTGCTGCCAGCGGCCCACGCGATCGGCTGGATGATCTCGGTGATCGAGGCCGCATACCCGGACCACCGGGTGGACACGATCGAGGGGTTCGAGGTGCTGCGGGGGATCACGTTCGACACGGACGGCGAACGCCCCCACCATGTGCGGCTATCAGCCCGCTCCGGCGACGCGGGCGAACTGGTCGTGGGGGGGGGGGGGGGGGGGGGGG
>NZ_JALKFX010000099.1 GCF_023243045.1 Frankia sp. AgB32
ATCCCGGCGCGCGCCAGGATCGCGGCGCTGGGCCGGTGCCCCCGGTCGACCCCGGCGCGCGCAGCGCGGGGCGAGGCCAGAGCCGTCAGCCAGGGCGCTATGACGACCGCCCCGACGGGCGTGATCGCCATGACGACGTGGACGGGTACGCCGGCGCCGATCCATACCGGGATCACCACGTCGCACGGGACCCTCGTCGCGCCGCTGCGGGCGTTCCGCCGACGCGGCCCGATCTTCCCGACCTCGACGAGCCGCCCGCGGCGCCGCGGCGTGGCGGTGCGCGCCGCGGGCTGACCATGATCGCAGCGGCGCTGGCCGCGATCGTGCTGCTGCTCGCCACCACCGGCTGGGCCGTGCTGCGTCACTACGACGGCCGGGTGCGCCACGTGCCGCTGACCTTCTCCTCCGGCGTCGACCGACCGTCGGCGGCGGGTAGCGGAACGCAGAACATCCTGTTGGTCGGGTCGGACTCCCGGTCGGGCACGAACGGTGAGTTCGGCAACGCGGAGGGGCAGCGGTCGGACACGACGATCCTGGCGCACCTCGACGCCAGCGGCTCGACGACGCTGATCTCCTTTCCCCGGGACCTGTGGGTGCGCCTCCCCGCCTACACCGACGCCAAGGGCACCCGGCACGACGCGCAGCGCTCGAAGCTGAACTCGGCCTACTCCTACGGCGGCCCGTCCCTGCTCGTGTCGACGATCGAGGGCCTCACCGGAATCAGGATCAACCACTACGTCCAGATCGACTTCGTCGGTTTCCAGGGCATGACCGACGCCCTGGGCGGCGTCACCGTCTGCATCAAGGAACTACCGCCCGAGCTGAAGGCGCGGGGTTTCGACAACCTGCACGACCACTACTCCGGCTTCTCCGGACAGGTGGGGGAGAACCGGCTCAACGGCGCGCAGGCCCTCGCGTTCGTCCGCCAGCGCTACGGTCTGCCGGAGAGCGACATCGACCGGATCCGCCGCCAGCAGCAGTTCCTGGGGGTCGTGTTCAAGCGGATCGCCTCCTCGGACACCCTGTTCAACCCGTCGAAGCTGATCAACGTGGTGGACGCCGCGACCTCGGCGCTGACCCTCGATGAGGGGACGTCCCTCGGTGATCTGCGCGGCCTGGCGGTGCGCATGCAGTCCATCGGCACCGGCGGGGTCGCCTTCGCCACGGTGCCCGCGGCAGCCGCCACCCGGGCGGGCCAGAGCGTCCTCCTGACGGATCCGGCCCAGCTCGGGGCATTCCTCAAGCCCTTCGGCGGCCGGGTCGGCGAGGAGAGCACGACCGGCGCCCTTCCGGCCAGCCCGGCCGGTGCGCCCGCCCACGCGGTACCCGCCACCTGGTCCGGGTCGGCCTCGGTACAGGCGGCGGCCCTCGCCGCGTCCTCGGCGACCGCGTCCTGGGCGACCGCGACCTCGACTGCGGCGGCTGCCACCCAGGAGGCCGCACCGGCGGGCGTCGGCTGTACCTACTGACCTGACGGCGCCGCCTACTGACCTGACGGCGCCGCGAGACCGGAGGCGGACGTCGGATCCTCGCGCGCGCGGTGGCGTTCGTCCAGCGCGGCGTTGAGCTCGGCGCCGAACAGCACCGCGAGCGCTGTGATGTAGAAGAACAGCAGTGCGGCGACCGGCGAGGCCAGCGAGCCGTAGACCAGCTCGTTGCTGAACACCACCTCAAGGTAGAGCCGCAGCAGGTAGCTGCCCACCAACCAGCACAGCAGCGCCAGCGTCGCCCCCGGCAGCGCGCGCCACCACGCTCGGCGAACTGGAAGCGAAAGGTGGTAGAGCGACGTCAGCATCGTCAGCGCGAGCAGGCCCACCAGCGGCCAGAACAGCAGGGTGAGCAGGCGGTCGACGACCGGATGCCGGTCGGCGTCGAGGATCCGGGAGATGATGCCGGGACCGAGGACGAGCGCCGGCAGGATGATCATTCCGCTGGTCACCTGGGCCAGGAACAGGCCGAGGGCCAGCAGCCGGCTGCGGACCGCCGAGCGCAGATCACGCTGCCCGTAGGCGATGGTGATGGTGTTTACGAACGTGGCCATAGCGGTGGATCCCGTCCACAGCGACAGGATGAAACCGATGGAGATCACGTCCGGGCGGCCGCGGGAGAGGATCTCGTCGACCGTGGGACGGACGGCGTCGTCGACGACGGACTCGGTGAGCAGATCGCCCGCCCCGCGCAGGATGCTGCCGCGGATGGTGCCGAGCGCGTTGTGGCCGATCGCCTCCGCCACATATCCGAGCGCGCCGAGCAGCGACAGCAGCAGCGGGGGGAGGGACAGCAGCTGCCAGAAGCCGGCCTCGGCCGCCAGGCCCAGCACCCGGTGCCGCCAGGCGTTGGCGACGGTGCGTCGGACCAGCCGCACCGGTCCCCGCGGTACGCGCCGACGCTGCCGGTCCAGCTTGCGAAAGGCTGAGCTGCGCCGCACCCGGGCCCGTGCGGTCGCGTTCCGACGACGGGCCTGCGTCACCAGATCGGGGGCGACGCCGACGGCTGCCCGGCGCACCAGCGGAAGCCAGCGACCCCGACCCGGACCGGGCGCCACGGGAGCAGTCGCGTCATTTCCCGTGGCGGCCACGAGCCCACCGTATGGCCTGGTGACGGCCGCGGAGGTCAACGGCACCCGGGCGACCGACCACGCCCCGTAGCCTGATCGGGCGGTCCAGCGTCAGACCGCCGGTGTGCACCGCTACCTGGGATCGGTTCCGACTTCGGTACGGGTAGCGAAAGGGGCACCCCACGGCGTCGTGGCGTGCCCCCGGAAATTACTGAGTGCGATTGTTAGGAGACGCTGAGCTTATCCGTCTCGTCGTGGTACTCGACGGCCATCTCCCGGAGCTTGGAGTCGTGAGACTTGGCGTGATGCCGGCAGAAGAGCAGGTCTCCACCGCCCGGTAGCACCACCCGCACGTATGCCTGGGCACCGCACCGGTCGCAACGATCGAGGTTGGTCAGCGTCGGCTTCGTGGTAGTCCCTGTCACATCTACTCCAACTGTGTTAGGCGGTCAGACGTTCCAACTGACCATGTGACGGTTTACTCACAGCCGGCTCTCGTGGCGTCATTGCATCCAGAGCGGCGTGGTGCCCGCGGCCTGGCGTCGTCCGCGGGTGGGTCACTCCTCGGTCTCATGGGGCCCGATCAGGTCCGTCGAGCGCCGAAGACGATGTCGTCCCATGCTGGCACTGACTTGCGCCCGCGTCGACCGCCTGCGGGACGTTCCCCCCCACGGGTGCCGTTGTTCTGGCGTCCCCGTGACGTAGAGCCTGCATCCGACTGCTCTGCGTTCGCGTCATCGTTGCCGTCCGTTGTGGACTGCTCCTTCTGTGTGGAGCTCGGTCCACTCCCGGCCTCCGCCGTGGCCTGGGAGGGTCGCCGCCTGCCGGTCTCGGCAACGGCCGCCGGTGGCCGCACCTCGGTGGTGGCCGCGGGCGCCGACGGGGCCGTCGCGCGCTCGGCGTCGGAAGTCGAGGGTGGCGTGGATTTCGCTGCCGGAGCGGGATTCTTCGCTGCGGCGGGGGGCCCCGCCGGCCTGCCGGGCGGGGCGCCGGCGGTGCGGCCGGCGCCGTCCGACGCGCCTGTCGGCGCCGATCCGGCGGCCCCGCCCGGCGTGGATGTGGCGGAAATCACACTCGACGGGCTGGCCTGGGCGACGGCCGCACGGGGATTTTCCTCGTTTCGTCCCGCGCTCCGGGCGACCGCCGCCGCTGGAGCCGCTGATGCCGCTGGCGCACCCGGCGCCGGTCGGGCCGCCGGCCCACCGCGCCCGGTGGTGGCCGGCGCGGTGCCGCCCCGGCCCGGTTCGAGGGCGACACGCCGGCCGGTGTTGCGCGGCAGCGAGCTGACTCGGCTCGCGGCCGTGCGCCGCGGCGGCTGCGGATCGGGTCGGCGTGGAGCCGCGGCGCCGACGCCGTCCACGTCCGCAATACCGACCGGGTCGGCGTCGTCCTCGAACTCGGCGGCGTCATCGACGGGCCGGCCGTCATCCACGGCCGGGCCGTCGTGACGGCCGGCGGGGGCGCTCGCGGAGGCAGGGGGGCCGGCGAGGGCAGCAGCCGCCGGCTCGGCGTCGACGGGCGGGTAGGACTCGCCGGGAAGGTCGGCGTACGCCGCGTCCCGCGAGAGCGCGGCGTACTCCCGTCCCGTAGGTGCCGGCGGGTACGCGACGTTGACACGGTCGGCGCCGCTGTGCGCGCTGGGGGCACCGACGGGCGAGCGGAAACCGGCTGCGGCGATGCCGGCCGCGCCGATGCCCGCACCGCCCTCGATCGCACCCCCCGGCAGACCGGCGGCGGTGAACCCGGCGGCCGGCGTGGCCGCGGTCTCGGCCGCGAGCGGGCCACCGTGCGCGGGCGTCGCCTCGACGCTCGGTCGCCGGCCGGCGCCGGGGACCTCGGACTGGACGGAGTCGTCCCACTGCTGGGCGGGAGTCGGCTGCCAGCGCGGGTCCGGGCGGGACGCCGGGTTGCGCAGCGTGGCGGCCGGGCGCTGGGGCTGTCCGTCGCCGCCCGGATGGGCGGCGGGGGCGGGCGCGAAGGCGGCGGGCTGCGGGTAGGCACGCGGGTCGGAGTCGGCGCCGGGCAGGGCCGCGGCGGGCCGGACCGGCATCGCCGGCACGCCCTGGTCGGACACCAGCGTCAGCGCGGGTCCGGCGGTGCGCGGCGGGAGGGCGGCGGGCGGCGCCGGGCTCGGCGCGGGCTGCTCGGCGCCCTCGGGGGCGACGAGCGCGCGCGCCGCGTCGTCGTGCGGGCGGACTCGGCGCACGACCGGATCCCACGTCCACCGTGCGCAGCGGCTCTCCGAGGTGAGCTGGACCAGCCAGATGCCGTCGACGCGACGCCAGGCGTCCCACTGCGCCGCGGCCGGATTGTCCTGGGCGACGACCAGGCGGGCGTCGACGACCTCGCCTAGGGGCCGGCCCGGCACCCCGCCGGGGTCCTTGGGTAGCAGCGCGGCTCGCGCCTCCTGGACGACGCGGGCCCGTTCGGCCAGCACCGGACCCTCGTAGCGTTCGACCCGTTCCACCGGAATACCCGCCGCGCGGGCCACCTCGGCGGCTGTCTCGCCGGCCCGCAGCCTGGCCTGGATCTCCCGCGGCGTCAGCGCGCTCTCGGTACGCACCTCGTTGCGCCGGACCCCGCGCAGGGCAGCCCGGAGTCGATCGTCCACCGGCACGCGGAACTGCTCGCCGTCGGTCCTGCCGGCCGCGTCCGCGAGCACGAGGTAGCCGCCGTCCTCGCTGAGTGCGACCGCCCGCAGCTCACGCATGGCGCCTCCTGTTCTCTCGAAGCCGTCCCGCCGTCCTCGGCCGGTCCCGGGCGCACCCGCTGGGTGCGTCGGTGGACCGGCCTGAGGGCAGGTCGACATGACGCACCCGAACCCGCCTTCGGTACGTGCGTCCCGGTAGGTGACAGCCTGCCATCGATAACGCCGGTCGGGTGGGTGGCGGCAGGCGACACGCGCAGTCTGACCGAGTCGGGCCTGTCCGGTCGGGCCGGCGAAGGCCGGATCGTCCTAGGGCCGCCGGCCGCCGGGCGGGCGGGTCGCCGGGCCGCGGCGCCGTGCGGCCCGGGCTGGCGGGCGCGGCCGGCCCTGGTCGGTCAGGCCGGCCATGGCGGCTCCGATGATGCCCGCCTCGTTCTGCAACTGCGCCGGAACCACGCGGGTACGGACATCGAGCTCGTCGAGGAACCGGTCGGCCTTCTTGCTGACGCCGCCACCGATGATGATCAGATCGGGCCAGAGCAGCGCCTCGAGGGTCCGCAGGTAGCGGGTGACCCGCTTGGCCCACTTCTCCCAGGACAGGTCGTCCCGCTCCCGTGCCGCGTCGGACGCCCTGGTCTCCGCGTCGTGCCCTTGGATCTCCAGGTGGCCCAGCTCGGTGTTCGGGACGAGCTGGCCGTGCAGGAACAGCGCCGTCCCGATGCCCGCGCCGAACGTCGTCATGATCACCAGGCCGCCGGTGTCCCGGCCGGCACCGAAGGCCATCTCGGCGATACCCGCCGCGTCCGCGTCGTTGACCGTTGTGACATCCGCCGCGGCGGGCACCCCGCCGCCCGGGGCTGGCACGGAGGTGGGGGTCACGCCCGCGGCGCCGAGGGCCGCGGACAGCACCGCGACGGCGTCCGTGCCGATCCAGGCCGGGTCGATGTTCGCGGCCGTCATCGCCACGCCGTTCCTGACGACCGCGGGCAGCGCCACCCCGACCGGTCCGGTCCAGCCGAAGTGGCCGACGACCTCGGCCACGGTGCCGGCGACGGCGGCGGGGTCGGCCGGCTGCGGAGTCGGGATGCGGTGCCGAGGCGCGGCCAGTGAACCGTCCTCGACGTTGACCGGAGCGCCTTTGATGCCGGTCCCTCCGACGTCAACCCCGAAGACCTGCATGGTCGAGCCCCTCCCGCGCCGATGTGCCGTCAGCGGGAACGGCGCCGCCGGTCCCGCGCGGCCGGGCGCGCACGGCTCCGTCCGTCGCCGGGCTGGCGATGGCGGGCCGGTTTCCTCGACCGCTGGGAATCAAGTCTCGCAGGCTCGGGCGCCGCCGTGGCGTCCGCCTGCCCGGCGCGGGCCGCGGCGCGGTCGGGACGGACCGCGCAGGCGCGCCCGGCCGGGGTCGATCCGGTGCCCGCGGCTGGCCGCCCGCTGGGCACACCGGTCGGTGTCGGGTCGATCCGTGCAGGTCAGCTGGGTACCCTGAAGGGGTGGACCTCGCCGACACCTTTGGTCGGGTGGCGACCGATCTGCGGGTGTCGTTGACCGACCGCTGCAATCTGCGCTGCACCTACTGCATGCCGGCCGAAGGCCTGCCCTGGCTGCCGTCCGAACGGATGCTGACCGACGGCGAGATCGTCCGGTTGGTCGGGGTCGCGGTCCGGCTGCTCGGCGTCACCGAGATTCGGCTCACCGGCGGCGAGCCCACGCTGCGGCCCGGGCTGGCCGACCTGGTGGGCCGGCTCGCCGCGCTGCGGCCTCGGCCGCAGCTGTCGCTCACCACCAACGGGCTGTCCCTGGCCCGGCTCGCCGCCCGGCTGCGCGCCGCCGGGCTGGACCGGGTCAACGTCTCGCTGGACACCCTCGATCCTGTCCGCTTCGCTCGCATCACCCGCCGTGACCGGCTTGGTGACGTTCTGGCGGGGCTGCGGGCCGCCGCCGCGAGCGGCCTGGCGCCGGTGAAGGTCAACAGCGTGCTCCTGCGCGGGGTCAACGACGATGAGGCGCCGCGCCTGCTGCGCTGGTCCCTTGCCGAGGGTTACGAGCTGCGGTTCATCGAGCAGATGCCACTTGACGCCCAGCACGGCTGGCGGCGCTCGACGATGGTGACGGCGGGGGAGACGCTGGCCGCGCTGCGGGCCGAGTTCACCCTGCGACCGTTGCCAGGCCGGGGCAGCGCGCCCGCGGAGCTGTTCGAGATCGACGGGGGATCCGGCCGGGTGGGCGTGATCGGCTCGGTGTCGGCGCCGTTCTGCGCGGCCTGCGACCGGGTCCGGCTGACCGCCGACGGTCAGGTGCGCAACTGCCTGTTCGCCCGCGAGGAGAGCGATCTGCGCCTTGCGCTGCGGGCCGGCGCCGATGACGAGCGGCTCGCCGACCTGTGGCGCGCCGCGGTGCGCGGCAAGCACGCCGGCCACGGCATCGACGACGTGACCTTCCGCCAGCCCGACCGGCCGATGTCGGCGATCGGCGGATGACGTCCGACTGGAGTGCCGTGATCTGCGCGGGCGGTGCGGCCCGCCGGCTCGGGGGCCGGGACAAGCCCGCGGTCGTCGTCGGCGGGGCCACGCTGCTGGACCGGGTGCTCGCGGCGGCGGCCGGCGCCCGGCAGCGGGTGGTCGTCGGGCCCGTCCGGGACCTCGCGGCGACGCCGGGTGCGCCGGTGCGGTGGCGGCGGGAGGATCCGCCGGGCGGGGGCCCGGTCGCCGCGATCGCCGCCGGATTCGCCGTGGTCGACACCCCGCTCGTCGCTGTGCTCGCCGCCGACCTGCCGTTCCTGACCGATCGGGAGCTGGACCTGCTTCGGGGCGGCGTCGAGCGGCCGGGCCTGGACGTCGCCGTGCTCGTCGATCCGGCCGGCCGGCGGCAGTACCTCGCCGCGATGTGGCGCGCGGACCGGCTGCGCGCCGCGCTGCCCGCGGATCCAACCGGGCGGTCCGTGCGTTCCCTGCTCGCCGGCCGGGCGGTGCGCGAGGTCCCGGCGGGCGAGCTGGCCTGCCTCGACTGCGACGAGCCGGGTGACGTCGAGCGGGCGCTGCGATGGGCCGCCCGGCCGGGCGCGGCGGGCTGATCCCGCCGGCGTCGCGCCCGGCGCGTCAGCCCATCCGGCCGGGCCCCGCCTCGTCCAGGTAGCCCCGCATGTCGATGGCCATGGTGCGCACCGCGTCCTGGTCCGGCTCCTCGTACTGTTCGCCCGGACTGGCTGCCCGGGCATAGCCGAAGGTCAGCCGCGGCAGTACCTGGGTCGGGGTGTCGAGGCCGCCGTCCCACGCCGGTTCGTCGCCGGCGAAGGCGGCCGGGCCCGACGGCAGGTCGGCCGCGCCGGGAGCGGCGGTGACGATCGCCCAGTCGACCACCGCGAACACGAGGATCACGCCCAGCGCGGGCAGGGCCGCGACCGGATTCCACGCGGTGAGACCCACCAGGGCGAAGACCGCGACGACCATCACACCGCCGACGAGGTGGCGGCGAGTGGGACGAAGTGCCGGAACCTTTCGCCCACGCCGATAGTGCGCCATAGCGACAGTGTGCCCCAGTCTGCGGCGCGCTTCGGGCCGGCCTGTGTCCAGATGTGGCCCGGGCCGCGCTGTCCCGGTGTGGGGGCCGCGCCGTGATGCACCATCCGTGGCGGGTCGGCGTGGCGAGGGTCACGGTGCGGACAGGTGGCTGGTCGGGTGACGCCCGGAGCGGGTGAAGGGGCGCGTTGGTGCCGGCGGCCAGGTTCGGCTGATGCCGGTCGGGTAGTGCTCCGGCAGGCATCCGCCGGACGGTCTCGGCGCCTGTTTGCCTGGAAACAAAGGGTGGATGGTGGGCGTCCCCCCGGCCGGCGATCGCGGAGGGTTAAACAGCTCGTCAAATCTGGTGAACGCGGTGCATTTTGGCTGCCTTCTGAGTCACACTTCCCAAGAATGTGAAGGACCATGGCCCGACGCCGCACCATGGGTTCGACCTCGCGAGGCTGGAGGTTTGCCGTGGAGGCTCGACGTCGGACGGTCAGTCCGCGCCGAAAGTCCCTGTCAGGCACGTTGCTTGTGCTCACCGTAGCGACGGTGCTGCTGTCGGTCGGCGGCTGCGGCTCGCCGAGTTACAGATATGTGACAAACAAGAAGGATGGTGTTTTCCTGCGGGTTCCGAACGACTGGAATCACCAGGAGATGCCGGGCCCCGCCCTGTTCGGGATCGACGCGCGAAGCGTCAGTCCCGAGATGTTGCAGGGCCTGATGTCGCGTGAATGGGTCGTCGGTATCGATGCCGCCGCGCGATTTGACGCCACCCAGCTGCTGGTGCCGGATGCGTTGCAGCCAAAGGGATTCGTGCAGGTTCGTCACCTCCTGCCGGAGGAGGCGAACGCGGTGTCGACCAACTCCCTGCGCAACCTCGTGGTGGCCGTCGACGATGCCGAGGCCGACCAGGAGAAGGCGGTCCGGGAGAACCCCTACAGCGCCCGGCTGACGCCGAACTTCCTGCTGCTGGCGGACAGCCCCGTCCGCGACAGGGACGGTGTGCACGGGGTGCACCTCGTCTATCAGGTCCGGACCGACGCCGGTCTGGTCACCATCGACCAGACGAGTCTGCTCGACACCGCGCAGACCGTGCTCTACCAGCTCGTACTCGCATGTTCGTCGCTGTGCTACGCCCAGCACGGGCAGCAGATCGGCGACGTCGCCAAGTCCTTCACGATCGAGCCGACGGACCGAGGGCAGTAGGAATGGGCGTGATGGACCACACGGACCGGACCGCGGACGAACTCGACCCGTCGGCCCGCGTGGCGACGCGGGCGGCCGCGATGCAGCCCGGCGGGAATCCGGCACCGGCCGGTGGTCCCGGGCCGTCCACCGACGCGGCGCAGGCGTCGACGGCTTCGGAGCCCGCCGATCTCGACCGACCGCGGCGGCGGCCGCTGTCGCTGTGGGACCGGGTGAAGTTCCTCCTGCTGCTCGGCGCGGTCTTCCTGTTCGTGGTCGCCGCGGAGGTCTCCGGGGACCCGTTGATGACCTGGAGCGACGCACTTCGTATCGAATCCCGCAAAAGCTCGTGGGTGCTGGTGCTGCTGGGCCTGGAAGTGGCGCGCCAGCTGCACATGTTCGTCGGTGAGCGATGGTCCGCCTACCATGTGTTCTGGACCGATCGGGTGTTCGGCCGCATGGAACGCCGGATGCTTCGGCTCAACGACTGGAACCGTTATCGGCTGAGTCGCACGGCGAAGTGGATCGCGGGCCTGGCGCTCGCCCTGTTCGTGTATGCCCGGCTGTCCCACACCTCGGTGTTTGACGCCCTTGTGAACGTTCCCGGGGACCTCTGGAAGGCCATCCCGGTGGTCCTCCAGATCGTGCTGTTGATGGTGCTCGTCGTCGGCCAGTTCGTGGTGATGTTCTGGTTCCTGTCCAAGGGCGGCGTCGACACGTACTTCCCCGAGGACATCACCACCCGCTTCGCGGACGTCTGGGGTCAGGACCACGTCGTCAGCCGGGTGCAGGAGAACGTCTTCTACCTCGAACGGCCGGAGGAGATCGAGAGCCGTGGCGGCCACGTGCCGGGCGGCATCCTGCTGTGGGGGCCGCCGGGCACCGGCAAGACGCTGCTCGCCGAGGCCGTTGCCGGCGAGACCGGCAAACCGTTCGTCTTCGTCGACCCGGGCGCGTTCTCGGCGATGTTCGTCGGCGTCGGGATCCTCAAGGTGAAGTCGCTGTTCCGCAAGCTGCGCAAGCTCTCCCTGCGGTACGGCGGCGTGATCGTCTTCTTCGACGAGGCGGACACGCTGGGCAGCCGCGGCGCGCTCAACGGCGGGTTCGGCGGCGGTGTCGGCGCGGGGGCGCGGTCCTGGCTCACCAGCCAGAGCGCGCCGGCGTCCCGCGTCACCGCGGCCGGGGCCGGCGGCCCTGGTCGGCTCGGCCGGGAGTTCGGCGGGAGTGAGCCCGGACTGGGCTGCAACGGCACTTCCTATCTCAGCGCCGCGGCCCGCGCGGAGATCGGCCGGGAACAGGCCCGCGAACAGTTCGTCATGGGCGGCGGGGGCGGCGGAGGCGGTGGGTTCGACGGCACCCTGCAGGCCCTGCTGACCGAGATGTCCGGCCTGAAGAAGCCCCGCGGCTTCCTCAACCGGGTGGTCCGCCGTGCGCTGGGCATGCGGCCGAAGCCGCCGCCGAAGTACCGGATCCTGGTGATGATGGCGACCAACATGCCGCAGTCGCTGGACGAGGCGCTGCTGCGGCCCGGCCGCATCGACCGGCAGTACAAGGTCGGCTATCCCAGCAAGGAGGGTCGCATCCGCACCTTCGAGGGATATCTCGCGAAGGTGCAGCACGAGCTGACCCCGGAGCAGATCGACCGGCTCGCCGTCATGAGTCCGGAGGCGACCGGCGCGACGATCAAGGACACCGTGAACGAGGCGCTGGTGCAGGCCGTCAAGGACGGTCGCGAGGTCATCACCTGGCAGGACATTCTGCGCGCCCGGGTGATCAAGGAATACGGCCTTGCCGACGACCACCAGCACATCGACCGGGAGCGGCACAGCATCGCGCTCCACGAGGCGTGCCACGCCGTGGTCGCCTACCGGATGCAGCGCGGCCGGGTGATCGACCTCGCGACGATCGAGCGGCGCGGCGGCGTGGGCGGCTTCGTCGCGCACGTGGCGGTCGAGGACCGCATGTTCATGTGGAAGTCCGAGATCGAGGTCCAGGTCATGGTCTCGCTGGCCTCGCTCGTCGGAGAGCGGATGTTCTTCGAGGGCGACAACACCGTCGGCGTCGGCGGTGACCTGCGCACCGCGACGATCCTCATCGCGAACTACCTGTCGTCCGCGGCCATCGGTGACACCCTGTCGTCGCGGCTGGCCCTGGTCGAGCAGCAGATGGGCACGCTCTCGCTCGACGCCGACCGGCCTTTCGGCGAGCAGGTCGAGGCGAAGCTTCGGGAGCTCTACGAGCGCACCGAAGGAGTGCTGAGCGCGAACCGCCGGGAGGTCCTGGCGCTCACCCACGCGCTGGAGACCCACAAGACGATCACCGGCGAGGATGTCGAGGCCATCATGGAGGGCACCAGCGGGCCCACCGTCGACGGCCGCCGCTACCACGACTCGGACTTCCTGCGGGTGGCCGAGAGCTACCACTCCGAGGCCGTCCGCGAGCATCGCGGTCAGCGGCACGATCTGCACAAACTGCCCGAGCTCGGGCGCGCCGCAGCCAGCAGCCACGCGGAGGCCTCAAGATCGTCCGGTGCCGGTCCGGTCAGCGGAACCGCCGGCCAGGAGGCCGCCGCGGGCTGATCGCCGCGGGCTGATCGGCGCGGTCGATCAGGCTGCCGACGCGGCTTCGCGCCGCAGGGAGGCCAGCGCGTACAGCGCGGCGGCCAGGGCGGCGGCGCCCGCGAGGACCAGTCCGGCGCGGGCGCCGAAGGTCTGCGCGACCCACCCGGCGATCGGTCCACCGAACGGGGTGGTACCGAGGAAGGCGACCGACCACAGGGCCACCACCCGGCCCCGCATCGCCGGATCGGCGGTGAGCTGGACGGTCGCGTTACCGGTGGAGATGAAAGCGACGCTCGTGGCGCCGACCAGCACCAGGGCGGCGACCTCCACCGGCAGGGTGGGCGCGGCGGCGGCGAGCAGCAGCAGCCCGCCGAAGATCCCCGCGATGACCCCGAGCGGTCGGACCCCGATCCGCCGCCGGCGGGCCACGGCCAGTCCACCGACCACCGCACCCGCGCCCATGGCCGCGGTGAGCAGACTGTAGGTCGCCGCGGTGCCGCCGAAGGTCTGCCGGGCCACCAGCGGCAGCACCACCTGGAACTCGTAGGACAGGGCTCCGATGACCACCATCATGATCAGAGGCACGCGCAGCGCCGGCGTCCGCCAGGTGTAGCCGAGCCCGGCGCGCAACTGGCCCGGCGCCCGGTGCACCGGGCGCCGGGCGTGCAGTGCCGAGACGTCCATCCGGCGAAGGGCGATCAGCACCGCGCCGAACGACGCCGCGTTGAACAGGAAGCATCCCGCCGTCCCGATGGCCAGGATGATCACCCCCGCCACCGCCGGGCCGACGATCCGCGCCGCGTTCATCGTCACCGAGTTCAGCGTGATCGCGTTCGGGAGATGGTCGGGGCCGACCATCTCCTGGACGAAGGTCTGGCGGGTCGGGTTGTCGACCGCGTTGCACAGGCCGATGAGCGCGGCCGTCAGCGCCACCATCCACAACCGTGCCACGCCCGTCAGGTCGAGCAGGCCGAGGCCGAGCGCGGCGAGCCCGGAGCAGGTCTGGGTGATCATCAGAAGGTGTCGGCGATTCATCCGGTCGGCGAGGAGTCCGCCGTATGGACCGAACAGCAGCACCGGCAGGAACTGCGCCGCGGTCACCAGGCCGAGCGTGGTACCCGAGGCGCCGAGGGACAGCACGAGCCAGCCCAGCGCGATCGTCTGCATCCAGGTCCCGCACAACGACACGATCTGGCCGCCGAGGAACAGCCGGAAGTTGTGGATCCGCAACGCCGCGAACGTGCCGCCGGACCGCGCGGGAGTCCCTGCGTCGACGGACTGTGCGGCGTCGACGGACTGTGCGGCGTCGACGGTTTGCGCGGCGTCGGTCGTGCTGGTCGCGCCGGTCGCGTCCGCCGCCTTCGTCGCGTCCGCCGCCTTCGTCGCGTCCGCCGCCTTCGTCGCGTCGACCGCTGCCGGGTCGGGCGCCAGCGGGACGGCGGCTGGTGGCCGCCTGGCCATGTCCACCTGCGGGGTCATGCATCCACCTCCACCCGCACAACGCGCGGAGGCAGATCGTTATTTCGCATCAGATAACTATCTCGGCGGCCGGATGGTGACGCGGTTGAGCGGCCGTTTGGTTTTCCGCGGGCAGCGATCTATTATTCGAACACACGTTCGGAACGTGGGTCGTGGTGGGGATCGGCTGGCCGTCGCCGTGCAGGCGTGGCCCGCGGTCCGCCCTGCGGCGCACCGGTGCGGGAGGTGTTGGTGATCGTGATCGATGTCGAGTCGTTGCTGGCCGGGGTCGTCGCGCTCGACGGGCACGAGCTGCCCGACGTCGAGGTCGCGCAGTCGGTCGTCGAGCTGCGCCGCCTGGTCGATGCCACCGACGCGTTGTGGATCCGGCTGCTCGGCGAGTTCGACCGGCGCGAACTCTGGCAGCCCGACGGCGCGCGCTCGGCCGCGGCGTGGCTGCGCCGGGAGTGCCGCCTGGTGCACCCGACGACGGCCACCGCCCTGCTCGTGGCGCGTGCGGCCCGGGCGCTGCCCGCCTCCGGCGCGGCCTTCCGAGCCGGCACGATCAGTTTCGAGCACATGCGTGCGATCGTGCCCGCCGCCGAACCGGCCCGGCGTGAGGTGGCGCTGCGGGCCGATCCGATCTTCGCGCGGGCGGCGCTCTGGATGAACGCGCGGCAGATGAGCAACGTCGTGCGCACCTGGCTGCAGCTGGCGGACGGGTGAGGCCGCCGCCGGCTCGGCCCCAGGGTCAGTGGGGTCCGAGGGCGTCGGGGCGCGTGGTGCGCCTGCCGGGCGCGGCGTTACAGCGGGATGTTGCCGTGCACGTTCTTGTGTGCGCGGGCGTCGGCGAGCGCGCCTGCGAGTGCCGAGGCGATGGCGCCCCGGGTCGCGGCCGGGGTGACGACCGCGTCGACGACTCCCAGCTCCACCGCGCGGTCGATGCCGCCCACCGTGCGGATGTGTTCCTCGGTCAGCTCGGCGAGCACGCTGGGCCGGCGCTGGGCCGGCACCTCGGCGAGCGTGCGTCGGTGCAGGATGCCGACGGCGGCCTCGGCGCCCATCACGGCGATCTGCGCGGTCGGCCAGGCGAACACCGCGGTGGCACCCAGCGACGTGGAGTTCATGGCGATGTAGGCCCCGCCGTACGACTTCCTCGTCACCACCGTCACCCGCGGAACCGAGCACTCCGCGAAGGCGTAGAGCAGCTTCGCGCCGCGGCGGACGACGCCGTCCAGCTCCTGACCGACGCCCGGCAGGTAGCCCGGCGTATCGACGAGGACGACCAGCGGCACGCCGAACGAGTCGCACATCCGCACGAAGCGCGCCGCCTTCTCGGCGGAGGTCGTGTCGAGGCAGCCGCCGCGGCGCAGCGGGTTGTTCGCGACGACCCCCACGGTGCGCCCGCCGAGCCGGCCCAGCGAGGTCACGATGTTCGGCGCCCACTTCGCGTGCAGTTCGACGCCCTCGCCGTCCAGCACCCGGTTGACCAGTGGGCGCACGTCGTAGGCGCGTCGCGGGTTCTCCGGCAGCAGCTCGGCGAGCTCGCGGCTGTCGACCTGGCCTACGTCGCGCTGGTCGGCCAGCAGCTCCGCGAGCGCGCGGGTGCGCTCCATCGCCTCGTCCTCGGAGCCGCACGTCACGTGCGCGACGCCGCTGCGCCTGCCGTGCACCTCGGGACCCCCGAGGCTCGTGGCGGTGCACTCCTCGCCGGTGACGGAACGCACGACGTCCGGGCCGGTCACGAAGACCTTCGCGTCCGGGCCCATGATGACGATGTCGGTCAGCGCCGGGCCGTAGGCCGCGCCACCCGCCGCCGCGCCGAGCACCAGCGAGAGCTGCGGGATGCGGCCGGAGGCCCGCACGGTGGCGGCGAAGATCCGGCCGACGCCGTCGAGGGAGGCAACGCCCTCCTGCAGCCGCGCCCCGCCGGAGTGCCAGATGCCGACGACCGGGCAGCCCAGCCTTACCGCCGACTCGATCGCGTGGACGATGCGGGCGCATCCGTCGCGGCCCATCGCGCCGCCCTGTATGGTCGGGTCGGTCGCGAAAGCGACGACCTCGTTGCCGCCGACGAGCCCCTGACCGGCGATGACTCCGGAGGAGTCGGCGGCGGCGAACAGGGACAGGCTGTCGGGGTCGAAGAACCTGGAAAGCCGAGCCTCGGGCGTGCGCGGGTCGACTCGGTCGAGCGTGGACAGACTCACCGTGCGTCTCCTTGCCTGAACGGCACCGGATCGGATCAGCGGGGGGTCGACGCGCGACCCCCCGGGGGTACGCGCCGGTTTCCGTCGGGTTCGCGGTCCGGCGACCATGGGCACCCGTCGGTGGGACGGGTGCGGCCGTGTCGGCGGGGGGGCGGCCGGCGTCACGGCGATAGATGGACAAGTACGGTCCTGCATTGCGGGTGGCCGGGCCTGGGGGCCCGGAGGCCGTGCCGGGGGACCGAGCTGCCCGGCACGGGATCAGACCGTGAAGGCCAGACAGACGTCGTGGCCGCCGAACCCGAACGAGTTCGACAGGGCAGCGCCCGAGCCGATCTTCCGATTGTCGATGCTCACCACGTCGAGCGCGATCTCGTCGTCGAGCGCGTCGAGGTTGCGAGTCGCCGGGACGATGCGCTCGCGCAGCGCCAGGATGCTGGCAACCGCCTCAAGCGCGCCGGCCGCACCGAGCAGGTGACCGGTCATCGACTTCGTCGCCGTCACGGCGACGGAGTCGACGTGGTCGCCGATCGCGGTGCGCAGCGCCAGCGCTTCGGCCAGGTCGCCGCTCGGCGTCGAGGTGGCGTGCGCGTTGATGTGGATGACGTCGGTCGGCGCCAGCTCCGCGGAGCGCAGCGCGGCGCGCACTGCCCGCGCGGCGCCGGCGCCGGTGGGGTCGGGGGCCGCGATGTGGTAGGCATCCGAGCTGATCCCGGCGCCGGCCAGCACACCGTGGACCCGCGCGCCCCGGGCGGCGGCGTGCTCGGCCGCCTCCAGGACCAGGATCGCCGCACCCTCACCGAGCACGAAGCCGTCCCGGGCCTTGTCGAACGGCCGGGATGCTGTCTGCGGCGTCTCGTTGCGGCGGGACAGCGCCTGCATCTGGGCGAAACCCGCTATCGGCAGCGCCGCGATCGCGGCCTCGGTGCCGCCGGCGATGACGACGTCGGCCCGGCCGGCCCGGATGATGTCCAGGCCGAGAGCAATCGCCTCCGAACCGGACGCGCAGGCGCTGACCGGCGCGTGCACGCCGGCCTTCGCGCCGAACGCCAGGCCCACGGTGCTGGCCGGCCCGTTCGGCATCAGCATGGGCACCACGTGCGGCGACACCCGCCGCGGCCCCTTCTCCCGCAGCACGTCGTGCTGGGAGAGAAGGGTGGTGACCCCGCCGATACCCGAGGCCACGCAGGCCGCGAGACGCTCCTGGTCGACCTCGGGCGAGCCGGCGTCGGCCCATGCCTCCCGCGCGGCGACCAGAGCCATCTGCTGGCTTCGGTCGAGGGTCCGGGCCTCCACCCGGCCCAGCGGCGGCTCCACCGCGAGCGGCGCGGCGATGTGGACCGGAAGTACCTGGATCCAGTCCTCGGTGATCCGCCGGACGCCGGAGCGGCCAGCGAGCAGCCCCTCCCACGTGGAGGCGACATCGCCACCGAGGGGAGTGATTGCCCCGAGGCCGGTGACGACGACCTGCCTAGGGGTCGTGGTCACGCGGCCACACCCGCCCGCTGGATGTACGACACCGCGTCGCCGACGGTCTTGAGCGACTTCACGTCGTCGTCCGGAATCTTGACGGTGAACTTCTCCTCGGCCGCCACCACGACCTCGACCATGGACAGCGAGTCCACGTCCAGGTCGTCGATGAAGGTCTTGTCCGGGGTGACGTCCGCGGGGTCGACACCGGCGACCTCTTCGAGAATGACGGCGAGACCGGCAAGGATGTCCTGGGACATTGCGCTACCTCCTGTGAGAGCTGGACTGGTGGGCGCTGGCGATCAGACGATCGCCGCGGGCACCCGCCAGGATGTCGCTGGTACCTGGGTCAGGGGAGTGGCGGCCGCGGCCGTCGGCTGGCGACGGCACGCGGGACACCGTGTCACGACGTCATGGTGGTCGGGCACGGCATGGTCAGGGGCATCGCACGACCTGCCCGCAGAAGGTCAGTCCGGCGCCGAAGCCGAACAGCAGAACGGGGTCTCCCCGGCGGATCTCACCGGTTTCGAGCAGGCGGGCAAATCCCAGCGGGATACTCGCGGCAGAGGTGTTGCCCGAGTCGACCACGTCGCGGGCGACGACGGCGTTCGTGGCGCCGATTCCCGTCGCGAGTGCCTCGACGATCCGCAGGTTGGCCTGGTGCGGCACAATACCCGCGAGCTCTTCCGGTGCCACGCCGGCGCGTTCACAGATCTGCCGCACGGTCGGGACCAGCGAGATCGCCCACCGGAAGACCGCCTGGCCTTCCATGCGGAACATGTTGTCGTCGCCGCCGGGAACGCGGATGACGTCCGGCCGCGAGCCGTCGTGGCCCCACACCGCCGGCCCGATCTCGTCGGTCTCGGCCGGGCCGACCACGGTTGCGCCCGCCCCGTCCGCGAGCAGGATGCAGGTGGAGCGATCGTCCCAGTCGGTGTAGTCCGACAGACGCTCGGTGGCGACGACGAGCACGTGCCGCGCACCGCCCGCGCGGACCATGTCCGCGGCGGCGGACACACCGTAACTGAAGCCGGCGCAGCCGCCGTTGATGTCGAACGCGCCGGCGCGGCCGGCGCCCACCCGGTGGGCGATCTGCGGACCGGTGCCGGGAATCTGCGACGGCGCGGTGCACGTCGCACCGATGACCAGATCGATGGCGTCCGGGGTCAGACCGGCGGCGGCGAGTGCCTTCTCCGCGGCCGCGGCCCCCATGGCGACCGTGGTCTCCTCGTCGTCGGCGATCCGCCGGGTCGCGATGCCGGTGCGAGACCGGATCCACTCATCCGAGGTGTCCACCCGCTGGGCGAGTTCGTCGTTGGTGACGACCCGGGCCGGGCGGTACACGCCAAGGCCGAGCAGCCGGGCTCCGCCAGTCACGCCTGCACCCCCGCGAGCAGCTCGTCGTCCGCGGGCTGCCGTGGAGCTGGGTTGGCTGGTGGGAAGCGCAGGTACTGCTCGCCGACGTGCTCGGCGACAAGCTCGCGCGCGGCCGGCAGGTCATCCGGGCTCTTGACCGCCAGGATCCGCACGCCGGGCAGTTCGCGCCGGGCGATCCCCGCGAGGGTGCCGGCCGGCGGAAGCTCGATGACCGCGCTCACCCCGAGCTCGCGCAGCGTCGCCAGGCACAGGTCCCACCGCACCGGCGCGGCGACCTGGGCGACCAGCCGCGAGACGAGCTCGGACGGCTCGGTGATCTGCGTCCCGTCGGCGTTGGAGAGCGTGGTGACCAGCGGCGCGGCCGGCCGGATGCCACCCGCCACGGCGGCGAGAGCGTCGCGGGCGGGAGCCATGTGGTGGGTGTGGAAGGCGCCGGCGACCGACAGCGGGCGCAGCCGGACTCCTGTGGGCGGCTCCGCTGCCAGCCGGGCGAGGTCCGCGGCTGTGCCGGCGGCGACGATCTGGCCGGCGCCGTTGCGGTTCGCGGCGGTCAGGCCCAGCTCGTCCAGCTGGGCGGTGACGGTCTCCGGGTCCCCGCCGAGCAGGGCCGTCATGCCGGTCTGCGCCCGGGCGGACGCTTCGGCCATCGCGCGGCCCCGCAGCGCCACGAGGACCAGGGCCTCCTCCGCGGACAGGGCGCCCGTGAGCGCGGCGGCGGTGATCTCGCCGACGCTGTGGCCGGCGAGGACGAGAGACCCCGTGCCGACAGGCGCGGTGATCGTCAGCCCGAGCTGCTCGGCGGCGAGCAGTCCGCTGGCGACGATCAGCGGCTGGGCGATTGCGGTGTCGCGAATCGTCTCGGCGGGTGCCTCGCAGCCCACCTCCAGCAGATCGATGCCGGCCGCGGCCGACCACCAGCGCAGCCTGTCCTCTGCCCCGGGCAGGCCGCTCCACGCGGAGAGCTGTCCGGGGGTCTGCGCACCCTGTCCGGGCGCGAGGATCGCAAGCACGTCTCTACCTAACCCTTCGAGGGGAGTCCTTGTCGCTGGCGGCCACTCACCGATGTGCCGACCGGGTGTTGTAGGTGCCCTACAAATCGAGCTGACCCTGCCGGAGGTTCGTTCCCGCTGTGCGTATCGGCCGGGTTTCGGGCGACAGGCCAGTGAGGTGGCTAGATGTGACGGGCCTCGCACGTGTGCGGGCCGGTGCCGCGACAGAAAAGTTGATCATGGTTTCCCTGTAGATAACGTACCGTCGAGCCGGCCCAGGACGAGGGCGACGTGCAGGATGAAGCGCTCGCGGTGATCGACGGGATCGAGCCCGCAGACCTCGGCGGCCTTCCGGAGTCGGTACCGCACCGTGTTCGTGTGAAGGTAGAGCGCCCGGGCCGTGGCTTCCAGGGAGGAACCGAAATCCAGGTAGGCGCCCGCGGTCTCCAGCAGCGGGGTGCCGGCGTCGCGCAGCGGGAGATAGACCTCCTCGATGAGCGCGCGCCGGGCGTCGGCATCCCCGGCGAGGGCCAGCTCCGGCAGCAGCGCGCGGGCCAGCACCGGCCGAGGCGCCGCTGGCCAGGCGGCCACGACGTCGGTCGCGGCCAGGGCGATCCGGGCAGCCCGCGGTGCCTTGGTGAGGTCGTTGACCACCGGCCCGACGACCACCGGGCCTGGCCCGCACGCGGCCATCAGGGCCCGGGCCGCGTCGAGCTCGGTGTGCACCATGTTCGTCAGCCCGCGCCGGCGAGCCGCGCTGGGCGGCGGGTCGTCGCCGCCCGCGCCAGCACCGCCCGGCCCGGCGCCGCTGCCGGCGGAGCCTTTGGCGGCGCCGGTCGGGCGGGTCGCGGTGGCCGACCGCGGGCTGGCCTCGGCGCCGGCCAGGCCCGGGTCCGGCCCACCGGCCGGGGCGTCCTCCGGGCGGCCGATGCCGTCTCCCGCGGTCGCGAACCGCCCGCCGACGACCATCACCAGCCGCTCGTGATGCACCCCGGCGAGCACCTCGAGGCCGGCCAACCGGGCCAGCCGGTGCGCCTCGTCGACGACGACCTCCGGCGCGTCGCGGCCGGCGCGACCGACGATGACGGTGACGGCCGGCGGGTTGCGCCAGCCCACCGCGGCGGCCCGGGACGGCAGTGCGCGGTCCACCTCGCCGCGGACCACATGGTCGACGACCAGCGCCTCCAGCCGGGCGTCCCAGGCACCGCGCTCCTCGGCCGCCCGGGCGTAGACGACCGCGCCGGCGAACGCGATGTCGCGGGAGTAGCGCAGCACGTCGGCGAGCAACAGCTGTTCCTGGCCAGGGCCGGCGAGGTTCGGCACCTCGGCCTCGATCGCCTCCACCGCGACCCGGACGAGGTCGACCAGCCGGCGGAACGTCACCGCCCGCACGAGTTCGCGCGGCGCGACCCGGAAGACATCCTCGGACAGTTCCCGGGCGTGTTCCGGCCGCCGGCACCACTCGACGAACGAGGAGATGCCCGCCTGCACCACGAGTTGGATCCCGGCCCGGTGGCTCGCGGACATCGCGGGGAACCAGGGAAGGACCTGACCCATCCGGGCCGCGGCCCGGGACGCGAGCATCCCGCTCGACAGTTCGACCTGCCGGACCGTCTCCGCACTGGTGCCCCTCGACAGGACGGGCACGTCCGCGGAGGCATCCGCCGCGGTCGTGGCCGGGCGTGCCGAGCGCAGCTCGTCCAACCGCTGGATGCGCTGGTCGGGGAAGTCGTCCAGGGCGGGAAGCTCGCCTGGCGCCGCGGTGCCGAGGGGAGGAGTACGCACCCCCGCGCGTGGCGCCCGTGCGCGGGACGGGCGCCGCCGCGCCGTTGTCTCGTCCTGGGCTGTCGTCTCGTCCTGGGCTGTCGTCTCGTCCTGGGCCGTTGTCTCGTCCTTCGTCGTCGTCTTGCCGCGCTTCGTCGTCCCGCCCTGTGCCGTGGCGTCGGGCGGCGCAGCCGAACGCGGGACGGTGCCGGCGCGCCGCGTGGACGGCCAGGATCCGGTCGCCGGCGCGGGTGTAGGGGAGGGCTCGCCATCCGGGTTGGCCCGGTCCGGCGGATCCGAGGTATCACCTGCCACGCCCGCCAGCATGCCTCAGCGCCGCGCCGGGCAGGGGGATTGCCGACACCGGGGAGGCGATCGGTGGGCCACCGGCCACCCGACGTCGGCGACCCGGGATGCTGGGGGTATGCGTGAGGTGAGCATTCAGGGTGACGGGATACGGCTGGGGCAGTTCCTCAAGCTCGCTGATGTCGTCGGTGTCGGCTCGGACGTCAAGGGTCTGCTGACCGGTGGTCTGGTGCGGGTCAACGGTGAGGTCGAGAGTCGTCGGGGACGCCAGCTCGCCCCCGGCGACGAGGTCCAGGTGGCGGGGGAGCAGCTGCGGGTCTCCTGACCGTCGGCGTGCCCGTCCCGAAGTAGCGGGTGGGCGGGGGCAGGCGTCAGAGCTGGTCGGCGAAGGCCGCTGCCCAGGTGTTCACCCGGCTGACGTAGGTCCGGGTCTCGTCGATGTCGGGTACGCCGCCGGCCGCACGCACCGCGTCCGGGCCGGCGTTGTACGCCGCGAGGACGAGCGAGACGCGGTCGCCGGGCAGGTGCTCCACCAGCCGCGCCAGTGTCGACTCGTAGCGGGCGGCGGACGGGATGGCGTCGCGTGGATCCATCGGGTCGGCCCGGCCGTCGTGGTTGCCGTCGATGCCGAAGTCAGCCCAGGTGGACGGGAGGAACTGCATCATGCCGCGGGCGCCGGCGCGCGACACCGCCTGCGCGTCGAACTTGCTCTCCACCCGTGCCTGGGCGGCGAGCTGGGCGGCGGTGAGCAGGCCGTAGGTGGCTGCGGCCGCCTGGAACACGGGTATCAGGTCGTCGGGGACATGGTGGGTCTCCCGCCGCAGGCCGCAGCCGGCTACCAGCGCGACGACTGCCAACGCGGCCATGACGGCCCGTGCGGACACCCGACTGATCATCTACGTCCTCTCCGTGCCGGGCCCGTCGTGGCGCGGACCTGCCCGGCTCGCCGGCCGGCGCGGCCCGCCGGCCGCTAGCCGACCAGCCGCTGGCGCAGCGCCTGCAACTCCGGGTCGGTGACCCCGGCCTGGCGGGCCCAGGCCGCCGACCCGCCCCACGCGGCGTCCACGCCGTCGAGGAACCCGCGCATGACCTCGGGCCGGCAGACCAGTTCGTCGGCGGAGGCGGAGACCACTACCCGGCGGTACGACGGGCGGTCGGCGAGCCGTGCGTAGACGCGCGCGATCCGCTCGTTGGTCTGCGCGTAGTCGTCGATGATCGCGCTCTGCTCGACGCCGGCGATGTCGAGCACCAGGGCGGCGAGGACGCCGGTCCGGTCCTTCCCGGCGGCGCAGTGGAACAGGGCCGGTCCCGCGGCCGGACTGGCCAGCACCCGCAACGCCTGGGCCACGGCGTCCCCGGCGGAGCGCAGATAGTTCAGGTAGTGCTCGATGCGGTCGACGGAGTCGAGGTCCTTCACGATCGCGGGATAGCGCGGATCGTCGGGCATCACCCACTCGCCGGGCAGGAACGACAGGTGGTGGTAGTCGATGGGCTCGTCGGCGAGTGGGCCGCGCCCCTCGCGCAACGCCTCCTCCCTGGCCCGCAGGTCGATGATTGTCCGTAGCCCGAAGGTGTCCCGCAGAAGAGTGACGTCGTCGGCGGAGGCGGTCTGCACCGAGTCGGCCCGCAGCAGCGCACCGTAGCGCGTGAGCGAACCGTCGGCCGTCGGCAGACCACCGAGATCACGAACGTTGTCGCAGCCTGTGAGGTTAAACCAGCGATCCACATGCTGATCCTAGGGTGACCGGCACCATTTGTACGGGCCAAAGCTGGCGATTTCAATGATGGAACGCCGCTTTCCGATTGCTGCCGATCAGCCCGGTGCGTGCGTGTCCCGCCCGGCCAGGCTCGCGTCGTGCTGGTCCGACCCGAGCTGATCGGGTCCTGGCAGCTCACGCGTCGGCTGGGAACCGGGTGGCTGGGAACCGGGTGGCTGGGGTGCTGTTGGCTGGGGGGGTGCGGCGTTGACGGGGCGGGCCGGCGCGCCGGCGACGACCTCGGCCGCGTGGATGTCGTCGGTGACGACGGCGCCGGCGCCGACGACGGCCCGGTCGCCCACCTGCCGGTGCCCGACGATGCTCGCCTGCATGCCGATCCACACCTGGGCGCCGACCGCGACCCCGCCGGAGATCCGCGCTCCCGGCGCGACGGTGACGTAGTCGCCGAGTCGGCAGTCGTGGGCGACGCTTGCGGCGACGTCGACGACCACGTGCCGTCCGGTGCGGACGTTGGTGGTGATGCTGGCCAGCGCGCAGACCACGGTGCCCGGGCCGAGCCGGACGTCGCCGCCGAGGCTTGCCCGCGGATGGACCAGGGTGGCGGGGCGCCGGCCGTGGACGGAGGCGTACCGGTCGACGTGCTGGCGGGCGGCGGCCTCGCCGAGGCCGATCAGATAGTCGGCGTCGAGCCGGCAGAGCAGGTCGAGTCCGCCGAGCAGCGGCGCGCCGCGCCGGGCCACCGGGTCGGGGTCGGCGGATCCGTCGTCGAGGAAGCCGAGGAACGCGTAGCGGGCGGACGCGCCGGCCGCGTTGACCGCCTCGACGACGTCGAGCAGTTCCCGACCGTGGCCGCCGGCGCCCACGATCACCAGGGAGCGTGGCAGGTCGGGCACCGGGCGACCGTAGAGCGTTACCTCTATGTGTTCAACTCAACACTCAGAGTGTCCGATGGCGGGTCTGGTGATCGTGTCGTCGCCCGGAGCGTGGCGCACTGAAGGTGACCTCGAAGCGACTACTATCGGCATCCTTCTGACTTCGAAGGGTGATGAAACGGTGAAGGTAGTCGTGACGGGAGGTGCCGGTTTCATTGGCGCTCACCTGACCAGGGCCCTGCTCGGCGCCGGCGCCGAGGTGGTTGTGATCGACGATCTCAGTACCGGCGCGGTGTCGAACCTGACCGGCCTGCCGGTGAAGCTGGTGATCGGCAGCGTCACCGACCGCGCCACGGTCGAGGAGGCGTGCACCGGTGCGGACAGCGTCGTGCATCTGGCCGCCCGGCCGTCGGTGGAGCGTTCGCTGCTCGACCCGATGGCCACCCACGCCGTCAACGCGACCGGCACCCTCACGGTGCTCGACGTCGCCCAGCGCGCCGAGACGCACGTCGTCGTCGTGTCCTCGTCATCGGTGTATGGCGGGGCGGGCCCGATGCCGCGCGGGGAGGACGCGCCGTGCCGGCCGCGCAGCCCCTACGCGGCGTCGAAACTCGCCGCCGAGGGGTACGCGCTGTCCTACGGCGCCGCCTTCGACCTGCCGGTGCTCGCCGTGCGGTTGTTCAACGTCTTCGGGCCCTTCCAGTCGGCGGGCCACGCCTACGCGGCGGTGATCCCCACCTTCATCGAGGCGGCGCTCGCCGGCCGGCCGTTGACGATCCACGGCGACGGCCGCCAGACGCGCGACTTCACCTACGTCGCGGGCGTCGCCGGAATGCTGTGCGACGCGGCGCTGCGGCGGCTGAGCCATCCGCACCCGGTGAACATCGCCTTCGGTACGCGGACGGATCTGCTCACCGTCGTCGCCGAGCTGGAGCGGGCCCTCGGCCGTCGGCTCGAGGTCCGCCACGACGCGCCGCGCAACGGCGACGTCCGCGACTCCCAGGCGGCCACCGCCACGATGCGCGAGCTGTTTCCCGACGTGGTCGGGCCGGAGTTCCCCGACGCGCTGGAGGCGACGCTCGCCTGGTACTCCGAGCGGGGCCCGGCCGCGCCGGCCGACCACTCGGCCTCGGCCGGCAGCGGCGGAGCCGCCCCGGCCGCGCCGGAACGGCACTGACCACCGTCAACGGGTTGGTGTCTGGCGCCCGTCGGCGGCCCGTGCCACCGGCTGCCGGGGAATCAGGTCCGTGATCTGGCCGGCGGCCGCGGGGGCCTGGTCGGTGGCGGGGTCGCCGGTCGGCGTGGCGCCGCCTGCCGGGGTGGCGCCGACCAGCACCTGCTCACCCGCGAGCGCCGCGAGCTCGGCGAGCACCGTCGCCGGCGGCGCCCACGGGTCGAGGTCGAGTGCCCGGTTCGGATCCAGGGCGGGCACGTCCACGTGGGAGATGAGGGGATGGTGGGGCCGCTGGTCGGACTCGCCGGCGCCGAGCAGCTCCTCGTGCAGCTTCTCGCCCGGGCCCAGCCCGGTGTAGACGATCTCGATCGGCCGGGACTCCCGCGCCGCGAGACGCCGGGCCACGTCGTCGATTCGCACCGGCTCGCCCATGTCGAGGACCAGCGCCTCGCCGGGGGCGCCGAGGGCACCGGCCTGCAGGACGAGCTGGACCGCCTCGGGGATGGTCATGAAGTAGCGGGTGACGTCCGGGTGGGTGACGGTGATCGGGCCGCCGGCGGCGATCTGACTGGCGAAGACCGTCAGCACCGAGCCGTTGGACGCCAGCACGTTGCCGAAGCGCACGCTGACGAACGTGCCCGTCGCCTCGCGGGCCACGGCCGCGGTGAGCCGCTCGGTGATCCGCTTGGAGAAACCCAGCGCGCTGGTCGGATTGGCTGCCTTGTCCGTCGAGATGTTCACCAGGCGTTCCACCCCGCAGGCCGCGGCCGTCCGCAGGATCGCGAGCGTGCCCCAGACGTTCGTCTTGACCGACTCACCGGGAAACCGTTCCAGCAGCGGGAGGTGTTTGAGCGCGGCGGCGTGGAAGACGACCTGCGGGCGGCGCTGCGCGAACAGCTTCGTCATCAGGTCGAGGTCGCGGATGTCGCCGAGCACGATCGCGTCGTCGTCGAGCATCGCCTGGCCCGTGATGGACAGCTGCACCGCGCGCAGGGCTGACTCGTCCCGGTCCAACATGATCAGTTCGGCCGGTTCGAAGGTGGCGATCTGGCGGCACAGCTCCGAGCCGATCGAACCGCCGGCACCGGTGACCAGGACGCGGCGCCCCACGAGGTAGCCGGCCGCCGCAGCCATGTCCGTGCTGATCTGTCGCCGGCCGAGCAGATCGGCCAGGTCGAGGTCGCGGATGTCACCCACGCCGACCCGGCCGTCGATGAGATCACTGACTCTGGGCAGGACCTTCACGGCGAGTCCGGCATCCTCGGCGATTCTGTTGACCTCCCGGAGCAGTTCGGCATCGGCGCTCGGGATGGCCACCAGCAGCGTGCGGGCCCCGGTGGCCGCGGCGACCGCGGCGATCGCGTCCCGTCCGCCACGCACCCGCACGCCGAACAGGCGCAGGTTGTGCAGCCGGGGGTCGTCGTCGAGCAACGCGATGGGGTAGTAGGGGCTGTCCTGGGTGCGCAGCATGGCGGCCAGGACGCTCTCACCGCCCTGGCCGGCGCCGAAGACGAGCACCGGCTCGGCCTGGTCGCGGTCCGGTCGGCGCAGCCGTTCCTCGAGCAGCCGCCACAGGTATCGCACGCCGAACATCACCACGAGTGTCACCGTGCCGCCCAGCGGCGGGACGCTCAGCGGCATCGGCCGCGGCGGGCCGAAGGCGGCGATGACGACGAGCAGCCCGACGATGGTCAGCAACACCGCCACGAGCAGGCAGAGCACTTCCTCGAAGCCGCCGAACCGGTAACGCCCCAGATAGAGGTGCAGGGCCGTGCCGAGGAAGTGGAGCAGGCAGACCGCGAGCGCGCTGATCACCCAGAACCCGAGGCTGGACAGCGCGCTGAGCGAGTAGTCGAACCTGCCGATCTGTGCCGCGGTAAGGCCGACGACCATCGCCACGCTGTCGAGGGCGATCTGCAACCCGACCCGTTGGCGGAGGTCGAGGCGCGACACGCGCCGCGCGAGCTGCGCTGTCCACCGGCCGTGGGCTGGGCCGTCTACTCTACGTCTCCACATGAGGCCATAGAGTAAGCGTAACGGAGAGTAAAATATTGACTACTCACCAGGTATGTTGGGGGGGTCCTCAATAACGGTGAGTGGTCGGAACGTTCATCCCGGGAGGGTGGTCGACGAGTGGAACTGCGCGACTATGTCCGCGTCCTTCGCCGCAGTTGGATGCTCATGTTGGCCTTTGTCGTGCTCGGCGGCGTACTCGCCGTCGCCGCGACCTGGCGGACCACGAAGCAGTACGCCGCATCGGTGACCATGGTCGTCTCCTCGCCGGACAGCACCGACGGCGCGGCCGGGGCCTACCAGGGGAGTCTGCTGTCCCAACAGCGCGTGAAGTCCTACGCCAACCTGGTGTCGAGTGACCGGGTGGCGGGCGCCGTCATCGACCGGCTGCACCTGAAGGCCACGCCGGAGGACCTGCGCGGGCACATCGTCGCCGCGGCGGTCCCGGACACGGTGCTGCTGAAGGCAACTGTGCGGGAGCGGGACCCGCGTCAGGCGCAGATGATCGCCGACGCGGTCGGCGCCGAGTTCACCCGCGCCGTCGCCCAGATCGAGGCGCCCTCGAACGACCAGCCGCCCTCGGTGCGGGTGAGTGTGTGGGAACGCGCGAAGCGGCCGGACTCGCCGGTCACGCCCCAGCCGACCCGCAACGTCGCCCTGGGCATCCTGCTCGGCCTGATCCTCGGGATCTCCGCGGCGATCATCCGGTTCCGCCTCGACACCAGCATCACCGGACCGGACGACGCCGCGGACGCCACCAACCTGCCCAACCTGGCGACGATCGGCTATGACACCGACACGGTGCGCCGGCCGCTCATCACCGAGGCCCGGCCGCACTCGGCCCGCGCCGAGGCCTTCCGCCAGCTACGCACCAACCTCCAGTTCGTCGACGTCGACGCCGGCCCGCGGTCGATCATCGTCACCAGCTCGCTGCCGGGCGAAGGCAAGACCACCACGGCCTGCAACCTCGCGATCAGCCTCGCGCAGAGCGGGCACCGGGTCTGCCTGATCGAGGGCGACCTGCGCCGGCCGTCGTTCGGCGCCTACCTCGGCGTCGAGTCCGCCGCCGGGCTCACCTCCGTGCTCATCGGCGCCGCCGATCTTGACGACGTGTTGCAGCCCTGGGGCGAGGGGCGGGTCGGCGCCGGCAAGGTCGAGGTGCTTGCCTCCGGGCCGGTCCCGCCGAACCCCTCCGAACTGCTCGGTTCCAAGAACATGGCGGAGCTCATCGAGCTGCTGCACTCCCGGTTCGACTACGTGCTCATCGACGCGCCGCCACTGCTGCCGGTCACCGACGCCGCCGTGCTTGCCACCCGCACCGACGGCGTGCTGCTGGTGGCCCGGGTCGGCCGGATCCGCCGCGAGCAGCTTCGCCGCGCCACCGACGCGCTGCGCGCGGTGGACGCCAGAATGGTCGGCACGGTGCTCAACATGGTTCCGACCAGGGGCCCGGATGCTTACTACTACGGCCAGTACAGCAGCTACGCGCCGCGGGGCCGACACGCCCGGGCGAGCGCCGAGCGTGCGGCGCTGAGTGCGGCGTCGGATGCCGGCGTCCGGCCGGCCCGGCCGGTCGGCGCCGGGCCGGACGGCTCCCCGCGCGCCACCCGTGAGGCCGGGGCGGTGCCGGCCGCCCGCAGGCCCGGCGAGGGCCGCCGGGCCAACCCGGCTGGATCCGGCCGGGGCAAGGCGGGCCCGAACCCGGCAGGCGGGGCGCGGACGGGCACCCGCGAGCCCGCCGGGGCGGCCGGAGCCGCACCGCGCGCCGCCGCCGACCCCAGCGGC
The DNA here is from genome assembly GCF_023243045.1 of Frankia sp. AgB32. Classification (GTDB taxonomy): domain Bacteria; phylum Actinomycetota; class Actinomycetes; order Frankiales; family Frankiaceae; genus Frankia. The sequence goes on from NZ_JALKFX010000099.1 coordinate 29,584, forward strand.
CGCGGCATGCGGCGGGGCACGGCCCAGCCCGCTGACGGCGGGCGCCCGGCCGAGGCCACCGACGAATCCGCGTCACCCGAGTCCGGGACGGCGCCAGGCGGCCAGGCCGCCGCCCGGCCGCCGTCCGGTCGGTGACGGCTGGCGGGTCGGGGGACGAGACCAGCGCGGGTTCCGGCGACCGCCGGCCCGCTGACCCGGCGGCCACCGGCGCCATCCCGCGCCAGGCGGGAGCGCGCGCGGCGCCGGACGGCACCCAGCGCCACGCCGAGGCCCACAACGGTGCTGCGGGCACCCGCCCGGCCGGCCGACCGCCAACCGGGCTGCCCCGTCAGCCCGGCGCCGGTCGGCCGATCCGGCCGGGCACCATCGGCGCCGGGCGGGCGGCGCAGGACGCCGATCTCGTCGGCGCGCCAGCGCTCGGTGAGGTCCCGGCGGCTGGCCCGGCGGCTGTTTCCGGCACCGCGGCCGCGGCGGGAGACGGCACGCCCGCCGCCCCGGCGGGCGAAACCGGCGAGGGCGGGCCGCGGCGGCCCCAGGGGCGTCGGCGCTGGCTCGTCGGCGGTGGCGCGCTGGTGTTCGCCGTGCTCGTCGGCCTGGTCGGCTGGGTGGCGGTCCGCGGCCTGATGGCCCGTACGCAGCTCGACCAGGCCCGGTCCCGCATCGCCGCGCTGCAGCAGCAGGCACTGGCGGGACACCTCCCGCCGGACGCGGAACTGCGCGCGCAGGTGGCGGCGATCGGCGAACGGGCCCGGGCCGCCCGCTCGCTCACCGGGGACCCGGTGTGGTCGGCGTTCGGCCATCTGCCGTGGGCCGGCTGCCCGTTGCGCTCCGCGGCGGGTCTGGTCCAGGCCGTCGACACCGTGGCGGGCACCGGACTGCCGGCGGTCGCCGACCTCGGCAGCACGCTGAACCCGAGCCGCCTGCGGCATGAGATGACCGTTGATGTGGCCGCGCTGGCCGCGGCCCGCGCGCCGGCGCAGCGGGCGACGGCCGCCCTCGACACGCTGCGGGCCGCGGCCGAGCGGACTCCGGTGTGCGGCTGGACGGGTCGGGTCAGCGGCGTCGACGACGCGCGGGCGGAGCTGATCCACCGGGGCACGACGCTCTCCGGGGCCCTGGACAACGTGGCGCTGGCCGCGCGGATCGGGCCGGACATGCTCGGCGCCACCGGGCGGCGGCGCTACCTGCTGGTCGTCCAGAACCCGGCCGAGTCGCGGGCGGACGGCGGGATCATCGGCGGCTACGGTCTGCTGACGGCCGACCGCGGCAAGCTGTCGCTGGACGGCATCTCCGGGAACGGTTCGCTGCCGGGCGGCCCGACGCAGGCGAGCTCGACCGCGGACCTGCCCGCGCCGTTCGCGGCCCGCTACGGCTCGTTCTGGCCGGACCGGGTCTGGGCGAACGCCAACCTGACGCCCGACTATCCGACCGCCGGCCGCCTCTACACCGGCCTCTACCGGGCCGGAACCGGTATCGAGGTGGACGGGACCATCAGCGTCGACCCGACGACGCTGTCGTACCTGCTGGCCGCGAGCCGGCCCGCCGTCCTGCCCGGCGGTCAGGTCGTCACCGCGAACAACCTCGTCGACCTGGTCGAATCCAAGGTGTACGAGCAGGTGCCGACGGTGGACGGCCGGGACCGTTTCTTCGCGCAGGTGGGTCAGGCCGTCTATGCGTCGGTGGTGTCCGGCGCGGGCGACACCACCAGGCTTCTCACCGGACTCGCGAAGGCGGCCCGAGAAGGACGCCTGACCGTGTCAAGCAACCACGCCGATGAACAGGACGTGCTTTCGGCGACGGCCCTGGGGGGAGCGCTGCCCACGGGTAACGGTCCGTATCTCGCCGTCGTCACCCAGAACGCCGCGGCCAGCAAGCTCGACTACTGGCTTCGCCGGCAGACCACCTACCGCGTGCAGCGGATGCCGGGTGGCGCCGGGGCGGTCACCATCGTGATCAGGCTGACCAGCGTGGCCCCGGACCACCTGTCGGACTACGTGCGCAACCGGGAGGACGAGGCGCGTCCCAACGGTAACCCCACCGGCCAGAACAACATCTGGCTGTCGGTGTACACGGGGCGGGACAGCCTGTTCGCCGGGGCCAGCCTCGACGGCCAGCCGATCGGCCTGGCCACCGGGTCCGAGAACGGCCTGCCGGTGGTCTCCACCTACCTGACGGTCGACCGCGGCCAGACCCGGACCCTTGAGATCAAGGTGCTCGAACCGAAGGCGGGCCCCGCCCTCGCGGTCCGGCCGCAACCGCTGCCCGTGCCGGAGCGCCTCGACGTCGAGGGGGTACCGGTCACCTCTCCATGGTCACGCAGCGTTAGAAACTGACTGCGGAGGTCGTAGACACGGAGAGTAGTCGTCGATACTCTCCGTGTCGTCAATCGTTCATCTGCTTGACCTGATCATCTCGCAGGGAGAGTGCCTGTATGAAGTTCCGACCTCTCGGAGTCGCGCTGGTGGCAGGCGGCGGCGTGGCGCTAGCCGCCCTGCCGGCCTCTCCAGCCGCTGCACTCAACGACGACCAGCCCCTCATCAGCGACAACGCCTACCCGCCGGTCAGCTGCGCCGGTGCCACCGGCACGGGCACAGTCAGCAAGTCCGTGGTGCTCGCCGGCGAGAGCGTCGTGTTCAGCGGCTGCGGATTCGTCCCCGGAACCGCCGTCAGCATCGAGGTCAACGGCGTCCCACGCACGACCACGATCGCGGGCCACTCCGGTGCCTTCAGCGTCCCTCTGAACTTCCCGACCGCCGGCCAGCAGCACCTCTCCGCCTCCGGCAGGGGACTGCTGACCACGGGAACGACCGCGGTCGGGCCCGGAACGGGGAGGCCGCCCGTCAAGGACGCCCCGATCCTCGGTGACGACACCGGCGGCGGCCTGTTCGATGACAAGGATGGTCACGGCGGCGGCCTGTTCGATGACAAGGATGGTCACGGCGGCGGCCTGTTCGATGACAAGGATGGTCACGGCGGCGGCGGCCGGTACGACGGCGAGGACGCGCCGGTCCTCCTGCCCGCCCCAGGCACGGCGGCTGCCCCGGTGACCACGCCGGCCGGTCCGGCCACCGGAGGCGTCGCCGCGCCGGGTACCGGCGTTGTTCCCCCGGCGCCCGGCACCGCGCCGGCGCCGGCCCCCGTCGGTCCGGTCGTCCCGCCGATCAACATCGGCCTGGCCGCGTCGCTCGACCCGGCCGCGTCGTGGAGGCCGACGACACGCATCGTCACCGCGAACGTGCTGGTCATCGGCATTGACGAGGATGGCATCCACGGCCTGCCCTTCGACCCGCGCTGGATCCCCAACTTCATCGGCAGCTTCCTCGACAAGGACAAGGACCACGACAAGGACCACGACAAGGACGGCCACGGCGGTGGCGGTGTCGGCAACTGCTTCGGCAATGTCGGTGGTGACAGGGACGGCAAGGACGGCAAGGACAACTGGGGCGACAAGAACGGGACCAAGGACGCCCAGGCCTCCGAACTCAGCGACAAGGACGGCAAGGACGGCAAGGACTTCGCCGACAAGGACGGCAAGGACGGCAAGGACTTCGCCGACAAGGACCACAAGGACGGCGTGGACGGCAACGGCGTCCCGTGTGTCGTCGCCGGAGTAGGCGTCGGCGTCGTCGGCGGCGGCGGCGGTGTGGGTGCCGGCGCGGCTGCGCCCGGCGGCGGCGCACTGCCGTTCACCGGAGTCGAGACCGGGGCGCTGGCCTCGATCGCGGTAGCTCTGCTCGGCGGAGGCGCGCTGCTGCGGGTCGCCGCCCGTCGCCGCCGCATCGTCGGCGCGACCCCGGCCACCGTGACCAGGACCGAGGCCTGATCCAGGCCGGTCCCTCCCGGTGGGGGGGGCGGGGGCGGGGGGCCCCGCCCCCCCCCGCCCCCCCCCCCCCCCCCCCCCCCCCCCCCCCCCCCCCCCCCCCCCCCCCCCCCCCCCCCCCCCCCCCCCCCCCCC
>NZ_JALKFX010000100.1:0-7759 GCF_023243045.1 Frankia sp. AgB32
ATCCTCCCGAGCGGGCGTCCGCCCGACCTCCGCCACCGCCGCGGGCGGGCGGCGCGGGGGGGGGGGGGGGGCGGGCCGCCGGCGCGGGGTGGGTGGACCCGGCCTGGCCGGAGGTGGCGCGGGCGCATCACGGCAGCGTGAGCCGCGAGCAGCGCCAGCTCATCGAGGAGGACCTCAAGGCGGGCCGGCTGCCGGCGGTCGTCGCGACGTCGAGCCTGGAGCTCGGCATCGACATGGGCGCGGTCGACCTGGTCGTGCAGATCGGCTCGCCGCCGAGTGTCGCGGCCGGCATGCAGCGGGTGGGCCGCGCGGGCCATCAGGTGGGCGCCAGCAGTCTGGGCGTGGTACTCCCCCGTCACCGGGGCGACCTGCTCGAATGCACCGTCGTCGCGGAGCGGATGCGGGTCGGGGAGATCGAGCGGCTGCGCCTGCCGCGCAATCCGCTCGACGTGCTCGCCCAGCAGATCGTGGCGATGACCGCGATGGACGACTGGTCCGTCGAGGACCTCGGCGTGCTGGTGCGTCGCACGGCCACGTTCGCGTCGCTGCCGGCCTCGGTGCTGGAGGCGGTGCTCGACATGCTGGCCGGTCGCTACCCGTCCGACGACTTCGCCGAGCTGCGTCCCCGCATCACCTGGGACCGGCAGACCGGCACGCTGCACGGCCGACCCGGCGCGCAACGCCTCGCGGTGACCAGCGGCGGGACCATTCCCGACCGCGGGATGTTCGGCGTGTTCCTCGTCGGCGAGAAGGCCAGCAGGGTCGGCGAGCTCGACGAGGAGATGGTCTACGAGTCGAGGGTCGGCGACGTGGTCCTGCTCGGCTCGTCGAGCTGGCGGATCGAGGAGATCACCGCCGACCGGGTGCTCGTCACCCCGGCGCCGGGACGGCCGGGTCGGCTGCCGTTCTGGCATGGCGACGCTCCTGGTCGGCCGGCCGAACTCGGCCGCGCTCTCGGCGCGTTTCTGCGGGAACTCGGCCGACTGCCCGCCCCGGCCGCGACCGAACGGGTCCGGGCGGCCGGTCTCGACGAGTGGGCCGCCGCGAACCTGCTGCGGTACCTCGGCGAACAGCGGGCGGCCGTCGGCCACCTCAGCGACGATCGCACCATCGTGGTCGAGCGGTTTCGGGACGAGCTCGGCGACTGGCGGCTCGCGGTGCACTCGCCGTTCGGGGCGCCGGTCAACGCGCCGTGGGCGCTCGCGCTCGGCGCCCGCCTGCGCGAGCAGTACGGCACCGAGGTACAGATCATGCACACGGACGACGGGATCGTCGCCCGGATCCCGGACGCGGCGACGGTGCCGGGCGCCGACCTGGCCGTGTTCGACCCGGACGAGATCGGCGCGATCGTGCGCGCCGAGATTGGCGGCAGTGCCCTGTTCGCCAGCCGGTTCCGCGAGTGCGCGGGGCGGGCGCTGCTGCTGCCGCGGCGCACGCCCGGCCGGCGCACGCCGCTGTGGCAACAGCGCCAGCGCAGTGCGCAGCTGCTGTCGGTGGCCGCGGAGTTCACCGACTTCCCGATCGTGCTGGAGACGATGCGGGAGTGCCTCCAGGACGTGTTCGACACTCCGTCGCTGGTCGGACTGATGCGTGAGGTGGCGTCGCGCTCGCTGCGGGTGGTGGAGGTGGAGACCTCGTCGCCGTCCCCGTTCGCCGCCGCGTTGCTGTTCGGCTATGTGGCGGCGTTCATGTACGAGGGGGACGCCCCGCTCGCCGAGCGACGCGCCCAGGTGCTGTCGCTCGACAGCTCCCTGCTCGCCGAGCTGCTCGGCGAGGCCGACCTGCGGGAGCTCATCGACCCGACGGCGCTCGCCCAGGTCACCGCGGAACTGACCCGGCTGGCTCCGCAGCGCCGGGCCCGCGACGCGGAGGGGGTGGCCGACCTGCTGCGCATCGTCGGCGACCTGACCACCGAGGAGGCCGAGGCCCGCGGCGCGACCGCCCAGTGGCTGGCGGAGCTCGAGCACGGACGGCGGATCATCAGGGTACGGATCGCCGGGGAGGAACGCTGGGCGCCGATCGAGGACGCCGGCCGGCTGCGGGACGCTCTGGGCGTCCCCCTGCCCGTCGGAGTGCCCGACGCCTTCACCGAGCCGGTGCGCGATCCCCTCGGGGATCTGATCTCACGGTTCGCCCGCACCCACGGTCCGTTCGACGCCGAGGAGCCGGCCCGCCGGCTCGGGCTCGGGCCGGCGGTCGTCGTCACCGTCCTGGAGGCACTGACCGCCAGCGGCCGGCTGGTCCGCGGCGAGCTGCATCCGGACCGGACCGGCGTGCAGTGGTGCGACGCCGAGGTGCTGCGCATGCTGCGCCGGCGCAGCCTCGCGGCACTGCGCCGGCAGATCGAACCCACCCCGACCCGCGCGCTCGGCGCGTTCCTGCCAGCCTGGCAGGGGGTGACCGGCGGGCGCGCCCGCGGCGTCGACGGTGTCCTGCGGGTGGTCGAGCAGCTCCAGGGCGCGCTGATCCCGGCCAGCGCCTGGGAGTCACTCGTGCTGCCGGCGCGGATCAGCGACTTCTCCCCCGCCCAGCTCGACGAGCTGTGCTCGGCCGGCGAGGTGCACTGGGCGGGCGCCGGTGGGCTGCCCGGCGGGGACGGCTGGCTCACCCTGGTCACCGCCGACGCCGCGAGCCTGCTGCTGCCGCCCGCCGATCTGGACGCGGCCGCCGGGCCGATGCACGCGGGGATCCTCGACGCGCTCGCCGACGGGGCGGCGTTGTTCTTCCGGGCCCTGTCGGACCGGGTCGAGTCCGTCGACGACGCCGCGCTGAACGCGGCCCTGTGGGATCTCGTCTGGGCCGGGCTGGTCACCAACGACACGCTCGCGCCGCTGCGGGTGGTGCTCGGCGCGACCGGCGGGACGGCGGGGGCCGCGGGGCGGCGGCGCGCACCCCGCCCCCGCCAGGCCCGGTACGGTCGGCCGGTGCTGCCGCGCCGGACCGGGCCACCCAGCGCGGCCGGTCGCTGGTCACTGCTGCCCGAACGCGACGAGGACTCCACCCGGCGTGGCCACGCGCAGGCCGAGGCGCTGCTCGATCGGCACGGCATCGTCACCCGCGGCGCCGTGACGGCCGAGCACGCGCCGGGCGGTTTCGCCGCGGTGTACCGGGTGCTCAGCGCGTTCGAGGACGCCGGCCGGGCCCGGCGTGGCTACTTCGTCGAGTCGCTCGGCGCGGCCCAGTTCGCCGTGCCCGGGGCGGTCGACCGGCTGCGGGCGATCTCCGGTGCCCAGCGGGACGCGGCAGCCGCCCCCGCCTGGGCGCAGGGTCCGGATGGCCACCCCGACGACCGCGCCGGCCGCGCGCCGGCGGGCATCGGAGCGAGGACCTCACCCAGATCGTCCGAGGCGCCGGTCGCCGGGCTGGTCCTGGCGGCGACGGATCCGGCGAACCCGTTCGGGGCCGCGCTGCCCTGGCCGCCGCGACCCGACGCGGCGGCGGAGACGGCGGCGGGCCACCGCCCCGGCCGCAAGGCGGGTGCGCTCGTCGTCCTCGTCGACGGCGACCTCGTGCTCTACGTGGAGCGCGGCGGCCGGTCGCTGCTGTCGTGGAACGCGGACGACCACATCATCGGCCTCGCCGTCGAGGCACTGGCCCGCGCGGTCGTCGACGGCTCGCTCGGCCGGCTGACCGTGGAGAAGGCGGACGGCGAGGCGGTGGCCGCCAGCGCGCTCGGCGCGGCCCTGACCCGGGCCGGGTTCCACCCGACGCCGCGCGGCGGCCTGCGCCTGCGGGCATGACCCCTCAGGGGCCTGGAAGCAAGGGGGCTGAAAGCTCCGGCGGCAGCAGTGGGGCACCGGCGGTGACCTCGTTGTGGGACCGGCGGCTGCGGACCCTCACCGCCGGGCTCGTCACGATCGTCACGCTGGTCGCGTTCGAGGCGCTCGCGGTCGTGACGGTCCTGCCCGCCGTGGCGGCCGACCTGCACGGCGTCGGCCTGTACGGCTGGGCGACCAGCGCGTTCTTCCTCGGCACGATCATCGGCATCGTGCTCGCCGGCACGGGCACCGACCGGTCCGGTCCGGCGCGTCCCTTCGCCGTCGGGCTGGGGTTCTTCGGTGCGGGGCTGCTGCTCGCCACCGTCTCCCCGTCGATGCCGGTGCTGGTCGTCGCCCGTGGGCTGCAGGGGCTCGGTGGCGGGTCGATCCCCGCGATCGCCTACGCCACCATCGGCCGGGTCTACCCCGCGGCACTGCGGCCCAGGGTGTTCGCGGTGCTGTCCACCGCCTGGGTGGTGCCCGGTCTCGGCGGTCCGGCGCTGTCCGGCCTGATCGCCGCGCAGGTGGGGTGGCGTTGGGTGTTCGGCGGGCTCCTGCCTCTCACGGCCGCCGCGGGGCTGGTCGCGCTGCGGGCACTACGGGCGGTGCCCGCGGCGGCGGGTGCTGGTGGCGACGGTGGCCTCGGCGGTGCTCCCGTCGTCGCGGCGGTGCGGGTCACCGTCGGCGCCGGGCTTCTGCTCGCCGGGCTCAGCAGCCGCTCGCCGCTCGGTGTGCCGCTGGTGGTGGCCGGGATCGGCTGCGGGCTGGGGCCGCTGCGGCGGTTGCTGCCCCCGGGCACCCTGACCCTGCGTCGGGGCGTCCCCGCCGCTGTGGCCTGCCGAGGGCTGCTGACCTGGGCCTTCTTCGGAGCTGACACCTTCGTGCCGCTGTCGATCACCGCGGTGCGACACTCGTCGACGACGACGGCCGGGTTGGCCGTGTCCAGCGCGACCCTGTGCTGGACGGCGGGATCCTGGACCCAGGCCCGGCTGTCGGGACGGGCCCGGGAGCGCGACCTCATCGGCGCTGGACTGGCCCTCGTCGCACTCGGCACGGGCGGTTTCGCCACCGTCCTGCTTCCCGGCATACCGCTGCCGGTTCCGGTCGCCTGTTGGGGGCTCGCCGGCCTGGGCATCGGGATGTCGTACTCGACCGTCGTCACCCTCGTGCTGGCGGAGACGCCCGAGCAACGCCACGGCGCGGCGAGCACGGCGGTGGCGCTGACCGACAATCTGGGCACGGCGTTCGGCGCCGGGATCAGCGGAGTGGCGGTGGCCGCGAGCGAGGCGGCGAACGGCACGCCGGATGCCGGGCTGGCCGCGGCTTTCGGGCTCACCGTGCTCGTCGGCCTGGTGGGGGCGCTGGTCGCCGTCCGTCGGCTGCCGGACCGGCGGGGTGCCCGCCCCCTGCCCGCCCGGGTTTCCTGACGGGGACGAGGACGAGCCAGGCGGCGCCAGGCGGTCCACGGCGGCAGTGAGGTGACGCGAGAATGCCGGAGGGTGACACCGTGTGGCGGGCTGCCAGGCGGATGGACTCCGCGCTCGCCGGCGCGCCGTTGTTGCGCACCGAGTTCCGGGTGCCGTGGCTGGCCACGGCGGACCTGTCGGGTCAGCGGATCACGGGCGTGGCGGCTCGGGGCAAGCACCTGTTGACCAGGTTCGACGGTGGTCTGACGTTGCACACCCACTTCCGGATGGAAGGGTCCTGGCATCTGTACCAACCCGGTTCGCGCTGGTCGGGCGGCCCGGGCTGGCAGATCCGGGCGGTGCTCACGACAGCCGAACGCACCGCGGTCGGCTACCGACTGGCGATCGTCGAGCTGCTGGCGACCGCCCGGGAACAGGATGCGGTCGGCCATCTCGGCCCGGACGTGCTCGGCCCGGACTGGGATCTGGACACCGCGGTCGGTCGACTGCGGGCGTGGCCGGACCGCCTGGTCGGCGCCGCGCTGCTCGACCAGCGAAACCTCGCCGGTCTGGGCAACATCTGGCGTACCGAGGCGTGTTTCCTTGCCGGGGTGTCACCCTGGACGCCCGTGGGCGACGTACCCGACCTGCCAGGTCTCGTCCGGCGAGCTCAGGCGATGATCGAAGCCGGCGCCCACGGTGGGCATCAGGTGACGACCGGGTCCACGCGGCCCGGGGAGGAGCACTGGGTCTACGGCCGGGCCGGGCGGCCCTGCCGACGGTGCGCGAGCCGGATCCTCGTTGCCGACCAGGGCCGTGCGCCCGGCCAGATCGACGACGAAGGCCGGCGTACCACCTGGTGTCCGCGCTGCCAGGCGGGACCGACGGCTCCCGCGGGAGCCTTCGCTGGCCGCGGACGTTCCGGGGCGGGCGCGACGGTGCGCTCCGCCCGTCGCCGGCAGCGTTTCGGCGACGCCGCTTCCTGAGGAAGCCCGCGCCTGACGACGATGCTCGACGACGATGGTGCCTGGCTCGATCCGGCTGTCATCCCGGTTCTGACTGGCCGTCAGTTCCGGGAGAAGCTGATCAGGCGGGCCCGTCCGCGGGTGAAGGCACCCTCGGCCGCCTTGAGACTGATCTCCAGATCGGCGGCCGCCTCACGGGTACTCATTCCGGCCGCCCGCGCCATGATCACCTGGCGTTCCCGGCCGCGCAGCGAGCCCGCCCGGGACAGCAGCCAGCGCGCCTCGGCACGGTCGCAGACCGCGTCGTCCGGAGCGGGCTCCCAGGACTGCAGGTACCCACGGACGACGGCCCGCTCGGCCCGCTGCCGGGCCCGGTGGTGGTCGACGCAGAGGCGCAGCACCGTGGTCGTCAGGAACTGACCGACCCGGTTCGCGTCGAGGTCGCGGAAGCCAGCCGCACGAATGAACGCCTCATGCACGCAGTCCTCCGCGTCGGCCTTGCTGGGCAGCCGACGACGAGCTATGTGGATCAGGCGCTCCCGATGCGGGAGCATCAGCGACCAGCGCTGCTCGCTGTAGGGCCGATCCAGTTCGGCCACGGCTGTTGCCGATGTTGCGGATGCGGAATCAACCGGAAGGATCTCCCCGGCAGGGCATGTCACGGTTTAGTCCACCTCTGGATTACTCGGACCGCGCCACCCCCCAGCGACATCTCGGTCAGCCGGTACGCGCCAGTACCGGAGTGCGACCGCGACGCGCCTTGGTCTCTTTAGTGCCCGCTGCGCGCCAGGCAGCGAGCTTTGGACAAGCCGGACATTACACATCCACTCCTGGGCAAGCCAGTGCCGCCCCGTCCGGACCCAGGTGCGGACAGAACAACGCTAACTCACCGCTCTCGCTACGGAACTGGAACCGTTGATCTCAGGGCGGATCAACGCCTCCAAATGGTGACAAAAGGCGGGCAATCCCAAGCGGAGCACGTCGCCCGCCCCAACTTGACCTATGCCTAACTGCCATGCGCTACGGAGCGTGGCCGGCGGACCGGTCGTGAACGTGGCCGCCGCTGACCCCAAGGTGCCACCCAGTTGCGTTGGTGACAGGGGTGTAGGGGGCCCCTCCGTTCGTACCGGCCCAAGCACAACCCGGACCGGCCCGCGACACCCGTCGGTGCCGTACTAACCCGCGAGGTCCCGCAGGGCCGCCGCGTACTGCCGCAGCGCCTGCGTGTCGGCTTCCAGCCGGTCCAGTCCGAGCGCCGCCGACGGCACCCCGGCGACCACCTCGCCGGCCGCCACGAGCAGATCGTCGAAGACGCCGGTCGACGTCCGCATCGTCGCCGCCAGACCGTCCCGGGCCCGGACCAGCTCCGCCCGCCGGGCGGGATCGGCGACCGCCCGGATGGCCGCCTCGCACGCCACGACCCTGGCCGCGCCGACCCGCAGTCCGTCGACCAGCTCCACGCCGCCCGCCACGGCGCCCCGAAGCATCGACCGGGCGGGACCGGCACCCACCGACCTGGTCATCGCCGCCAGCGCGCTCTGCGCGGCCTCACCCCGGCGCAGCGGGGCGGGCCCGGCCCCCCCCCCCCCCCCCCCCCCCCCGGGCGCGCGCCCCGGCGGGGCGGGCCGCG
>NZ_JALKFX010000100.1:7769-32761 GCF_023243045.1 Frankia sp. AgB32
CGCCCGCGCCCCCCGCGCCGGGGGCGCGGCCCCCCCCCGCCGCCGGGGGGCGGCCGCCCCCCGACCCGCGACGCTGCCACGGCCGGGGCGCGAGCGCGGTCGGGACGGGCAGCGCCTCCCCGTCCCGGCGCAGCGTCGCCATCTCCCAGCCCGCCAGCCCCGCCCGCAGCGCGGCCGCCACCCCGCGCGCCAGCCAGCTCGCGTGCTGCTCCGCTACCGCGACGATCGGCGCGGCAGCGGCCACCGCGCTCCAGCCGGCCGTCCGCCCCGCCGCCCACCGCCGGGCCCACCGGCGCGGTCGCCCGGCCCGGCGCTCGGCACGCCGCAGCGACCGTCGCTCGACATCGGCGCCGATCCAGTCCGGCAGCCCGGGACGGACCGCGGCCATGGCGGCCTGCGCCGCCGGCCGCACGCCGTCGGCACGCCGGTCGAACATCTCCCGCAGCCGCCCCGGCTCCCCGGCCCAGCCCCGGCCCCACGCCGCCCCGGACGGCGCCGAGGCCGCCCGCTCATGGCCACCGCCGGCCGGCCGAGCACCGCCCTCCGGCCGACTACCGCCGTCGGGCCGACCGCCGCCCTCGGGTACCGGCTCGTCGATCACACCGCACCGTCGATCACGCCGTGTCCTCCAGCTCCGCGGACGGCCAGCCGTGCCTGCTCACCCCGCGGCGGGACCGCCCGGAGCCGCGCCGGCGCCGTCTCCGCCGTCGGCGGTGGGCCGAGGCGCGCCCTGGGAGCCATTCGCCGACGGGCCGCTCTCGCCTGCCTGCGACCCCTTCGTCAGCGGGAGTCGATGGGGATCGGCGGCCAGCGGCGGCGCCGTGGACGCGCCCCCGGCGCCGAGCGCCGACGAGCCCGGGCCGCCGCCAGCGAGGTCGCCCCGCAGCTGGGCGAGACGGGACTGGGCGCGGGCATCCAGGGTGGCCCGGCGCACCTCGATCATCCGCGCCTCCATCCCCTGGGAGGCGAGTTCGTGGCGGCCGAGCGCCACCGCGTAGCGGTGCTCGACCTTGTCCCGGATCTCCGCGAGGCTCGGCGTGTCTCCGGGCGGAGCGAGGGTGGACATACCCTCCACGGCCTTGGTCATCTGCTCCTGCATCGCCGCGTGCTCGATCTGCGTCAGCAGCCGGGCCCGCTCGGCCAGGTGCCGCTGCATCCGGGCGGTGTTGTCCTCCACCGCGGTACGGGCCTGCGCGGCGGAGGACACCGCCTGGCCGTGCAGGTTCTTCAGGTCCTCGAGTGAGGTTTCGGCCGAGACGAGCTGGTTCGCGAAGGCGGCCGCGGTCTCCTCGTAACTGGCCGCCGCGACCGGGTCGCCCGCGGCCCGCGCGTTGTCGGCGAGCATCAGCGACGAACAGGCCGACTCGGTGAGGTTGGCGACCTCCTCGGCCTGTCGGCTCAGGCGCATCTCCAGCTGGCGTTGGTTGCCGACGACGAGGGCGGCCTGCTGCACCAGCGCCTCGTGCTGGCGGCGGGCCTCGTCGATGGCCTGGTCGATCTGGACCCGCGGGTCGGCCCGCTCGTCGAACTTGCGGTTGGCCGATGCGGACAGATACCGGGCTATCTTGCGGACGACGTTCGCCATACCACGATCGTCGCACGACACCGCCCCGGCGGTGAGCCCGCGTGCGGGCCCGACTGCGTCATCAAGACGTCAGGTTTACCGGGTACGGATCAGACGGGCGGACACAGCTCCGTGCGGCCCCGGCCGAGACACACGTCGCAGGGCCGGCACGCCGGCACGAAGCCGCCGCGCGCGGTCGCGAAGACGACCAGCTGCTCGCCGAGCCCGTTGCAGCCCTTGCAGACCTGGATCGGGCGATGCCCCGGGGCGACGTTCTCTTCCTCGGGTCGCGAGGCGGTGCTCACGAGACCTACTTTCCCCAGCGGGCGGGCTCGACAACCGAGCCCGGGAGTCGAACGGCTCACGCCGCGCCACGACAACTAACCGGGGAGGGTGACAGAACCCCGCAGGCGATGCCACCAGAGCCGGCCCGTTCGGGCCAGGGCTCCCGGTGACGTGCCGCCGCGGGACTCCGCGGCGGCGGCCCGCCGGTTCAGACCATCGCCTGGAACATCCAGTGCTGTTCCTCCAGGTCGTGCACGATGCCGATGATCAGATCCTGGGTGACCGGATCGGGCTGCTCGGTGGCTTCCATGCGGGTCCGCATGCGGGTGACGATCCCGGCGAGAACTTCGGTGACCAGGCGCAGGACCTTCTCGTCGGCGACGTAGCCGACCTCCACCCCCGGGAGGTGGGTACCCCGGGCCACGGTTCCCGCCTGGCCGTCCGGGTTGACGCCGATGGCGACGGACCGCTCGGCCGCCAGATCGGCGTAGCGGCGGGCCATCTCGACGACCTCGTCCAACTGGCGGTGCACGCTGCGGAACGTGCGGCCCGTCACGTTCCAGTGCAACTGCTTCGCGAACAGGGACAGATCGATCAGGTCGATCAGAGCACCCTGCAGCGCCTCTCCGGTGATCGTGCCGGCTTCGTCGGACAGGGGGCTTCGAATCGCGCTCATCATCGCCGCCTCTCACTCTCGGGGGTCAGCCTGCACACACAGGCGTGCCCCGGAATGAGACCCCTAAGCGGGGCCACACGGGCGCTGGCCGGCACCGCGAGCCGAGCCGGAAGGGCTCAGGCCGCCCTCTCCACCACGGTCGGCCGCGCGGGCACGACCACGGTGGCACCTCCACCGACCGCCGCGCCCACTGCCAGCTCGGCGAGCTCAAGATCCTCGCTCACCTCGCGCAGCAGGTCCGCGAGGCGTACTCCCAGTGCCTCACAGATGGCAGCGAGCAGCTCGGAGCTGGCTTCCTTCTGCCCACGCTCGACCTCGGAGAGGTAGCCGAGCGACACTCTGGCCGCCGACGACACCTCCCGAAGCGTGCGATGTTGATCTTGACGGCGGCGGCGCAACGCCTCGCCGATCATGCGTCGGAGCAGGACCATCGAGCCTCCTCCTTCGTCCGCGGGGTGCGTTCACCGTATACCCACCACCACGGCCATCGGGCCCTCGTTGATGGGACTGTAACTGTGTAAGCACCACAGGTCCGACGATTACTCCCGAGACCCACCGACGCCTGAGTCACCCATCGTAACCGTGTCGCCGCCGGGTAGCCCCGCAAGCGTACGTCGGACGAGGTCCAACGCCGTGATCACGGCGTAGACACGCACCCTCGTCCGGTCCCCCGGCAGTCGCACCGAACGGGTGAGGATGCCGTCCGGGCCGGCGAGGCCCACATGCAGGGTGCCAGGCGGTTTGCCCTCCTGCTCGGCCGGACCGGCGACACCCGTGGTGGCCAGGCCGTAGTCGGCGCCGAGCCGGGCCCGGACCCCGGCCGCCATCGCCGCCGCCGTCGGCGCGGACACCGCGCCCTCGGTGGCCCGCAGGTCCGGATCGACGCCCAGGGCCGAGGCCTTGACGTCGGTCGCGTAGGCCACGACGCCGCCGCGCAGCACGCTGCTCGCCCCGGGCACGTCGGTCAGCCGCCCGGCGAGCAGCCCGCCGGTCAGCGATTCCGCCACCGCGAGCGTCGCCGAGCGGGCGGCGAGCAGGCCCAGCACGACGGCCTCCAACGAATCCTCGTCCCCGCCGTACACCCCGGCGCCCAGCGCCGCGCGGGCCGCGGACTCGACCGGCGCGATCAACCGCTCGGCCTCGTCCCGGTCACGGGCGCGGGCGGTGATGCGGACCCGGGTCTGACCCTCGCTGGCCAGGAACGCGATCGTCGGGTTCCCGATCGGCGCGAGCCGCTCCACCTCGCCCGCCAGCGCCGTGGCGACCGACGACTCCCACATGCCCGCGGTGCGCAGCACCCGGTGCACCACGACCGCCGGGCGCCCGGCACGGCGCAGCAGGTCGGGCAGGACGCTTTCGGTGAACATCGCCGTCATCTCGAACGGCACGCCCGGCATCGCGTAGACGACGCCCGAGCCGATCTCCATCCGAACCCCGGGAGCGGTGCCGGCGCCGTTGCGCACCGGTTCCGCGCCGTCCGGCAGGTCGGCCTGGCGGAAGTTCATCTCGGGCACGCCGTCGCCGCGACCCAGCTCGCCGTAACGGCGCAGCAACTCGGCCGCCAGCACCTCGTTGCGCCGCAGTCCGACGCCGGCCGCCGCGGCGATGCCCTCCCGCGTCAGGTCATCCTGGGTGGGCCCCAGGCCGCCGGTGACGAGACAGACGTCGGCGCGCCCGAGCGCGACGCGGATCGCCGCCGAGACCACGTCGACATCGTCGCCGACGACGGTGGAGGTCACCACCCGCACCCCGACGTCGGCGAGCTGGCGGCCCAGCCAGGCCGCGTTGCCGTTCACGATGTCGCCGTAGAGGAGCTCGTCCCCCACGGCCAGCAGCTCAGCGCGCACCCGCCCACCCCTCGTCGTCGGCCGCCGCCGCACCGGTCACGGCCTCCCGCGCCGCCCGGCGCCGCAGCGCGAGCGCCCGGTACACGTAGTCGATCCCGGTGGCGACCGCCACCACCACGCCCGCGGTGAGGATCACCGCCCGGACGATCTCGGCCACGCCGTCCAGCGGCAGCACATACAGGCCGATCGCCACGTTGAGCAGCAACGTCTTGGCCTTGCCCCCGCGACTCGCGGCGATCACTCCGAACCGGATGACCCACAGCCGCAACAGGGTCACCGCGATCTCGCGCAGCAGGATCACCGCGGTCACCGGCCACGGCAGTTCGCCGAGCACGGACAGCGAGACGAGCGCGGCGCCGGTCAGTGCCTTGTCGGCGATCGGGTCGACGAGGATGCCGAAGTCGGTGACCAGCTGCCAGTGCCGGGCGATCGAGCCATCGACCTGGTCGGTGACGGCGGCCACGGCGTAGGCCGCGAACGCCACGTACCGCCACTCGTCCACATCGGGACCGGCGAACAGGAGGACGACGAAGACCGGGACCAGGATCAGCCGCACGATCGTCAGCAGGTTGGCGACGTTGAGCACCGGCGCCCCGGTCGGCCGCTCCCCACCCGGCGCACCGCTCGGCGGCTTCCCGCCCGGCGTTTCCATCGGCCGGTCACCGACAGGGGCACCAAGGCCCTCGTGGGCGTCGAGACGTTCGGAGCCGCCGCGCGCTCCTCCGGGGGTAACTGTCACGTTCCGTCCGTGCCGCGCCGGCCAGCCAGGACCGGCGGTCCCGGTGCGGTTGCCTCGCCGGGCGGCGCGGCACCGGGGTCGGTCCCGCCGAGCCGGGGAGCGGCGTCGAGCACGCTCGTGAACTCGGCGATCAGGTCGACGCCCTCCGTGGCCACGACCCGTGCCTCGATCAGATCGCCCACCGCGACGCTGACACGGTCGCCGCCGGCCGCGGCGGGCCGCGGCAGCCGCACCACGCACGCACCGTCGGCATCGGGCTGCTGATGCCCGGCGCAACCGTGGGCGAGCCCGTCGGTGACCTCCTCGACGAGCACCTCGACGCGGCTGCCGAGCCGTTCGTGCGCCCGGGCGGCCGTCAGCTGCTCGACGAGGTCGGTGATGTGCGCCAGGCGCCGGGCGATCTCGTCCTCGTCGAGCTTGCCCGCGAGGTCCACCGCCTCGGTGCCGTCCTCGTCCGAGTAGCCGAACACGCCGACCGCGTCGAGCTCCGCCTCGACCAGGAAGTCGGCCAGGATGTCGAGGTCCGCCTCCGTCTCGCCCGGAAAGCCGACGATGAAGTTCGACCGCGCGCCGAGGTCGGGCAGCAGTCGCCGGCCGCGGCGCAGCAGGTCGAGGAAGTCCTCGGCGCCGCCGAACCGGCGCATCCGCCGCAGCACCGTCGGACTCGCGTGCTGGAACGACAGGTCCAGGTAGGGCGCGAGGCCGGGGGTGCTCAGCAGCCCCTCCAGCAGCGACGGCCGCAGCTCCGCGGGCTGGAGGTAGACCGTTCGCACGCGGACGATGCCGGGCACGGCCGCCAGCCGCGGCAGCAGCTTCTCCAGCGCCCGCAGGTCGCCGAGGTCCTTGCCGTACGAGGTGGAGTTCTCGCTGACCAGCACCAGCTCGCGGGCGCCCTCGCCGGCCAGCCACTCGGCCTCGGCGAGCACGTCCTGCGCGGGCCGGGAGACGTGGGAGCCGCGGAACGACGGGATCGCGCAGAACGCGCAGCGCCGGTCGCAGCCGCTGGAGATCTTCAGAGCGGCGACCGGGCCGGTCGTCAGCCGCCGACGCACCGGGGCCGCCGGCCCGCTGTCGAGCTGACCGTGACCGGGAACGTGGACCGCGCCGGAGCCAGCGGAGGCGGCGCGGTCCACCGGCGTGATCGGCAGGAGCGTGCGCCGGTCGCGCGGGGTGTGCGCGGGCGCGGCGTCGCCGGCGATGACCGCGTCGAGGTGGGCACCGATGCTCGGATAGGCATCGAAGCCGAGCACAGCGTCGGCCTCCGGCAGGCTGCTGGCGAGGTCCCGGCCATACCGCTCGGCGAGGCAGCCGACGGCCACCACCGCCTGCGGACCGCCGGCACCGTCGCCAGCGCGCAGGTCGTCCGCGGCGAGCAGGGCGTCGATCGAGTCCTTCTTCGCGGCGTCGACGAAACCGCAGGTGTTGACGAGTACGGCGTCGGCGTCGGCGGCCTCGGGAACCACCTGCCAGCCCTGGCCGGCGAGCCGGGCGGCAAGCTCTTCCGAGTCCACCTCATTCCTGGCGCAACCGAGCGTGATCAGAGCTACCCGGCGAGGAGCGTGTGTGGACACGAGGTCAGGCTACCGGGGCATCGGCGGGCGGCGCCGCACCAGCCCGACATGGCGGACAGCAGCCCATGCCGCCGCCGCACCGACCACCACGGCCACGGCGGGCCGCAGCGCCGGGGCGGTCAGCGGGCGACGACGCCGGGTGGGGTGGCGGCAGCCTGGGCCGACGGGGCGACCGCGAGCGGGCTGTGCCCGTCGCGACCGACGTCGCAGCCGCCGGCCGCGGCCGGGCTCACCGTGATCGTCAACACCTCACCGGCGCCACCGGACGGACCCAGGCCCCTGCCGTTGCAGGACACCTCGACCGCACCGGCGTTGCCCATTCTGATGTGCAGCGTTCCCGGCGCGGTGATCGTCCGCGAGTCACCGGACTTCAGCAGCTGGGACATCAGGACGTGCCGGTCGTCGTCGCGCACCTCCAGCCAGCTCTGCGCGTCACGCGCCGCCAGCACGACGTTCACCCCGGTGGGCGCGGGCGTGGGGGCGGCGGCGCTGCTCGCCGGCGCCAGCGACGGCGACGGCGGGGCGGCCGGCGCCGCGCTCGCCCGCGCCTGCCGGTCGGCATCGGAGGAGTCCGACGAACCAGATCCACCGGGCAGCAGCAGGAGGACGATGGCGAGCAGGCACACCACCACCAGCGACACGATCATGGCCATGCCCCAGCGGAAGCCGCCACCACCCCGGCGGGTCGCGCTGCGCAGCGGGTCGAACTCACCCGGCGGGACCACCAGGACGGGGCCGGTGAGTGGCTCGTGCGTCGCGTCGTACGCGCCGAGGACCGCAGCCGGGTCCAGCCCGAGGGTGCCGGCGATGCTGCGCAGGTGGCCGCGGGCGTAGACGGTGCCACCGCAGTGGGAGAAGTCGTCCCGCTCGATCTGCTCGATGAGACTGGCGCGCACCCTCGTCCGCGCGCTGACCTCCTCGACGGTGAGGTCACGTGCCTTTCGGCCGGCCGCGAGCAGGGCACCCGCGCTCGCCGGTTGGGGATCGTCCACGGACTGCATGAGCGACCTCCGCACCCGTTCATTGCTGCCTACCGTGGAGGCACCCAGCGGTAGTTTACGGTCCGGGCCCCGGCGCCGACAGCGCACAGGGCCCACCGGAGCCCCCCCGTCCGGAGCGCGCGGTTCATCCGCTGCGCAGGGTCGTGAGCAGGCCCTCCAGCTCGTCCGGCATGACCAGTACGTCGCGGGCCTTCGAGCCCTCGCTCGCGCCCACGATGCCGCGGCTTTCCATCAGGTCCATCAGCCGGCCCGCCTTGGCGAAGCCGACCCGCAGCTTGCGCTGCAGCATCGAGGTGGACCCGAACTGCGTGCTCACGACGAGTTCGACCGCCTGCAGGAACAGCTGCAGGTCGTCGCCGATCTCCTCGTCGATCTCCTTCTTCGGCTCGCTGCCCGCCTCGAAGACGTCCTCCCGGAACGCCGGCGGCGCCTGCTCCTTCGTGTGGTCGACGATGGCCGCGATCTCGTCCTCGGAGACGAAGGCGCCCTGGATGCGCGCCGGCTTGCCCGCGCCCATCGGCAGGAACAGCGCGTCGCCGAGGCCCACCAGCTTCTCCGCACCGGCCTGGTCGAGAATCGTCCGGCTGTCCGCGAGCGACGCCGTCGCGAACGCCAGCCGGGACGGCACGTTCGCCTTGATCAGACCGGTCACCACGTCCACCGACGGACGCTGCGTCGCGAGCACCAGGTGGATGCCGACCGCGCGGGCCATCGCCGTGATCCGGCAGATCGCGTCCTCGACGTCGCGCGGAGCGACCATCATCAGGTCCGCGAGCTCGTCGACGATCGCCAGGATGTACGGATACGGCACGTACACCCGCTCCGAGCCCGGCGGGGCGACGATCTCCCCGGCGCGGACCTTGCGGTTGAAGTCGTCGACGTGGCGCACCCCGCAGGCGGCCAGGTCCTCGTACCGGTTCTCCATCTCCTTCACGACCCACTGCAGCGCGTCCGACGCCTTCTTCGGGTTCGTGATGATCGGCGTGATCAGGTGCGGGATGCCCTGGTAGTTGGTCAGTTCCACCCGCTTCGGGTCGACCAGCACCATCCGCACCTGATCCGGCGTCGCCCGCGCCAGCACCGAGGTGATCAGCGTGTTGATGCAGGTCGACTTGCCCGCGCCGGTCGCCCCCGCGATGAGGATGTGCGGCATCTTCGCCAGGTTCGCCAGCACATAGCCGCCCTCGATGTCCTTGCCGAGACCGACCACCAGGGGATGCGCGTTCCCGAGCGCCTCGCCACTGCGCAGCACGTCCCCCAGGGACACCAGTTCCCGGTCGGTGTTCGGGATCTCGACGCCGACCGCGCTCTTGCCCGGGATCGGGCTGATGATCCGAACGTCCGGGCTCTTCACCGCGTACGCGATGTTCTTCGCGAGCTGGGTGATCCGCTCGACCTTCACGGCCGCGCCGAGTTCCACCTCGTAGCGGGTCACCGTCGGCCCGCGGGTGAAGCCGGTGACCCGCGCGTCCACCTTGAACTGGCTGAACACGTCGGTCAGCGAGGCGATCACCGTGTCGGTCGCGGCGGAGCGGACCTTCGGCGGCGTGCCCGAGCGCAGCAGCGTCGGCGACGGCAGGACGTAGTCGCCCTCGGCCGGCGGGACGAGGAACTCGATCTCGTCGGCGGCGCTCGGCGAGCCCGGCCCGGTGGCACCGGTCGCGGTGGCGGCGGCGCCGCCCACGGCCTTCGCCGCCCGCTGCCGGGCACGCTTCGGCTGCGGTGCCGCCGAAGCGGTGTCCGCACCGCCCGCGTCGTCGTCCGGCTCGGCGGCGTAGCCGGTGTCCGCCTCCGGCCCCGCCACCTCGCCGAACAGGTCGAGAGTGAGGTCGCCGTCGACCGCGGCCGCCTCGTCGGCGGCGGGAGTGACGGCGGCGCGACGCCCCCGGCGCCGGGGGCGGGCGGGCCGATCGGCCTCGAGGTCGTACACCTCGTCGGTGCTCGCCGCGGCCGCGGCGGAGCCCCGCCCGGCACGGGCGCCGTCGGCCAGCGCACCCGCCGGGTCGTCGTAGTCGGCCTCGTCGTAGTCGTCGTCGACCAGCTCGTCGTCGTAGTCCGCGTCCCGCACGCCCGCGGTGAGGCGGTCGACCAGGCCCATCAGCCGCTCGGGGACCTGCCGGATCGGGGTGGCGGTGATCACCAGGATGCCGAAGGCCGACAGCAGGAGCAGCAGCGGCACGGCGACGTAGCGCGTCACGGCGCTGGCCAGCGGCAGACCGCCCAGCAGACCGACGAGACCGCCGGCGCCGCGCACCTGGCTCAGGCCGTCGCCGAGGTCGGGCAGCCCACGGGCGATGTGCAGCACGCCGAGGACGCCGACGGCGAGCGCCGCCCAACCGATCACCACCCGACCGCGGCTGTCCGGATCGGTCGGCGAGCGCACCAGGCGCCAGGCGGCGCCGAAACCGAACAACGGCAGCGACCACGCGCCGACGCCGACACACACCTCGAGCACGGCGGCCACGAACCGGCCGACCGGGCCGCCGGCGGAGAACCACACCGCGACCGCGGACAGCAACGCCCCGCCGAAAGCGGCCAGGCCCAGCCCGTCGCGCCGATGGGCCGGATCGATGCGCAGGTCGCGGGCACCGCGCCCGGTACGGCGCAGCATCGTACCCAGCAGCGTCGCCACGGACATCCACGACCGGTAGACGAGCCTGACGACCGTCTGACCGACCAGGAGGTTCAGCGGCGTCCGGCTCCCCCGCGACGATGCCGCGCGGGCCGGCGGACGGCCGCGGCCGGCTGCGGGGCGGGCGCGCGCCCCGCCGGACGCCGCCCGACCGGCGGCTCCAGCCGCCGCACTGCTCGCACCGCGCCCACGCGCGGCCGTCTGACGCCCGCCGCCCCCCGGCCGGGGCGTGGCCGTCCCCGCCTGCGCACGCGTCCGCGCGCCACTAGTCCGTGTGGCCACCATCGAAACGGTACACAGGCGGAGGGCCGACTCGCGGCAACCCCGACGAACCGGGCGTGCCGCGCCGAGCCACCGGTCAGACCTCCAGAACCACCGGGACGATCATCGGGCGCCGGCGGTAACGCTCGTTGACCCACCGACCGACCGTGCGCCGCACCAACTGCTGCAGCGCGGTGGTGTCCGTCATCCCGGTGCGCATCGCGTCGGCGAGCCCGTCGCTGATCAGCTTGCCGAGTGCCTCGAACGTGCCAGGCGAGTCGGTGAAACCGCGCGCCGACAGGTCGGGGCCGACGACGACCTTGCCCGCCGCCGCGTCGACCACGACGGTGACCGTGATGAAGCCCTCCTCGCCGAGGATGCGGCGGTCCTTCAGGCTCGGCTCACCGACGTCGCCGACCGCGGCCCCGTCGACGTAGACGAAGCCACAGGGCACCACCCCGGTGATCCGCGCGCGGCCGTCGAGCAGATCGATGACCATGCCGTCCTCGGCGAGCACGACCTGCTCGGGGGGCACCCCGGTCGCCTCCGCCAGCTTGGCGTGCGCGCGCAGATGGCGCCATTCGCCGTGCACCGGCATGACGTTGGAGGGACGGGTCGCGTTGAGGACGTAGAGCAGCTCGCCGGCCGGCGCGTGGCCCGAGGTGTGGACCTTCGCGACGCCCTTGTGGACGACCTTGGCTCCCCATCGGGTCAGGCCGTTGATGACGCGGAAGACCGCGTTCTCGTTGCCGGGGATGAGGCTGGAGGCCAGCACGACGGTGTCCCCGGCCTGGATGCGGATCTGGTGGTCGCGGTTGGCCATCCGCGACAGCGCCGACAGCGGCTCGCCCTGGGAGCCGGTGCAGATCAGGCAGATGTTGCGGTCGGGCAGCGAGTCGAGGTCGCGGACATCGATGACGAGACCCGGTGGCACCCGCAGCAGGCCCAGGTCGCGGGCCACACCCATGTTGCGCACCATCGAGCGGCCGACGAAGCAGACCGAGCGGCCGTGCGCCTCGGCGGCGTCGAGCACCTGCTGCACCCGGTGCACGTGGCTGGCGAAGCTCGCGATGATGATCCGCTTCGTCGCCTCCCGGAAGACCCCGTCGAGCACCGGGGCGATCTCCCGCTCGGAGGTGACGAACCCCGGCACCTCGGCGTTGGTCGAGTCGGAGAGCAGCAGGTCGACGCCCTCCCGGCCGAGCCGGGCGAAGCCGCCGAGGTCGGTGAGGCGGCCGTCGAGGGGCAGCTGGTCCATCTTGAAGTCACCGGTGTGCAGCACGAGGCCGGCCTCGGTGCGGATGGCCACGGCGACCGCGTCCGGGATGGAGTGGTTCACGGCGAAGAACTCGCACTCGAACGGCCCGTAGGTGTGCCGCTCCTCCTCCCGGATCTCCTGCGTCACCGCCTTGATCCGGTGCTCGGCGAGCTTGGCGTTCAACAGCGCCAGGGTCAGCCGGGTGCCGATCAGCGGGATGTCACGCCGCTCGCGCAGCAGGTACGGCACGGCGCCGATGTGGTCCTCGTGGGCATGGGTGAGGATCAGCGCGTCGATGTCGTCGAGGCGGTCCCGGATCGCGGTGAAGTCCGGCAGGATCAGGTCGATCCCGGGCTGGACGTCCTCCGGGAACAACACTCCGCAGTCGACGATGAGCAGCCGACCGGCGTGCTCGAAGACGGTCATGTTGCGGCCGATCTCGCCGACCCCGCCGAGCGGGATGACGCGCAGACCGTCGGCACGCAGCGGCGGCGGCGGGCCGTAGTCGGGATGCGGGTGGATCATGAGTCTTCTCCTGCCCCAGCGACGGCGAACCTGTTCACTGCCGCGGTGCGCGGCACACCACCGGATGGCCATGGCGGCCCGCCCGGATCCAGGGTCGCGGCGGCGAGGTCGGCTCGCAGCTGGGCGATCTCGGCCGGCGTCGCGTCGACCATCGGCGGGCGGACCGGACCGGCCGGCAGGCCGGCCAGCGTGAGCGCGGCCTTGGCGAGGATCACTCCCTGGCTGCGGAAGATGCCCTCGAACGCAGGGAGCAGACCCCGGTGCAACGCCAGCGCCCGGGCCGCGTCCCCGGCCTCGAAGGCTTCGATCATGGATCGGATCGCTGGGGTCGCCAGGTGCGAGACCACGCTGACGACGCCGCAGCCGCCAATGGACAGCAGCGGCAGCGTGAGCATTTCCGTGCCCGAGTAGTACGCCAGATCGGTACGGGCCAGCACCCAGGAGGACGCGGCCAGGTCGTCCTTCGCGTCCTTGACCGCGACGATGTTGGGATGCTCGGCCAGCCGGACCAGGGTCTCGGTGGCCACCGGCACGCCCGCTCGGCCCGGGATATCGTAGATCATGACAGGCAGCGCCGTGGCGTCGGCGACGGCGGCGAAATGCCGCGCGAGACCCGCCTGCGGCGGCTTGCTGTAGTACGGCGACACGACGAGCAGGCCCTCGGCGCCCGCAGCCGCGGCCGCCCGCGCCAGTTCGATGGTGTGGTCGGTGGCGTTGGTCCCGACGCCGGCGACGACCTTGGCCCGACCGGCCACGGCCTCGACCACGATCCGCACGAGCCGGGCCTTTTCCGCGTCGGTCGTCGTCGGCGACTCCCCGGTCGTGCCGTTGACGACGAGCGCATCGTTGCCCGCGTCCACCAGGTGGGCCGCGAGCCGGGCCGCACCTGCCTCGTCCAGGGCACCGTCCGTTCGGAACGGTGTGATCATCGCCGTGATCATGCGCCCGAACGGCGCCGGCGGCAACACTGACATACCGGTCACGCTAGAGCGCACCTCCGACAATCTCTTCTTCCGGCCGGCGAGCATCGCCGCGCCAACGTTCTGAA
This sequence comes from Frankia sp. AgB32, assembly GCF_023243045.1. Taxonomy (GTDB): domain Bacteria; phylum Actinomycetota; class Actinomycetes; order Frankiales; family Frankiaceae; genus Frankia. Next base: position 21,177 of record NZ_JALKFX010000100.1, read on the forward strand.
CTCACCCGTCACCACCCGGCGCCGCACGAACACTCGCTCGGCCCCATCGTCCGCCCCGCCGACCATCCTGGCCACGCAGGGCCAGCCTGCCGTGACGGGCCGTCCGGACCGGTCCGCCCCACGGCGGCAACCGCATCTCCCGGACCACTGCCCGTCCCGGACCCCTGGCCCGTCTCGCACCACCGGCCGGCGAAACTGCCACCGACAAACCACATCTGATCATCACCGCAGGCCCGATCACCGATTACCACCGGATGACCAGACGACCACCGGCCCGCGTCACCATGCCAGGACCGGCCGCGACGCTGACCATGACCCTCGCCGCAGCCCACACCGGGCACCCCCGGTCGGCGCGAAGGACGACTCCGACCCCCACCGCGGCGCCGGCTCCGGCGACACAGCCGGGGCGGACGAGGCGGAACGGATCGGAAACGACTCAATGCGCGCGCACGGACCCCCCGGGCGACCTCGGGGCCGCGTCCTGGCCGCGGTCGCCCGCGCCCAGCATGTTGCGGTCCAGCCGCGACCAGAGTTCCCGACGACCGAGGCGCACCAGCGACCGCAACCCGCCGGTACGCGGCGTGCCCACCGCAACACCCGGGCCGTAGTTCTTCGGCATCCGCCACCGTCCCGTCCGCCGCTACAGGGCTTCCAGAGTACCGCCCCGCTGCCTCTCGGGGACGCCACCGCCGGGTTGCGCACGACAGCCGGCCCCCGCGACCCCGGCCGCGGCCGACGCGGCCGGGGTCGGACCGGCGGGCGCCGGAGCAGCCGGGGCGTCCCAGCCGGCCGCCCGCAGCCCCGCGAGCACCGCCAATGCCACCAGCAACGCGAGCAGGAGCGACTTGGCCGGTCCGAGGACCCAGGCCGCGAGGCTGCTGCGCTCCCGCGTGAGCAGCACGGTCGCCGCGAACGACGAGGGCAGCGTGATCACGGCGACCGCGTCGGGTGCGAGCCGGATCGGCAGGGCGCTCAGACTCACGGTGAGGATCATCAGCACGCCGATCGCCCCGGTGATCCGGGAGACGTCCGAGGAGACGCTGAGCCCCACGACCAGCCGGGACCGGGGCGGGCGGCGCGCGTCGGTGGTGTAGAAGGCGTACACCTCCCGGTTGCGCTGGATGTCCTCGATGTACGTCCGCCGCACCGGATCACCGAACTGGTCGACCATCACCGGGGTGTCCAGCTCGATGCTGCTGTCGTCCGTACCGATGCTGGCGTGGTAGCTGCCCGTACCGCCCGAGTCGATGTCGATCAGCGCCGCCGGATGCAGCAGTTGGCGCCAGGCGGGCCCGCTGCGGCCCTCGGCCGGTCGGACCCGGGTCGGGCGGCCGCGGACGAGGACGGTCCGCAGCTCCTCACTCGTCTTGATCAGGAACGGCCGGTAGGGGTCGACGGTGACCGCCGCCAGGGCCTCCCACCGTCGGCCGTACTCGGCGACGGTGGTCAGCACCGGCTCCGCGGCGGCACCGACCTGGACCAGCTGATCGACCCAGGTGACGAAGGCGGTGAGATACCCCTCGATCGCGACGAGGTCGAGACCGTCGGGCACGTCCGGGTCCCGCCAGAGTTCGCCCACCGCGAGCAGGAGGGACTCTGCGCTGCTCAACGGGTCGAACGGCTCGTCGAGCGCGGCGGCGAGCACCCGCTCGGCGTCGGCGACGAGATCCTGCCAGCGGCGCAGCCGGGCCGCCGTCACGGCGAGGTCGGCCTCCCGTTCCAGGTAGGCCTGGATCGCGTCGAGGCGCAGCGGGCGCCCCCGCGCCGTCGCGGCGAGGCGCGGGTAGTTGCCCGACAGCCGTCCCGGCCGGAACCGGGAGATCGCGTCGACGAGGCGGCGGGCCCGTTCGTCCAGCGGCACGCCGAGCGGGTCGGCGAGGCTGGCGATCAGGTTGCCCTGGATCGCGACCGACGTGCCGTAGGGCATCAGGTGGGCGTCGGAGTCGTCCGGCCCCTTCAGGTCGAAGGCGACCAGGGCACGCTTGGTCAGCGTCGAGACCGGGAGCAGGACGAGCACCTCGGGCGGCAGCCGACCGGCCGTGTCGACCCGGCCGGCGGCGGCGACCGGAACGATCTCGTTGAGGACGGCGTCCAGCGGCCCCCAGTTGACCGAGCGGGTCAACCGGCACCGGTTGGCACTGAGCAGGGTGAACTGGTCCACCACCCGCCGGCGCAGCCCCTGGTAGGGCGCTGGCGGGGCGAGCAGCGTCATCGTGACCTCGTCGAGGTCGGTCAGGTCGAGGACGGGCGCGTGGTCGGCATCGTCGCGCCGTGTCCACCGGCGGAACCGGCCGATCGGCCCGGCGCCGGGCCCGCCGCCGGCGAACCCGCTCACCACCGGTCTCCGTCAGGCGCCCACGCGGCGCTGGGCGAACGCCCGCCACCGCTGCTCGCGAGCGCGCCGGCCCGACCGGACCAGGCGCGCGCCACACCGGGCGGGATGGCTCCCGCCGGGTCGACACCCACCGCCCACATGGTCACGAATCATGACATTAGCGGACAACGGCACGCGCTCACCCAGTGCCAACGCCGGGCGCGGGACCCGGCGGATCAGCCCTCGCCGACGAGCGGGCTGGAGGCGACCTCGGTGCCGTCATCCAGGGCGGAGATGCGGAAGTCGGCGAAGACGTTCGGCGCGACCGCCCGCAGTTCCCGCAGGACCGTGACGGCGAGGCCGCGGATCTCGACGTCGGCGTGCTCGCTGGCCCGCATGCCGATGAAGTGCCGCCAGGCCCGGTAGTTGCCGGTCACCACGATCCGGGTCTCCGTCGCGTTCGACAGGACCGACCGGGCCGCCTGCCGCGCCTGCTTACGCCGCGACGTCGGCGCCGAGATGTCGGCGAACCGCTTCTCCAGCCCTTCCAGCAGCCGCCCGTACGCCTCCGCCGAGGCCGCCGTGGCCTGCTGGAACAGGGCGTGCAGCTCCGGGTCGGAGGCGATGACCTCGGGCTCCACGACCGCGGCGTCCCGCTCGGGGACGTAACGCTGGGACAGCTGGCTGTAGGAGAAATGCCGGTGGCGAACGAGCTCATGGGTGAGACTGCGGGACACGCCCGTGATGTACAGCGAGACGGTCCCGTGCTCGAGCACCGACAGATGCCCGACGTCGAGGATGTGCCGCAGGTAGCCCGCGTTCGTCGCGGTGGCCGGATTGGGCTTGCTCCAGCTCTGGTAGCAGGCCCGCCCGGCGAACTCGGCCAGGGCCTGGCCGCCGTCCGCGTCGGTGCTCCACGGCACGTCCGCCGGTGGGAGGAACTCCGTCTTCGCCACCACCTGCACCCGCAGCCCGGCCCGCGCGGGACCCGCGGGCTCCCCGGTCTGCTCGGGTACCCCCGGCGACGCGGAAGACTGCTCGGACACCGGTTCGGATGCCGGCTGCGACACTGCCACCTCCATCAGTTCACCACGCGCCCACGACCCCGCTCCGTCGTCGGCGGCCTGGGCCCTCGTCACCCGCGCACCCCCGTCGCGGGTGAACCCCCATCACGGTAGACGCAGTTCAGCGGACGAGGTGCGCCGGTTCGCGCGAACCGGGCGGGACGACACCAAAAGAGCCGGCGGGACCTCGCCGAACGCCCGATCAGCCCTGCGAACCGGCAATGCGTCGAGCCGGTCAGCAATCGGCCGAGCGGGCCAGCAATCGCCCAACGCGGCCCGTGTCGGCATCCACCTGCCGCTCCGGTCACGCGATTGGAGCGCGGGGATTGAGGGCCCGGGAACCCGTGGTACACCGGAGTTGGACTCCTCGCCGCTCCCAACGACGAGAAGTCACAGCGCCCGTCCTCGCGGCGTGGTCCGGCCCAGGCCGGGGGTCTCCGCCCCCGTCAATCCCCGGCCGGCCGGCCACGTCGCGGCGGGCAGCCCTCCCGCGATGGCGCGGCGGCCCCCCGCCGCGCGCATCCGGGTGGATCATCCCCGGCTCGGGGCCGAGCGGCTGCGCCGGCCGGCGGCGGTCAGACGGTCGGGGGCGGTCAGACGGTCGGCGGAGTCCAGGCAGCGAGGTCGGCGATGGCCTGGTCGCCGGTCGCCATGTCCTTGACCTCGTGGTCGCGACCCTCGCCGAAGGGCGGGAACCAGACCGAACCGATGCCCTTGCGGGCCGCGTAGCGGATCTGCTTGGCCAGCTTGTCCGCCTGGTGGTAGGTCTCGACCCGCAGCCCGCGGGCACGCAGCGCGGCCGCGGCGGCGAGGGCTGCGGAGCGGCGCTCGGCGCTCGGCACGACGACGAGGACGTCGGCGGGGCTGGCCGCGCCGACCGGCAGCAGCCCCTCGGCGAGCAGCTTGGCGAAGATGCGGGTCAGGCCGATGGAGATGCCGACGCCGGGCAGCGAGCGGCGGATGAACGAGCCGGCCAGGTTCTCGTACCGACCGCCGGAGCAGATGCTGCCGAAATCAGGCCAGTCGTTGAACTTCGCCTCGTAGACGGTGCCGGTGTAGTAATCGAGGCCGCGGGCGATGGACAGGTCCGCGACGACGCTGCCGGCGGGCAGGTCGGCGAGGTCGTCGAGGACGGCGCCGAGCTCGTCGAGTCCCTCGGTGAGCAGGTCCGACTTCACCCCGAGCCGGCGCACCTCGTCGACGACCCCGGAACCCGACGTCCGGATCGCGGCCAGGTCGAGGCAGGCCCGGACCTGGTCCGCGTCGAGCCGGGCCTGGGTGGCGAGCAGGTCCGCCACGCCGACCGGGCCGATCTTGTCCATCCGGTCGACGATGCGGATGACCGCCAGCGGGTCGCCGATCCCCAGCCCCTCGTAGAAGCCCTGCAGCACCTTGCGGTTGTTGATGTTCAGGGTCCAGGCCGGCACGCCCAGGGTGCCGAGGACCTCGTGCACGATCCGGGGCAGCTCGGCGTCGAAGTGCGGCGGCACCCGGTCAACGTTGATGACGTCGATGTCGCACTGGGTGAACTCGCGGAAGCGGCCCTCCTGCGGCCGCTCGCCACGCCACACCCGCTGCATCTGGTAGCGCTTGAACGGGAAGACGAGCTCGTTGAAGTGCGCCGCGACGTACCGGGCGAACGGCACGGTCAGGTCGAAGTGCAGGCCCAGGCGGGCACTGTCGTCGTCCCCGTCGGCCTGCAGCCGACGCAGGGTGTAGACCTCCTGCGAGGTCTCCCCCTTCGCGGTGAGCACGTCGAGCGCCTCGACCGAGGGGGTCTCCACCGAGCAGAAGCCGTAGCGCTCGAAGGTCGCCCGGATCGTGTCGAGCCAGCGCTGCTCGACGATCCGGACCTCGGGCAGCCACTCCGGGAAGCCGCTGATGGGCAGGGGACGGACGATCGGCGCGTCACTCATCGCCGGGAGTTCTCCTCATCGTTGCGAACCGGTGGGCGTCCACCGCCCGGGCGCGGATGACCGCGGCGCCGGGCGGGGCTCACCGATGTCGGGCGAGCACCCGGCGGCGCACGACCGTCCGGCGCGAGACGACAGGAGGCATGGGACGACCCTACCCCGGAGATCTCCCCGGCCCGCCGGACAGGACACCGACCGCGCGCGATCGGGCCCGCGGCCCGGCGGGCACCGAGGTCAGGACGATCCGCCGACCGGCGCATCGACCTCCGCGTGCTGCGGTTCGCCCCCGGCGGCGACGATCCCGCCCGCGTCGCCGGCGGCCGGCTGGATCTCGAACGGCCGCTGCTGCGGCAGGGAGCTGGGGATCACCCCGGTCGGGCGGCCGGGGGCGAGGTAGACCCAGCCCGCCTGTCGCCAGCGATCACCGTCGAGGGCGTGCCGGGCGTCGACGACCACCTTGCGGCGGACGAGTGCGCCGAGCCGCACCGGGTCGAGCTCCGCGAACTGCCGCCACTCGGTGAGCAGCACGACCGCGTCGACGTCCGCGGCGACGTCGTCGACGCAATCGCTGTAGGCGACCCCGGGCAGCGCGCGGCGCGCGTTGTGGATCGCCACCGGATCGACGACGGTCACCTCGGCGCCGGTGCGGGCCAGGAGATCGGCGACGGCCAGCGCCGGCGAGTCCCGCACGTCGTCGGAGTTCGGCTTGAAGGCGGCGCCGAGCACGAGCAGCCGGCGCTCGGCCAGCGTGCCGTCCAGCGCGGCGGCGACGAGCTCGACGACCCGGTCGCGACGCCGGTTGTTGATCTCGTCGATCTCCCGCAGGAACCGCAGCGCGACGCCGACCCCGAGCTCGTCGGCCCGCGCCTGGAACGCGCGGATGTCCTTGGGCAGGCAGCCGCCACCGAAGCCGACCCCCGGGCGCAGGAAGTTGCCGCCGATGCGGACGTCGTGCGACAGCGCCTCCGACAGCGTGAGCACGTCGGCGTCGACCGCCTCGCAGACCTCGGCCATGGCGTTGATGAAGGAGATCTTCGTGGCGAGGAACGAGTTCGCCGCGGTCTTGACGAGTTCCGCCGTCGGGTAGTCCGTCACGATGACCGGCACGCCCTGGGCGATCACCGGGGCGAACGCCGCGCGCAGGGCCCCCTCGGCGGCCGGGGATGCCACCCCGAACACGAGCCGGTCGGGGTGCAGTGTGTCGGCGACGGCGAAGCCCTCACGCAGGAACTCGGGGTTCCACGCAAGCTGCACGCCACCGAGGACACGGACGATGTCGGCGTCGAGGGCCGTGGGGCCGTCGGCGACGGCACCGTTCGGGATGGCGTCGCCGGCATCGGCACCCGGATGGTTCGCCGGGGCCAGCCGGGCGAGGGTGCGGGCGATGCCCGCAGCCGTCCCGGCCGGCACCGTGGACTTGCCGACGACGAGGCACGGCCGGCGCAGCAGGGGCGCGAGCCGCTCGATCGCCGCGTTGAGGTGGCTGAGGTCCGCGCCGAGACCGTCCGCGCGCTGCGGGGTGCCGACACAGACGAAGTGCACGTCGCCGAACTCGGCGATCTCCTCGAACGAGGAGGTGAACCGCAGTCGACCGGAGTCGAGGTTCGACCGCAGCAGATCGGCGAGATCAGGCTCGTAGAACGGAATGTCACCGGCGGACAGGCGTTCGATCTTCGAATCGTCGACGTCCACCCCCAGTACCTCGAAGCCCAGCTCGGCCATACAGACCGCGTGCGTGGCGCCGAGATAACCCGTGCCGATGACCGTCAGGCGCGGTCGGGGCCCGGTGCCCGCCGCAGATCCATGGCTGTCCGACGTGCTCATCAGACTCCCTTTTCGTCGTCGTACCCCGCAGGGTTGAGGCGCTGGAACTCCCACGCGTCTCGACACATCTGCGCGACCCCGCGGTGAGCGGTCCAGCCGAGCGCCTCGCGGGCGAAGGTCGCATCGGCGACCAGCGCCGCGACGTCCCCGGGGCGACGCGGCACAACCCGGTGCGGCAGCACCCGGCCGCAGGCCGCCGAAAAGGCGGCGAGCAGCTCCAGAACCGAGGTTCCCCGCCCGGTCCCGAGGTTGATGACGCGGTGACCGGCCTGGTCGCCGAGATGGTCGAGCGCTAGGCGGTGTCCCTCCGCCAGGTCGACCACGTGGATGTAGTCCCGTACTCCGGTGCCGTCCGGTGTCGGGTAGTCGTCGCCGAAGACGGCGAGTTCCTCACGCCGGCCGACGGCCACCTGCGCGATGAACGGCATGACGTTGTTCGGCACGCCGCGCGGGTCCTCGCCGAGCAGCCCGGACGGGTGCGCGCCGATCGGGTTGAAGTACCGCAGCGAGGTGATGTGCCAGTCCTGGTCCTGGGCGCACACGTCGGCGAGGATCTGCTCGCACATCCACTTCGTCCGCGAGTACGGGTTCGTCGGTCGGGCCGGCGTGTCCTCGGTGATCGGCACCCGGTCGACCGAGCCGTAGATGGCGCACGAGGACGAGAAGACCAGCCGCCGCACGTCGTGCTCGGCCATCACGCTGACCAGTCCGAGCGTCGCGTTGACGTTGGTGTCGTAGTACTCCAGGGGCATCTCGACCGACTCGCCGACCGCCTTGCGCGCGGCGAAGTGGACCACCGCGTCGATCGGCCACCGGCGGAAGACGTCGGCGAGTGCGTCGCGGTCGCGCACGTCGAGGCGGACGAACTCGAACTCCCCGGTCGCGACCTTGCGCACGCGCTCCAGCACCCGAGGCGAACTGTTGAGGAAGTTGTCGACTCCCACCACCCGGTAACCGGCCGTCAACAGGTCGACGCAGGTGTGTGAGCCGATGAATCCCGCGGCGCCGGTCACCAGGATGGTCCCGGTACGGTCCGTCGACATCACAGCGGAGCCTCCTCGTTCCTCGTCGGCACGGCAGCTCTGCCGGCCGCACAGCGGGCCGTCGTCCGTCGACGGAGGACCTGCGGCGACCGGCATCCGCCGCCAGCGGCCACAGGAACCTCCCTCAGGGCATTGCCACCCTCAGGACCACGCGTACCCGTGGGCGGGCGCACGATGAACAATCCGCCGAACGACCCGGCGCCCAACAGGCACAGGAGAACATAACCCCCAGGTCGCGCAGCCACCGACCCCGCGAACTGCGCCGTCATGCCGGCACACCGGCCGCGGATACACGCCGGTTCAGGTCAATAGGACGAATCCGGTCCGAGGTGGGCGCGCACAGGACCCGGCGGAGCACCGAGCCGTCCGGGCGTGTCACCCGCGAAACACTGACCGCCGAGCCGTCCGGCCCAGCGAGCCGCGGCGCCACCCGGCGCGCGCCGGGTGGTCGCGGCCGACGCGGGCCGAACGCCCACCCGAGCGACCGGACCTCATCCGACGACCTGGGGGCTTTCGGTCAGCTGGCTGGCGAACCACGAGATCGTCCGGGTCAGGCCTTCCTGCAGCCCCATCTTCGGCTCCCAGCCCAGGCGGGTGCGGGCAATGGTGATGTCCGGCTGACGCACCGACGGGTCGTCCTGTGGGCGTGGGACGAAGGTGATGGGCGCGGACGAGCCGCAGAGATCTCGCACCAGCATCGCGGTGTCGAGGATCGACATCTCGTGCGGGTTGCCGATGTTCACCGGTCCGGGCAGGTCCGAGTGCAACAGCCGGACGATTCCGTCGATCAGGTCGTCGACGTAGCAGATCGACCTCGTCTGGGAACCGTCACCGGCGACGGTGATCGGCTCACCGCGCAGGGCCTGCGAGACGAACGCCGGAATCGCCCGGCCATCGTCCACCCGCATCCGCGGGCCGTAGGTGTTGAAGATCCGCACGATCGCGGTGTCGACGCCGTGCTTTCGCCGGTAGGCCATCGTGACAGCCTCCGCGAACCGCTTCGCCTCGTCGTAGACGCTGCGCGGGCCGACGGGATTCACATTGCCCCAGTACGTCTCCGGCTGCGGATTCACCTGCGGGTCGCCGTACGACTCGGAGGTGGAGGCGAGCAGGAATCGCGCGTTCTTCTCGCGGGCGAGACCAAGCGCGTGGAACGTACCGAGGGAGCCGACCTTCAGGGTCTCGATCGGCAGCTCGTAGTAATCAACGGGCGATGCCGGGGAAGCGAAGTGGAGGACCACGTCCACCGGACCCGAAACATAGATGAAATCGTTCACGTCTCGGTTGACCAGCCGGAAACGAGGATCTTCCAGCAGGTGCTCGACGTTTCCCGGCCGACCGGTGAGGAAGTTGTCGAAGCAGATGACCTCGTAGCCGTCGCCTAGGAGACGTTCACAAAGATGACTACCGAGGAAGCCGGCGCCGCCGGTGACTATCGCACGCACGTGGGGTGCTCCCGGATCTGCAACAGGAGGGACTGCGAACGGGTCCAACGACCGTCAGCGGGGATGACCCGGCGCCGCTGGCGCCACACAGGCCGACGGCACAACTGGACGCCGGACATCAGCTCGTCCGGCGTCGGGGGGTCACCGAAATCGATCTCCCGGCCGGACGGTCAGCATCGGTACCGCCGAGCCCGGCAGGAAAGGTCGCTCGACCTCACCACAGGACGACCCCCCAAGTGGTCTAGCCGGCCGGCAGTACCGGCCCCTTTAGGCATGGTACACACGGCCTGGATGGGTTACTACACCTCCCTCCAGCAGTTCCGCGGATAGCCGCCAATCCGCAGACTCGTCACCTTAGGTGAGTACTCATTGCGGTCAGCAGAAACCGTTCGCTTTGCGTGAGCAATCAGCCGCGTCACGGTCCCACGGGCAACCCGCAAACCGGGATGCCCGCGGCGGCGGAAATCCAGCTGATCGCCGGCACGAATCAAGGACCGCCGCACGCCGTTGATCCCGGGGCGGCGTCGGGAATGGCCAGACGCGCGCCGGCCGAGGTCGCCACCACCAGGGCGCCGCCCGGCCGGGCACAGCAGAACAGGGCGACGTGCACGGGCCGCGACGATGGCAGCGCGACACCGCCGTCGATCTCGTAGCGGGTGTTGGTCACCTTCTGCGCCTGGGCCTGTGGATCGTCGGCGCCCGTCGGCGGTCCGTTGCCGCGTCGGACGACCATCATCTCGGTGCAGCCAGCCGGCCAGGTCCACCGCAGCCGCCCCTCGACCCAGCACAGCCCGGTCGGCGGCGCCAACGCGTCGGCCGCGTTGCGGGTCCCACCCACCGCGCCGGCGGCCGGGCCAGACCCGCCGCCCGGCTCGGGCTGCGGGGTGCGGGCCGCCGCGGACCAGCCACCCCCCGCGCCGGCGGTGACCGCGTAGGCCGGAATCTCCCCCGGCGGCGCACCGCCGTCCTCCAGGCTGGTCGCCGTGGTCACTCCGACGGCCCGTGACGAGCCGTCGGCGGCGAGGCGGGTGACCCGGTAGCGGACCTCGCCGGGAGTCGGCGACGGCTGCCAGCGCACGACGACGGAGCCACCCTCCCGCCGGGCGAGCACCGCCGTCGGCGGCGCGGCCACGGCGTCGGCGTCGGCGGGTCGGCGCCGCGCCAGAACGCCAGGATGGTCGGACACCAGGGCGGCGGCCTGTTCGATCAGGCGCGACCCCGCCGGCGCGTCGACGCCGGCGTCCCGGGCCCGGGCGAGGAGAACCTCGGCGGCCCGGCAGCGGGACTCGGCCAGAGACAGCAGCTCGCCGGGCAGCTGGCCGCCTGGCCCGGGCACGTCCGCGGCACCCACGGCGAGCCGCCGAGCCAGCCCGATCACCGCGTGGTAGCACGCGTCGGCGACGAGGGGTTCCAGCGCGGCCCACTGCTCGGCAGCGGCCCGGATCGCGGCCTCGACCTCGTCGTCCATGGCCCGGATCGGCGGCAGGGTCTCCCCGGCGAGTTCCCGTGCAGTGGCCACGAACTCGCCGGCCCGCACCGGCCGACCGGCGCGCAGGGCCGCCCGGGCCTGCGACACGGCCGCGGTCCAGTCGGCCACGCGGGCGGGATGTGCGGCCTCCTCGGCGGGATCGTCGCCGGCGGGATCGTCGCCGGCCGGATCGTCGCCGGCCGGATCGTCGCCGGCCGGATCGTCGCCGTGCGCAGGGCTGCGAGACGGCGCCGCCGACCCCGGCGCCCGATCACCCCCGGCGCTCCCGTCGGCGCCGGCCGCGGGATTCCCGGTGGGAGCGGGCACGGGCGGAGCGGTGACCCCGTGCTCGGCGGCGAGCGCGCCGACCACGGCGCGGGCGCGAGCCGGATCGAGGCCGTCGGCCTGCGCCGCGGCGACGAGGCTGGCGGCCTCCGCCGGCAGCAGAGCGTCCTCCACGAGCACCGCCGCGGCGACCCGCGGGCGCAGCCGCTCGGGGGCCCGCGGGGGCCCC
>NZ_JALKFX010000007.1 GCF_023243045.1 Frankia sp. AgB32
CGGTGCGCGCCCATCTCGGGGTTCTGTACGGCACCGATACCGATGACTGGCAGCTGGTCGCCCGCTACCCGGTCGCCCCCCCCCGCCCCCCGGGGGGGGCCCCCCCCCCCGCCCCCCCCCGACGGACTCGTCCCGGCACGTTTCAGCCAAGCCACAGAACGCGCAGGACCGTGAGGGTGAGCCACCGCCCCTCGATCGTGTAGAGGATCACTCCTCGTCCCCGGTCGTAGCTCGTCGTCCACTGGTCGGTGCGCTTGTCGCAGGTGCCGATTCGAGGGTCCCGCAGGAGCTGGTGGAGCATCTCGTCGAGCCTGGCGCGGGGGTTGACCGGGAGGCTGCCGCGTTGCTCGCGGGCATGGTCGACCCAGCGAGCCGCGAAGGCGGGCATCAGGCGATGCGCGAGCCGTGGGGGTGTTCGGCCGGGGGGCCAGGTCTCGACGATGACGTTCGGGTCGCCCGCCTCGATGCGGCGGCGGTCCCGGTCCGCGCCAGCCTGGATCTCGCTGTGCTCGTGGGTCAGGCGGACGAGTCGGGGTGATGATCTTCTGGGGCGGGTCGGGGCTGTCCGGTGCGCGACCGGTGGGGAGACGGTGCTGGCCGCGCGGGGTAGAACCCAGGCATGGGGCGCCCAGGCGGATTCCGGCCATCGCGGCGGGACCGCGGGCGGCCGGGGGAGGGCGGCGCAGATGGCGGACAACGGTGCGAACGGGGCGGGTGCGAACGGGGCGGGTGCGAACGGGGCGGGCGAGCAGATGATCTGCCATCTGGGCGGGCGGTCCGCGTGGGCGGTCGGGGCGGCGGCCTACCGACCGGCGAGCCTCGGTACCGAGGGGTTCATCCACTTCTCGACGCCGCAGCAGGTCGCGGCCACGGCGAATCGGTTCTACCAGGGGCGGGGTGACCTGCTGCTCGTCGTCGTCGACCCCTCGCGGCTGCACGCGCCGCTGCGCTGGGAGCCCCCCGCCGAACCGGCCGGCGGGTCGAACGGCGCGCCGCCGGCCGCCGGGGAGCTGTTCCCGCATCTGTACGGGCCGATCGACGCGGGCGCGGTGGAGGCCGTCCTCCCGTTTCCGCCGGCGGCGGACGGCACGTTCGCCGCGCCGCCCGCCCTCTGGTGAGATCGGCCCGGGTGCGACCGGTCAGCCGTGGCCGCGACGCGGATCGGCGCGGGGGCGCGTGGGAAGAGGGCTTCCTGTCTCCTCCACAGGCTTTCGCTGCGGAAGAGACGGCGCGGCCAGCCGCCGGTGGCGCGCGGGCGGACGGGTCAGTAGGAGACGCCGGCCGACTGGAGGAGCTGGGAGATGCGGCGGGCGAGGGTGATGTCGAGGTCGGTGACGCCGCCTACGGAGTGCGTCCAGACCGTGAAGGTCAGGGTGCCGGGGCCGCGGTCGATCGTCGGGTGGTGGTCCATCTCGTCGGCGGCCCGCATGACCTCGGTGGAGATGGCGTCGGCCTCGTCGCCGTCGACCATGATCTCCAGCTGGAGGCGGTCGGCGTCACCGAGCCAGCCGGGGAGCGATACCAGCGTGTCGGCAACCTCGGCGGTGTCCAGTCTGGTCGGCATGCTGCTGCCCTCTCTCGTCGTCCTCGTTCGTGCTCTTCGACGGCCCGGCGGCGCGGTGGGCGCGGGCCGGGATGACTCCGTTGCGTGCCTAGCCGATCGCGGTGCTCTCCCGTCGGCGGCGCGCCGGAGGGAGCCGTGCCGTACCTGTCACGGATGCCGCCCGCGGCCTGCCGCCCTCGGATGGCACCATCCGGTCCTCCGTCCCGATCCGCAGGGAACGCGTCCACGAACAGTCGGAGTCTGGGAGAGTCCGGCAGCATGACTGCGGATGTACACGGCCCGGGTGCCTGTGCTCCTACCCCGCCGGTGCGCGGCGCAACGCGTGGCGGCCAGGCCGATGTTGCCGAGCCCACAGCCGGTTACGCTCCCGCGCCGGGACGGCTCGTGGTCGCCGCCGCGCTGCTGGACGACGCGGGCCGGGTGCTCGCCGCGCGTCGCCGCGAGCCACCGGCCTACGCGGGGATGTGGGAGTTTCCCGGCGGCAAGGTCGAGCCGGGGGAGGGCGCCCTGGACGCGCTGGTCCGCGAGTGCCGGGAGGAGCTCGACGTCGAGATCGAGGTCGGGCCGTGGCTCGGCGAGGTGAACCTGGCGCGGCCCGGCTGGGTCCTGCGGGTGTGGTTCGGTCGGGTCACCTGCGGCGATCCCCGGATAGTGGACCATGACGAGCTGCGCTGGCTGGCCGCGGCCGAACTGGACGACGTCGCCTGGATGCCCGCCGACGGCCCGCTGGTCGAGCGCCTGCGTGAGGTGCTGACCGGCGAGGATCCACTGGACTGGCCCGGCACCTGAGCCGTCCGCCCTCGCCGGGGCCGGCCGATCGGGTCTGGCCGGGGCGGCCCCCGGCGATGCGGCCGTGGATGACGAACGGATGTGCTGGAGGTGTCCGGACCGGGTCGGGCAGTGGTGGCACGAGCAAGCCGGGGCGAGGGATCCGTACCATGGGTTGTGGTACGAGCGTCGCCAGGCGGGCAGTGACCGCTGGCGGGCGCGCCGTCGTGCCGGGGCACCGCCCCATGTGCGGTGCCATTGTCCGTCTGTTGCGGGGTTGAGAGCCCCATGTCCGCCCCGGAGCGCCTCACCGTGTCCACACGTGCCGATCTTCGTAACGTGGCCATCATTGCCCACGTCGACCATGGCAAGACCACTCTCGTCGACGCCATGCTGCGCCAGTCCGGCGCCTTTGGCGAGCATGTCGAGCTGACTGACCGCGTCATGGACTCGATGGACCTGGAACGTGAGAAGGGCATCACGATCCTGGCGAAGAACACCGCGATCCGCCATGGCGATCTCACGATCAACATCATCGACACTCCGGGGCACGCCGACTTCGGCGGCGAGGTCGAGCGCGGGCTGTCCATGGTCGACGGTGTCGTGCTGCTGGTGGACGCGAGCGAGGGCCCGCTGCCGCAGACCCGGTTCGTGCTGCGCAAGGCGCTCGCGGCCCGGCTGCCGGTCATTCTTGTGATCAACAAGGTCGACCGTTCCGACGCCCGGATCGCCGAGGTCGTCGACGAGACCTACGAGCTGTTCCTCGACCTCGACGCCGACGAGGAGCAGATCGACTTCCCGATCGTCTACTGCAACGCCAAGGCCGGCCGCGCCTCGACGACCCGCCCGGCCGACGGGTCGAGCCCCGACTCGCCGGACCTCAAGCCGCTGTTCGACGTGCTGCTCGAGACCATCCCGGCGCCGTCGTTCGACCCGGAGGCGCCGCTGCAGGCGCTGGTCACTAACCTCGACGCCTCCCCGTACCTGGGCCGCCTCGCGCTGTGCCGGGTGCACAACGGCACGATCCGCCGAGGCCAGGCGGCGATGCTCTGCCGTGCCGACGGCACCCAGACCCGCGTCAAGATCAGCGAAATGCTGATCACGCAGGCGCTGGACCGGGTTCCCGCGGAGGAGGCCGGGCCGGGCGACATCATCGCCATCGCCGGCATCCCGGACATCACCATCGGCGAGACCCTCGCCGACGTCGAGGACCCGCGCCCGCTGCCGGTGATCACCGTCGACGAGCCGTCGATCAGCATGACGATCGGCATCAACACCTCGCCGCTGGCCGGCCGCTCGGGCAAGAAGCTCACCGCCCGGCTGGTGAAGAACCGCCTCGACGCCGAGCTCGTCGGCAACGTGTCGATCCGGGTGCTGCCGACCGAGCGGCCCGACACCTGGGAGGTCCAGGGCCGCGGTGAGCTGCAGCTCGCCGTCCTCGTCGAGCTCATGCGCCGCGAGGAGTTCGAGCTGACGGTCGGCAAGCCGCAGGTCGTCACCCGCGAGATCGACGGGAAGGTGCACGAGCCCGTCGAGCGCCTCACCATCGACGCGCCGGAGGAGTTCCTCGGCACCCTCACCCAGCTCCTCGCGCTGCGCAAGGGCCGGGTCGAGCAGATGATCAACCATGGCACCGGCTGGATCCGGCTGGAGTACCTGGTCCCGGCCCGCGGGCTGATCGGGTTCCGCACCGAGTTCCTCACCGAGACCCGCGGCACCGGCCTGCTGCACCACGTCTTCGAAGGCTACGAGCCCTGGTTCGGCGAGCTGCGCACCCGCTCCACCGGCTCGATGGTCGCCGACCGCTCCGGCCCGACCACCGCGTACGCGCTGTTCAACCTGCAGGAGCGCGGCACGATGTTCGTCGGGCCGACGATCGAGGTCTACGAAGGCATGATCGTGGGTGAGAACTCCCGGGCGGACGACATGGACGTCAACCCGACGAAGGAGAAGAAGCTCACGAACATGCGCTCGTCCACCGGCGACGAGCTGGTCCGGCTCACCCCGCACCGGGTCCTGACCCTGGAGCAGGCGCTGGAGTTCTGCCGCGAGGACGAGTGCGTCGAGGTCACGCCGGGCTTCGTCCGGATACGCAAGGTGGCGCTGTCCTCCGGGGAGCGCGAGAAGCTGCGCTCGCGGCGCCGCTGAGCCAGTCCGTCCGTTCGTCCCCGCCCCCGGTCACGCCCGGGGGCGGGGACGTCCGAGGTGGTTCTGTCGGTGGCGGGTCATAGGGTCGGAAACATGACGCCCGACGCCGCGCAGCCGGCCCCGGCCCACCGTCCGCCGGCGACCCGCCGGCTGATGTTCGTCCACGCGCACCCCGACGACGAGGTCATCTCGACCGGAGTGTCGATCGCCTCCTACGCCGCCGCCCCGGACACCTCCGTGACCCTCGTCACCTGCACGCTGGGCGAGGAGGGCGAGGTGCTCGTCCCGGAGCTCGAGAACCTCCGCGCCGACCTCGGCGACCAGCTCGGTGGCTACCGGATCGGCGAGCTGGCCGGCTCCTGCGCCGCGCTCGGCGTCACCGACCACCGATACCTCGGCGGCCCGGGCCGCTTCCGCGACAGCGGGATGATGGGCACCCCGGCCAATGACCACCCGCGCTCCCTGTGGCAGGCCGATCTCGACGAGGCCACCGCCGAGCTGGTGCGGATTGTCCGTGATGTCCGGCCGCACGTGCTGGTCAGCTACGACTCGTTCGGCGGCTACGGTCATCCCGACCACATCCGCGCCCACGATCTCACCGCGCGGGCGTTCACCGATGCCGCCGACCCCGCCTTCGCCCCCGACGCGGGCCCCGCCTGGCAGGTCGCCAAGCGGTACGAAACCGCCCTGGCGCGCGCCTGGGCCCTCGAGGGCTTCGAGCACTTCCGCGGGTCGGACGCCCCGAACAACCCCTTCGCCGGGCTCGACAACCTGGACGACTTCCCGGTGCGCCTCACCGACGACGCCAAGCTCACCACCGAGATCGTCGCGCCGGAGTACTTCGACGCGAAGATCGCGGCGATGCGGGCGCACCGCACCCAGATGGCCGTCGACGGCTTCTTCTTCGCGCTCGCCGACGGCATCGGCCAGCGGGCCTGGGGTGCGGAGCACTTCGTCCTGGCCGCGGGCACCCGCGGCCCCGGCGCCGGCACCGACGGGCGGGAGACGGACTTCTTCGCCGGGGTGAGCCTCTGACCCGGGAGCGGGGCGGGGCCCGGGCGGGCCATCCCGGCGAACGCCGGGGAATCGATGCGAAGCCCTGCTCGTTTGTAACGCTGTAATCCCCGTAAGGGAGGGTGCGGTCCGGGAGGTCGGATGCACGTCAGCAACAGCGGACAGAACCCCATCGATCCCACTGATCCCAACCAGCCCACCGAGCCTCGCGTCGACCCGGTGCCCGGCCCGGCCGCCGAGACGCCGCTCGACGCCTACTCGGCCGTGGTCACCCGGGTGGCGGCCGAGCTCATCCCGTCCGTGGCCAGCCTGCGGGTGCGGACCAGCCGCGGCACCGGCGCCGGCGCCGCCGTGGTGTTCACCGACGACGGGTTCCTGCTCACCTCGGCGCACGTCGTCGAGGGCCACCCGGGCGGCGCCGGCAGCCCGGCCGGGCTCGCCCAGTTCTCCGACGGCACCGAGCGCGACTTCGACGTCGTCGGCGCCGATCCCCTGTCCGACCTGGCCGTCCTGCGGACCCGCGGGGCGACCCCGCCGGCCGCTGTCCTCGGCGATGCTGCGGACCTGCGCGTCGGCCAGCTGGTCGTCGCGGTCGGCAATCCGCTGGGCCTCACCGGCAGCGTGACGGCCGGTGTCGTCAGCGCCCTGGGCCGCTCGCTGCCGACCAGGTCCGGCACGGCCGCCCGGATCGTCGACGAGGTGATCCAGACCGACGCGGCGCTCAACCCGGGTAACTCCGGGGGCGCGCTCGTCACCGCGGACGCCCGGGTGGTGGGGGTGAACACCGCCGTCGCCGGCGTCGGCCTGGGCCTCGCGGTCCCCATCAACACGACCACCCTGAAGATCCTCGGTGCGCTGATGCGGGACGGCCGGGTCCGTCGTGCCTACCTGGGCGTGGCCGGGGCGCGGGTTCCGCTGCCGCCGGCGGTCGCCGAGCGCACCGGGCAGCGGCACGGCGTCCGGCTGGCGGAGGTCGTCGTCGGCAGCCCGGCGGGCAGCGCGGGCCTGTTCACCGGTGATCTCGTGCTGTCGCTGGGCGGTCGGCCGGTCGTCACCCCGGGGGACCTGCAGCGGCTGCTGACGGAGACCACGATCGGGCAGCCGGTGGAGCTCACGGTCTGGCGGCGCGGTGCACTCGTCGACGTCATCGCCATTCCGCGGGAGCTCGTCACCAGCTGATCGGGGATGTGCCGCCGAGGTGGGATCAGCCGCCGGATGTCCTAGTGTCGAGACATGCCCCGTCCCGGTTCCGAGCCTCGCCGCACGCCGCCCCAGGCCCGGTCGCCGCGGCCGCCCGCCGCGGATCCGGCCGCCGGCGCGCGGACCGGCGGCCGCAGGAGCCCCGGTACCGCAAACCCCGAGGTCGGGACGTCCGCCGGCGTCGTCCCGGGTACCGCCGGGCGGGGCGCGGAACCCGAGCCCGGGCGGCTCTTCCTGGGCGCCGCGTACGTCCTGGGTGTGGTGCTGGGGCTGGGGCTTGGGCTCTACGGCGTTTTCCTCCTGCCGGCCGGGCCGGGCCTCGGCGGCACGGTGATCGCTGTGGGCCTGCTACTGGCACTGTTCGGCAACGCCGCGGCGGCGCTGCTGGTGCGCTGGCTGACCGGCACGCGGCTCGGGCCGATGACCGTGCTGATCGGCTGGGTGCCGGTCGTGCTGCTGTTCTCGGCCGCCCGGCCGGAGGGCGACCTGCTGCTGCGCGCGAACGCGGCGGGCTACACGTTCCTGCTGGTCGGAGGCCTGAGCCCGGTGGTCGTGACGGCCGTCGGCAGGGCGCGGCGCGGGCTGACCGCCCTTCCGCCGCCGCGCTGAGGACCTCGGCGCCACCGGTGGGCCGCAGCTCCGCGACCTGCCGCCGTTCGGATGAGCGGGGCCGCGGCGCGCTCGCTGTGCTCGATGTGCTCGATGTCACCGAACTCGTTGTCCGTGGGCGCCGCGTGGGATCGCGACGGTAGCGTGAAGCGGGTGGGAGGCCTGCCGCCAGAGATCCGCGCCGGGACGTCCGCCGTCCGGGCACCCCTGCAAGCGGGTGAGTTTCGCCAGGCTGTGGGCCGCTTCGCGACCGGCGTGACGGTGCTGAGCACCCTGGCGGGCGAGCGTCATCTGGGAATGACGGCGAACTCGTTCGTATCCGTCTCCCTCGACCCGCTGCTCGTGCTCGCCAGCGTCCGCCGTGATGCGCGCTTCCACGACCCACTGCTCGCGGCGGGCGTCTGGGGTGTCTCGGTGCTGGCCGCCGACATGTCCGAGGCGTCCCGGTTCTTCGCGAAGCGCGCGCACGATCTGCCCGACCCGTTCGCGCGGTGGGCGCATGCGATCGGCCCCGAGACCGGCGTCGTTCTGCTCGACGGTGCGCTGTCGGTGTTCGAGTGCCGGACGGTCGCGACCCATCCCGGCGGGGATCACACGTTGGTCATCGGCGAGGTGGTGTTCCTCGACCGCCGGCACGAGGACGCCGGGCCGCTGGTGTTCTACCAGGGCGACTACGTCGAGCCCGTCGCCGTTCGGACCGGTCCGAACGGCCCGGCCTGACCCGGGCGCCGCGGCGCGGGTCCTCGCTGCCTGGCGTCAGTTGAGTCTGGCGCGGGCCGCGGCGGCGGCCTGGCGGGCGGCCGCGGCTGCGGTGGGCTCCACCGCGGCGACCGTGTCGGCGAAGGCCGTGAGGTCCCGCGCGCCGCCGAGGAAGTCGCCGAGGCGCACCCGTAGCTCGCCGCGTTCCCGGCGCAGGTTCGTCGGGTGATGCGGGAGCAGCAGCGACAGCTCGACCGCCCACAGCCGGGTGCGGGGGGCGTCCGTGCGAGCCCCGAGGACCCGCACGTTGCCCAGGATGCGGGCCAGCACGTCGTGGGGCTCCATCGGCGCGAGCTGGCTCCGGTTGAACGCGGCACCCGCCGCGCGGACCTTCGCGGCGGCGTCGTGGATCGTCAGCAGCCGACCGGCGTCGTACGGATCGACGAGAACGTAGTCCTCGGGCGTGCCGACCGCCACGATGACGTGCCCGGGCAGGCCGACCGGGTAGGCGGCGACACCGAGCCGCCGGGCGACCTCCAGCCACACGACCGACAGCAGGATCGGCAACCCGCGCCGGCGGCGCAGCACGTCGGGCAGCAGGGAGGAACGCAGATCGGTGTAGTCCTCCTCGGAGCCGCCGAAGCCGGCGTCGAGCCCCAGCGCCTCGTGCAGGGCCTCGGCGGCGGACCGGGGCGTGAGCGAGCCGAAGCGGCCGACCTCACCGAGGCGCCCGACCGGATCGCCGCCGCTGCCGGCCTGGGCCGCCGCGCCACCGGTGCCGACGGCGGGTTGCGGGCCGGTGGACGAGCCGTGCTCCACCCGGGGGAAGCGGGGGGCCGTTCCGGCCCGGGCGGCCAACCTTGGCCGGGCCCGCGCCGCGAGGGTGTCGAGCAGGTCGAACGTGACGGCCGGGTCCTGGGTGTCGGCGCTGGCATCGGCCTCGGCGGCGAGCAGGTGGCAGGCGGCGGCCAGGTCGACGGGCTCCCGGCGGACGATCTCGGCGAACCGTCGGCGGCTGCGGTCGCTCACCTCGGCTCACCTCCCCGTAGGCGCTCCCCGTAGCCCGGGGATCCCGACTCCGGGTACCCCGTGTCCGTGTACGTCGCATCCGGCAGGGTCATAGGAGGAATTGTCGCGCGGTCCACCGGCTGGGTTCGGCCGAAGGTGGCGGGATTTGGCAGGTCGGCTGATGTCCCTGTACCGCTCAACTGACCATCGTCTGTGAGATTGGCGACTGCGCGTGACCGCCGCCTGGGCGGTCGGGCGGGGATAACGCGTGCCGCGACGAGGTCATCCTCGGTAATCTGAACAGCAGAACCTTCCGCCGTTTCGACCGTCAGCACGCGCGATGACCATGACCGCAGTGTCCCGAGCACGTCACTGAGAGGTACCGGACCCGGGATACGCCGCCGGATCATGACTCGCGCGCCGATGTCGGCCCGAGTGATGCGGACGACATACACCACCTGCGCACGCCCTTGCTGTCGACACGGAACGGTCCATGTCGATACTAGGGACTCAGTCGCCCGTGAGCCCGAGGAGGAACATCCGGTGACCTACGTCATCGCGGAGCCCTGTGTCGATGTCAAAGACAGGGCCTGCATCGAGGAGTGCCCGGTCGACTGCATCTATGAGGGCGGTCGGATGCTGTACATCCAGCCCGACGAGTGCGTCGACTGCGGGGCATGCGAACCGGTCTGCCCGGTCGAGGCCATCTACTACGAAGACGATGTTCCCGACCAGTGGAAGGGATACACCGACACCAACGCGAACTTCTTCGAGGAGCTCGGCTCGCCCGGCGGCGCCTCGAAGGTCGGCGCGCTCAGCTTCGACCCGCCGGCGGTTTCCGCGCTGGCCCCCCAGGGCGAGTCCTGAGCGGCGCTGGGAGGCCGGGCAACACCCCCGGCGTCCTGCGGTCACCGGCTCGTTCCCGCGTGCGGCTGCCAGACTTCCCCTGGGACCAGCTCGCTGCCTTCCGGGAGAAGGCACGCGCGCATCCCTACGGTCTGGTTGACCTCTCCGTCGGAACCCCGGTGGACTCCACGCCGGCCGTCGTGCAACAGGCGCTGGCCGGCGCCGCGGACGCGCCAGGTTATCCGCAGACCGTCGGCACACCGGATCTTCGAGAGGCGGCGGCGGGCTGGCTTGCCCGCCGCCTCGGCGTCCTCGTCGATCCGGGTGCCGTCCTGCCCGTGCTCGGTACCAAGGAACTGGTCGCCCAGTTGCCGGGGCAGCTCGGCCTCGAACCGGGCGACCGGGTCTGGGTGCCGACGCCGGCGTACCCGACCTACGAGGTCGGGGCGCTGCTCGCCCGCTGCGAACCCGTGGTCGGGCCCGCCGAGGGCGTGACCATGGTCTGGCTGAACTCCCCGGGCAATCCGACGGGCCGGGTCATGACGGTCGAGGAGATGCGGGCCGTCGTCGGCTGGGCCCGCGAGCGGGGTGTGATCGTCGCCAGCGACGAGTGCTACATCGAGCTGGGCTGGGAGGCCCGGCCCGTCTCCGTGCTGCACCCCGACGTGTGCGGGGGCTCGCACGAAGGCCTGCTCGCGGTGCACTCCCTGTCGAAACGGTCCAACCTCGCTGGTTACCGGGCCGGCTTCGTCACGGGCGACCCGCATCTCGTCGCGGGGCTGCTCGCCGTCCGCAAGCACGCCGGGTTCATGATGCCGACCCCGGTGCAGGCGGCGATGACCGCCGCGTACGCCGATGACCTGCACGTCGCGGACCAGCGGGCCCGGTACGCGAACCGCCGCGCGGTGCTCGCCGCGGCGCTGTCGGTCGCCGGTTTCACCATCGATCACAGCGAGGCCGGCCTGTACCTGTGGGCGACGCGCGGCGAGGACGCCTGGGCGACGCTCGACGCCCTCGCCGGCGTCGGCGTCCTGGTCGCGCCCGGGACGTTCTACGGCGAGGCCGGCCGCCAGCACGTCCGGGTCGCCCTGACGGCGCCGGACTCGCAGGTGGCGACCGTTCCCGAGCGCATGACGATGATCCCGCCGGCCGCCGCGCCAAGCCACGCCGGCGCGCACCAGCTCGGTGCCGCCTCGGCCCAGCCCGCTGCTGGTGGCTACCCGCCGGGTCAGGGGCAGGGCGGGGGCGGGGGCGGGGGCGGCGGTTATCCCGCCGCGGCTCAGCAGCAGGCCGGCTACGGCCCCGCCGCCGGCTACCCGCACACGTCGCCGACGCCGGTGCCGTACGAGCCCGCGCCCGGGTACGACACCCAGCGCGGTCAGGACCCGCGGCCCAGCCAGGAGCGAGACCCGCGGACGGCGTACGACGCCCGTCCGTCGGGTTACGAGGCCCGGCCCGGCGCCTACGAAATGCGCCCCGCCGGCTACGAGAACCGACCGGACGCCTACGACACCCGCCCGAACGGATACGAGACCGGGCCAGGCGGATACGAAAGCGGCCCGGCGAGCGGTTACGGCGCCCAGCCCGGCAGCGGATACGAGGGCCAGTCAGGCGACTACGAACAGGCGTCGCGTTACCACGCCCTGCGTCGCCGTCCGGGGCAGGCGAAGCCCGGCCCCGGCGGTTACGGCGCCGACCCGGCGGACCGCTATGACCGCCCCCCCGCCCGATCCGACGAGGACGCCGCCGGTACCTGGCGCGGTGAGCCCGACATTCGCTGAGCCGGCGCCGCGCGCCGGCCGGGATCCGGCCCGCGCGCGGCGGCCAGCCGTGGCCCGCCGGCCCCGCCACCTCATAGGGTCGGGCCTGTGAGCGCCTCCAACACCGCCATCGACTCCCCGATCGACCCCGTCATCGACGAGCTGTGGGAACGCCGGGCCGACCTGAGCCCCGAGAACGTCGACGCCCGCAAGACCATCGTGGCCGCCGTCGACGCCATCGACGCCGGCGACGCCCGGGTCGCGACCGTCACCGCGGACGGCTCCGTCGCCGTCGACGAGCGGGCCAAGCGGGCCATCCTGCTGTCGTTCAAGGTCCTGCCCATGGTCGAGTCGTCCGCCGGGGACTTCCACTTCCACGACCGGGTGCCGCTGAAGACCCGCTTCGACGGCGTCCGGGTGGTGCCGGGGGCCATCGTCCGCTGGGGCGCGCACATCGAGCCCGGCGCGATCCTCATGCCGAGTTACACCAACATCGGCGGCTACGTCGGCACCGGCACCCTCGTCGACACCTGGGCGACGGTCGGCTCCTGCGCTCAGGTCGGCCGCAACGTGCACCTGTCCGGCGGGGTCGGCCTCGGCGGGGTGCTCGAGCCGCCGAACGCGGTGCCCGTCGTCGTGGAGGACGACGCCTTCGTCGGCAGCCGCTGCATGGTCGTCGACGGAGCCAGGGTGCGCCGCGGCGCGAAGCTCGGCGCCGGGGCGATCCTCACCGCCTCCACCCACGTCTTCGACGCGACCACCGGCGAGGAGTACCCGCGCGGCGAGATCCCCGCGCGGGCGGTCGCCGTCGGTTCGACCCGGGTCCGCTCGTTCCCCGCCGGCGACTTCGGGATGCCGTGCATCCTCGTCCTGCGCACCCTCGCCGAGGGGGAGATCCACGACAAGCTCGCCCTGAACGACGTCCTGCGCGAGCACGGCGTCGCCGGCTGAGCGTTCGCCGGCAGGGTGTTCGCTGGCAGGGTGTTCGCCGGCCGGCATCTCCGGCTGGGTGTCGCCCGCTGAGCGCGGCCGGGGCGGGTCATAGGGTGACGGCATGGAGCTGGAGCTCACCGCCCCGGTCGGGGAACTCACCCGGTGCCTGGTGGACGTGCCTTCCGTCAGCGGCGACGAGGCC
Organism: Frankia sp. AgB32; assembly: GCF_023243045.1. Classification (GTDB taxonomy): domain Bacteria; phylum Actinomycetota; class Actinomycetes; order Frankiales; family Frankiaceae; genus Frankia. The sequence goes on from NZ_JALKFX010000007.1 coordinate 12,752, forward strand.
GCGCTCGCGGACGCGGTGCAGTACGCCCTCACCGGGATCCCCGGGCTGCGGGTCGACCGCGACGGCGACGCGGTCGTCGCCCGGACCTCGCTGGGCCTGCCGTCCCGGGTGGTGCTCGCCGGCCACCTCGACACCGTCCCGCTCGCCGACAACCTGCCGGCGCGCCTCGACGGCGGCCGGCTCTACGGCTGCGGCACCTCCGACATGAAGGCCGGGGTGGCGATCGCCCTGCGGCTGGCCGCCACCCTCCCGCTGACCGACCCCGGCGCGCTGCGTCATGACATCACCTGGATCTGCTACGACAACGAGGAGGTCACCGCGGCCCGCAACGGCCTGCGGCGCCTCGCCGAGCGCCACCGCGAGTGGCTCGACGGCGACCTCGCGATCCTCATGGAGCCGACGGCCGGCGAGATCGAGGCCGGCTGCCAGGGCACGCTGCGCGTGGTCGTGACACTGTCCGGCACCCGGGCCCACTCGGCCCGCTCCTGGCTCGGCGACAACGCCATCCACAAGGCCGGCGAGGTCCTGCGCCGCCTCGCCGACTACCAGCCGCGCAGTGTCACGCTGGACGGCTGCACCTACCGCGAGGGCCTGTCCGCGGTCCGGGTCGAGGGCGGCGTCGCCGGCAACGTCATCCCCGACGAGTGCCGGGTCACGGTGAACTTCCGCTTCGCCCCGGACCGGACCGGCGACGGCGCGATCGCCCATGTCCGCGAGGTGCTGTCCGGCTACGACGTGGCGGTCACCGACCTCGCTGGCGGCGCGCCCCCCGGTCTCGCCGCGCCCGCGGCCGCGGCGTTCGTCGCCGCCACGGGCCGTACCCCCGTGGCCAAGTACGGCTGGACGGACGTCGCCCGCTTCGCCGAGCTCGGCATCCCGGCGCTGAACTACGGTCCGGGCGACCCGAACCTCGCCCACACCCGGGACGAGTACGTCGAACTCGCCGCGATCGACGCGGGCGAGCGGCTGCTGCGTGACTACCTGAGCTAGCAGCTACCCTGAGTGATGATGGCTGACCTTCCGTCGACCCCTGCCTCGCTCGTCGCTGCACGGTTCCGGAACCTGTCACCTGCCTATGGCAGGACCGTGGGGCATTTCGGGCTGTTGGTTGGCAGTAGGTCTTGGTGTGTGGGGGAAATTCAGGGTCTGGCCCGTCCTGACGCATCGGCCGGGATTCCTGTGCGAGGTCGGTGACCTGCATGGATGTCCTTCACTCCCGGCGATTCATCCCGCTACGTGGCGTCCGTCGCGTTTGGTGCTTGAGTCCTGCCGGATCGACCGTTGACGGAGTAAGTTTGGTCCGCGCGGATTTTTCCGTGAATTGGCCGAGCAGCGATTTTTGTCACGTCAACGATCCATCCTGTGATACCTCCGTAGATCTGCCAATGCCGGGACGTTAGAGTTGTCGTGTACATACAGTGCCGGCCGGACGAAGTCCGCCAGACCGGCGCGTCGTCGGGTCTGGGGGGGCTCGGTCGTTGGCCAGGTACATCGCCCATCCGCATCGTCGGGGCATCGGCCCTGCTTGGCGCCGTTGATGCCGCCCGGCCCGCACTCTGTCCTTGCCGCCTGGCGGGGTCGTGACCGTGGAGGGTCTGCCAGATGACGGACACTGTCTTCAGCCGCGGCAGGATCGACGCACATGATGATCCGATGGCCCAGCCCGGACAGTCCAAATCCGAAAAAAAGCCCGTTATGCCCGATTCTGGTAGCCTGCTGGGCGCCTTCCAGCACCCGTTGACCGGGCCTGAGTCGCTGCCCGGCGAGCTCGACGAGGACGCCCTGGACCTGGTCCCTTCGGATCGCACCATTCCGATGCAGCGGATCCGCGTGCGCACCGCGGTCCTCGACCCTGTCGACGCGCGGGCCGCCGCGGTCGCCGCCGAGGCCGAGGCCGCGAAGGATCATCGTCGGCCCTCGTCCACCGGGCGGCGGGCCGGCTCCACGCCGGAGCTCGACGGCGTCTCCTTCGACGGCTACCGGGCTCGCGTGCCGTGGGAGCGCAGGTACAGCTGGCTGTTGTTAGCTCTGGACACCGCCGCCTGCGTGGTCGCCGCCGGCGTGGCCTACCTGGTGCGGTTCGGTGGGCTGGTCAAGTTCGACCTGAAGCCCGTGTCGGTGACGCCATACCTGGTGATGTCCGTCGTGTTGCCGCTGGTCTGGGTGTTTTCCCTGTTCCTTGGCCGGTCCTACGAAAGCCGGTTCCTGGGCAACGGTTCGGAGGAGTTCCGCCGGATCCTCAACGCCGCCGCGCACCTCACCGCTGTCGTCGCCGTGGTGTCGTACGCGACGAAGGCCGAGCTTGCCCGTGCCTACGTCCTCATCGCCTTCCCGGCCGCCCTGGTGCTCACGGTGCTCGGCCGTTTCGCCGCCCGCGGTTACCTGCACCGGATGCGCCGCAACGGCCGTGGTCTGCACCGGGTGCTCGTCGTCGGCGCCGGCGATTCCGCGGCGTCCCTGGTCCGGCTGGCCCGGCGCGACCCGTCGGCCGGCTGGTCGGTCGTCGGCGTGGTGCTCGACCGTTCGCCCGGTCGGCACAGTCATGACTACTCCGACCGCGGCGGCTTCGACCTGCTGGGCGTGCCGATCGTCGGGACCTCCGAAAGCCTGCACACCGCCATCCGCGCGACCCACGCCACCACCGTCGCCATCAGTCCGCAGATGGACGGCGAGACGCTGCGCCGGGTGCTGTGGATGCTCGAGGGCAGCGACGTCGACGTGCTCGTCTCCTCCGCGCTCACCGACGTCACCGGCCCGCGCATCTCGATTCGCCCGGTCGCCGGCCTGCCGCTGCTGCATATCGAGGAGCCGGAGCTCTCCGGTGCCCGCCGGGCGGTGAAGGGCCTGTTCGACCGCAGCGTCGCGCTGACGGTCCTGCTGCTGTGCTCACCGCTGTTCATCACCCTGGCGCTCGCCGTGCGGCTGACCAGCCGCGGGCCGGCGATCTTCCGTCAGGTCCGGGTGGGACTGGACGGCAAGCACTTCACGATGTTCAAGTTCCGCTCGATGTACATCGACGCGGAGGAGCGCAAGAAGGAACTGGAGTCCCTCAACGAACGTGGCGAGGGCCTGCTGTTCAAGATGCGCGATGACCCGCGGGTGACCAGGGTCGGCAAGATCCTGCGCAAGTGGTCGCTCGACGAGCTGCCGCAGCTGCTGAACATCGCCAACGGCACGATGTCGCTGGTGGGACCCCGTCCGCCGCTGCCTAGCGAGGTCGCCAAGTACGAGGACGAGGTCCACCGCCGGCTCATGGTCAAGCCCGGCCTCACCGGCCTGTGGCAGATCAGCGGCCGCTCGGATCTCGAGTGGGACGAGTCCGTCCGCCTCGACCTGCGCTATGTCCAGAACTGGTCGCTTCCGTTGGATTTCTACATTCTGTGGCGCACCGTCTTCGCCGTGCTCCGCCGCGAGGGTGCGTACTGAGCACAATCATTGCCGCGTGCCGGCCACGGCGATGAGGACTTCCAGCGATATGTCCAGGCGGCCGTCGGAGCGCCTGGCTGCCTGGCTGCCTGGTGGTTCTCGGCGTCCACGGCCGCCTGGGAACTCGGCGTGGTGCGACTTTCCGGGTAGCGCGCCGGTAAAACGGCGCGGAGGGGCAGTCATCTCCGCCCCGAGGTTGGTTTCCGCGCCTTTTGGCGAGCCAGGGCGCAGCGGCGGCCTGCCCGTCTCGCCTGAGAATCTGTGCCCGGGGTACGGGTAGCCGTCCCCTGGCCGCAAAAGTGGTTGGGGGGCGGGAACGTGCGGCGCTGTCCGCGTCCCGTGGTCTCTGCTGTGTCGCGTCCGCACCATGCGTACGTCGTCGGCGAAAGGGGCGGTCTTCTGGGCGCGTGGCGAAGACTGCCCGCACGTCCGTCAAGCTGCATTCATTGACAGTGGAAAGCAAACCCAGGTCGCACGGCGGGTGAACTCGTCAGATTCATCAACATCGCTGAAGGTCAAGCTGTTCGGCGGACTCCCATCGTATCGGCTCGGCCAATGGCCTGGCCTGGCCCGGGTAGGCGGCCCGAGGTGGCGGTCGGGCGGTATCTCGAGGTTTGCCTCGCTGTCACCGGGGAGTCAATCGACAATCTGGTGTGACCGCCTGGGTGGATCTGTTCATTGCGATTCGTGTCACCCATAGTAAATATGCTCCCACTCTCCAGCGATGACATCGTCCACGGTGGTGTCCGGGGCCTGGGTTCGCGGTCGGAGGTCTCGATGCGTGGTGGCCACCGGCGCCGGGAACGCCCGGGTTGGGGAACGTGTGGTCGGCGGTGACCGCTGCGACGGCGGCGAGTGTGCCGTCCAGGCCGCCCCGTCGGCCGGTGTGGCTGCCCGAGTCGCTGTCCGGTGGGTCCCGGGCGACCGATCGTCGACACCGCCCCGGCGAGGCCGCTGTGGGCGCTGGCCCGGATCGGCTCGGACGGGCCCGGGCGCCGTTCTCAGGGGGAGACGGGAGCCTGCCGGGGTGGAGGCGGCGCCAGATAGAGCGCTGACGGGACGGCGCCTCGATCGACCGGCCTCGGCGCTGTGGTGGCGCGGGTGATCCTTGCGGTGCCGATGCGTGCGATCGAAGGGGTTTTCACCCTTGGCGGGGTGTACCTGGACGGGGACCCTTGGTCTGGGGCGTTTCGGAAACGAGCAAATAAACAAAATCTGTTCGACATGGGAGCGGAGACTGCGGCGCAGCAGATTTCTGATCGGGTGTTGCGGAGTGCTGGATCTCGCGGCAGCCCGACCCCTGTCGGCCGATTCGCGCGCTGACATGCACTTATGGCGGGTCTGACCACTCGTAACCCGCGGTGCTGCCTGTGTGGTGTTCTGCGAGCGGGACGGTGACGCGAGACACAATCGAGTCGTTCCGCACGGGCGCCGCGACGGAAGGTGAAATTCTCTGGCTCGTTGCAGGGTCGAAAGTTCGGTGTGGCCGGTCACGATCGAATTCTCGATGATCGGTGGAGGTCGTTGTGGCTACGGGGGTCGGCTGCCGCTGTCGGCATCGCCGCCCGCCGTTCCGCCGCGCTCCACGCTGATCCTTTATTAACATGGTTGGCATCTAGCTGGTACAAGGTGTGCTGAGTGTCACCGGAGTGGCGCATGCCTCCGTGCTACGCTTTGCGCCAAGACGGGGAATCTTGACGAATCTTCGCCAAGTCGAGGAATATCTTCGCTGGCGGGGGCGAGGGGGAAGTCGCAGCCGAGAGGGATTTCGGCGCGCTCATTTTCTGCCAGCGGCGGCCGTTCCAGGCCTACGCCTCTACGCTGTCCGCGCGATCTCTGGCTGAGATACGGATCGCGAACCAATGTTTGTAATCGGGGTGAAGCGTTGAGTAGTTCCGACGGCGCGCCGTCGATCAGTATTGTCGTTCCTACGCTGAACGAGGCGCGAAACCTATCGCACGTCTTCGCCAGACTTCCGGCGGACGCCGAAATCATTGTTGTCGACGGTCGTTCGACCGACAACACCATCGAGGTGGCGCGTTCGCTGCGACCGGACGCGGTCATCGTCCACCAGACCAGGCGGGGCAAGGGAAATGCGCTCGCCTGCGGTTTCGCCGCCGCCACCGGTGACGTCATCGTCATGCTCGACGCGGACGGCTCCGCGGACCCGGGCGAGATCGACGCGTTCGTCGCCGCGCTGACGGCCGGCGCGGACTACGCGAAGGGCTCCCGGTTCCGCGCGGGCGGCGGCAGCAGCGACATCACCCGGTTCCGGCGCGCGGGCAACGCCGCGCTGAACGGGCTGGTCAACACCCTGATCGGCAGCAACTACTCCGACCTCTGCTATGGCTACAACGCCTTCTGGCGGCACTGCCTGCCGTTCCTCGCCCTCGACCCGGGCGAGCACGGCACGGCCGGCCAGTGGGGTGACGGCTTCGAGGTCGAGACCCTGATCAACATGCGGGTTTCCCGGGCCGGCCTACAGGTCGCCGAAGTGCCGAGCTTCGAGCACCGGCGCATGTTCGGCGTCAGCAATCTCAATGCCTTCTCGGACGGCCTGCGGGTACTGCGGACGATTCTCGTCGAGTCCCGGCAGCGGCGGACGGATGCCGACGGAACGCGCCTGCGCCGCCGGCCGTCCGCGCGACCGGCGTCGGTGACGACGGTCAGCACCGGCGGCACGGTCAGCACCGTGGCCACAGTCGGTCCGACAGACGTGGCGGGTGCTGACGGCGCGGCCGCGGGCCGGCCGGCGACGGCGGGTCCGCGGGTCTGCATCGTCGGGTCCGGCTGGGAGTTCGTCTCCGGTATCAGTTACTACACCCACCAGTTGACCCAGTCGTTCGACCGCACCGAGAACCTGCGCACCTCGACGGTACTCATGCGTCGCCTGCTGCCCGCCAGGTTCTATCCCGGGCGCGCCCGCGTGGGCGACGCGTCCATCGTCAATCAGCGGTATCCGGACACCGTCCCGGTGTTCGACGGTGTCGACTGGTTCTGGGGACCGACGATGGCGCGGGCGCTCGCGTTCCTCCGCCGGGAGCGGCCCGACGTGGTCGTGCTGCAGTGGTGGACCGGAACGGTTCTGCACAGCTACCTCGCCATCGCCGCGCTCGCCCGGGCCCGGGGCGCCAAGGTCGTCGTGGAGTTCCACGAGACGCAGGACACCGGCGAGGCGACCCGGCCAGGCGTGGCCGCCTATGTGGACCGGGTCCTTCCGGCGCTCCTGCGGCGGGCCGACGCCATGGTCGTGCATTCCGAGCATGACGCCGCCGCCGTGCGGGAGCGGTTCGGAAACCTCGGCCGGCCGGTCGCGGTGATTCCGCACGGGCCGTACGGGCAGCACGCGGGAAGCGCCGGCGTGCCTGCTCCGCGTCGGCATGACGGGGTCACCAACCTGCTGTTCTTCGGGACCATCCGGCCGTACAAGGGCCTGGAGGACCTGCTTTCCGCCTTCGAGATGCTCACGGACGAGGAGGCGGCCGGATTCCGGCTGACCGTCGTCGGTGAGACCTGGGAAGGTCACACCCTGCCGGCCCGGATGATCGAACGCTCGCGCCACCGCGACCGCATCGTCTTCGTCAACCGGTACGTCACCGATGTCGAGGTGAACTCCCACTTCGCCAACGCGGACGCCGTGGTGCTGCCCTACCGACGGTCCTCGGCCTCGGGGCCGCTGCACGTGACCATGGCGGCCGGTCTGCCGGTCGTCGTCACCGACGTCGGTGGGCTCACCGAGATCGCGGGGCAGTACCCCGGTGCGACCCTCGTCCCGCCGGCCGACGTGCCCGCCCTGCTCGCCGCGTTGCGCGAGCTGCCGGCGCGGTGCGGCCGCCACTACCCCGACCCGACCTCGTGGGCCGAGACCGCGCGCCGCTACCAGGACCTGTTCGACGGACTGCTGGGCGGTGCAGGGCGGCCCGAGCCGGTCGGCGGCGCGCGACCCGCGGACCTCGCCGACACCGCCGCATGACGGCACCTGGCATCAGCGGCGCCACCACGCCGGAGCTGACCAGTGCTGTCGATGAGCTCGCGGTGACGGTGGTGATCCCGACAGTCGGACGGGCCAGCCTCGCCGCGGCCGTGCGCAGCGTGGCCGGGCAGACCTGCCAGCCCGCGCAGATCGTCGTGGTGGTCGACGGCCCGGACGGCGACGGGCTGGCGCCCGACGTGCGCGACGAGCCGCTGGTCGACATCGTCACCACCGGCGGCGGCGCCGGGCCAGGGGGCGCCCGCATGATCGGTGCCCGGCACGCGACCGGAGATCTCGTCGCGTTCCTCGACGATGACGACGAGTGGCTGACGGACAAGCTGGAACGGCAGGTCGCCGCCTACCGGCTGGCCCGCCGCTCGGCGCGGCTGCCGCTGATCTCCTGCCCGGTGCTGCTCGTCAACGACGCCGGCGCGGTTCTCGATGTGGCCCCGCGGCGCGCGATGCACGGCCCCGGCGAGGACGTCGCGGAGTTCCTGTTCCGTCGTTCGCTGCGGCGGGACAGCGGGTTCGGGATGGGCTCGTCCACCCTCCTGTGCGACCGGGAGCTGCTGCGGGCCGTGCCATGGGACGTGCACCGCACCCTGCACGAGGACTGGGAGTGGGTGATCCGCGCCGCGCGCCATCCCGAGGTGCGGGTGATCATGCTGCCCGACCCGCTCGTGCGCTATCTGTCCCACCCGCCGGGCACGTCGGCGTCGCAGCCGCGCGGCGGCTGGCGGCGCAGCGAGGCCTTCGCCGAGGAGACCCTGCGCAGCCCGCGGGCCCGGGGGGACTTCCTGCTGGCCGTCACCGCGCTCATGGCCCTGTCCGAGGGCAGTCGGGTCGGCGCGCTGCGCGTCGCCGCCCGCGCGGCGGTGCGGGCCCGGCCCGGGATCGCCGCCTGGGGGCTGTTCGTCACCCACGTCGTCGCGCCCCGCGGCGGCGGCAGCGCCCTGGGCCGGCTCCGCGGCGTGCTGCACCGCCGCCGACCGGACGGCATGCCCGCGCCATGACCGACCTCGGAATCCCGAGCTCCGGCCACCGGGTCCCCGCCGAGCCGGCCAGCGGGCCGGGCCCGGCGCCCGCCCGGCCGGCCGGGCGGGTCGGCGAGATCGACCCCGCCACGATGCGCATCTCCCGGCTGCGGTCCCGGCCGGACGGGGACGGCGCCCCGCCGACCCTGCCGGTCCCGCGGGGCCGGGCCAGGGCGGACAGCCAGGTCGCGCCGCCGACCACGCCGATCCGGCGGGTCCGGACCAGACCGGACCAGCACGACGCGCCGGCGGGCGTGGCCACCCCGGACCCGCCGGCGGCCCGCGACCGGCGGCTGGTGTTCGACGCCTACGCGCTGACGGCGAGTTCCGTCGGCAACGCGCTGACCGGGCTGCTCTGCTACGTGCTGTCCGCGCGGCTGTACCCGCGCGACGTCGTCGGCCAGGCCGCCGGGCTCACCTCGGGGCTGGCGCTGATCTCGGCGATCGCGTCGCTGGACCTGCACACCGCGCTGCAGCGGTTCCTGCCCGGCGCCGGGCGGTCCGCCGGGCGGCTGGTGTGGGGCTGCTATGTCACTGTCGCGGTGGTCAGCGCGGCGGCGGCCGTGCCGTTCGTGCTGGCCTTCGGTTCCGACCTGTTCGGCGGCAACCCCGGCCAGGGACTCGTGTGGTACCCGGCGTCGGTCGGTGCCTGGTCGGTGTTCGCGCTGCAGGACATCGTGCTGCTCGGCCTCGGCGCCGCGGTGCTCGTGCCGGTGGAGAACCTGGCGTTCGGGCTGATGCGGCTCGCGCTGGTGGCGCTGTTCGTCGGCGGGGGCGGGTACGCGGTGTTCGCCTCCTGGCTGCTGCCGGTGGCCCTGCTCATCGTCGTGGTCAACCTGGTGGTCTGGCGCCGGGTGCTGCCGCGGTTCGCCGCGGCGGCCCCACCCGGGCCGCCGGGCTGGGACGTCCCGACCGTCGCCCGCTTCGTCGGCGGCAGCCACATCGGCAACCTCGTCGGCGTGGCCAGCGCGAACCTGCTGCCGCTGATCGTGGTCGCGCACCTGGGCACCGCGGGCAACGCGGTGTTCTACATCGCCTGGATGGTGCCGTACAGCCTGCGGATGATCGCCTTCAACTTCGGCTCGTCGCTGCTCGTCCACGGCTCCGTCGACCCGACCCAGATCCCCTCCCTGCTGCGCACGGCGCTACGCCGGCAGGCGATGCTGCTCGTGCCCGTCCTCGTCGTGATCCTGCTGTTCGCCCACCCGCTGCTGATGGTGTTCGGCCCCGCCTACGCGCAGGCCGCGAACCTGCTGCGGTTGCTGTCCCTGAGCCTGATCCCGATCGTGGTGGTCTCGGCGTACCTGCCGATCGCCCGGGTGACGGGCCGGCTGCTGGAGGCCGTGGCGATCAGCATCGTCTGCGGCGTCGCGGAACTCGGCGGCGCCTGGCTGGGCCTGACCCGCCACGGGCTGACCGGTCTCGGCCTGGGGTACCTCGCCGCGGACGTCGCCGTCGGGCTGCTCGTCCTGCCGCGGCTGGCGGCCTTCCTGCCGCTGCGCTCCCGGCACGCGCCGCCGGCGGCCGCGCTGGCCGGCATCACCGGAGCGGGCGGCGGCCCGCGGCCGCGCCGCGGGCGTGGGGCCCGACGAAAGGCGATCGACGATGACACCTGATCCGGCCGGCCGCGAGTTCGGTGGCCGCGACCTCGGTGGCAGAGGCAGGCCCGGTCCCGTCCGGTCTGGTCGGCCCGTCGACGGGGAACCGTGGGTGGACTCGGCGGCGACCATCGAGATCAACATGCTGGACCGCGCCGGCCGGCGCGGTCGCCCCGACGGCGACGACGCGGACGGACGGCGGGCGGACACCCTGCCCGAGCGGGCCCGGGTCGCCGTCGACGCGGTCCTTCTCGCGGCCGTGGCGGTGCTCGCCGTCGTGGTTCTGCTCGCTCCGCACTCGCCTGTGCGGCCCGCCGTCGCGTTCACCTGCCTGGCGCTGCTGCCCGGCTGGGCCGTGCTGACCAGGCTCGCGCCGCTGGACGCGGCGACGACGGTGGGCCTCGCGATCGCGTTCAGCCTCGCGGCGGACCTGCTCGTCGCCGTAGCCCTGGTGTTCGCCGGGGCCTGGCATCCCCTGCCGGCCGCGCTGCTGCTCGGGGTGCCGAGTGTCGGCCTGGTCGGCCATGACCTGTACCGCCGGGGCGCGCAGCGAGGCGCCGGCCCCACCCGTCCTGTCAGTGTGCTCGGATCTACAGGTAAGGACTCTGCGCGATGACTGATCCTCGGCAGCGGTGGGAGCGGTCCCGCCCCGTACCGACCTTCTGCGGTGAGGTCGAGCTCGGCGACCCGGCTCTGCCCGCCACGGTGCTCACCCGTGCCGGCGGGGAGCCGTACGAGCAGATCCGTCTGCTCGTCCGACTGCACGGCGAGCCCCTGGGCTACCTCAACCTGCCGTTGACGGACGGCCTGCTCGACCACGAGGACTTCTACGACACCGCGACCGCGGCGTTCCGTGACCGGGTGGCGATCCACCTGCGCGGCGACGGCCTGCACGCGGTCGCGACGCTCGGCCCGGGAGTGATCCCGCCGCGGGAGAAGGTGGCGCACTGCGCGCGGTCCGTGGTCGACCCGACGTCGGTGACCGTGGTGGTGTGCACCCGTAACCGGGCGGCGATGCTGCCCGCGTGCCTCGCGGGGCTGCGCGCGCTGGACCATCCGGACCTGGAGATCGTCATCGTCGACAACGCGCCGTCGGACGAGTCGACCCGGGAGGTGTTCGACCGCGAGGTCGGCGACGTGGCGCGGTTCCGCTACGTGCGCGAGGACCGGCCGGGCCTGTCCTGGGCCCGTAACCGCGGGGTCGCCGAGGCCAGCGGCGAGATCATCGCCTTCACCGACGACGACGTGCGCGTCGACAGCGGCTGGGTCGCCGGGCTGCTGCGCGGGTTCCGCACGGGCACGCACGTCGGCTGCGTCACCGGCCTGGTCTCGACCGCCACCCTGGAGAACCTCGCCGAGTACTACTTCGACTCGCGGGTGACCTGGGCGTCGAGTTGCCAGCCGCACCTGTACGACATGGACCGTCACCGGCTCGCCCACCCGCTGTACCCGTACTCGGCGGGCGTGTTCGGCGCCGGCGCGAACTTCGCGGTCCGCGCCGACATGATCCGCGAGATCGGCGGCTTCGACGAGGCGCTCGGCGCCGGCACCGCCACCGAGGGCGGCGAGGACCTCGACGCCTTCGTCCGGGTGCTGCTCGCCGGCTACCAGCTCGCCTACGAGCCCTCCGCGCTGGTCTGGCACAGCCACCGCAGCGACCTCGACGCGCTGCGCCGCCAGATGTGGGGCTACGGCACGGGCCTGACGGCCTACCTGGTCAAGCACCTGGGAGCCCGGCGCAGCCGCAACGAGATCCTGGCCAAGCTGCCCGTCGGCTTCTGGAAGATCTGGAAGATCGGTGACGCCACCCGGGAGAGCTACGGCCGCGAGCACACGATGCCGCGCGGGCTGCTCGCCCGCGAACGCATCGGCATGATCGCGGGTCCGGTGCTCTACGCGCAGTCGCGCGCCGCCGCACAGCGGGCCGGCGCGGTCCGGGCCGGGGCGGTCGATGCCCGCTCCTGACAGCCCGCCACTGACCGCGCCACCCCGGCCCAGCCGGCGCGCGACGGTGCTCGCCACCGTCCTGCTCGGGCTCGTCCTGTGGGTGGTCAGCCTGCGCGTCATCCGGGTTGACCACCTCGGTTCCTACGGGCTGCTGGCGGCACTGCCGGCGATCTGGTTCGTCGCGCTGGGGCTGGTGACGTTCGCCGCCGTCGGCGCGCTGGCGGCCGCCCGGCCGTCCGGGGCCGTGCTCGCGTGTGCCGGGGTCGCGCTGGCCGTCGTGCTGTACGCGACGATCCCGGCCGTCGCGGACATGCCGCAGTACGCCTACGTCTACAAGCACATCGGCGTCACCCGCTACATCGAGGCCCACCACGGCGTCGACCGGTCGATCGACATCTACCACCGGTGGCCCGGGTTCTTCGCGCTCGCCGCGCTGTTCGGCGAGGTCGCCGGGCGGCCGAACCCGGTGTCGTTCGCGGCGTGGGCGGAGCCGCTGTTCGCGGTGGTCGACCTGCTCCTCGTCGTCGCCCTGGCCCGCGCCGTGGTCGGCGGCACCCGGGTGCCCTGGTTCGCCGGGTACCTGTTCACCGCGGCGAACTGGATCGGCCAGAACTACTTCGCGCCGCAGGCCATCGGTTTCACCCTGGCGCTGGCCATCCACGTCCTTGTTGCCGGTCAGCTCACCGGCCACGGGGCTACCCGCGGTTCGGGCCGCCGCGCCCGGCTGCTGCGCCGGCTGCTGGGACGCTCGGGGTCCGATGCCGGCACCGACGCCGGCACCGACGCCGGCGTTCCCTCGCGCCGCGACGGCGGCTGGCCGCGCCCCGCCGTCCTCGCCGTGATCCTGCTGCTGACCGCGGCGGCCGTGGTCAGCCATCAGCTCACCCCGTATCTGGTCGTGCTCACCGTCGGCGCGCTCACCGTGCTCGGCGCGGTGCGCCCGCGCTGGCTGGTGGTGGCGATGGCCGCCCTCGCGGTGGCCTTCCTGGTGCCGAACCTCGCCTACATCCGGGATCACTTCGGGCTGTTCAGCGGGGCGGACGCGGTCGCCAACGCGACCAACTCCGGGGTCTACATCGAGCTGCACAAGTCCGCGGGGAAGATCCTCTACGCGCGGGCCGGGCTGCTGCTGTTCGCCGGCGCCTGGCTCGCCGCTGCCGTCGGCGCGCTGGTGCTGCGCCGCCGCGGCCGGGCGGGCCGCGGCGTCCTGCTGTGCTCCGGTGCCGTCGTCGGCACGGCGCTGGTGCTGTTCCTGCAGACCTACGGCGGCGAGGGGCGGCTGCGGGTCTACCTGTTCACGCTGCCGTGGTGCGTCATCCTCGTCGCCGCCGCGCTGCTCGGCGAGGGCCGGCCGGGCCGCGGGCGGATCGCGCTCGCCCTCGTCACCCTGGTGTCCACCCTCGGCCTGTGGATGTGCGCGTTCTACATCCCGTTCGACGCCGACAACATGACCCGCGGCGACGTCGACTCCGCCGCGTGGATCTACGACCATGGCGATCCGCGGATCCCGGTGATGCTCGGCGACAGCGACTGGCCCGGCAACTACGGACCCCGTTACGCCGAGTTCACCCGCACCCCGCAGCCGTCGTACACGCTGTTCGAGGACCCGGTGTTCCGCGGTACCGCCCTCGGGCGCTCACCCACCGTGGAGACCGCGGGCGTCATCGCGACGATGAGTCGTTACGGCCCGCGCGGCTACCTCGTGTTCTCCCGCAGCCAGGTCGCCTACGCGCACTCCTACGGCCTGGTGCCGGACGGCGCGTTTGACCGCGTCGAGCGGCTGGTCCGGGCGGACCGGCACTTCGCCGTCGTCCACACCAACCCGGACGCCACGATCTACCTGTTCACCCGCGACGTGAGGAGTCCGACCTGATGACAAGCCCGGTCACGGTGCGCCCGGCCCTCGCCCTGCCGGTCCGGCCCATCGCCCTCGGCGACCGGGTCTGGCGGCGCACGCACATCATCGGCATCATCGGCCCGATCGACCTGCCCTCGCCCGAGCAGATGCGCGACGTGCTGTTCCGGCTCGCGGCGGTCGCGCCGGGCACCCGCCTGCTGTGCACGCTGGAGGGCAACCGCAGCCGGTGGCGCCGCGTCCCCGGCCCGCGCCTCGCCGAGCACATCGACCGGATGGTGCGGACCCTGCCGGGCCCGGTCAGCGGCGCCGAGGACGCCTCCGACCTGGTCGAACACACGCTGCGGACACTGGCCGAGGACCTGCCGCTGCGGATCCTGCTCGGTCGGGACCACGTCCTGTTCGAGATGAGCCACCTGGTCGGCGACGGGCAGCAGCTCGATCCGATCTGGGCGGAGCTGCTCGCGCGGGCGGCCGACGGCGGCGTGCCCCGCTGGGCCGGCGACAGCGGCCCGCGCCTCGCCCTGCCCCGGGCGATCGCGGCGACCTTCGGCCGCGACGCGGGCCGGTTGGCCCGCGTCGTCCGTGACCCCCAGCGGCGAGCGGTCGCGCCGCCGGCACGGGCCGGCACCGCGGCCCCGGCCCGTGCCGGCGAGCGCGGGTCGACGACTCCTGGCGGGGACATCACGGCGGCGATCGACGCCGGCCCGACGGCGACTGCGGCGGGTGCCGACGGCGTGTTCGCGACCGGCCTCGCGGATCCCGGCTGCGTGATCCGACGCTCCGGCCCGGACCTCCTGCGCGAGGTGCGTGCGGCGCGTGGGGACCGGTCCGCGGGGCGGTCGGTGGCAGGCATCCTGTTCGCCGCGACGTGGAGCGCCGTGGAGAAGGCGGGCCTGCCGACACCGCCGCCCGGGATGTGGGTGCTCTTCGACGGCCGGCGCTACGTTCCGGTGCCGACCCGGGCCAAGGGGAACTTCGTCGCCGGCATCTTCCTGGAGCCCGAGGACCCGGGCGATCCGGCGGCCATCTCCGCCGCGATGCGCGAGGTGATCGACTCCGGCCGCCCGGTCGCGACGATGGCGGCCGCCGCGGCCAGGCAGCTCGTGCCGGTCCCGCGACAGCCGAGCGGCTCGGCGTCCGCGGCGGCCCCGGCACCGACGCTGGCCCTCAACTACCTCCCGCGACTGTCCAGGATCGGCGAACTTCCCTGGCAGGGTGAGGTGAGCGAGCGCGTACTGGGCCTCGCGCCGACCCCGGCCGAGGGCGGGGGGATGACCGTCACCCTGGCG
Source organism: Frankia sp. AgB32 (assembly GCF_023243045.1). Classification (GTDB taxonomy): domain Bacteria; phylum Actinomycetota; class Actinomycetes; order Frankiales; family Frankiaceae; genus Frankia. Next base: position 27,877 of record NZ_JALKFX010000007.1, read on the forward strand.
GAGCTCGCCGGCTGCCTGCATGTCAGTGCCACCTTCGACGCGGCACTGTTCGATCGAGAGGCTGTACGGATGATGGCTGATCTGCTCTGTACGGATCCCCTCGGGCTTCTGCGGTGACGGAGACGAGGCGAGGAGCGCGACGTCGGACGGCCGCCGGCCGACCGCGGCACGTCGCCCTCGCCGCCGCGGCGCTGCTCGTCGGGGCCTGCTCGTCGACCGCCGTCGACACGTCGTCGGGATCGGCGGGACGCTCCACGGCAGCACCGTCCGCGGCCGCGGCGCCCGGCTCGGCGCCCGCGGGTTCCGCCGCCGCGGCCTCCGGTTCCACCGCGGCGAAGGCTCCGGGGAGCACGACGCCGAACGCGGCCAGCCCGGGTACGTCGCCCCGAGCCACCAGCCTCGGACCGAGGTCCGGGCCGGGGACCACCGGTTGGGTTGATCGCGGCCCCGCGGGCGCGGGCTCGTGGCCGGTGCCGCCGACCGGGTCGAGCCGGGCACCGTTGTCGAGCGGTGCTGGCAGGGCACCGTCCGCAGGCGCCGCCGCGCCCGCGACCGCGCCGGCGGCGACCGGCGGTGGGGCGGCGACCGGCATCGTGACCGGAACCCTGGTGCAGGCCGACGACTTCGACGGCTCGGCCATCGACACCAGGAAGTGGTTCGTCTACAACAGCCCGAACAGCGGCTTCGCGCGGGTGCCCGAAGCGGTGAGCGTCGGCGGTGGCTTCCTGAAGATCACCGGGGGTTACAACAGCGCCGGCAAGGACGTTTCCGGCGGCGTGTCCAGCCTCGTGCACCAGGCGTATGGGCGCTGGGAGGCGCGGATCCGCGTCGAGCGCGGCGCCGGCTACTCCGCGGTGGCGTTGCTGTGGCCGCAGTCGGAGAAATGGCCGAACGACGGGGAGATCGACCTCGTCGAGGTCAAGCAGGGCGACCGCCAGTCGGCCACCGCGGCCGTCCACAACGGGCCGAACAACGACATCATCGAGACCCCGACCGCGATGGTCGCCGACTTCACGGCCTGGCACACCGTCGCCGTCGAATGGCTGCCCGACCGGCTGACGTACTTCCTCGACGGTCGCGCCGTGCTCAATGTGAAGCCCGGGTACTCCAGGGACGGCGCGCCGACCATTCCGAGCACCTCCGAGATGCATATGGCGCTGCAGCTCGACACCGGCTGCCATGACGGCATTCCCTGCCGGACCAGCAGCACCCCCGCGAAGGTCTCGATGTACGTCGACTGGATCCGCACGTACGCCTACCGGGGCTGACAGCTGGCCAGGCTGACGGCCGTCCGGACCCAGCAGTCCGGCCCGCTCCCGGCGGTCAGCGGTCCACCCGGCGCCAGATCGTCCAGCCGCCGGGTTCGGGCAGCCTGGCGATCTGGCGGTACTTCCGCTGGTCACCGAGGATGTCGTGGACCTTCCAGTCGAGGTCGGCGGTCGGGCCGAACCGGAGCACGACGATGTCGAAGTACTGGTCGGACAGGGCGTGCCGGAAGGCGGCCGTTCCGGTGTAGGCGAGCTTCCTCCCCGGCTGCCGGTAGTAGAGGAAGTAGGTGCCGCTCCACTGCCAGGGGGCGGTGAGGTTCTCCATGTAGTACCTGGGGACCTCGGATTCCTCGACCAGGTAGTGGCCGGAGCCGAACCGGACCTGGGTCCGGAGCAGGTCGGTCAGCGGGCGGCTGTCCGCCCAGGCGTCGTCGAGCTGTTGGGAGCTGCGCATTCCGGCTGCCAGCAGCAGGACGGCGACCAGGGGGAGCGCGAGGAGCCGCGGGGTCAGCGGGCGGCCCGGGTCGCGCAGCTCCCAGCGGTCGAGCGCGGCGGTGATTCCGGCGCCAGCCAGTGGTGCGGCGAAGACGAGGCCGAAGGCCACATGCTTGTGCAGGGAGGTCAGCTCGCCCGAACGCGCCTGGAAGGCGATCGGCAGCACCGCGGAGCCGACCAGCAGGACGGTGAGCGCCGGCCGTCGGCGGCCGACGAGGACCACGCCGAGCAGCGCCACCAGCAGGGTGGGCGCGGCCCAGGCCAGCCCGCGGCAGGCGACTTCGACCGACGAGGTGGGCCCCACCACCCGGCGCGACAACGTCGTGGTGACGAGGCCCTCGAGCTGGTCGGTCCCGGTCAGTGCCAGCCAGGAGCCGACGGCGAGGCCGGCGCCCGCGACGGACCCGGCGGCGAGGACGAGCCGGCGCCTGCGCGCCTGGCCCCCGGCGGCCGGCGGCGATCCGGCCTCTCGGCAACCCCACAGGAGCACCACAAGCACCGCGGACGGTACGAACAGTGCGGAGACGTACTTGGTGACGACCGCGCCGGCGGCCAGGAACCCGGCGGTCAGCGCCAGCACCGCGGCACGTGACCCGCTGCTGCTGCGACCAGCGCGCAGTCCCAGGGCCAGGCCGCCGACCAGCAGCATCAACGCCATCGCGTCGTACGTCGCGAAGTGGCCGACGAACAGCACGGGCCCGGACAGCACGAACGCGGCGGCGCCCGGGACAGCGGCGCCCGGACCGAACAGCGACCGGCTCACCGAGGCGAGCAGGACGGTCGTGAGCACACAGCAGACCAGGCTGAGCAGTCGGGCGCCGCCGAGGCCGCCGGCGGCCTCGGCCAGCGCGCCGAGCGGCGGGTACACGTACGGCGAGCCTGAGAAATAGGAGCCGAAGTCCTCGGAGACCGGCGTCCCGTGCCGCCACGAGTCCAGGATCTGTCTGCCGGCGTCGAGGTAGAGCGCCTCGTCCTGGAAGGCCGTCGCGGACAGCCGGATGGACATCGCCACCTGCACGGCGAGGACCGCGGGCAGGCCGAGGAGATGTCCGCGGCGGCGGCGTCGATGGGCTCCGACGCCAGGCGCCCGCGCCGTGGTGCCGGGTGTTGTGGTGCCGGGTGCTGTGGTGCCGGGTGCGGTGCCGCCGGGTGCTGTGGTGTCGCGCGACCCGGTGCGCCGGGGGATCTCGAGAGTCTGGGCGCTCATGACCAGGCCCCGCAGCCATCCCGGCCGGGTGCCCCGGCGGCATCCGCGCCGGCAGCGGCCCCGTCCGAAAGGTTCGCCCGGTTCTCGCGGGTACGCAGGACCGCCGCGGTGAGGTAGGCACCGGCCCGCCACGCCGCGAACGCCGCCCGGGAGGCATGGGGATCAGGGCCGTCGGTCTGGTACACGAGTCCGAGCACGCGCTGCGAGCGCGCCGCGCGGACCGCGGCGCCGATCCAGGCGCTGGTCCTGGCCCGGGTCCCGGCCGCCGCGAGCGTGACCAGGAGTGGCTTGCTCGGATAGGCCGACCGCACCCGGGCCAGTTCGCGGACCGGCGACACCCACCGGGTGCCCGGGTACTGGATCCAGGTCACGGCGACCACATCGATCTGGCCGGCTGGCGGCCGGTACAGGGTGTCGCCCGCGGGCGCGGCGGGCTGCCACGTCCAGGCGATGTTGTCGGCGTGCGCGGCCGCGAAGACGCGCCGGATGTGCCGCCAGGCCCTGGCCGAGTCCGCCGGCACCCCGCCGTTCGCGACCGCCGAGCTGGCGGCGTAGTTGCGGTCCACCGACGGCAGTGCCGTCAGGTAGAGGGGATGTCCCCAGGCCGCGATCTGCCGCGCCCAGCGGCGCAGCGAGTCGTCCTGGACGGCGTTGACGATGGCGGGCAGCGCGGCGTCCAGGGAGCTCGCGCCGTCGCGGGTGAAGACGAGCGTCAGCCAGGGAATGCCGCCCGTTGCCCGCACCTGGTCGGCCCACGAGGTGGGAAAGCCGGCGCCGATCTCGACGGTGCGCGCCGAGATCCCCGTCATCCGCAGCCGCGTGGCGAGCCGGGCGTACCCGACGGCGGCCCCGGCGGTGACGGCGAGGCCGGTCCGCATCCCGGTGGCGCAGGGGGTTGGCGAAAGCCGCACCGGTGCGGAGGTCCGCGGCCGGACCTGGATCGCCAGGGCGAACGCGACCACGCACAACCCGGCCGCAGCGAGGCGCAGCGCGACCGGGAAGCCTCCCCCGGGCTGCCGGCCGCCCGCCCGGGCACTGCCGGTGTCCGCACGGCGCACCATGTCGCTGATGGTCAGACCGCAGAACACGGCCAGCATGGCGGCCATGTAGCCGATCCAGACACAGGCGATCAGGTCGCGCGCGGACAGGCCGCCCAGCACCGCGACCGTCAGGCCGTACCCGCACAGCAGGAGCGCGGCGAGGTGCGGCACGATCGGTCGCCAGGACACCGATCCACCCCGCTGTTTGGCGGTGACGGTGAAACTGCTGTGCGCGCCGAGGGCCACGGTCAGCGTCGCGGCCACGAGCGCGGGGAAGGAGATGAACCCGGCCACGATGCCGCGCCAGGTCGACCGACCCTTCGCGGCCGACCAGAAAGCGGTCTGCCCGAAGAGGAAGAACGGCCCGAAGTGGGTGAGGAAGCCGGTGGTGTCGGCTCCCCGGATCGCCGGGATTCCACTGGTGACGAAGATGATCGGCGTCAGCAGGTAGACCAGGTCCCGCAGCCCGGACAGGTAGTGGGTGCAGGCGAGCCCGTACTGGAGGCGTTGCGCGCCGGTCAGGCCGCTGCGCGGATCGAGCAGGTCCTTCCCGCGCGTCTTCAGGACCTCGAACGTTCCGCGCGCCCAGCGGTTCTGCTGTTTCAGATAGCTGGCCGCGTCGACAGGACCGAGTCCCTCCGCGAACCTGCCCGGCAGATAGACCCCGCGCCAGTCCGGTGCCAGCCGGATGGAGGCGGCGAAGTCCTCGGTGACCGAGTTCTGCGGCAGGCCGCCGATCGAGTCCAGCGCCGCGGCCCTGATGACGACATTCGTGCCGCAGATGAACGACGCGTTGCGGGCAGCCTTGCCGGGGCAGAGCACGTCGTAGAAGAGCGCCTGCTGGTCGGCGGCCCAGCGGGCGGCGGGCAGCTCGGTGTTGCGGTAGTACTGCGCGGTCTGGACCCAGCCGACCGAAGGATCGGCGAAGGGCTGGACCGTGGCGAGCAGGAAGTCCGCCGTCGGCACCATGTCGGCGTCGAACACCGCCACCAGGGCGTCACCGGTCGCGCCTACCCTGGCCCGGACGCTTTCGATGTTTCCCGCCTTGGCCCCGCCGCCGACCGTGCGGGTGATGCAGGAAACCCCGAGATCACGGACGCTGTTCTCGACGTCCTTCCAGGTCGGGTTTCCCGCGACCCGGCCGTCGTTGCAGACGATGACGTGGACCCGGGCCCCCGGATGTCGCCGCAGGAATTCCGTGCGGGCGGCGAGCGCGCCGGTGACGGTCGGGCCCAGTACCGCCATGGACTCGCCCGCGGTGGGAATGAGGACGTAGATGGGGAAGCGGGCGGGGTCGTCGATCCGCCGCAGCGGCGGCGGCGTCCGTGGCCAGATGGTCGCCTGCAACCCGAGCGCGTGCAGCGCCCCGAACGCCTCGGCGGCGAGCAACGGGACTGCCAGCCACGCCGCGGACCAGTTGGCGACCGTCACGCGCCAGACGAGATAGTCGACCGTGCTGACCAGGACGCCGACCGTGGTCGTCGCGATCCAGACCTGGTCCCGGCGACGGCCGGAGCCCGCCATCATGGCGAGCGTCAGCAGCGCTGCCACGCCGGACGCCCAGGGTCCCGGCCGCAGCCATCCGAGCGCGGCGACGAAGGCCACGGCCAGCAACGGCCCGGCGAGCGGCCGGCGCACCCGCTTACCCGACGCGGGCGGCTCCGGCCGGGGTGGCTGCGCCTCGGGGAATTCCACCGACTCGGCGGGTCTGCCGCGTGGGGCTGCGGAGTTTCGGAGAGATGCAGTCATCTATCGGAATCGGCCGGGCGGTTGCGGACTGGCGCTCGGCCCGGTGTCCGCCTTCGTGCCGGCGGGTGCCGCCGACGGGGTTCGAGAGCATGAAAAGGTCGGTGTAAACACCAGGATCCCCCGGGCCCGGTCCACGCCGGGTTGGCATTGGTGAGCTGCTCGGATGTCGGGAAGGATATCACTCGTCCACGGTGCCCAGGGCGTCCCGAGGCGCGAGTTCTGGCGGGAAAAAGAATCGACGCGACAGGTAGCCCTCGGGTTGAGAAATGAATGCTGTGCGCATTCATTTCAAAGAGCGCGCGATTTTAGGTGGACCGGTTCGGAGTTCCAGCTGGTGCCCGGCGGTCCCGGGTGTGGGATGACACCGCGCCGCGAAAGACCCAGGTGCGGTACGACCGGCGAAGCGGGACGCGGCGGCGAAAGGCCCGCCGTCCCGGCGTGCCCTCCGGTGCTCGGCGCGTCGCGCAACCGGCAGCCGGGCCGGCTCCCGCCAGGAAATCCGGTCCACCTGGGGGCCGGTGCTCACGACGCGCCGTCGTGGGATCGAGGAGCCTCGGTCACGACGCCGCTGGCCGGCGCCAGCCGGCCGGTGACGACCGGCACGACGGATCGCCGCGCGGGACTCGGCACGACCACCCGCCCACCGTGCACCGACGTGTCGGCGCGGGCCGGCTGGGCGTGGAGCATCGGGCGGGGCGCGGAGGGCTCCGGATCCCAGCGAGCCGCCAGCCCCCACCGGGTGACCTGGAGCAGCGCCTCGGCGATGATCCGCGCGGACATCTTCGAGGAGCCGGCCTCGCGTTCCCGGAAGGTCACCGGGACCTCCGCCAGCCGGTAGCCGCGCCGCCAGGCCAGGTAGGCCGTCTCGATCTGGAAACAGTAGCCACTGGAGGTCAGCGCGGTCACCGGCAGGTCCTCGAGGACGGCCCGGCGGAACACCCGGAAGCCGGCGGTGGTGTCACCGACCGGCAGCCCGAGGGCCCGGCGTACGTAGGCGTTGCCGGTGCGGGAGATGAGCCGGCGCAGGCGGGACCAGCCGACCGTCGAGCCGCCGTCGGTGTACCGCGAGCCGATGGTCAGATCGACGTCCCGGGCGGCCAGCAGCAGGTCCGGCAGATCAGCCGGATCATGGGAGAGATCCGCGTCCATCTCGGCGAACGTGTCGTAGTCGCGCAGCAGTCCCCAGCTGAAACCCGCCCGGTAGGCCCCGCCCAGGCCGTCCTTCACCGGTCTGCGCAGCAGGTGCAGCCGTGGCTCGGCGGCGGCGAGCCCGGCGACGATGTCGCCGGTCCCGTCGGGACTGCCGTCGTCGACGACCAGCACGTCCACGTCGTCGGTGACCGTCAGGACGGACCGGACCACCCGCTCGATGGTCTGGGCTTCGTTGAAGGTGGGGATCACACAGAGGCTGGTCATCGAGGTCTCCGAACGGGCGGTGTGGGATCAGCTCCAGGGCAGCGGCACGGGGCCGAGGTCACCGGACCGCGTAGACGTGCCAGGCGGGTAGATCGCCGGGATTCGGCTCGACGCGGGCGAGCCGGTAGGCGGGGTCGGTCTGCAGGCGCGGGTGGGCGTCGGCGACCGCGTCGGCCGGGCTGGACCCGCTGACCAGCCGGGTCACGAGATAGCGCACCCGGTGGCCCTTCGGATCACCGAGCAGGGTGGCGAAGTCCCGGTCGGGGGTGATGGCGAACTGGTCCGGGCGCCGGGACGAGAGGACGACCTCGTACCCGTCGGCGGCGTCGAGCAGCACCGCGCCATGCGGCAGGCGTTGCCTGTCCAGCCAGCGGGCGAGGGTGCGGTCCTGGACGTAGCGGTGGACGACCCTGCGCTGCTCCGGGCTGGCCCGGCCGGGGTCGAAGATCTGGGTCAGGAAGTACGACTCCTCCCGGGCGAGGCGCGGGTTGAGCATGCCGTCGGCGGTGACCGGACCGGCGGCGGCCAGCATCACCAGGACGACCCCGGGCAGCACGAGGTGCCCGTGCCGCAGGGCGAGATGCTGGTACCGCCCGGGCCCGTACCGGCGGGTGAGGCGGTGGCCCGCGGTGGCGAGCCGGTTGGCGGACCGGGACCGGCCGCCGGAGCGCCGGCGGCGGGCGGCGGCGGCCACGGTCCTCGCCGCCGCTCGGCGGGCGGCCCGCACGGCCGGCGGCATCGTCGTCGGGACCGGGTAGGGGCCGTGCGCCAGCAGGGTCGCGGCGGCGAGCAGCACCACCGGGACGATGGTGATCGAGAACCGGAGCCAGCCGAAGGTCTGCCCGGCGAGCAGGGCGGCCACCGAGAACGAGTACGCGCCGCCGAGCACGGCGATCGGCGCGAGCAGGCGCGCGTCGCGGCGGCGCCAGCACATCCCGAGGGCCGCGGCGAGGATCAGCGCCCCGAATGGTTCCAGCACCCGGGACTGGTCGAACATGTACCCGAGCGGGCCGCCCGGCTGGTCGATGACGGAGCTGATCCCGCCGGCCGACAGCCGGGTCTGCGCCGTGTTCCCGTTCGCTGAGGTGAACTGCGCGAACGGCGAGTCGATGATGAGGCTGCTGGTGATCGCCCAGACGGCGAAGGAGAACACGAACGGCAGCGCCAGGACGGTCATGTCGCCGAGCGCCGCCGAGCGCCGCAGTGTCGCCGGGCCCCGCGTCCGCCGGTAGGCGACCAGCCCGACGAAGACGGTCGTGACCAGGCCGGCGGCGACCGTCTCGTACCGGGTCAGGTAGGCGGCGCCGAGCGCGAGCCCTGCGCCGGCCAGCGGGTTCGACGCGCGGGTGCGCACCCAGCGGGTCAGCGCCGCCGTGGCGGCCAGCAGGAAGAACAGGAACGAACCCTCGCTCATCCCGTTCATGCCGTAGTAGGCGATCTCGGGGTGGACGGCGAACAGCACGGTCAGTGCCCAGGCGACCCGGGGGCCCGCGCCGAGTTCCAGGCAGGTGCGCCGGAAGTACACGACGGCGCCCGCCATGAACAGCGCCGACTGGACGGCCGCGGCGACCCCCCGGTAGGCGAACTCGGGCCACACCGTGGCCAGCGGTAGCAGCGGGATCTGCGCGAGGGAGGGCAGCGGGTTCCACACGAAGCCGACCGCGGCCAGGTGCGGGTCGCGGCTGAAGACCGTGTAGTAGCCGTTCGCGGTCCGGCTCAGCGCGTCCGACGTCACGCTGTCGTGCCCGAGGCACAGCCACACCCCGCCGCCGAGGTAGGTCGCGGCGGCCGTGACGAACAGGACCAGACCGGCCCAGCGCGGACCGGACCTCGCCGGCGCCGCCTCGGCCGCCGCCGTCCCGCTGCCGTCGCCGACCAGGGAGAGGACCTTTCCTGGAACCTGCTCGCCCGGCGCCGGCCCGTGCGGGACCGGCCGGCGTTGGATCGGCCGGCGTTGGATCGGCACCGTCATGGTGTCCTCGCTCGTCCCGGTGCTCGTCCCGGTGCTCGTCCGGGCGTTGGCCTCGGATCTGGCCTCAGACGCCGACATGACTCACCTCTCTGGCCGCGGCCCCGCTGGCCAGTTCGTCGACGTCGTCGTCGACCGGGTCAGCGGCGCCGAGACCGTGGGTGGTCTTCTCCCAGTACGACGGGGCGATCACGAGCTGCAACAGCGCCTTGGTGGCCGCCAGCGACATGAGCAGCCAGTAGGCCGGCGAGAGCACCGCCTGCGGCACCAGGCGGCCGATTCCGGTGGCCCGGGCGGCGACCACGTTGCAGTAGACGAACGTGAAGTTGCCGAGCAGCAGACACACCAGGCCGATGAAGTACAGCCAGGTCGGGAACAGTCGTTCGATGATCGGCAGGTTGCCGGCGAACCACATCAACGTCAGCGCCCACAACAGCGGATTGAGCACCGCCAGCAGCGGCGTCCCGCCGACGAACAGGTTGAACCGCAGGAATCCCAGCACGCCGATTTCCCGGCAGATCGCGATCGGCTGGCGGGAATGCACCAGCCAGGTCTGCAGGTAGCCCTTGTACCAGCGGGAACGCTGCTTGAGCCAGTTGATCGCGTCGCTGTTCGCCTCCTCCAGGGTCACCGAGTCGAGGACCAGGGTGCGGTAGCCGCGCCGGTGCAGGCGCACACCTAGGTCGGCGTCCTCGGTGACGTTGAAGGGGTCCCAGCCGCCCAGGTCACGCAGGACGTCGGCGCGGAAGTGGTTGGACGTCCCGCCGAGCGGGATCGGGGCGTCCTGCCGGACGAGACCGGGCAGCATCTGGTCGAACCACATCGCGTACTCCGTGGTGAACCAGCTCGTGAGGAGGTTCTGGTCGTGGTTGAAGTAGGCGAGCTTGGCCTGTAGACAGACGACGTTCGCCGGGACCTCGCGGAAGGCGATCGCGGCCTGTCGTAGTTGCAGCGGGTCGGGCCGGTCCTCCGCGTCGAAGATGGTGACCAGATCGCCGCGGGCGAGGGTCAGCCCGACGTTGCACGCCTTGGGTTTCGTCCGCGGCTCGGAATAGGGCACCCGGACGATCCGCAGGTAGTCCGGTGGGTCCCCCGCCAGGGCGGCGGCGTAGGTCTCGTCGTCGTCCTCCTCGAGCAGCAGGATGACGTCGAGCCGGTCCGGCGGGTACTCGATGTCGGCGATCGCGGTGAGCAGGTGGGGGAGGACCTCCGGCTCGCGGTAGGCCGGGATGAGGACGGTGTAGACGGGCAGGTTCTCGGCCGGCTCGGCCCGGGCCCGCTCGGGGGAGACGCGCAGCAGGCCCGGATCCCGCAGCGCGCGGTGCAGCAGCACCAGGCGTTCGGCGAAGACGGCCAGGTAGAGCAGGCTGATGACGGCGATCACGCCGACCATGGCGGCCATCGGGGCGAGGACGAACGCGCCGATCACGATCGCGGCGGTGACGCCGAAGGTGATCCGCTGGCCGAGGGAGAGCCGCTCCCGGGCGGAGAACTGGTCGGGCACCCGCGCGCCGCTCATCGGACCCGCTCCGTGGCTGGCTGTGGGTCCGTGGCTGGCTGTGGGTCCGTGGCTGGCTGTGGGTCCGCCGCTGGCTGTGGGTCCGGCCAGGCGGCGTGCGGGGCCGATCGGTGCGGGCCGAGGTCCCGGTTGCCGGGGATGTCCAGCGCCGCCAGCCCGGCGCACACCAGTGCGACCAGCAGCAGCGCCGGGTAGGCGCGGGCGACCGGGGGACGCCCGGTGGCCCGACCGGCGGCGGGGCGGCGGGCGCCACCGCGGGAGCGCCGGGTGCCGGCGGCGAGGCCGAGCCCGCCGAGCGCGGCCAGGATGAGGCCGAGGGCGACGACGTCGCCGCCGTGGCCGAGGACCGTGCGCGCGGACGCCGGGCCGGCGGCGAGCCCGGCGAGCACCGCGACGCCGATCCGGCCGAGGATCACGACCACGCACACCGCCGCGGTGGTCAGGGCCCGCCGTGCGGCGCCGCGCCAGGTGGCTGCGGTCGCGGCGAAGATGACGATTGTCGCGAGGGCACCGAGCCCGCCGACCAGGCCGTGGGTCGCGCCGCCGAACACGACGGCGCCGCCGGGCCCGTCGGCGACCCGCAGGACGGTGCCGTGCGGCGGGGCCGCGACGACGTCCCAGCCACCGAGCCAGGCGCCGCTCGTGCGGGCCAGCGCGAGCGGCGGCCACGCCAGTCCGTCCGACATCCGCCGGACCGTGCCGGCCGTCAACGGCGCGAGGACGAGCAGCCACACCGTGAGCGTCACCCGCTGTCGCCACAGCGCGCGGGTGCCGAACACGAGCGTGATCGCGCCCGCCGCGAGCAGCGGCAGGGCGAGCAGGTCGGCGTGCGCGTTCCAGTACCGGTCGTCGAATCGTGCCGGTGGTACCGAGAGCTCCGCCGCGGCCAGCGCCAGCAGCGGGAGCCCGACCAGGTAGTCGACCTGCCGGTCGTGGATGCCTGGCTCGCCGGGCGGGCGCCGGGCGCGGGCGAGCAGCGCGAGTGCGCCCGCGAGGGCGGCGGTCAGGCGGTAGGCTGTCGGGCTCTGAGCCTCGGTGGCGTCCCACAGCCGCGGCAGGCTGCCGGACAGCGCCAGCGTCGCCGCGGCGGCCACCCACAGCCCGCGCGCCGCCGGCCGCCACCGGGCGGTGACCCGCGCAGAGGCGGGCCGGCGGACCGCGGCAGTCGCCGCCGGCGGCACGATCGCCGCGCCCGGGGAGGTCGTCGCGGCCTCGTCCAGCGGCTCCAGCGGCAGGGTTCCCGCCGGGTCGCCCGCGTCGGGCCGGGCGCGGGGAGCGGGTACCGCGCCCGGCGTGAACGGGGGCACCGGCGGTCCCACATCGGTGTCCGGTGACGTCCGGGCGGCCGTGTCCGGATCGCGGGCCGAAGGTAGATCGCTTCGCGCTGGATGCACGCGTTTCTCCAATCGCACACGTCGCTGGCATCGTGGGCGGAAAAAGAAGCCGGCACGCTTGCCCGCGTGTTTTTCGGGGCTGTGGCGCCGGCCAGGAGAAGCGGGTCGACGCCGAAATGGCCGCGCCAGCGGGGCGGCGTCCGTCTCGAGGGAGAACCGGCCTCGGAGTAAAAAATCAGACGATTAATGTCGCCCAACCGTGCAGGCCGACTGCTGAACCCCCTGGACGGCGTGATTCCGAAGCCGTGGACGCCGTGCGGCCGGGCCGAGGCTCGGGGCCGCTGTGTACTCTGGCGAAGCGGAACTGCCGGCTGAATCAGCTACAGAAATGGGTTCCCCGGCGTCGCTGGGCGAGCTGCTGCGCGGTCAACACTGTTACCCCCGGACATATCTGGCGCCGTACGGCACCGCGGCGTGCGACGCCGGTACTCAGGCAAATGCTAGTGATCGAACGTGGAGAGTCAAGCCTACGTCACGGTTAAACCCAGGAAATGCTGCTGGAATGTTGTCCTGAAGTGGCATCGAGAATCTCTCCGATAAACGGACGAGATTGGACATAGTCGCCTTCTGCCGCTCGCGGAAAAACCTCGCCGCGGCAGGTGGGTCAGGGAGCCTGGAAAATGCATCGATCGTTACAGTGTGGCGCATGCCACGGTCTGCGGACTCCGCTCAGGCCCCGTCACCCGGGCGTCCGGCCGCCAGACGCCTCCTGTCCGTCCGGCCACCTCCGCGGCTGTGCGCGGGTCGCCGAGACCGGCCCGCCGACATGACGGCGCACCGCCAGCGCCGCAGGCCACAGCTCGCCCAGGCCATCCGGCGCCGGGCCGGACGGCTCCTGCTGGCCGGCGTTCTCCTCGTGGTCGGACTCGCCGGCAGTGCCGCGGGGGAGGAGTACTCCTTCGTCGGCACCTCCGGCGGCCAGCTCACCCTCGACGGCGGGCCAGCCCGGCTCGCCGGACTGAACGTGTGGAACGCCAACGAGAACCCGCAGTCCCGCCGCTACTGCGGCACGCCGCCCGACCTGTCCGCCGCCGGCAGCGAGTTCGGGCCCGGCGTCCGGGCCGTCCGGATCTGGTTCTTCCAGCGGCTCGCGACCACCCCGGACGGGGTGCGCGACTGGACGACGTTCGACAACACGCTGCACGCCGCTGCCATGAACCATCTTCGGGTGATCGCGGTGCTCGGCAACCAGTGGGCCGACTGCGAGGGGTACGACTCGGCCGAGGCCGGTTACAAGACCGAGCAGTGGTATCGCCAGGGCTACTGGCAGGATCACCCGCCCGGTCAGCCCGCCACCTACCTGGAATGGGCCCGAGAGGTCGTCGACCGCTATCAGAACGACCCCACGATCATGCTGTGGCAGATGGTGAACGAGCCGGAGGACGCGGTCGCGCTCGGCGGTTCCTGCCCGTCGGATGCCAGTGAGGTGCTCCGCGCTTTCGTCCAGGACGTCGGTCGGCAGATCAAAGCGATAGACAACAGGCACCTGCTCGGCATGGGAACCGTCGGCAGCGGGCAGTGCGGGACAGCGGGCGGTGAGTACGTCGACCTCAACGCCGACCAGTACATTGACATCGCCGACTACCACGACTATTCGCTGGACGTCGTTCCGGGAGACCAGTGGAACGGCCTGGCGACGCGGGCCCGCGAAATGACCGAACTGGGCAAGCCGTTGATCATCGGGGAGATGGGGGTCATCCCCAGTCAGGTCGGTGGGGTGCAGGCGCGGGCGGCGCTCCTCGGCAGCAAGATCTACGCCGATTTTCAGCTCGGCGTGCAGGGCGCGCTGCTGTGGGCCTGGCGGCCGGCGGCGCTCGGTGGGACGAATCCCGACGGCTACGACATCGGGCCGGGCGATCCGGTGCTGGACCAGCTCACCAGCCTCACGTCCTGACCCACCGCCACCTGTGCGCGGGCGGCTTCGGTCCGCCGCAGTGCGGTGGCCTATGGTGCCGTGGTGACCCGGTCCCCGAACCCGCAGGCTGACCCCTCCCAGCCGGACGAGGGCGGCGGCGTCCCGGTCGGGCGGGAACGTCGTTATCCGCCGCCGGAGCAGTTCCGCGGGCCGGTGGTCGCCCGCCGGGGCCAGGTCGAGCGCGCCACCACCGACCAGAGGCTGCTGGACACCCGCAGCCCGTCCGGGTTCGTGCACAGCGACCCGTGGCGGGTGCTGCGGATCCAGAGCGAGTTCGTCGAGGGCTTCGGGCTGCTCGCGGACCTGCCGCGCGCGGTCACGGTGTTCGGCTCGGCGCGCATCCGCCCCGACGACCCGATCTACGAGCAGGGCCGACGCCTCGGCGCCGGCCTCGCCGAGGCCGGGTTCGCCGTCATCACCGGCGGCGGCCCGGGCACGATGGAGGCGGTCAACCGCGGTGCTCAGGAGGCCGGGGGACTGTCCGTGGGCCTCGGCATCGAGCTGCCCTTCGAGCAGCGGCTCAACGACTGGGTCGATCTCGGCGTCAGCTTCCGGTACTTCTTCGTGCGCAAGACGATGTTCGTCAAGTACGCGCAGGCCTTCGTCATCCTGCCCGGCGGCCTGGGCACCCTCGACGAGCTGTTCGAGGCCCTGACCCTCGTCCAGACGGGCAAGGTCACCCGGTTCCCGGTCGTCCTCATCGGCTCGGACTACTGGTCCGGCCTGATCGACTGGCTGCGGGAGACCGCCCTGCGGGCCGGCCTCATCAAGGAATCCGACCTGCACATCATGTCGGTCACGGATGATGTGGACGAGGCGGTACGCATTGTCGTGGCGGGAACCGCCGGCCACCGCGAGCCGCCGGGCTCGGAGGTGCGTGGGCCGTGAACATCTGCGTCTACTGTGCGTCGTCCGCGGAGATCGACCCGGTCCACGTGGCGCTGGCCACCGAGACGGGGGCGGCCCTCGCCCGGCGCGGCCACACGCTGGTCTCCGGCGGCGGATCGGTGTCGTGCATGGGCGCGGTCGCCGACGGCGCGCGGGCCGGCGGTGCCCGCACCATCGGGATCATCCCGCGGGCGCTGCTGGCGCTGGAGGTGACCGACGAGAACGCGGACGAGCTGATCGTCACCGGGACGATGCGCGAGCGCAAGGCGCTCATGGACGACCGCGCCGACGGCTTCCTCACCCTCCCCGGCGGCCTCGGCACGCTGGAGGAGCTGCTGGAGATCTGGGTGGCCCGCGTGCTGGGCATGCATGCCAAGCCCGTGGTCGTCCTCGATCCCTGCGGGGTGTTCACGCACCTGCGACTGCTGGTCGACTCGCTGGTCGACAGTGGCTTCGTCCGCGTCGCCGCCCGCGACGCCATGATCTGGGCCACCGATCTCGAGGCGGCGCTCGACGCGCTGGAGGCCGGTGTCGCTCCGCCGCCCGCGCCCACGGCGGGCGAGATCGTCGAATCCGACTGAGCACGGCCGGCCGCCCCCCGGCCCGGTGCTCCGGTCAACGCGAGGTCAGTGTCGGAAGACCTGGCGAAGGCCGTCGATGAGCGACTCCGGCTCCTCGATTCCGACGGAGATGCGGAGCATGTCGCGGTGCAGGCCGCGCTCTCGTAGTTCCTCCCGGCCGGCGACGGTGGCGAGCATGTCGTTGTGCGCGATGAACACCTGGGGTGAGGCCATGGTGAAGTCGGCCCCGAAGCTCGGGCCCTTCGGGAAGGGCAGCGGATCGTAGATCTGCTCGATCGGCACCGCGAGGTCGAGCAGGACCAGGCCGCCCGGCGAGGAGGGTGCGCGATGGATCTTCGTGTAGTTACGGGCGGATCGGTCGCTGTAGGCCCACTCGACGCGGCGGACGGCATTCTGGGCTTCGAGGAACTCGACCACGGCCATGGTGTTGCGGTTCACCTGCCTGATGCGCGCCTCATAGCCGGGTATTCTCGCCGCGACCCGCGCCGCATCCCGGCTGAACGGGCGGTCGCCATGCTCGTGCAGGCCAGCGCGAAGGTCGTCCGCGAAGGGCGACGCCGCATTGACGACCGCCGCGCCCATCAGGACGTCGGCGGATCCCGTCGCGTACTTGGTGAGGCTTTCGCAGGTCACGTCGGAAAAGGATAGGACGTCGACGTTCCAGGGTGTGCCGATGCTCGTGTCGAGCACCACGGCGGCGCCGGCCCGGTCGGCGACCTCCCGCACGGCGGCGACGTCCGGCGTCTGCAGCAGAGGATTGCTGGGAATCTCGCCAATGATGCCGGCGAGGTCGCCGGCGTGGGCGAGTGCCGTAGCCACGATCGCGTCGGTGTCACTCGGGTCGGGGATGACGATCCGGTCGGCGCCGGAAAGGTGCTTCTCGAAGATGCTCATCGTGTCGAAGAAGATCCAGCCGAGCTGAAGCCAGAGTTTCCGGCCGCGCTCGCGCTGGACCCGCGTCAGAGTTTCCACGGCCGCGGCCACGGCATTCATGCCGCTGTTGTGGAGAAACACGTCGGCGGCGTCGCGCGCGCCGTAGGCCCGCGCCAGCTCCACGCTGATCGCGTCCTCGGGTCGGTCCGGGGCGAGCGGCTCGTCCTGCTGGGTCGGGAGCGCGCGGCAGCGGACGAGAACGCCCTCCGCCTCGCGCGAGGAGAGATGGCAGCCGGTGTGCTTCACGAACTCGCGCACCCGCTCGGCGGCGGCCGTGTCGCCCCTGGCCGCCACCGCGTTCACCCCCTCGGCGACGAGGACGCTGGAACGGGGCAGGCCCGCGTACGCGGCCGCCGCGGCCGCCGCCCGGGCCGTGCGGACCAGGACCAGGTCGTGGACCGGTGTGCCGAGGCGCCCGCTGAGAAGAAGAGCCAGCTCCGCGACATAGCGGTGGGTGCGAAACCGTGGATAGCCCGCGGTGACGTGACGAAGGGTCTTCTCGTCGGCTGACTCGAAGCCGATGACGTCGGCCACCGTCGGAAGGGATACCGACACCGAGTGAACGGAACCCGGGATCGTCTGGCCCAACGGCAGTGGCTGAACACACCGGGTGCGCTGGATCTCCACCTCAGCGGGTCTCACCTCACAGACCCACGAGCTTCTGCACGCCGTCCCAGTATCGTTCCACGTGCGCCAGGAAGTCGAAGGTGCCGGCCTCGAACTCCCGGCGGGTTTCGGCGGAGTGCACGTAGGGCGCGCTGGCGTTGAACACGGAGTTGCTGTGGCCCACCTCGACGTCGATGTGGATAGTCCAGAAGTGCCTGGTCTGCGCGTCGTAGCCCTGGTTCTGGAGGCCGTCGTTGAGCTTCGAGACCATGATCGAGGACATCGTCTCGTCGGCGTACAGGGCGCCGAGAGACTTCTCGATGGAGCCCTCCGTGTAGAGGTGCCGGATACGTTCGTTGAGCTCGACGGTGACGTCGAGCGGCTGGTAGCCCCGGATGAACTCCATGTCGATCCCGAGGCTGGCCAGGAACTTCTCGAACAGGGCGGAGTGGGTCTGCTCGGAGGTCACCTCGTCGGCGGCGTTCAGGACGATCGCGCGCAGGATCGTCTCGTCGCGCGTCTTCATCGCCATGCCGGTGATGTAGAAGGGCAGGTAGCGAAAGAAGTAGTAGCACTCGGCGTAGAGGTGACGTTCCTGCTCTGGGGTGAGGGCCGTGGTCCGGTACTGGTTGAGGAACGGATGCTCCACCGCGCGATGGTCGGCGATACGAACAAGGAGGTCGTCGAGATACGTCTTGATCGACGGGTCGTCGACGGAGACGCGTCGCCGGACCCCCGCCTCGACGTGATCGAAGCTCGCCCACGTGGGGCGGGCCTCCCTGGCCTCCCTGGCTTCCCTGCTCGCTTCAGTCACTGATCTTCTCCTGTTCGTCCCGGATGCTGACCGCTGCGGTGACTTCCGCGTTGTCCCACCAGCGGTCGTCCTCGGTGAAACTGCGCTGAAGGTCCCGGTCGGCGGCCCAGGTCATGTTGAGGATCACCCGCACGGCGTCCTCGCGAAGTGGGATGGTCCGGTGGAGGGTCGTGTCCGTCCGGAGCAGGTAGACGTCGCCGGGTGCGAAGTAGTAGGTGTTGATCGGGTTCTCGACGAGATACTGGTTGATCTTTGGGTCGGCCTTGTTCCACGTGGTGTGGGCGATGCACTGCAACAGCCCGCCGATCTCGAGCGGCGGTGCTTCCGGGACCCAGATCAGCGCGTAGCTGAAGTCTCCCCAGTGCCAGCCGTGCGTGTCTCCCTTCCTTTCGTGCCTGGTGATGAGGAACTCCTCATCCTTCTTCGGGCAGGGATACAGCTTCTCCCCGACGATCGCCTCAAGCATTGCCAGCAGCTCGGTGTTCCGGTAGAGCGCGGCGATCGGCTCGCTCTGCGCCACGATCTCGCTCGGCACCACGGACATGGAGCGGCGGGTGAAGTCGGTGGTCGCGAGCCTGAGGTCGCGACGCTCGGAATACTCCGCGAGCAGGTGGTTGGCCTCGGCCCGGATCAGCGCGTGCGTTTCCGGGCTGATCAGGTCGGTGGCGCTCAGGATCCCGTACCGCTGGAACCTCTGGGCGGCCCTCCTTAACGTGTCGGAATCAAGCTCGATGCAGGTCGTGCCATAGGTCTGTGATGGCATCTCTTACCTCCGAGTCGGACGCGGCGTCGAACAGAAGGGCATGGCGAGAAGAAGGCATGGCCGCTGCCGGGCACTGGGTGCTGGGATTCGGCATGCTGAAGAGCACGAAGTCAACGTGGGGGAGTAACAGTGGGACGCGCGACCGTCCCGGAGATGTGGGTGAAGGGTGCTGAGTCAGTTCGAGTACATCGTCACCTCGTCCCGTCGGGTCATCGCGGCGGCCCGGCGAGGAGAGGCAGCAGCGGTGGGCGAGCCCTCTTCGAAGGCTATGTTCGCACACGCGGCGCGTGGGCGTACAAATTTACGCGAGATACGCGGGAGATCGGTCGCGCCAGTGCTTCTGCCTGGGGATACGGAACCTTGTGGCCCGGAAGGCCGATGATTCTCCTCGACATACGTCGGAAGTCGACGGAAACCGGACTTTCGCGTTGTTGCCGGCACGGAGAGGGTTCACTGTAAGTGAGCCTGGCAGGGAGATGGACAAAGGAGTGGAGTGATGTGGTGGCCCGGCGTTCGGCGCGGGGTTCCCCGGGCGGATCGCTAGGTTGTTTTCGTCCGATCATGGTGAGGACATCGGACGCCGACCCCTCCAAGGCGACCAGCCGGTCCCGCCACGGAACCCGACCAGCCAACCAGGCCACCGCCCACAGGAAGACGACACGCCCACCAGCAAGATCGCCCGGATGCTGTCCGGGTAACGGTTCCCGGTGCTGGCGGCGTGGCCACCGGGGCGGCGCTCAGCCCCCGTGCCGCAGGCGATCCCATCCGCGGCGGGGTCGGCCGGTCGAGGTGGCGCAGAGGACGCTCGTCCGGTCGCCTGCGCCGCCTCGCTCGTCCTGGCCGGTCCCAGGTCGGGCAACCAACGCCCGACGATCTCGTTGTGCTGGCTGTCCACCCCAGCGCCGTTCTCCTCGCCGGGCGGGGCGGCGGCGACCGGGATGTCCGTACCGGCAGCGGCGTGCGGGCTGCGGTTGACGACGGCGGGGGCGAGCCGGGCCCGGCCGTGAAACCGTTCGCCGCGGGAAGTGGTTACCTCGGGTTGAACCGGCCCTCGTGTAGGCTTTTTCGAAAACTTCGGGTCCGTGTGAAACGGCTAGCGAGAGGCGGATATGGTGACCCCTTCCAGCGGCATTGTTGACACGAAGATCGTGCTTTACTCGTTCAATTTTGCGGAGAAGCTGCTCCGCGAAGTGAGCTATCTTCGTTTCTCCGCCGAGCGCGGGCTGTGCTATTTGGAGGAGCTTCGTCGCGAGGACCTCCAGCTCGTCCTCATCACCTCGACCGAGGTGAGTCAGGCCGCCCTGGATTACCACTTCCGCGAGATCTTCGGCTTCAGCGAGGCGCAGATCCCCAGCGCGACCAGCCGTTTGCGGCTGCTCTCGCCGGCACTGCGGGAGGGCTGGCCACTGGACGCGTCGGTTCTCGCCGATGCCGAGGTGATGTCGGCGCTGACCTCGATCGCCGAGAGCAGCCGGTCGACATCGATCGTGAACTTCATGGCGACGCCGACCTCCGACCAGATCGCCGTCATCCTCGGCGCGACGATCGAGGAACACGGCGCGGCCATCGCGGCCGAGACGGGGAGCAAGCTCGGCGGCAAGAGCCTCCTGAAACGCGCTGGTGTGCGCGTACCCGAAGGCCCGACCACGCTTCTCATCGAGGAGGGCTCGGTGCTGGCGGAAATCGGCAGGATCGCCGCGAGATCTGCCGTGGTAAAGCTGAACTCCGCCCACTGGACGGCTGGGGTCGGAAACATGGTCGTGCCGGTGGAGGATGTGCGCCGGGGTGGGGGCCTGTTCGAGGCGGCGCAGACCGTCCGCCTCTCGGCGGAGAACTTTCGGCGCGAACTCGCCGCCGAGGGCGCCGTCGTGGAGGAGTACGTCGACGATGTCGTCGCGTCGCCGAGCGGCCTCGGCCATATCAACGCCGACGGCACCGTCGACATCGGGCCGACCCACGAGCAGATCCTCGTGTCGGGCCAGTACTGGGGTTGCCGCTTCCCGGCGGAGGAGGGATGGCGTTCCAGCGTGCTCGCGGCGACCGACCGGGTGGGTAAGACACTCGCTGACAGTGGTGTTCGTGGAACGTTCGGAATCGACTTCGTGGTCGCTGGGGACGGCGGCCTGTTCGCCGTCGAGGTGAACCTGCGAAAGGTGGGCACGACGCATGTCGTGCGGTACATCGAGAAAGTGGTCGGCGCGCAGATCGAGACCGATGGCCAACTCCGGCGGGATGGTGGGCCCGACGTCTTCTACGTGAACGGACGGATGCAGGAGGCCGCACTGCTCGGAACCGCTGGTGAGACAGTGCTCGACCTGCTCCGGAAGGAATGCCTTCTCTATCGCCGGGAATCGGGCGAGGGCGTCCTGCTGCACTGCCTCGGAGCCCTCCCGGCCTGTGGCTATCTCGAGCTCACCGCGATCGCGGCGTCGAGGGCCAGGGCGGCAGGCCTCATCCAGGCGGCCCAGGGCGTCGTCGTGGGTTCCGTCGCCGATGCCGGCGGGTGATGCCGACCATCGGTGAAACCGGCTGGCGCACGACGGCCCGAGCCGCCAGACCAGTTCCCACCGAGGTTCGTGGTCGGCGCGTTAGACGACGCCGCGGCGGGCGACGGCGAGGTCGGTGTCACCGCGGATGGCACAGACCATCCGCAGGGTGCGGAGGGTCTCGGGGACCTGGTGGGCGCGGAAGACCCGGGCGCCGAGCCAGGCGCTGACGGCGGTCGCGGCCAGGGTGCCCTCCAGCCGCTCGTCGACGCCGGTGTCCAGGGTCTCGCCGACGAAGTCCTTGTTCGACATGGCGACCAGCACCGGCCAGCCGGTCGCCACGAGCTCCGGAAGGCGGCGGGTCGCCTCGAGGGAGTGGCGGCTGTTCTTGCCGAAGTCGTGGCCCGGGTCGACGAGCACCGAGTCGGGATGCACGCCCAGCGCCGTGGCGCGCTCGGCGAGACCGACCGTGGTCGCGACGATGTCGGCGACCACGTCGTCGTAGGACATCCGGTGCGGGCGGGTCCGGGGTGGCAGGTGGCCGGCGTGCGTGCAGACGAGGCCGGTGCCGAACTCCGCGGCGACCTCGGCGAGGCCGGGGTCAACCCCGCCCCAGGCGTCGTTGAGCAGGTCGGCGCCCTCCCCGGCGACCACCCGGCCGACCTCGGCCCGCCAGGTGTCGACGCTGATCACCAGGTCGGGGTGGCGGCCGCGGACGGCGGCGACGAATCCGCCGACCCGGCGCAGCTCCTCGGCGGCGCTGACCTCCCCGCCGGGCGCCGCCTTCACCCCTCCGATGTCGATGATGCCCGCCCCGTCGGCGACCGCACGGGCGACCGCGTCGAGGGCCTCGGCCTCACCGAACGTGGCACCGCGGTCGAAGAACGAGTCGGGGGTGCGGTTCACGATGGCCATGACGACGAGCTCGGTCGGCGCGAACACCCGCCGGCCCAGCCGCAACGGCCGCTGGCGGGCGGTGTCACCGGGCTGGGGGGTGCCGGGGACGGTGTCCGTCGACGCGGGGAGAACGGTCGACACGGGATGATCGGCGTCCATCCGGCCAGCGTGCCAGATCGCACGGGGTGCGCGGCGCGACCCGACGGCGGTCATGGCACGATCGGAAGGTGGTGCTCGCCGTCGAGATAGTGATCGTCGCCGCCGTCGTGTTCGCCGTGGCCGCGCTTGCCGTGGGTCGGTTCGATCGGTTGCGCCCCGCCCCGCCGGACAGTGCCTCCGTCGGCCTACCCACCGGGATGGTCACCGCGGGGGACATCAGCCGCACCCGGTTCGCGATGGCGCTGCGCGGCTACCGGATGGCCGAGGTCGACGCGGTCCTGCTGCGGCTCGCCGAGGAACTGGCCTGGCGTGACGACGAACTCGCCCGGCGCGACGACGAGCTCGTCCGGCTCGCGACGTTCGCCCGGGCCGAGGCCGAGCCGCCGTCGACCGATCAGCCCGTCGTACGGCTCGACGAGCCGCAAACCTGACGAGACCCGGCCGGTTCGGGCGGGATGCCCCTGGTTGGGTCGGCCGAGGACGACCGCACCGCCGCTGGACATCTCCGTCCTCCGTTGGCGTACGGTCGCTCTGGATCACTCGGTACCTGTCGTGGGCACGGCTCCCGACACCGGTGGCACATGGTTCGACGTCCCTACCGGCGACCGTTGTGATGCCGCGGGGAGACGTGTTTCGGTTTGCGGTCCGGTCTACGGGATAATCGACGTCAGACGCAGGTCCGACGGCAGGAAGAGGTGCACCGATGGCGGCCATGAAGCCGCGGACGGGTGATGGTCCGCTCGAGGTGACCAAGGAGGGACGCGGCATCGTGATGCGTGTCCCGCTGGAGGGGGGCGGTCGACTCGTTGTGGAACTCACCGCTGACGAAGCGAGCGCGCTGGGGGACGCCCTCAAGAACGTGGTCAGCTAGCTCGCCGTCGGGAGGCCTCGCTCGCGCGAGGGCCCGCCCTCGGGCCGTCCGTGGCGATCCGGCGCGTCGTGGCCGCCGGGCTGTCGGCCTGGTGGGTGGGATTCGGGGATGACCAGAGCGAGGAGGGTCCCATGACCGCGGGCGGTTCGGCGCCGGCTCCGGCTTTCGATGATCTCATCGGGGTGCCCCCCGATGTGATCCTTCGTTCCGGGCCCGTCGGTGACGCGGCGGCCCCCGTCGTCGCCGTGGTGCTCGCGGTGGGGGATGACGGGCCGGTGTTCGACGAGATCGCCCGCCAGGTCGGCCTCGACCTCGGCGTGCCGCTGGACCGGCTGGTCGAGACCGAGGCGCTGCGCGGGGACGCGGGCTCCGTGCTGTCGGTGCCGCTGGGCGGCGCCGAGGGCGCGGTCCAGCGGCTGCTGGTGGTGGGGGTCGGCGCGGGCCGGCCGGCCGACTGGCGCAGCGCGGGGGCCGCGTTGGCTCGGCGCGGGGGGTCGGCGTCGCGGGTGGCGCTGGTCGCGAGCCCCCCGGCCGAGGGGTTGCGGGCCCTCGCCGAAGGCATCGCGCTCGGGTCGTACCGGGTTCGCGGTCTGCTGGACCGGGCCGGCCAGGCGGGCGTACCCGCGGCCGCACCGGGCGGGCGGGACGATCTGAACGTCAATGAGGTCGCGGTGGACGAACCCGGCCTCGATGTGGACACGGTCGCCGACGGATCCACCGGGGTCGAGGCGGCCGGGGACCAGGCCGCCGGGGACCAGACGGCCGGCGCGGACGGTCTGGCGCGCGAGGTCGTCGTGGTCACCGACCTCGCGGCGGACGCCGACGCGCGGGCCGCGGTGCGGGCTGCCCGCGCGGTGGGTACCGCGGTGTACATCGCCCGTGATCTGGTGAACACGCCCAGTCTGGTGAAGTCGCCGGAATGGCTCGCCGATCGAGCGGTGCGGATCGCGACGGCCGCCGGCCTCACGGCGACCGTGCTCGGCCCGCGCGAGCTCGCGGAACAGGGGTGCGGCGGGCTGACCGCGGTGGGCCAGGGCTCGCCGCGCCCGCCGCGACTGGTCCGGATCGAATACCACGGGACCGGCGCGAACGGGACCGGCGCGAACGGGGTCGAGGAGCACCGCGTTCTGGTCGGGAAGGGCATCACCTTCGACTCGGGCGGGCTCTCGCTGAAGCCACCCGTTTCGATGATCGGGATGAAGACCGACATGGCGGGCGCGGCCGCCGTGCTCGGGACGATGACGGCGCTGTCCGCCCTTGGCGTGCCCGGCCGGGTGACCGGCCTGCTGTGCCTGGCGGAGAACATGATCGGCGCTGCCGCGATGCGGCCCGGCGACGTCATCACCTGCTGGGGTGGCACGACCGTCGAGGTGCTCAACACCGACGCGGAGGGCCGGCTGGTGCTCGCCGACGGCCTCGCCTACGCGGCCGGCGAGCTCGGCGCGGACGTCATCGTTGATCTGGCGACCCTGACCGGGGCGATCGCCGTCGCCCTCGGCCGGCGCACCGCCGGCCTGTTCAGCTCGGACGACGACCTGGCCGAGGCGCTGGCCGCCGCCGCCGGCGCCGCCGGCGAGCAGGTGTGGCGGCTGCCGCTCACCGAGGACTACCGGCCGGCGCTCGACTCGCCCGTGGCCGACCTGGCGAACATCGGCCGGGCCCTGGACGTGGGCGGCGGGTCGATCACGGCCGCGCTGTTCCTGCGGGAGTTCGCCGGCGGCCGGCCGTGGGCGCACCTCGACATCGCCGGCACCGCCCGGGCCGACTCCGACGACGGCGAAATCAGCCGTGGCGGCACCGGCTGGGGCGTGCGCACGCTGCTGAGCTGGCTGTCGCCGCAGGCTGCCGCGGCGGAACCGAGCCCTATCCCGGCCGGGTAGCGCCGGCCGGGCGGATCGCGAGGAGCTGTTCGCGGGCCCAGCGCAGGCTGTTGTGTTCGCCCATCACCGCCGGCCAGCCGGCGAGTGCTTCCTCGACCGTGCCGCGGCGGGCCGTCGCGAGGATCTCCACCGTCAGGTCGCTGACGTCGGGCTGGTCGACGTCAAGCTGGTCGAGGTAGCGCGCGAGGATGCCGCCGGGGTGCGGCTCGCGGACCGCGTAGATCTCCCCGGTGTCGGCGACCCAGTTCAGCCGGTAGGTGCTGTGGACGTCCCGCTGATCGGTCCAACCGTCGCCGAACGGGACCTCGGCGGAGTCCCGCCGCCGCGGATCCTCGCCGTAGAACTCATGGATGTTCATGATTCCTGCCTCCCTGCCGCCGCCCAGCCTAACCGGCTGACCGGTCAGGACGAGATCGACGCCAGGCCGGTCCGATAGCCCGCGGCCTGCTGCTCGGTCAGGACGAGGGACACCCGAAGAACGACAGTTCCACGGGTGTAGACGTATTCGGTGACGAGTGGGTTCTGCTCGGTCACGGTCAGCAGGCTGCGGGCGCGTCGCTGCGCGCTCGTCGCATCCGGCCACACCTCCACGGCGCCGCCGCGTTCGATCGCTCCCGCCGGTGCGCCCGCCACCTCGTTCGCGCCCACCCGGGAGTCGCTGAACGCGAGCCGGCTCCAGTAGCCGCCCACGGTTCCGAGCAGATGATCGGGGTCGGTGGCGGCCGTGTACACGACGGTCGGGTGCAGGGGGAGGCCGGTCTCGGCGAGCCGGCCGGCGACCTGCTGGGCGGTGAGCGCGGTCAGGCCGCCGTCCGCCGCGGCGCCGCCGCCCGCGCCCGGATCGGCCGGGCCGGGGGTGACCGTCGGGGTGGCCGGCGCACTCGGCGTGGCGGAGGCCGTGGCCGGCGCGGGCCGCTGCCGGTGGGCGGGGCCGACGAGATGGTTCAGCGCATAGCCGGCGGCGCCGGCGAGCACGGCCACCACGGCGACGAACGCGATGTAGGGCAGCAGGCCGTCGGAGGAACGCGGTGGCGGCCCGGACCGCGGCGCGGGCTGGGCACGCGGCGCCTGGGGGGCGAACGGGACGGGCGTATCGACCCGATCGGTGTCGAAGCCGCCGGCGGCGCCGTAGCGGCCCGCGCCGTCCGGCCGTCGGGCCCGGGCAGCGCGGTCGTCGCGGGCCGCCCGGTCGCGGCCGACCGAGCCGGCGCCATGGGGACGGGCAGCCGGCGACCGGGCGCCGCCGTACACAGCTGTCTCGCCGTACGGGCCGCGTTCGGCGAGCGGTTCGCGCCCGCCATAGCCGTCCCGGGCGCCGCGCGCGCCACCGCCGCGCCGCGGGACGGGAGTGT
This sequence comes from Frankia sp. AgB32, assembly GCF_023243045.1. Lineage (GTDB taxonomy): Bacteria > Actinomycetota > Actinomycetes > Frankiales > Frankiaceae > Frankia. Next base: position 54,079 of record NZ_JALKFX010000007.1, read on the forward strand.
CCACGCGATCGCTGGGCCAGCCGCCGTCGCCCCGCCGATCCCCGCCCCGCCGATCCCCGCCCCGCCGATCGTCGCCGTAGGGGGCCTCGCCGTAGGGGTTCTCGCTGTACTGGTCGTCGCCGTACGGGTCGCCGTGCCGGTCACCGCCGTGCCGTCGGTCGCTGAGGTGGCGGGAGTCGTCGTACCGGTCGTCGTACCGGCGGTCGTCGTCGTAGGGGTCGCGGTCACCGAAGCGGCCGTCGTCGTAGCCGTCCCCGGTGACGTAGCCGCCGGAGTCGTGGCGGTCGTCGTAGCCGTCGCGACCGCCGCGATCCTGCGGGGCATCGTGGGGTTCGGGGCGGGAACGCTCCCGGGGAGCAGCGGGGTTCGCCCGGCCGGGCTCAGCCGGCCAGTCGGGGTGGTTCGGCCCGGCCCACGCGGCGCGATCGTCGTAGCCGACCTGCCCGCCGGGGCCGTTGTAGCGCCGGTCTTCCCGGGCCGCCGGTGCCATCCACTCCCCAACATCTCGCCCTGTCACCTTTGAGGGCAGATTACGCGACTCCGATCCCTCGCCATCCGCCTGTCACCGACCGCGGCGATCGCCTCCGCGGGAAGCGAACCGGGCCCCGGTGACCAGCGGACATCCCGATCAAGGGGATTTCGCCCGGCCCGTTCGAGTGCCCCCACCGCCCTCGCGGGAGTACCCCCATGGCCGGCGGCTGCCCGCGGGCCGGTCTACCCGACCGGTGAGGACTTGGCGACCACCGCGACGAGCAGGCCGCCGCCGGTGGTGAGGAGCATCTGGGTGAGCCGGATGTCGTCGCGCACCGCGGTGGCAAGCTCGCGGACCGCGATCGCGTCGGGGGTGCGCACGCTGGGGTCGGCCGCCTGGCCATCGGCCAGCACGCCGGCGAACACCACGACGCCGCCGGGCCGCAACAGTCGCAGCGCCTGCGTGAGGTACTCGCTGCCCTCACGGCGGTCGGCATCGCAGAACACCAGGTCGTAGGCGCCGTCGGTGAGCCGGGGCAGCACGTCCAGCGCGCGACCGGTGATCAGGCGGGAGCGGCCGGGCGCCATCCCCGCCTCGGCGTAGGTGCGGCGCGCGAGACGCAGGTGCTCGGCTTCGACGTCGATGGTGGTCAGGGTGCCGTCCGGGCGCATTCCGCGCAGCAGCCAGGTGCCGGACACGCCGGTGCCGGTGCCGATCTCGACGACCGCGCGGGCACCCACGGAGGCGGCGAGGAAGCGCAGCACCGCGCCGGCGCCGGGACTGACCGGGACGATCCCGACTTCCTCGGCACGGGAGCGGGCAGCACGAAGGATGGGGTCTTCCAGAAGGAAGCCCTCGGCGTAGGCGGCGGCCGATCCCAGCTCGCCGATGTCTGTCTGGGGCATGACATCCGCAGCCTACGGGAACGTGAGAGCACAGACGCGCGTTCATCTGGTCGACGCGCACCGTGTCGAGCAGGGAAGGGAGAAACATCGGTGTCCGCAGCGGGATTCGCCGCTCCATGGCCGGGTCGTCGGGTACGTTCGACGAGAACCGACCGAGAGGCGGCTGTGGCTGCGCAGGACTCCGGGGCGGGTTCCGACGCCGCCGGCGCCGCCGCCACCTCAGATGCTTCCGCCTGGGTGCCTCCGTCTTGGGAGGACGTGGTCCGCGAGCACGGCAACCGGGTGTACCGCCTGGCCTACCGCCTCACTGGCAACGCCCACGACGCCGAGGACCTCACCCAGGACGTCTTCGTGCGCGTCTTTCGATCCCTGGCTGACTACACGCCAGGCACCTTCGAGGGATGGCTGCACAGAATCACGACCAACCTCTTCCTGGACCGGGTCCGCCGGCAGCAGAAGATCCGCTTCGACGCGCTGCCGGAGGACACCGAGCGCCTCGCCGGCCGAGAGGCGAGCCCCGAGGCCGTCTACGCCGAGGCGCATCTCGACGCGGATGTGGAGGCGGCGCTCGCCGCGCTGCCGCCGGACTTCCGCGCCGCCGTCGTGCTGTGCGACATCGAGCAGCTCTCCTACGAGGAGATTGCCCAGACGCTCGGGGTCAAGCTGGGCACGGTGCGCAGCCGGATCTCCCGCGGTCGGGCGATGCTGCGTGCGGCGCTGGCGGACCGCGCCCCGCGCGGTGAGGGCGTCCTGCTGGCCGCCGAGAACGACGGTCTGGACGAGGTGCTGACCGGCCTTGCCGGCCGGCCCGCGGTGCCAGTACGCGGCGATCAGCCGGTCGCGGAGCCGGCCGGGCGTCGCGACCGGGACGACGGACGGGGCAGGATCGGGCGGCGGCGTGGGCCGGTGCCCGCCGGCGGCAAGGGTGGTGCTCCCGCGGAGCGGCCCGCGTGACCGAGCACCTTGGTGACCGGGTCTCGCCGCTCATCGATCACCAGCTCGACCACGACGCGCGAGACCGCGCGCTGGCGCATCTTGCCGGCTGTGCGCGGTGCCAGGCGGAGGTGGCGGAGCTGCGCCGGGTCAAGGGCCTGCTGGTGGCCATGGAGGACCCGGCGATGTCGGGTGCCCTCGTCGCGCGGCTGTGCGGCATCGGCGCCGAAACCGGGCCCCCGGCCCGACCCGGCGAACGACGCGGCGCCGCCGCCACTCGCGCCGCCGCCACTCGCGCCGCCGCCACTCGCGCCGCCGCCACTCGCGCCGCCGCCACTCGCGCCGTGGCCACTCGCGCCGTGGCCGCCGCCGGCCCAGCGCCTGGCGGCTCCGCCCGGCCCGGCGGACCGTCGGCGTCGGACGGGTCTTCCGGGTCCAGCGCCGCGCCCCCGCCCGAGGCGGCGTCCGCTCCGGGCCGGTCGCGGCTGGGGCTGGGGCTGGTGGAGCTGCCGGTGGCGCCGAACGGGCGGCCGCATCGCGGTGTCCGGCTGCGCCGCGGCACGCACACGCGGTCAGGCGGGCCCCCACGCGGCCCACGGGCAGGATCGGCCCGGCCGTCGAGGCCGGGCCGGCCCGGTGTGGGACCGTCGCCGGACAGTGCGCGTGGCCGGTCCCGCCGGCCGTCGCCGCCGCGGCTGCTGAGCGCCCCGAAGTCCAGTGTCCGCCGGACCCTGCTCGGCTCGGCCGCGCTGTTGGTTCTCGCCGTGACCGGCGCCGCCATGACGGACAACGGGGGCAACGCCCGTCCGGGTGGTTCGGTCGCCGTGCCGACGGTTTCGTCCGTGGTGGCGCCGGGTCAGCCGACGGGAGGATCACTCCGGTTGATCCCGATGTTCACTCCGGTGCGTGTATCGCTGCGGCGATGACACTCGACCGATCTTCTTCGCCAGTTCATATCGACTGAACGTCACGGAAATCTTTGTGGTGCACGGGCGCCCGGCCCGTCCAGGCGGGGATCGCCGCCGATGCTGCTCCGGGGGTGCCTCCAGGTGGGGGCCACCGTGCGGGTGTCCACCCGGACGGGTTTTCCCGGTGATGTGCCTGTGGCTGAACGTTGATACTCGATACTGAAGAAGTCTTTTTCGGACTGTTCTGGCGCAGAGGTCTCCTCTGCTGTGATGTGAGGCTTTACCGTGTTACCCGCTCGGAGTCGTTGCGAGTCTCCTGGGTGGAACCGGATGCCGGCGTTCCACCGGGTCGTGATGAATCGGGTCGGGAGGTCGTGTGGATGGCAGCGCCCACGAGGCGGCGGTCGCGAGTGTTGATCAGTTCGATGCGCCGGTAAGACCTCGGCGGCTGGAACGATCCACCCCGGTCGCTGCCGCGTCCGGCTCGCCTGCCCAGGCCCGCGGCCCGTCCGACAGCGTCCACGGCCCCGCCGGCCGGGCGCTGAACAACCCGGGCAACGGCGGCGGTCAGGTCACGGAGGATCGCGCTGATCCGGCGGATGCGCCGGTTCCGGACCGCCCGGGGGGTGGCGATGACCAGGGCGATGATCAGGGCGCTGTGCACCGCGCCGACGCGCCCGGCGACCCAGGCCGCGGCGACGCGGAGGGCGACGGCGACGGTCAGGACCCGACCGCTCGCGCGCCCGACCGGAGTGGCGGAGTGTCATCCCGCGGTGGTGGGTCGTCCCGCGGCGAGGTGACCATCCCGTCGGCGTCGCGACCCGCCAACCCGCCCCGCTCGTTCAGCCCACCCCCACCCCCGTCAGCGCCGACGCCGGCCGGCGCGGGCCCCGGCACCGAGAGTGTCTCGGTGGCGGTCCCGGGCGCCGTGCCCACCGGCCCGGCGCCCGCTGACCCGCCGGCAGAGCGTCCGCCGGCAGAGCGTCCGCGGAACGTGGGTCGGGAGACACCGGCCCGGCCGGTCGCGAACTCGGCCGAGACGGGCTCTGCCGGCCCGGAGCGGACGGGGACGGACGCCCTCCGCAGGGATCGCCGGTCGGATCTGGCCCATCTGGTGGGCGAACGATCGGGGCCACCCCGGTCCGAAGCGGCGGCGCCGGATGCCGGCGTGCTGCTGGACGTGGCTGACGGGGATGTGGGTGATCGTGGCCGGGACGGCTCCGACCGGAACGGCTCCACCGGCGTGGCACCGACGGACGACGCCGCGGGTGCGGGCTGGTTGGTGCCCCGTCGGCCGTCTGTGCCGCCGCCGGGTGAGGGCGGGGACCGGACACGCACGGCGCAGCAGGGCCCACGTCACGGCCGGCATTCCGGGCGTAGCGGCGGGGTCGGCGCGCCGGTGACCGCCGAGGGACCGGAACGGACCGGGCGCGGTGGCGGGCGGGCGTGGAGCCTGCGGGCCAGCGCCGAACGGGTGGCGCCCGCGATGCTCGGCAGATCCGCGGCGTCGGAGGGGCCGGCCAGCCGGGTCGAGCGCCCGGCGTCGGCGGCGCGCGGTGTCGAGTCCAGGTCAGCGCACTCCGGATCGTCACCGTCCGGCGGGCCGTCAGCGGGCTCCGCGGCCGGTGTCTCCGAGGTCGCCGGCCGTCTCGGCGGCCGGGACGCGACGGCGGACGCCGATCGGGTGTATCGCGCCCGCCGCGGCGGCGGGACCGTGACCATGCTGCGGCCGGGCGGCTCCGGACGGTCGGTGGACGGCGGCGCCGAGGGGTCTGTCGCGGTCGACCCGTTCCTCGACCTGGATGGCGACCGGGCCCACGACGCCGGGTCGTCGGCGGCCGGGGACAGGCGACAGACGCCTGGTCGGGCGGTGGCGGGACTGACCGGGCGGCCGGTCCAGCTCGGCTGGCGGGTGCTGCTGGCCTGCCTGCTCACCGCGGCGCTGCTCGGCGGCGGGGTCGGCGGGTTGTTCGTGTCCATCACCACCGGTGACACCACGGTGCAGCCGGTGAAGACGCTGGGTGTCGGCGACCCGGCGCCGGTCACCGATCGCCGATCGGTCGCCGCGATCGCGGCCGCGGCGCTGCCCACCGTGGTGACGATCGACGTCGGCGATGCCGGCGGCGACGGCGGCACGGGCTCCGGCGTGATCATCGGGTCGGACGGTTTCATCCTTACGAACAACCACGTCATCGCGCCCGCGGTCGCCTCCGGCTCACCGATCTCGGTCCGTCTGTACCAGGAGTTCGGCCAGATCCCCGCCCAGCTGGTCGGCCGGGATCCGCAGACCGATCTCGCCGTGCTGCGGATCACGACCACGTCCCACCTGCCGGCGGCGACCCTCGGCCAGTCCGGTTCCCTGGTCGTCGGGGCTCCGGTGGTGGCCATCGGCGCGCCGCTCGGGCTGTCCGGGACGGTCACGACCGGCGTGGTCAGCGCCCTGGACCGCAATCCGACCGTGCCGGCCGGCGAGGGGGTCGATCCGACGGTCCTCATCGGTGCCATCCAGATCGACGCGGCGATCAACCCGGGCAACTCCGGCGGCCCGCTGCTCGACGCGCTGGGCCAGGTCGTCGGGATCAACGCGGCGATCGCCGCGGTGCCCGGGCACGAGGACCAGACCCAGAGCGGCAGCATCGGCGTGGGCTTCGCCATCCCGATCGACTTCGCCCGCTCCGTCGCCCAGGAGATCATCTCGACCGGCCGGGCCACGCATCCGTATGTCGGCGCGTCCTCGGCCACGATCACCGCCGGGGAGGCGGCCGCGACCGGTGGGGTGGCGGGGGCCCGGATCGTGGCCACGGTTCCGGACGGACCGGCGGCGCGCGCGGGGCTGCGGCCCGGCGATGTCGTCACCCGGATCGACACGAGCACGATCCGCGGGACGAACGATCTTATCGTGGCGGCACGGCTGCACCGCGTGGGCGACCGGGTGTCGGTCACCTACGTGCGGCAGGGAGCTACCGAAACGGCGCAGATGACACTGCAGGAACAACAAGGGTGAGTATCCGACACCTTTTCGTTGCCCGGCGGCCTCTCCCGGCAACACCGGGGGAGGTACGCTCAGCCCGTGTTCAACGGTGTCGGGTGGGGTGAAGTCGTTGTCCTGCTGCTGATCGGGCTGTTCGTCTTCGGCCCCGACCGGCTGCCCAAGGCCGCCCAGGACGCGGGGCGGATGCTGCGTCAGCTCCGCCAGATGGCGAACGGGATGCGCAACGACCTGCGTTCGGAGCTCGGCCCCGAGTTCGACGATCTCGACATCCGCGACCTGCATCCGAAGACCTTCGTCCGCAAGCACCTGTTCGACGACGAGCCGATCCCGCCGTACCTCACCAAGCGCAGCTCGCTGGACGCGCTGCTGCTGGGAGACGACACCCCGGCCACCCCGTCGCTGACCAAGTCCTCCTTGCAGAAGGACCCCGTCGCGGGCCGACCCGCGGTCGACGGCGTCGCGTCGCCGACGTCCCCGCTGCTGTCGAAGTCCGCCTCGGTGAAGGCGATCGCCCCCCGGTCCGTGCCCGCGCAGCCGAGCCCCCCGACCGACGCCGGCCCGGTCCCGTTCGACCCCGACACCACCTGACCGACGCCGCTGGGCAGCGTCCGGGCGATCTTGCTTGTGGGTGAGTCGTCTCTGTGTGGGCTGTGGTCTGGTTGGCAGGTCGGGTTCCGTGGAGGGGCCCGGCCGCGCTGCCGACCGGTCGCTGTGCAGGGGTAGGTGCCCGGATGCCCTCACCGTGATCGGCCGGACACGACCTGGCGCCCTCGCAAAGACCGCACATCCCGTTCTGCGCGGCGGCGGGTGACAGCTTGCGGGGATCCGGTCGGTCGGTTCCGGTTGCCGTGCCCGTCCGGCGGGGTCAGGCCCTGCCGGACGGGCACGGCCGAGGTCAGCGGCCGGCCGGAGTCAGGTTGAGACTGCGGCCCGCGAGTCCGCGGGAGCGGTAGGTGAGGCGCTCGGCGACCGCCCGCAGCGCCTTGCTCGCCTCGCTGTCGGGCTCGCCGACGACGAGCGGCACGCCGTTGTCGCCACCTTCGCGCAGCCGGACGTCCACCGGGATCTGCGCCATCAGCGGCACGTCGTGGCCGAGCACGCGGGTGAGCCGTTCGGCGACCGCCGCTCCACCGCCGGAACCGAACACGTCCACCCGCTCCCCGCAGTGCGGGCAGGGCAGCCAGGCCATGTTCTCGACGACACCGACGACGTTCTGCCGGGTCTGCACGGCGATCGTGCCGGCACGCTCGGCCACCTCGGTCGCGGCGAGCTGCGGCGTGGTGACGACCAGCAGCTCGGAGGACGGCACGAGCTGCGCGAGCGAGATCGCGATGTCCCCGGTGCCGGGCGGCAGGTCCAGCAGCAGGACGTCGAGGTCACCCCAGAAGACGTCGGACAGGAACTGCTCCAGGGCCCGGTGCAGCATCGGCCCGCGCCAGGTGACCGGCTCGTTCCCGCGGGTGAACATGCCGGTGGAGATGACCCGCACCCCGTGTGCCTGGGGCGGCATGATCATTTTTTCCACCTGGGTCGGCGGCCGGTCGATGCCCAGCATGCGCGGGACGGAGTGACCGTAGATGTCCGCGTCGAGCACACCGACGGCGAGGCCCGAGCGGGCCATCGCGGCGGCCAGGTTCACAGTGATCGAGGACTTGCCGACGCCGCCCTTGCCGCTGGCGACGCCGTACACCCTGGTCATCGACCCCGGTTGGGCGAACGGGATCGCCTTGGGCGCGACACCGCCACGCAGCTTGGTGTGCAGGGCCGTGCGCTGCTCGTCGTTCATGACCTGGAGGTCGACCCGGACGGCACGCACCCCCTCCACAGCGCTGACCGCGCGGCTCACGCGGCTGATGATCTCATCGCGCATCGGACAGCCCGACACGGTGAGCAGCACCGTGACGTCGACCGAGCCGTCGTCGAGTACGTGGACCGACGAGACCATGTCCAGCTCCGTGATGGGGCGGCCGATCTCGGGATCGTGCACCGTCGCCAGAGCCGACTGGATCGCGTCGGAGGAAGGCCGGGATGGGGACAAGGGAAACCTCAGTCGCTGATTGGCATCAGAGATGCAGCCTTCGGGCCGCCTGTGGCTCCACGATAGCCCGCGGCGGGCCCGGCAGCGCCCGGCCGGCACCCCGGTGTGACCGGCCCGGCGACCCGCAACACAGCCAGGGCCGCCTCGCCACCTGGATGTCGTCTGGACGACGTTTACGGGACTTTGTACGCCGGCCCGGACTGTTGTGAGGAAGGGGGAGAGGCGACACGGCGGCATAGGCTGATCGAGGCGGCAGCGGGAGGGCGCATGGTGGTCAAGGAGATATTGGGCGCCAGTTCGGAGACGGACGTCGACTGGGTGGACGCGCGCGGCATGCGGGCCTGGCGGTCGCTGCTGCAGGCGCACGCGCACATCACCCGGGTGCTGGAGGCGGAGCTGGAGGCAGCGCACCAGCTGCCGCTGGCCTCCTACGACGTCCTGGTCCAGCTCGCCGAGGCGCCGGGCCGTGAGCTGCGGATGAGTGAACTCGCTCAGGCGGTGCTGCTGTCCCGCAGCGGCCTGACCCGCCTGGTCGACCGGATGGAACGGGAGGGACTGGTCGTCCGGCGCGCCTGTCCGTCCGACGCGCGGGGCACGCTGGCCACCCTCACCCCGGCGGGGCTCGACCGGTTGCGGGACGCCTCCGGCACGCATCTGAAAGGCGTCGGCCGGCACGTGCTGTCCCATTTCAGCCGGGCGGAGCAGGAGCTGCTCGCCGACCTGCTCGGGCGGCTGAACCCGCAGTCCGTCGAGCGCCGCGATGCCCGGGAGAGCGCCTGACCCACCGCGGCGGCGGTCTCAGGCCGCCGCGGTGATCGGCGCGGCGCCGCACGCCGCCGCGACCAGCCGCTGGTAGGCCGCGGGAGAGGTCGACTCGGCGCCGAGGCCCTGGGGTTTGCTGCTGCCGTGGAAGTCGCTGGAACCCGTCACGACCAGGTCGAGGTCGGCGGCGAGAGCGCGCAGGCGGCGCCGCTCGTCGCCGTCGTGGTCGGGATGGTCCACCTCCAGGCCGGTGAGTCCGGCGCCGGCCATCCGTTCGATCACCTCCGGCCCGACGGTGACGCCGCGGCGGCTCGCGAAGGGATGCGCGAACACGCTGACCCCGCCGGCCTGGCGAATCAGCCGCAGCGTCTCCCAGACGTCCGGCTGCCACTTGCCGACCCAGTAGGGCCCGCCGGTGCCGATCCACTCGCGGCTGAACGCCGCCGACACCGTCGGCACCAGCCCGGCCTCGACCATGGCCGCCGCGACGTGCGGGCGCCCGACCGTCCCCGCGGCCAGCTCGCTGACCCGTTCCCAGGTCACCTGGTGACCGTCGGTGGCGAGCAGGCGCACCATCTGGCGGGCGCGGGTCGCCCGGTGTTCGCGGATCTGGGCGCGCACCGCGGCGAACGCGGGCTCGGTGGCGTCGAAGAGGTAGGCGAGCACGTGCAGCGAGACCGACCGGCCGGCGACCTCGACGAAACAGGAGATCTCCGCGCCCGGTAGGAGGGTGAGCCCGGCCGGCAGCGCGGCGGCGGCGCGGGCGTGACCGGCGGTCGTGTCGTGGTCGGTCAGCGCCACCACGGTCAGACCGGCGTCGGCGGCGAGGCGCATCAGATCGTCCGGCTCGACCAGTCCGTCGGACGCCGTGGAGTGGGTGTGCAGGTCGATGCTCACCCGGTCATGCTGGCAGCCGCACCCGGGTGAGCGCGGCGACTTCCTCCCGGGCGGGCCGGTCTCACAGATCCAGACCGGTGAGGACGAGGACGCGCTCCTCGGACAGATCGGTCATCGCCGAGCGGACCCCCTCCCGGCCGATGCCGGAGCCCTTCGTGCCGCCGTAGGGCATCTGGTCGGCCCGGTAGGACGGGACGTCGCCGACGACGACCCCGCCGACGGCGAGTTCCCGGTGCGCCCGGAACGCGGTCGCCAGGTCGTGGGTGAACACGCCGGCCTGCAGGCCGAACGCGCTGTCGTTGATCCTCGCGAAGCCGTCGTCGAGTCCATCGACGGGGGACAGGACGATGACCGGGCCGAAGACCTCCTCCTGCACGACGCGGGCGTCGGCGGGGACGTCGGTGAGCACGGTCGGGGCGAGGTTCGCGCCGGTACGGGTGCCACCGCAGACCAGGGTCGCCCCGGCCGCGACGGCCTCGCCGATCCACGCCTCGACCCGCTGCGCGGCGGCGACGTCGATGAGCGGGCCGACATCGGTCGCCGGGTCGGCCGGGTCGCCGTCGCGCAGCGCCCCCACGGCCTTGACGACCTGGTCGAGCAGCTCGTCGTAGACCGACCGGTCGGCGTACACCCGCTGCACGGCGATGCAGGACTGGCCGGCCTGGTAGTTCGCGAACAGGGCGATGCGCCCGGCCGCGCGGGCGAGGTCGTCGGCGGCGCGGAAGTCGGGCGCCACCAGCACCGCGCCGTTGCCGCCGAGTTCGAGCACGACGTGCTTGCGCGGCACCGCGTCCCGGATCGACCAGCCGACCGGGCCGGAGCCGGTGAACGACACCACCGGCAGCCGCGGGTCCGCGACCAGCGCGCCGACGGCGTCGTTCGGCACCGTCAGCACCGACCACGACCCCTCGGGCAGGTCCGTGCCGGCGAGCAGCTCGCCGAGGAACAGCGCGGACAGCGGGGTGCGCGGCGCCGGCTTGATGATGATCGGCGCGCCGATCGCGAGCGCCGGCGCGACCTTGTGCGCCACCAGGTTCAGCGGGAAGTTGAACGGCGTGATCCCGAGCACCGGGCCGCGTGGGAAGCGCCGGGTCAGGGCGAGGCGGCCCTCCCCGGTCGGGTCGGTGTCGAGCCGGGTCAGCTCGCCGGCGAAGCGCCGGGCCTCCTCCGCGCCCCAGCGGAACGTCGAGCTCGCCCGCGCTACCTCGGCGCGCGCCCAGGTCAGCGGCTTGCCGCTCTCCGAGGTGATGATCCGGGCCAGCTCGTCGCCGCGGCGGGCGATCTCCTTGGACACGTGGGCCAGCGCCGAGGCGCGCACGTGCGCCGGCAGCGCGGAGAGCTGCGGGGCGACCGACGCGGCGGCGGCCACGGCGAGCTCCACCTGGTCCGCGCCGGGTTCGGCCACCGTCGCGAGGATCTTGCCGTCGTAGGGGCTGCGGACGGTGAACGTCGACGCGCCGGCCGTCAGGCGGCCCGCGAGCCAGAACTGGGTGGGGTCAGGCATCGTACGCCCATGTCGTCGCCATCACGACTCATCCTAGGCGCATCCCGATGGTCCAGGCCGGATTGCGGCCACCGGCGGGGCGATCGGCCAACGCGCGTCTTCCGGCACATCAGTGCTGGTAGGACGCTTGCATGTGGGTTGTGACGGTTGCCAGGGGTTGGCGGCGGGCACAGTTCTCCCGGATCCGCCGAAGTCCGGCGGCCGCGTCGACCCGATCCCTAGGAGGCGCCCGGTGACCACTGCCGCGGCCTGTCCTCGTTGTCTCGCTCCGCTCCGTCCACCGGACCTGTGGAGTAGTCAGTACCGGTGCGACGGGCACGGGGAGGTGACCCCCTACCGCACGGCGGCGTCCAGCCGGGAACAGGCGATGCACGCCATGGCCACCACCTCGACGGTGCCCGTCTGGCTGCCCGAGCCCATGCCGGTGCACTGGTACGTCAGCGGCGTCGGCTGGGCCGGCGACGAGCGTACCGGGCCGCGGGCCGCCGCCGTCGCCGCCGCCGGCCCGTCCCCCCTCGGCGGCCCGGCGGAGAGGGTGCTGGTCGGGGAGGCCCCCGGCATCGGCCTCGGCGCGCGCCTCGCCGGCAGCGCCGGCCCCGACCCGGAGACCCTGCCCGGGTCGGCGGAGGCGAAGGTCGAGGCCGCCGGGCGTCCCACCGCCATGTGGCCGGTGGCCGCCCCGGCCGACCGCGCCGCGTTCGTCGGCGAGGCCCGCGGGGTCTGGCTGTGGCTGGTGCTCTGGCCCGCCGACGCCGCGCTGATCCTGCTGGAGCACCTCGTCCTGCGGGACGTTCGGGACGCACCGGAACTCGGCGAGCGGTCGTTCTTCGGCGCCTTCAGCGAACACCTGGCCGCCCTGCCGTCGACGCTGCGCTGATCGCCTCCCCGGCGGCCATAGGCTGATCCCCGATCGAGCCCGGCCGGCGAAGGGGACCAGCCCACATGACGAATCCGCCTTCGGCGCCACCCGCGACGGGGTCCGGTTGCGTGCCGCCCGGTTGCGTGCCGATCGAACCGGCGCCGGCGGGGTGCGTGCCGGACGCCGCGATCGAGCCTGGTCGGCTCACCGTGGTGGTGAATCCGAGTGCCGGCCGCGGCCGGGCGCTGCGCCTGCTCGGCGAGGTGGGCACCGAGCTCGCCGGCTGGGCGGCGGACGTCCGGGTCACGCCGACCCGTGACCTAAAGCATGCCCGCGCGCTCGCGGTCGAGGCCACCGCCGGTGGCCGGGTGGTCGTGGCGCTCGGCGGCGACGGTCTGGCCGGGGCGGTCGCCGGGGCGGTGGCGGGCGTCGGTGGCGTGCTGGCCGTGCTGCCGGGCGGTCGCGGCAACGACTTCGTCCGCGGGCTGGGGCTCTCGGCCGACCCCCGCCGCGTCGCGGCGGACCTCGCCCGGTCCCGGGAGCTGCGGGTCGATCTGCCCGAGGTCGGCGGCCGCCCGTACCTGGGGATCGCGAGCGTCGGCTACGACTCCGACGTGCAGGTCATCGCCAACCGGACCCGCCTGCTGCGCGGCCGGCAGGTCTACACCTACGCGGCGCTGCGGGCGCTGGCCGCCTGGCGCCCGGCCCACTTCACCGTGACCCTGGACGACGAACCGCCCTTCGACCTGCACGGCTGGACGGTCGCCGCGGCCAACGCCCCGTTCTACGGCGGCGGAATGCGCTTCGCTCCCGCCGCGGACCTCACCGACGGCCTGCTGGAGATCGTGCTGGTCTCCCGCGCCTCCCGACTGACCTTCCTGGCGCTGTTCCCCCGGGTCTTCGCCGGCCGGCACGTCGACACCCCGTACGTCCGCGTCCTGCGCGGCCGCCGCGTCCGTGTCGAGGCCGACCGCCCCTTCGCCGTCTACGCCGACGGCGACCCGCTCGCCGACCTGCCGACAGAAATCATCATCCGCCCCCGCGCCCTACGCCTGCTGCTCCCCGCTACCTGAACCCCGCGGCCCCGGCTGGATATCCGATGAGCGCGCCGCTGCGATCGCGGTCCCATGACTATGGCTGGTCAGGTACTGCGTCGCCGCTGCCGTCACCGCTTACCGTGATGCCGAGGACGCCAGCTGGGTCGCTCGCGGTCGGATCCTGCCCGGCAAGCCGCAGCTGGCCCAGCTCGCCACCCTGCCGGCAGACGACGTACAGGACGAATACGCGGTCACCGCGGGTTCGGGTAACCCAATCAAGCACGGCGAGGACGTCCGTGTCGGTGATCTCGTAGGTGGTGGAATGCGGAGCGACGTGCGGATTACTATCCGGCGCCGACCAGAACTGAACGCGATACGCGGGCCGTTCCACCTCCCACCGAGTCTCCCGTGGGTCCACCATGCGCAAATTCATTGAAGAATTGTAGCACGGGCAGTGACTCGGTCGGCCGAACCTGGATTGCCCGACCGAGTCACTGCCACGAAATCCTGCACTCGACCAGCGTCATCCGCCGGATTCCTCGCCCCGCATGGGATTCGCCGCCGGAACCTACCGGCCAGATAGAAATTCACCTGGAGGATCGGGGAGTAGCTCGGCGACCGCTGTCGAGCTCACTGAAGAATTACGGCGTTGTTACGTAACGCAGAATCGAGCGGAAGTCTCCGTATGTTCCGCCGACGAGTCCGACGCGCGATGCACCTTGATACCAGGCGGTACCCTTAATGCTTGTCGGGGCGACATCCGGGGTGTAGAACGTATTATTCGAGGGAACGTTGACGGTCCTCTTCTCGGAGCTCGTCGCCTTGCTGATAAGCGGCCCGGCGGGCGGGGATCCCGGGCCGCCGCTAATCGAGCCAAGATTTCCGTAGAAGTCGATGGTCACGGGAGTGACAGTGCCTGTGCAGTTCACTCTTGTCTTGTAGATGACGCTGCCGGCGCCATTGCCCGAGGTGTCCGAGAAGTGCGGAGCATCCGCACTTACTGAGCACACCGTCGTTCCTATGCCGGGCGCCGCCGCTGCGCTGACGCCACTACTCCGCTCCGCCGGACTGGTGATTGTGATGGCCGTGGTACCCGAGGCAGGGCCAGGGACTGGCGGGGCCGCCTGGGCGGCGGCCGCAGGAACCCCGACGGTCGCCACTGCAAGCGCGACCGGCGCGCAGGCTCCGAGCGCGAGGCGTGCGGCATTTCTTCGCTGCATCTCTACTCCTTTAGTTCCTTCGTTTGCAAGGCCGATCATGGAACGGAGGTCCCTGTGGCCTCATGGTCGGCGCCACTAGCTAAAATGGCCATATGAATAGGTGACACGTGCGGGCGGCCGAGTGAAAAAAGACACCACGCGCTCTATTTTTTCGGGCTGCACGGCGAAAGTAATCACGTCTATTCCGGAAAGCGTTTCGTGGTCCCTGGAGTCCCGCATTGACCACCGAAAGCAGGCATAGCGGTTGTGGACATCAAGGTCGCCGACTCGCACCGGCCGGACTCCTGGAAAATCGCGCGATATATCGCCCAGGAGCGTCGAAATCGCTTCGGCTCCGCTGACCTGCGCCAGTGGGTTCGCGTAGATTACTGCAGAACTGCAGCAGCCCGCTAGGGTGGAGGTTCGAGCCGCCTGATCCGTCTGGGTCCACGCCGAAAGTAGGCTGGCGACCAGACGGGCTGCGATATTCTCGCTGACCGGCTGGGGAGAATCGGCATCTCCCGTAACAGCGCGGTCCTGGACCCGGTCGGCCCTGTACTCGGCTGTAGACGCCGATCGGCCGCGTGGTTCAGCGTCCGTCATGGTGCGTACATCCGAGCGGCCTCAGCCCGCTGAAGTTTCCCGGATGGCGTCTTTGGAATACTCCCCGGCGGAAGGACCCTGACGATGTGTGGGCGTACACCCACGTTCTCCCGCACCTCGAGTACTATCTTGCGTTGAATTTCGGCGATGCTTTCGGATCGACTCTCCACCGCGATCCCCAGGCATTCCCCGGACAGCGGGCCGAGTCGGCGGTAGGAAAATGCCACGGCATTCCCGGCGCGGACCTCGGCAACCAGCGTCGCGGCGCGCTCAACCTCTTCAGGATAAATATTTCGTCCGGCCACAATTATAACATCCTTACGGCGCCCGGTTACGACCAGCTCACTATCGACGAGGTAGCCAAGGTCGCCCGTGCGCAGCCAGCCGTCCCTCCCGGTCGCAAACTCCATGGCGGTTGGGCCTTTGCGATATCCGACAGCCACGGAGGGTCCCCGAACCTCGATCTCGCCCACGGAGCGCTCCGGAAGGACTCGGCCTGATTCCGATTCCACGACGCGGACGGACATCCCGGGGATCGGTGGACCAAGCAGCGGAAGTCGGCGGGCGCGGGTGCTACTGGCACCGGGTGCGACGGGAACAGCACGTGCCTGCTCGGCCAAAGCAGCACCGTCGACCGGGTCGCAACGAAGGCCGCGTCTCACGGGAGACATCGTGACCGCGACAGTTGCTTCGGCCAGCCCATAGGCGGTGACCGGGACGGCAGGACTCATGCCGTGCCTGGCACCCGCCTTAACGAATGCTTCCACGGCCTCGGGGTCGATGGCTTCACCGCCCGACAGAGCGATCTTCAGTGAGGACAGGTCTAGAGCCGGACCGGTGGACAGCAGCCTCGCGGCGAGGGAGTACGCAGAGTTCGGCGCGACGGTGGCGGTCGCTTGAAACCGTGACAACTGGCGCATCCAGTCCTCCGGACGAGCCAGGTAGTCGACCGGACTGGACAGCACTGTATCGCAGCCCCCACAGCTCATTGGGATGATGAGTCCGCCGACCAGCCCCATATCGTGGGACAGCGGCAGCCACGAGAGCATCCGCCCATGGATCTCGTCGTGACCTGTGGCCGTTTTAATGGCCTGGATGTTCGCCGCCAGGTTCCGGTGGCTGATCGTGACTATCCTTGGTGTGTCGGTAGTCCCGCTCGTCATCTGCAGAATTGCAGGATCGTCCTCGGAGATGTCCGGCGGCTGGCAGGTCCGCTCTCCCTGCGCAATGGCCTTGGCGACGAACACATCGAGGTCGGCGACGGTGCGTCCCGGGACGCGTAGGGCGGCCATGTCCTGGACCCATGGCTGGCCGACGAGAAGCAGCTGAGTCCCCAGGGCGGCCAGCCTTTCTCGGGTGGCGGCCAGATAGACTTCGGCTGTCATCGTGCGAGCTGGTGTGGGAGCGAATGTCACGCTTGCACCGGAAAGCCATCCGGCGAGTGCGGCGGTGACCGCGGCGCGCGAGGTGAGTGCCAGGATCACGAGTGGTCGGCCGGGCCCAACTCCGCGGACAATCAGGCCCGCTGCCAATCTGGCGGCGTCCTCATAGAGCTCGGTCCAGGCGACTTGGCGCGCCTCGCCGCGGACCAGGAATATAATTGATCCAGATTCTCTCGCCGCGCGGCTTACAGCGTCGAGGAGATAGACCACCGGAAGCCTCCCTTACCTGGGTCCGTGAAAAGGGGCAACCTGCTCCGCAACTCCGATCCTGCCTGCGTCGGCAGAGGGAGAGAAGCCGACGGTGAGCGGCTGGCGCCGTCTGACTGCGAGGATGAGCCTGTCCCAGTATCGGCCGCCGTAATAATCATGATCTTTGAGTCGCGCCTCGATCTGAAAATGCTCACTCTGTGCACTTGCGAACTGCTTGAAGTTGAATTCGGGAATTTCAAAGTACAATTTTCGAAAAGGCCAGACATCGAAGAGATACCGGATGAAGAGCTGCACCGGCTCCAGTGCGATTCCTGATCCACGGTAGCGGTTGATCATTGCGGCCCCGACGTAGGCATGGCCCAGGGTGAAGTCAGGGTTGTAACAGATCACGTTCCCGACCGGCTCGCCGGACTCCACGGACTCCACGACGAACTGGGACAGCGTGCTTGCCCAAAGTTCCTGCTCGAACTGGTGAACGTTTGGGACCGATCCTCGGTATCTCCACCTGAAACCCACATCTGGAGCTATCGCGAGCTCGTAGAGAAAGGCAGTCGAGGTCGGTAGCACGGGAGTCAGTCGGAAGAGCTTTCCATTCCACGTCGGCGGTTCGGCAGAACCGGTCGCAACGTCGAGCTTGTCGGTTTCCCTCTGCGGGTCGAGGTGAAGTGCGTCGTGGGGAGGCGCCAGCGAGCTTGCCCTTGGCCAGTCCTGAGCCCCCCGGTTTGTCGCGGGATCGAGGTGCGCCACGCCTTCCGGCTCTTGGGATTGGCATGCCTGGTGCAGCTCGGCGATGCTGTCGATGGCCAGCCAATCTCGTTCCGTAAGCTCTATTCCGAGGTCGGCCAGGCCGGCATGTAGCTCAAGGAGAACGAAGGAGTCGAAACCCAGTTCTGCGCCGAATCGAGCACTGTCGGAAAGTTGCTCCGGGTCTATCCCTGTAACCTTCGCGACAAGGTTTCTTACAGCGTCCTGGGAAGGCATCTCACCTCGTCTGGTCCGACGGCGAAAACTACTTTCAGCACCGACACCGGTGGTAACGATCTATTCGACGGATCGAAGATTCAAAGAGCGGTTGATGAAGGAGATGAACATCTTCACACGTCGGAGGATAGGTGATGGCAGCATGTGTCCGCGACATTCTAACGTCGGTGTGATGCTTGCCACGGTGGGGTTCATCGTGGTGAGGGTGTGGATATGGATCGCCAATCAGAGATCAAGGCTCAGGGGGTTTGGCCTGGACGCACGGACGCTTACGGCTGTTTGTTGTGACTTTTGAACGCGGAAGCGCCCTCTGAGCTGGGAGAATGGGAGTTCTCTGGGCTTCCGTCCACCAGAAGCCCCCACCTGTGCACGAAGGTCAACAGCAGGGTCGGGGGACTGAGCTGTGGCGAACATCGGCGAGATCGCCTACACGTCAACCTATAGCTCCTGGCTCAACCGCCTAGAAGCCCAGTTCACCGCCTTGCGCTCCTTCGCGCTCGACGGAACCGCCCACCGAGCCCAAGCGTCCGTGATCCGCCGCTACGTCGTCTGGCGGAACCAGCACGCCCACGACAAGGACCTCCGCGCGGTCGTCGCACGGGCAATCATTGCCTGTCGCGGCACTAGGGTGCAATCTTATTGAACGCCGCGCTGGGAGCCGCCTACCTTGATTTTCCCAATAGAACTGCTTGGCGAATTTCGAGCACTTCCGCTCCGAACCGAGCGGGGCTTCGGCCTGGGCGAGCGGGAACGGGCTGCCGGTGAACACGGTGTGATAGCGCCAGGTGGGGAACAGTTCTGTCTGGCCTGTGGTGTTCTGGTCTCGGACCCGGCGCACGATCAGGCGGCTGGGGTGCGGTGCGGCCGGATGCGAAGGCGGTGTGGCCGACTTCAAAGATGTCCGCGTCGGAGATCCAGGCCCCGGTGGTCTCGTCCCAGATGGCGCGGTAACGGATCGGGGTCCAGGCGTCCCGTGTGATCCCGTCGACGGTGCGGCGGATCTTCTCGTCGACGGGGGTGGTTATGGAGAACCGGCCGCCGGCAAGGCTGCAGGCTCAACGGCGAGACCGTCCACGCAGAGGATCACGGTCGGCTGCTCACCCGCCTCGGGACGACATGGCCCGTCTGCGATCGCTCGGAGGCGCTCGACCCGGGCCTTCTTCGGTTCGTACTCCGGATCCGTCGACCCTCATGGCTGATGTCGTCGACCACCTCTCGGCGACAAGGAGCTCCACTAGCTTCGACAGGCTCCAGGTCGAAAACGGCAACTGGTGCTCCGACGGGCGGAACTGTGCGATCCTCTTGATATCTCGACGTTCCGGGAGGGTGAACGTCCGCGGCTGGCCGCCGGCGTACTTCGAGTAGAGCGAGATAAATCCGTCGGCGTGGAATTGTGGATCACGTCGCGGGCCCGGTCCTCCGACGGGAACGTCACCGCCGCGATCTTCCCCGGGTTCGCAACCGCAGAGGCCGGAGATCGTTCGGTCGCGCCTCAGTCCCGGCCGGGGTGCTGCCGGTTGACGGCACCACTGCCCCTCTCACTATGGCGCGACTGTGGCGAGGACTGGCGATCCGTGAACCCGGCTGGTCCGCCCGGCTCCTGCCCTGGATCGTCGATCCGGTTTCCGGCCCCTGTCCGAAGAGGTGGCCGGCGCTATGGTTGCCGGCGCTGGCCGAGCGGGGGTGCGTCGCCGCCGCCGGTGAACTCGGGGGTCGCGTGGAAGTCGACGCGGCCGGCGACCCGGGGGTAGTGCAGGTCGAAGGCGGGTCGTTCCGATCGGATCGGCGCCAGTGAGTGGAAGTTGTGCCGCGGCGGCGGGCAGGACGTCGCCCATTCCAGCGAGTTGCCGTAGCCCCACGGGTCGTCGACGGCGGCGATCAGGCCGCGCCGATAGGAGTGCCACAGGTTGTACAGGAACGGCAGGGTCGACAGGGCGAGAAGGAACGAGCCGGCCGTCGAGAAGGTGTTCAGGGTGGTGAAGCCGTCGGCGGGGCCGTAGTCGGCGTAACGCCGCGGCATGCCGCGCAGGCCGAGCCAGTGCTGCACGAGGAACGTCGAGTGGAAGCCGAAGAACACCGTCCAGAAGTGGACCTTGCCGAGCCGGTCGTTCATCATCCGGCCGGTCGCCTTCGGGAACCAGAAGTAGGTGCCACCGAACGCGGCGAAGACCACCGTGCCGAACACGACGTAGTGGAAGTGGGCGACGACGAAGTAGCTGTCGCTGACGTGGAAGTCGATCGGCGGGCTGGCCAGCAGCACCCCCGTCAGCCCGCCGAACAGGAACGTCACGAGGAAGCCGAGGGCGAACAGCATCGGCGTTTCGAAGGACAGCTGCCCGCGCCACATCGTGCCGACCCAGTTGAAGAACTTGATGCCGGTCGGCACGGCGATGAGGAACGACAGGAACGCGAAGAACGGCAGCAGCACCGCGCCGGTGACGAACATGTGGTGCGCCCACACCGCCACCGACAGCGCCCCGATCCCGATGGTGGCGAACACCAGGCCCTTGTAGCCGAACAGCGGCTTGCGGGAGAACACCGGCAGGATCTCGCTGATGATCCCGAAGAACGGCAGCGCGATGATGTAGACCTCGGGATGCCCGAAGAACCAGAACAGGTGCTGCCAGAGGATCGCCCCGCCGTTGGCGGCGTCGAACACGTGCGCGCCGAAGCGGCGGTCCGCCTCCAACGCCAGCAGCTGCGCGGCGAGCACCGGGAACGCGATGATGACCAGGATCGACGTCACCAGGAACGTCCAGCAGAACATCGACAGCCGGAACATCGTCATGCCGGGGGCGCGCATGCACAGGATCGTCGTGATCATGTTGACGCCGCCGAGGATGGTGCCGAGACCCGAGACCGTCAGTCCGAGGATCCACAGGTCGCCGCCCGGCATCGGTGCGTACGTCCTGCTGTTCAGCGGGGCGTAGGCGAACCAGCCGAAGTCCGCCGCGCCGTCCGGGGCGAGAAACCCGGAGATGACGACCAGGCCACCGAACAGGAACAGCCAGTACGACAGCGCGTTCAGCCGGGGGAAGGCGACGTCCGGCGCGCCGATCTGCAACGGCACGAGCAGGTTCGCGAACGCGAACGCCAGCGGGGTCGCGAACATCAGCAGCATGAGCGTGCCGTGGATGGTGAACAGCTGGTTGTACTGCTCGTTGGAGAAGAACTGCAGCCCTGGCCGGGCGAGCTCGGCCCGCATCATGACGGCCAGGATCCCGGCGAACAGGAAGAAACCGAGCGCGGACACGAAGTACATGACCGCGATGTCCTTGTGGGACGTGGTGCGCAGGTAGCCGAGCAGGCCCGCCCGTGGCCGGGAATGGGCCGCGACGATGTCCTCCGCGCGGATGCGGGCGACCTCGTGCGGCTTCCGTGGCTCCTCGAGGGTCGTCACGCCGGCTCCCGTTGCTGTCGTCGGTCACGGGCTGCGGGGTGCGGCGCGGACCTGTGGGACCGCCTGGTCATCGACCCGCGGCCGAGCAGCTGGAATCCTATCGTGACGATCGAGATGCGAAGCGTAACTAGGCATCCGGAAGGATGGCCCGGCGCCGACCGGGCCACGGACTACGCGCGCTGGGCGCCCGGCCGGCCGTCCTCGATCACCCAGGAGGTGTCGGTGGTGACGGGGGAGTCGCGGTGCGAGATGTCCGCGACGACGCGCAGGTCGGCCTGGCACTCGTCGGCGCTCAGGCGGAAACGGGTGTAGCCGCGACGGTCCCCGCGGAAATAGCGGACGTGCGGGTTCAGCCGAGCGTTGTTGTCCCGGACGAAATCGTCGCTGATCAGGAAGAACGCCGAGCTGATCGAGGTGCAGACGAACTCCGAGGCCACGACCGGCGTCTCCGGCCGGTCGAAGTCGACCCGTAGGTCGTTCACCCACGCGCAGTGCAGGTCCCCGGAGAGCACGACCGGGTTGCGCGCCCCGCTGTCGCGCATGCCGGCGAGGATGCGCCGCCGGTAGGGCCGGTACCCGTCGTTCTGGTCCAGGTTCGTCAGGGTCTCGCCCTGGCCGATCGGCAGCTGGCCGTCGAGCTGGGCCATCATCGTCTGCTGCGCGATGATGTTCCAGCGGGACCGGGAGGCGTCCAGGCCGTCCCGCAGCCAGCGTTCCTGCTCGGCGCCGGCCATCGTGCCGCCGGCGTTGTCGCTGCCGAGGTCGGTCGCGCCGATCGCGCTCGGGGAGCGTCCCGGCGTCGGCGTGCGGTACTGCCGGGTGTCCATGACGTGCATCGTCGCCAGGCTGCCGAAGGACAGCCGCCGGTAGATCCGCAGGTCCGGGGAGCCCGGGTTCAGCTCGGCGCGGATTGGCATGTGCTCGTAGTACGCCTGGTAGGCGGCGGCGCGCTGACGGGCGAACACGGTTGGGTCCTGGTGGCGCGGGCCGGTGTCGCCGACCTCGTCGACGAGCCCCGCATAGTTGTTCTCGACCTCGTGGTCGTCCCAGGTGACGACCCAGGGCGCTGCCAGGTGCGCCGCCCGCAGCGCCGGATCGGCCTTGTACTGGCCGTAGCGGTTGCGGTAGTCGGCGAGGGTCTGGAGCTGGTCCAGGCCCGGGGTCTGCGGGGTGGTGTGCCGCCGGTCCGGGAACCTGCTGCTCGGGTCGTACTCGTAGATGTAGTCGCCGACGTGCACGACGAGGTCGGGCCGGTCCGCGGCGATCGCGTCGTAGGCGGGCCAGTAGCCGTTCTGGTAGTCCTGGCAGGACACCAGCGCGAAACTCAACGACCCGGCGGCCGCGTCCGGCCCGGCGCCGGGCGCGGCGGCCGTGCGGGTCCGCCCGACCGGGCTGAGCACCGTGCCGGCCCGGAACCGGTAGAAGTACTCCCGCCCCGGCTCCAGGCCCCGGACGTCGACGTGCACCGAGTGCGCGAACGCCGTCTGCGCGGTCTGCGTACCGGCCCGTACCACGGACCCGAAGCCCTCGTCCGTGGCGATCTGCCAGTCGACGGGCACGTCCCGGGCCGGCATCCCGCCGCCCTCGCTCGGCTTCGGCGCGAGCCGGGTCCAGAGGATCACCCCGTCGGGCAGTGGATCGCCACTGGCCACCCCGAGCGCGAACACCCCGTCCGTCACGCCGGGGACGGGCGTCGGCGCCCGCAGGGTCGGCGCCGGGGACGGCGTGGTGCCACCGGAGCTCGAGCAGGCCGCGGCCAGCGCGGCGCCGCCAAGGCCCAGCCCACCGAGCAGCACGGCCCGCCGATGCGGCCGGCCCCCACCGCCGTCGGCACGGTTGCTACCAGGAGGAAGCGGGATTCCAGCACCGTCGCGGCTCACAGAACCAGCACCTTAGACCCGAGATCGGGCGGCCGGACGGCCAACGGGTGTCAGGATTCCAACGAATCAGTACGAAGCTTCCCGGCCCGTCCCGAAGGCACCATCAACCGTGATCGGAAAGGTGTGCGGGGGCTGGACGGGCTCGGCACGCCAGCCCGATCCGAGAGGAGGAGCGGTGGCCGACTCCGGACGACCGTCAGGGTCCCCACGGGACGAGGGGGACCACGTACCCGGCGCGGTCCGCGCCTGGTGGGCGGCCGGCGAGGCCGGCGACCCGGCGGCCGCCGCTGCGTGCCTCGCCGATGTGGTGGTCGTGGACCTGCCGAAGATCGGCAGGTACCGGTTCGCCGGCCATCGCTCGATGTGGCTCATGCTGATGGCCGCCTTCGACCGCATCGAGGATCTCCGCCATGAATCCGTCTCCGGTGCGGACGACCAGTGGACGCTGTCCTTCCAGGCCCGTCTCTGCGGTCACCTGACCGCGGCGACCCAGCGTCTTACGCTGGACCCCACCGGCCACATCCACGAGCTGATGCTGCCGGGCCCCGCCCCGATGGATTTCCGCCTCGCGATGGAACGGTTCGGCGCACTGCTTGTCTCGCCGTTTCCGCGCCGTCCCGGCCAGCGTCGCGCCCACGGACGCCCTCGTCCCCACCGGACAGCGCGAGTCCCGCTGGTGGACCGGCCGGATCCGGCCGCGGAACCGCCCTGCGCCGAGTAGTGGGCCGCGGCGCACTCGACGGCGCGTCAGGTGAGGGCGACCTCGCGCCGCGACGGGTCACGCAGGTCGGTGCCGGCGGCGAGCCAGCGCTGGTGCAGCGAGTCCGGGCCGTGGACGCGCTTGTGGGCGGCCTCGTTCGCGGTCATCGGCAGCACCGGCAGGAAGCGCACCGGCGCGGCGGCGGGCTCGTCCGGCACGGTCAGGTCGGGCAGCAGGCCGCCGGGTTCGGCGACGAGCACGGCGCTGAACGGGGCGCCGTCCCACAGGGGTTCGCCGAGGTCGAGGACGGCGCCGGGGGCCACCGGGCGGGCCTCGACGACGGGGATCGCCGCGAGCACGGCGAGGCGGCGCAGCACGCTGTCGCGCCGGCCGCGCAGGGACAGCACCAGCTCGGCCCGCGGGCCGGCCGGGTCGCGCACGGCCGAGTCGGCGGCCGTCATCGGCTCCCGGGACATGCCCAGCGTGAGGTAGCGGACGATGCCACCGCGGTCGGGGCCGAAGCGGAGCACCTCGATCTGTTCGGTGCCGAGGAACGTCACGGCGGCCCGGCCGGTGTCCGGCCCGAACTCCCGCGCGGCGTGCCGCTCGACCGCCCGGCTCAGGGCACTGTCACTCACCGGACGACCACCTGCGCCGTGTCTGTCATGACATCGATCGTAGGGTCAGCCGGGAGAACGCGAGGTGCACGAGTGGGAACCCTCGCGACAGGTGGGGCCGTTGGACCCGGCAGGCGACCTTGCCGGGGCGGCGAGCGTGACGGGGCCGCGATTTTGGAGGGTCTATGGGACAGGCGTTGACGAAGGGCGGCAACGCGCCGCTACCCACTACCGACGTGCGGGTCGAGATCGCCTCGTCGAGCCCGCTGGACATCGCCGCGATCCTGGTGAACGCCGCGGGCAAGGTGCGCTCCGACAGCGACTTCGTCTTCTTCAACCAGCCGACCGGGCCGGGGGTGCGGCTGCTGCCGCCGTCGGCGCTGGAGTTCACCCTCACGGCCGTCCCGCCGGACATCGACAAGGTGGTGGTCACCGGCAGCCTCGACGGCAGCGGCCCGCCGACCTTCGCCGGCGTGCGCGGGCTCGGCATCGTGGTGCGCGACGCCCGAGGTGGCGCCGAGCTGGTCCGTTTCGACCCGCCCGGCTTCGGCCAGGAGACGGCGCTGATCCTCGTCGAGCTGTACCGGCGGGCCGGCGCCTGGAAGGCACGGGCGGTCGGGCAGGGATACGCCGCCGGACTCGCGGGAATCGCCACCGACTTCGGCATCTCCGTCGATGATCCCGGGCCCGCCGGCGCCGGCGCCGGCGCCGCGCCGACCGGTCAGCCGCAGTTCTCCTCGCCGCCCGTCCAGTCGCCGGCGTCCGGTCAGCAGTGGGCGCCGCCGGCCGCGCCACCGATGCCCCCGCATGCGCCGGCGGCCGGAACGCCCGGCGGTCAGCAGTGGGCGCCGCCGCCGGCGCCGCCCACGGCGCCGCAGTGGGGCGCGCCGCAACCGCCGCCGGGCCAGCCCTGGGGTCCGCCGCCGGGTCAGCCGCCGCCCGGCCAGCCCTGGGGTCCGCCGGCCGGCGGACAGCCCGTGCCGCCGCCGCCGCAGTGGGGCCCGCCGCCGCCCCCGCCCGGTCAGCCGTGGGGCCCGCCGCCCGGCCAGCAGCAGCCCCCGCCGCCGGGCCAGCAATGGGGGCCGGGGCCGGGTGCGCCCGTCCCCGCCGGCCCGCCCGCGGGTGGCGCTCGGGTCAACCTGGACAAGGGGCGGGTGTCGCTCACGAAGGGGCAGAGCGTCTCGCTGGTGAAGACCGGCGCGCCGCCGCTCACCCGGGTGCGGATGGGGCTCGGCTGGGATCCGGCCCAGCGCGGCCGGTCGATCGACCTGGACGCCTCCTGCATCCTGTTCGACGAGCGCGGCAAGGACGTGGACAAGGTCTGGTTCATGTCGAAGAAGGGCGCCCGCGGCGCGGTGCGTCACTCCGGCGACAACCTCACCGGTCAGGGCGACGGGGACGACGAGACGATCGCCGTCGACCTGTCCGCGCTGCCCCCCACCGTCATCACGTTGATCTTCACGGTGAACAGCTTCCAGGGCCAGCCG
This sequence comes from Frankia sp. AgB32, assembly GCF_023243045.1. Classification (GTDB taxonomy): domain Bacteria; phylum Actinomycetota; class Actinomycetes; order Frankiales; family Frankiaceae; genus Frankia. Next base: position 79,905 of record NZ_JALKFX010000007.1, read on the forward strand.
TTCACCGAGGTCCGCAATGCCTACTGCCGGCTCTACGACGACGTCACCGGGCAGGAGCTGGTCCGGTTCGACCTGTCCGAGTCCAAGCCGGCGACCGGGCTGGTGATGTGCCGGGTCCAGCGGGAGCGGGGCGCGCCCACCTGGGCGATGACGGCGATCGGCGAGTTCCATGACGGCAAGACCGTCCGGGCGATGGTCGCTCCGTCGAAGCAGTACCTCTAGACACCAGCCTCCGCCGACAGGCGATGGCTACCGTGAGTGACTACCATCCGACTCGGTGGTGGCCGCGGGAGGTGTCTACGGCATGGGCGGCGCGAAGGAGACGGCCGGCACCGGCGCGCGGCGTCGGGAGTCGGTGGAACCTGGACGGACCGGGCGGCCCGCCGCGGCGGTGGCGCTGCTCGCCGCCGGGATCTCGCTGGTGCTCGCCGTCGGTCCGCCGCTGTTTCGTCCCGGGTTCGGCGTGGGGGGGGGCCGCGGGGGCGCCCCCCCCGGGGCCGGGCCCGGCGGGCGGGGGGGGGCGCCCCCGCGGACCCTGATCGCGACGCTGGGGCGGAACGTCCCCCACTACCTCGAGCCGGACGGCACCGCGGTGGGCATCGTGCCCGGCCGGTGGCGCGACGCCGTCGCCGCGCTGCCCGTCATCGACCAGCGGCCGGGCTGGCTGCGGGTCCGGCTCGCGCAGCGGCCCAACGGGTCCACCGGCTGGGTGCGGCGTTCCGACGTGGGCCTGACCACCAGCCCCTACCGGATCGAGATCGACGCCCGGTCCGCCCGGCTGCGGCTCTTCGACGACGACGCCAAGGTCATGGACGTGCCGGCGGGGGTGGGCACCCTCGAACATCCCACGCCGACCGGCAACTACTTCGTCGCGCTGCTCGCCCCGTCGCCCGGCCCCGGGTACGGCGACGTGGTGCTGGTCACCTCGGCGCACTCGCCGACGACCACCGACTACGACGCCACCCTCGACGCGAGCGTCGCCATCCTTGGCCCGCTCGGTGCCGACGCCCAGATCGGTGTCGACGACCAGGCCGGTGTCGAGGGCCCGAGGCGGCAGGCCGGAGCACGGGTGTCGCGGGGCTGCGTCCGCCTGCACCTGGCGGACCTCGGCCGGCTGCGGGCGGTCCCCGCGGGCACCCCGGTCGACATCATCGCCGAAGCCGCGGTCTGAGCCCGGGTGGGCCATTCGGTCGGTGGGGGCGCGGGCGCGGGTTGCGCGACCGGTGTGGACGGGTAGCCTCCGGCCGTGAACAGGTCCGTAGCGTCCCACCGGCGCGGTATGTCCGCTCGCACGCGTAGCGGTCGGTGAGGGCGGCATGCCCCCGCGTCCGGCGCAGTCCCGCGTGTACTGCCGGCGCCTCGCCGGCCTGCTCGTCCTCGACCCCAACGGCGACCAGGTCGGCCGCGTCCACGACGTCATCGTGACCCTGCGGCTGGGGCACGAGCCGCCGCGGGTGCTCGGCCTCGCGGTGGAGGTGCAGCGCCGGTCGATCTTCGTGCCGATCGGCCGGGTCACGGGGGTGGAGTCGGGCGCGGTCGTGCTGTCCTCCGCCCGGCTGAGCTGGCGGCGGTTCCAGCAGCGGCCGAACGAGACCCGGGTGCTCGGCGAGCTGCTCGACCGGCGGGTGACGTTCATCCCCAACAGCGACGAGGCCGTCGGCGAGGAGGTCACCGTCGTCGACGCGGCGATCGAGCCGATCCGCGGCGGCGACTGGGTGCTCGACCAGGTCGCCGTGCGCACCGGGCGGGGACGGCGCGGCGAGGTCCGGACGGTCTCCTGGGACGAGGTCACCGGGTTCTCGCTGCCCGAGGAGGGGCAGGGCGCGGCGAACCTGCTGGCCGCGTTCGAGAAACTGCGCCCGGCGGACCTGGCCACGCTGCTGCACGACCTGTCCGGCAAGCGCCGCGCCGAGGTCGCCGCCGCCCTCGACGACGAACGGCTCGCCGATGTCCTGGAGGAGCTGCCCGAGGACGAGCAGGTGGAGCTGCTCGGCGGGCTGGCGGAGGAACGGGCCGCCGACGTGCTGGAGGCGATGGGGCCCGACGACGCCGCCGACCTGCTCGGCGAGCTGCCCGCCGAGGACGCCGAGCGGCTGCTGCGGCTGATGGACCCGGGCGAGGCCGCCGGGGTGCGCCGGCTGCTGCTCTATGCCGACGACACCGCCGGCGGGATCATGACCAGCGAGCCGGTGGTGCTCGCGCCGAGCGCGACGGTGGCCGAGGCGCTGGCCCGCATCCGCGAACCGGAGCTGACGCCGGCGCTGGCCGCCCAGATCTACGTCGTCCGCCCGCCGTGCGAGACCCCGACCGGGCGCTACCTCGGCCTCGCGCACTTCCAGCGACTGCTGCGCGAACCGCCGTCGACGCTGGTCGGAGGCGTGATCGACGTCGACATCACGTCGCTGCGCCCGGAGACCCCGCTCGCCGAGGTGACCCGCCACCTGGCGTCCTACAACCTGGTGGCGGCGCCGGTGCTGGACGCCTCCGGGCGGCTCGTCGGCGTGGTGACCGTGGACGACGTCCTGGACCATCTGCTGCCGGCCGACTGGCGGGAGCAGCAGCTCGACGCCGACGCGGACGTCGGCACCGCGCCTGGTGGGCTCACCCCACCGCCGGCCGGCGGGGTGGCACCCGGGGACCGCGGTGAGGTCGGCGCGAGCAGGCCGGCGACGCCGTGATCCGGCGGCGGCGTGAGCCGCGCCTGGACCAGCCGCGGCTGTCGCGCCGCACCCTGGTGCGCCCGCCCTACGAGTCGGACGCCTTCGGCCGGCTCGCCGAACGGGTCGCCCGGTTCATCGGGACGGCGCGCTTCCTGGTCGTCCAGAGCATCGTCATCGTGCTGTGGATCATCTACAACCTGGTCGCGCCGGCCGCGGTCCGGTTCGACTCGTTCCCGTTCATCTTCCTGACCCTGGCGCTGTCGTTGCAGGCCGCGTACGCGGCGCCGCTGATCCTGCTGGCGCAGAACCGCCAGGACGACCGGGATCGGGCGAACCTCGCCCAGGACCGGGAGCAGACCGTGCGGACCCGCGAGGACACCGAGTACCTCGCCCGTGAGGTCGCGGCGATGCGGATCACGATCGGCGAGCTGGCGACCCGTGACTTCCTGCGTTCGGAGCTGCGTGGACTACTCGCGGAGCTGGAGACCCCGCAGTCGCAGCGCGGCGACCAGTCCGACCGGGACCGGCGCGAACGGCGCCGGCGCCGGGACGGCGAACGCTCGTCCCGGCGTGACCGCGACGCGACCGGCGGCCCGGCGCGCTAGGTCGTGTCCGGCCGATCATGCCAGGGGCATCCGGACCCCGACCCCTTCACAGCGACCGGCCGGCGGCGCGGCGGGCCCTGCCGCGCGGGCACACCGGGCACCGAGCCCCAGCAGCCAACTGGAAACGCGCCCGGCCCCGCTAAGGGGCAATCCGGTCACCGGCCCCTGCGAAGCGACCAGTCGCCGGCGCCGCCGGCCCCTCCACGGAACCCGACCAGCCAACCAGGCCACAGCGCACACAGCGACAACTCGCCCACCAGCAAGATCGCCCGGACACGACCTGGGCCTGCTCAGGAACTAGGCCTGCCCAGGGACGCCGCGGCACAGGGTGAGCACCGCCATCGCGATCTCGACGCCGCGCGGGCCGAGCTGGTCGGCCCAGGCCGCGATGATTTCGTTCTCGCGGGCGTGCTCGATGCGCGGGCCGCCCTCGACCGACCGCAGGGCCTGGATCTGGCCGGACAGGTCGCGACGGCTTGCCAGCAGCGCGCGTACCTGGGCGTCGATGTCGTCGATGAGCTGGCGTCCTTCGGCGATCGTGCTGATCGTCGGCGCGCCGTCCGGGACCGGCAGGTGGGCGAGGACGCCGTCCGCGGCGGCCGGTGCGGGGATCGCGGTGTCGGGACGGTCGACGAGGTTCTCCACGAATGGACCTTTCGGTCGGAGGTCCGGCGCGCCCAGGCCACAACGACCCGGGTCGGACCGGGCCTGGGTCTGATGCTTGATCCGCGAGAGGTCAGCGGTTCAGCGGGGACCGAGCCCGGTCCCCATAAAACGGAGGCAGCAGCACGCCGTAGCGCGTGGTGCGGCTGCTCTCCATGGCGACAAGCATGCCAGCCGGGCGCGAATCCGTCCAGGAATGCGGGGGCGGCACGGCCACCTGCCGGTGTCTCCCGATCGGTTCCGGCGCCGTGAACCCGTCCCACACGGTGGGGTCAGGGGATGGTCGGGATGCCTTCGAACTCGTCGGCGGCCAGCCGGGCGCCTGGGCCGGGGACGTGCCGGATCTGGGTCACGTCCACCTCCTGCCGCACGTCTCGCAGCGGCGGCGCTCGTCGACGGGTCCGCCGCAGTCGCGGTGGATGATCCGGAACGGCGCCTGGCCGCCCATGACGTGCTGGTCACCCCACGTCATCAGGGCGTTCAGGACCGGCCAGACGTCCCGGCCCCGCCGGGTGAGCAGGTACTCGTGCCGCTCGGGCTGCTCCTGGTAGCGGTGACGCTCGAAGACACCCTCGGCGGTGAGCCGGGCCAGTCGGTCGCTGAGGACGGTGCGGGCGAGTCCGAGGCGGGGACTGGAAGGCGGCGAAGCGGGTGACCCCCAGGCAGGCCCCGCGGACGATCAGCAGCGTCCAGCGGTCACCCAGGATCTCCAGGCTCGCGGCCAGGGGGTCGGCCTGGTGATCCCGACGCTCGCGGCGGCGATCTCCGCGTCGCTGCCGGCCGCGCGACGGGCCACCGGCAGCGCCGTGTTCGCGATGTCCCGCCAGCTCGGCACGGTCCTGGGGGTGTGGCGCTGATGGCCGGTTCCGCCAACGACTCCAGCGCCGCCGGCTATGCGCGGGTGTGGGTGTTCATCGTGGTCGCCGAGGCGGGCGCCGCCGCGGTGTGCCTCGCCCTCGCGGGACGCCCCGGGCCGGCGACCGGCGCCGGTGCGGGGCGTGGTCGGCCACCCCGGCCAGCCGGCCGAGGTGGTGGAGGCGGCACCGGCGATCGGTACCGCGGTGCCGGAGCCGGTGGGATGAGGTAACCGGATTCGTCGGGCCGGGCCGATGCGATGATCGGGCGATGGCACAGATGGAGCTCGCCGGCATGCCCCGCAGGCTGTTCGCCTGTACGCCGTCGCGGCTGGCGGCCTTCGAGGACTGCCCCCGCCGGTACCGGATGATCTATCTTGACCGCCCGCGGCCGCCGAAGGGCCCGGCCTGGGCGCACGCGTCCTTCGGCGTGAGCGTGCACAACGCGCTGCGCAGGTGGTGGGAGGAGCCGTTCGAGCTGCGCACCCCCGCGCGGGCCGCGCAGCTCGCGCGGCTGCTCTGGGTCGATGAGGGCTTCCGGGACGCCGCGCACTCGGCGAGCTGGCGGGAGCGGGCGGCCGAGATGGTCGCCGGCTACGTCACCGGGCTGGATCCGGCGGCCGAACCGCGCGGCGTCGAGCGCTCGGTGGCCGCCCGCACCGAGGCGCTGGCCTTCTCCGGCCGGGTCGACCGCCTCGACGAGCGCGACGGGGAGCTCGTCGTCGTCGACTACAAGACCGGCCGGCGGCCCCTCACCGACGCCGACGCCCGCTCCTCCCCGGCGCTGGCGCTCTACGCCCTCGCCGCCGGCCGGATGCTGCGCCGGGCCTGCCGCCGGGTCGAGCTGCACCACCTCCCCACCGGCCGGGTCGCCGTCGCCGAGCACACCGAGGACTCGATCGCCCGCCATGTCCGGCGGGCCGAGTCGGTCGCCGCCGACGCGGTCGGCGCCACCGAGGCGCTGCGCGCGGGTGCCGACCCCGACCAAGCCTTCCCCCCGCGCCCCGGCAACCTGTGTTCGTGGTGTGACTTCCGGGCGCTGTGCTCCGAGGGCCAGGCGGTCGGGCCGCAGCGGCAGCCCTGGGACGCCCTCGGCGACGAACCGGCGGCCGCCGACGCCTGACCTGACGCGCCGCCGCGGGGAGCGCCGGGATGCCACCATGGGGCCGTGCCCGAACAGACCGCCCCGACCACGACGCCGCGGGTCTCCGCGAAGGCGATGACCTTCACCGAGTCCGTCATTCGGGAGATGACCCGGCTCGCCCTCGCGCACGACGCGGTGAACCTGGCCCAGGGCTTCCCCGACTTCTCCTGCCCGCCGCAGCTCAAGGAGGCGGCCAAGGCCGCCATCGACGCGGACGTCAACCAGTACGCGATCACCTGGGGCGCGGCGGAGTTCCGCGCCGCGATCGCGGCGAAGGTCGCCCGGACGTACCCGGGCTGGACGGTCGACCCGGACACCGAGCTCTGCGTCACCTGCGGTTCGACCGAGGCGATGATCGCCACGATGCTGGCGCTGGTCGACCCGGGCGACGAGGTCGTGGTGTTCGAGCCGTTCTACGAGAACTACGGCCCGGACACGATTCTGTCCGGCGCCCGGCCGCGGCTGGTCCGCCTGCACGCCCCGGACTGGTCGATCGACCCCGCCGAACTGCGCGCGGCCTTCAGCGATCGCACCCGCGCCATCATCCTGAACACCCCGCACAACCCGACCGGCAAGGTGCTGCGCCGCGACGAGCTCGAACTGGTCGCCGAACTCTGCCAACGGTATGACGTGCTGGTCATCACCGACGAGATCTACGAGCACATCCACTATCTCGGGCCCGGCGGCCACCTCCCGCCCGCCACCATCCCCGGGCTGGAGGACCGCACCGTCACCATCAACGCGCTGTCGAAGACCTACGCGGTGACCGGCTGGCGGGTGGGCTGGACGATCGCGCCGCCGGCCTACACCTCGGCGATCCGCAAGGTCCACGACTTCCTGACCGTCGGGGCGGCGGCGCCGCTGCAGGCCGGTGGCGTGGCGGCGATGGGGCTGCCGGCCGCCTACTACGACGAGCTCGCCGCGGCCTACCGGGCCCGCCGTGACCTGCTCTGCGCCTCGCTGGCGGCGACGGGCTTCACCTTCCGCGAGCCGGACGGCGCCTACTACGTGATGTGTGACACCACGGCGGTCGACCCGGCCGGCGACGACGTGGCCCTGGCGCGGCGCCTGATCACCGACATCGGCGTCGCCGCGGTGCCCGGTTCGTCGTTCTTCGCCGACCCGGCCGACGGGCGGCACATCATCCGCTTCGGCTTCCCGAAGAAGCTCACCACCCTGCAGGCCGCCGCCGAGCGCCTCACCCGGATGACCGCTGGCTGACCCCCCGGGACGGCCCCGCGGGACGGACGTGATCAGCTCTCCGGGCCGGTCGGCGCCTCCGCCCGCACGCCAGCGGGTCCCGTCGCCGGCGGGCGGGGCACGGGATAACCGGTGGCGGCGGCCCGGGCGTGCCCTGCCCGCCGCTCCCGGTCCCGCTCGGCGCGGGCCGCGCGGCCCGCGCCGCCGCGGCGCGGACGGCCGGTCGCGGTGGCGGCGTCCATCGCCGCGGGCTCGGGCAGGGCGTACCGCCCGCGCAGGTACTCGCCGATCCACCGGCCCTGCGCGGTGGCCAGCTCCGGCGGGTCGGTCACGTGGAAGGCCCAGACGACCCGCCGGTCGAACACGCCACCGAACCGGGGCGATCCCGTCCTGACCGGCAGCAGCCGCTCGGTGTGGCCCGTCAGCACCACCGCGTCGAAAATCCCGAGCAGATCATCCGCCGCGGTGTCGGCGGGCGTCGGGTCCGGGCCCGGGTCGGTGGGCGGGTCCGTCCGCACGCCGTGGATCGCGAACGGCGGGGTCGCCGGGTCGGCCGTCGCCAGGCGCAGCGTGTCGGTGGCCACCCCGACGAGCCGGTCCTCGCAGCCATATGCGGCCAGGGCGGCGCGGGCGTCCGAGGGGATCGGCCCGCAGGCGAAGGTGGTGACCTCCAGTCCGCCGTCGACCAGGGAGATCGTCGCGGCGGCGGAGGCGACGTCGAGGCCAAGGACGGCGAGCCGGGGAAGTCCAGTCACGTCCGCGCACTCTAGTGGCGTGTCGCACCGGTCGGCGCACTACGGTGAGGAGATGAGCGTCGTCAAGATCAACGCACTGACCGTTCCCGCGGAGATGCGGGCCACTCTGGAGCAGCGGTTCGCGGGCCGAGCCGGGATGGTCGAGCAGGCCGACGGGTTCGAGTGGTTCGAGCTGCTGCGCCCGATCGAGGGCACGGACTCCTACCTCGTCTACACCCGGTGGCGCAGCGAGGAGGACTTCCAGAAGTGGCAGGCCTCCCAGGCGTTCGGGGAGGGCCATCGCGGGGCGGCATCCGGACCCGCGCCGCAGGGCGGCCAGCACGGCGGCCCGTCGGGCGGCCCGGGCGGGCACGGCGGTCCGGCCCCGGCGGCGACCGGGGCCACGCTGTGGTCGTTCGAGGTGGTGCAGTCCGCGTCGCCCGGCACGAACTGACCTGGTCGCTCAGCCCGCATCGTGATCGCTGGCGTCGTGATGGCTGGAGTCGGTGACCTCGCCGACGAACTGGACGACCACGTCCTCCATCGCCACGACCCCGACGGTCCGCCCCGCGGCGTCGGTCACCCGGCCGAGATGGCTGCCGGTCCGCTGCATCCGGCGTAGCGCCTGGTCCAGGGGAGTGTCGGCGGCCAGCTCCGCCATCCGGTGCAGCCGCCGCGGGGCGAGCGGGGCGTCGACCTCCTCGGGCGTGATGCCCAGGACGTCCTTGGCGTGCAGGAAGCCGGCAAGGCCCGCTCCCTCCTCGGTGTCGGCGGGTGCGAGCACCGGGAACCGGGAGAATCCGGTGCGCACGACGACCGCCTCCAGCTCGCGGGCGGAGGTGGTCCAGGGGACCGTCACCGTCCGCGCGAGCGGGATCATCACGGTGCCGACCGCGTGCTCGGAGAGTTCCAGCGCGCTGGTGAGGCGCTCGTGTTCCGCCTGTTCGAGCAGGCCCTCCTGGGTCGACTCGGCGATGAGCACCGCGAGTTCCCGCGGGGTGTAGGCGGAGGCGAGCTCGTCGCGCGGAACGACCCGAAGCAGCCGTAGCACCCGGTTGGCGAACCCGTTCAGCAGCAGCACGAACGGTGAGGTGGCCCGGGCGAACACGATCAGCGGCGGGCCGAGCCAGCGCAGCGCCTGCTCGGGCCCGGCGATCGAGAGGTTCTTCGGCACGATCTCGCCCAGCACCATGTGCACCGCGGAGACGATGGTGAGGGCGACCGCGAACGCGATGGCATGCCGCCCGGCGTCGGGCACCCCGACCGCGTGGAGCAGGCCCGCCAGCAGGTCCGCCACGCTCGGTTCGGCCACCGCGCCGAGCGCCAGCGAGCACAGGGTCACGCCGAGCTGGGTGGCGGCCAGCAACGGCGAGAGGTGCTCCAACGTGCCGATCACCGCCCGCGCCCGCCGGTCACCGGCCTCGACCATCGGCTCCAGCCGTTCCCGGCGGGCGGAGACGAACGCGAACTCGGCGCCGACGAAGAACGCGTTGCCGGCGACGAGCGCGAACCCGACGACGATGGCGAGCAGCGTCATCATCGGTGCACCTCGTCCCTCGCCCGCCCGCCGCGGGCCGCCGGGCGGTCGGCGGGCGCCGTCGCCGGGGCGGTCAGCCGGATCCGGTCGATGCGGTGCCGGTCGAGCGCCACGACCGTCAGGGTGGCGCCGTCGACGTCGACCGTGTCCCCGACCGCGCCGAGCCGGCCGAGCCGGGTGAGGACCAGGCCGGCGACGGTCTCGAACGGGCCCGCCGGCAGCCGCACCCCGGTGCCGTCGGCCGCCTCGTCCGGTCGCAGCAGGCCGGAGAGCAGCCACGAGCCGGGCCCGTCGGGTACCACGCCGGGCGGCGCGGGCAGGTCATGCTCGTCGGACACCTCGCCGACGAGCTCCTCGACGAGATCCTCCAGGGTGACGATGCCGGCCGGGCCGCCGTACTCGTCGATGACGGTCGCCAGCTGCAGCCCCTCGCGGCGCAGGCGGGTGAGCAGGGAGTCGCAGTCGAGCGAGGCGGGCACGAGCAGCGGCGGCGTCATGATGTCGCGCACGGTCACCGCGGTGCGGTGCGCCGTCGGGACCCGGAAGACGTCCTTGACGTGCACGACGCCGATCACTCCGTCGACGTCCACGATCTCCTCGGCGTCGGCGCCCGTGCCCGTGCCCGCGACGGGGCGGCCCAGCACGGGGAAGCGGGAGTGGCCGGAGCCGCGGGCCACCTGCAGCAGCGCGGCGACGGGTTCGTCGGCGTCGGCCCAGACGGTGCGCACCCGGGGGGTCATGACGTCGGAGGCGTCCCGGTCGCCGAATCGCAGCGACCGGCGCAGCAGCGCCGCCGTCGACGGCGCAAGCGTGCCCTGGCGGGCGGAGGCGCGCACGATCGATCCCAGCTCGGCCGAGGAGCGTCCGCTGTGCATCTCGTCCTGCGGCGCGACACCGACCGTGCGCAGGATTGCGTTCGCGACCCCGTTCAGCACGGCGATCAGCGGCCCGGCCAGCCGCGAGAACCACACCTGTGGCAGCGCCACGGCCCGGCCCACGCGCAGGGGCTCGCTGATCGCCCAGTTCTTCGGCACCAGCTCGCCGAACACCATCTGGCCAACGGTGGCGACGACGAGGGCGATGGCGAGGGCGAGCACCGAACTCGGCGCCGCCGGCAGGCCGACGGCGCGCAGCACCGGGCGCAGGAGCGCGGCCAGCGCCGGCTCCGCGAGGAAGCCGACGGCCAGCGACGTCACGGTGATGCCCAGCTGCGCGCCGGAAAGCTGGAACGACAGCGACCGCACCGCCCGGGCGAGGGCCCGGGAACGTCGATCGCCACCGCCGTTCCCGCTGTCCCCGCCGTTCCCGCTGTCCCCGCCGGTGGCGGACCGCTCGGCCTGGTGCGGCTCGATCGCGACGAGGGCGAACTCGGCCGCCACGAACAGCGCGTTCCCGACGATCAGCAGCAGCACGATCGCGAGCCGGATGACGGCCTCGATCACCCGGCGGCACCCGTGGCGGGCCTCGTCATCGTCACGTCCGTCCGTCTCGCGGGAACGTCGCCGTCGGCCACCGCCCCGATCCGGGCACGGCCGCAGGCGGGGCCGGTCGCGGGGGCGCCGTCGACAGCGCTCGACGCAGGGTCCGCTACCCCGCCGCGCCGCCGCCCACACCCGGCCGGGGGCCGTGCCGGAGGCGCGCTGAGATTTCCGCCCGTCAGATGTTGTGACCACTCGATTACGCAGCCACACTGATCGGCGTGGCCCACATACTCACGGTAGCTAATCAGAAGGGTGGCGTTGCCAAGACGACATCCGTGGCCAGCCTCGGCGCCGCCCTGACCGAACTGGGCCGCCGGGTGCTGCTGGTCGATCTCGACCCGCAGGCGTGCCTGACGTTCTCCCTCGGCCTCGATCCCGACGCCCTCGAGCTGTCCGTGCACGACGTGCTGCTCGGTCGGCTGTCCGCCGGCATCGTCGTCACGACCACCGTCGACGGCACCGACCTGCTGCCCGCGACGATCGAGCTGGCCGGTTGTGAGGCGGTGCTGCTCTCGCGCCCCGGACGCGAGCACGCACTGCGCCTCGCTCTCGCCGAGGTCGTCGACGGCTACGACTTCGTGCTGGTCGACTGCCCGCCGTCGCTCGGCGTCCTCACGATCAACGGGCTCACCGCGGCCGACGAGGTCATCGTGCCGCTGCAGTGCGAGACGCTGTCGCATCGCGGTGTCGGCCAGCTCCTCGACACCGTGCACGACGTGCAGCGGCTGACGAACCCGCGGCTGCGGGTGCGGGGAGTGCTGCCGACCCTGTACGACGGGCGCACGGCGCACGGTCGCGCGGTACTGGCCGACGTGTCCGCCCGTTACGGCCTCGCGGTGCTCGCCCCGCCGGTCGCCCGGTCGGTGCGGTTCGCCGAGGCGCCCGGCACGGGACGGTCGGTTCTCAGCACCGCCGGCCGGTCGAAGGGCGCGGAGGCCTACCGAGCACATGCCCGCGCGATCGCCGGCCTGCCCGCGGTGCCCGTGGCGTCGGCGGTTCTGCCGGCGCCGACACGTCCGGCGACGCTCCCGATCGGGGCGCCGCCGGTGGCCGCGGGCCGAGCGGCGCGCGGTCGGCTGCCGGCGGCGGTTCCCGTCGGCGCGGACAGGCGCGGTCAGTGACCCCGAGAACAGCGGGCGCCCCGAAGGCAGCGGGAGGCCCGGCGAAGGCGGTGGGGCCGGGGCAGCGCACGGCAGCGCGTCCGCAGCCGTCGACGCAGCAGCGTGCCTCGGCCGGATTCGACCGGCTGCACCGGCGCGGTGATCGGCCGCCGTCGGCGCCGCCCGCCAGGGCGGGTTCGGTCGTCGGGCGCGACGCGCACGGCAAACGCGTCCTTTACAGCGGGGTGCGCCCGGCGACGGCTGCGGTCGCGCGGCTGCGCGTCGACTGTTCCCGCTGCGGTGAGACGTGTCTGCTCGGCGGATGGCGGGCGCTGCGGGCTCTGACGCCCAGCGTGCACCTGCCGGTGATGCGCCAGCGGCACTTCTCGCTGGTCCGTTGCCCGGCCTGCCGGCGGATGAGCTGGGTGCGGCTGGCGCTGCACCTACGACCGGCCGGCTGATTCCGGGCAACCACCGAGGTCCCTCGCCGGCCCGGGGCCACGTGGGCTGGGCGAGGGTCGCGGCGGTCAGCACCGTCGCGTCGGGTCCTGCTCCGACAGCCGCTTCGCGGCGGCCGGGGGCGGGACCAGTCAGGCGGATTCGGCGCGCGGGGCGTTTTCCTCGACGGTCCGGTCGGCGTCGACCTCACTCAGGTCGGCTCCCTCGGCCCGGATCGTTCCGGAACCGCGTCCGCGGTTGCCGCGCCGACGGCGTCGGCGGGTCGACTCGCCGGCTTCGGGAGTCAGCGTCGACACGACCTGGGCTGTCTGCACGACACCGGTCGACGCGTCGCCCTCGGCGGCCGGCACCGAGCTGTCCCCCAGGTCGGGGGTGGTGTCGGCGGCGGTGGTGGTGTCCTCGGCGATGGACAGGCCGGACGCGGCTGCGGCGGCACCTCCGCCGCGGGTGCGCTGACGGGCCCGGGTGCGAGGCTGAGCCGGCGGCGGGCTCTCGGCCTTGGACGGTTCCCGCCCGGGACGCGATCCGCGCCGTCCGCGGCGGGATTCGCCCAGGTCCTCGAGGTCCTCCGCGTCGAGGCCGGCGCGGGTGCGCGCGGCGTGCGGGAGGGTGCCGGTCGCCCCGGTCGGGATGTTGAGCGCCTCGAACAGGTGCGGCGAGGTCGAGTAGGTCTCGAGGGGACCCTCGAAGGGCAGCCCGAGAGCCTTGTTGACCAGCGTCCAGCGAGGCAGGTCGTCCCAGTCGACGAAGGTGACGGCCGTGCCGCTCTCGCCCGCCCGGCCGGTGCGGCCGATGCGGTGCAGATAGACGTTCTCGTCCTCGGGGCACTGGTAGTTCACGACGTGCGTGACGCCGCTGATGTCGATACCGCGGGCGGCCACGTCGGTGGCGACCAGGACGTCGACCTTGCCGGCGCGGAACGCGCGCAGCGCCTGCTCGCGCTGGCTCTGCCCGAGGTCACCGTGCACGGGGGCGGCGGCGAAGCCGCGCTTGTCGAGTTCCTCGGCGACCTTGTCCGCGGTGCGCCGCGTGCGGACGAACACCATCGCCAGACCGCGGCTGGTGGCCTGCAGGACCCGGGCGAGCACCTCCATCTTGTCCAGCGCGTGCGCGCGGAAGACGTGCTGGTGCGTCGTCGGCACCGTCCGGGTCTCGTCCGGCTGCTCGGCGCGGACGTGCACGGGGCGCTGCATGAACCGGCGGGCCAGCGAGATGACCGGCCCCGGCATGGTCGCGGAGAACAGCATGGTCTGCCGGCCGTCGGGCAGCTGCGCCATGATCCGCTCGACGTCGGGCAGGAAGCCCAGGTCCAGCATCTCGTCGGCCTCGTCGAGCACGAGGGTGCGCACGGCGGCGAGGTCGAGGACGCGCTGACGGGCCAGGTCGAGCAGCCGGCCGGGGGTGCCGACGACGACGTCGACGCCCGACCGCAGCGCGGTCAGCTGCGGTTCGTAGGCGCGGCCGCCGTAGACGGACAGCACCCGTACGCCGCGTCGCGCACCGGCCCGGGTGACGTCCGAGGTGACCTGGACACACAGCTCGCGGGTCGGGACGACGACGAGGGCCTGCGGGCGGCCGTCGGCACCTTCGCCGGGGGCCAGCACCGTCTGCACGACGGGGATGCCGAACGCGAGGGTCTTGCCGGTACCGGTGCGGGCCTGACCGATGATGTCGTTACGGGCCAGCGCCAGGGGAAGCGTGAGCTCCTGAATGGGGAAGGCGTGCAGGATGCCGGCCTCGGCCAGCGCCTCCACCGTCTCGGCGCGAACGCCCAGCTCGGCGAAGGTCGGCCGGACGGGTGCCGCGGGGAGGTCGCTCTGCGGATTGTTCGTGGGTGTTTCAGCTGAAGATGTTGCGGTTGTGACGGACAGCGGGACGCTCCTGGTCTTCTCTGAGCGGTGTCTACGCTGAACCCGCTCGCGGTGAGCCGCGAGGCGCCCGCGGCCCGATGTCCGTGTGCCCGGTGCCCTTCAACGGCAACTCTGGGTGCACAGGTGACGAGGCGACGCCCTGCTACGCGGCAGCCGAGGTGACATAACGACCCCTGGCTACGTACTAGCATAGCGGCTCGAAGGCCGGGACGGGGGCTCCTTCGCGGAGGATCGCGACCGCTGCCGCCGGCGGATGCCAGAATCGCACTGTGACGCAGACATCCTCCCCGCCGTCCGGCACGCCGGCACCGGACGGGGCGGCCGCCCCTGACCAGGCCACTGTCGACCTGTTGGGCCTGCTTGCCTATGGCGAGCTGACCGCCTTCGAGCGGATGGCCACCGACGCACGGATGTCCCCGACACTCGGCGACAAGATGGCCCTCGCCGCCATGGCCGCGGCCGAGTTCACGCACTTCCAGGCGATCTGTGAGGAACTTGACCGGCTCGGGGTCACCCGAGAGTCGGCGATGGCACCGTTCGTCGCGCCGCTGACCGCGTTCCACAACTCCACCGCGCCGGCGGACTGGCTGGAGAGCCTGGTCAAGGCGTACGTGGGCGACAACATCGCCGCGGACTTCTACCGGGAGATCGCCACTCGCCTGCCGTCGCCGTCGCGCGAGCTGGTGCTGCGGGTGCTCGACGACACCGGGCACGGCGCGTTCGCGATCGAGCGGGTGCGGGCCGCGATCGGGGAGAACCCCATCGTTGCCGGCCGGCTCGCGCTGTGGGCCCGCCGGCTCGTCGGCGAGGCGCTCACCCAGGCCCAGCGGGTCGGGGTGGACCGCGACGCGCTCACCGGCCTGCTCGTGGGAGTCGGCGACCTGGACGCGCTGGCGGCCATCTTCAACCGCATCATGGCGGCGCACAGCGCCCGGATGGCCGCCCTCGGCCTGTCCGCCTGAGCGGATACGGGGGTAGGAACAGCGGTGGCCGGCCCGGGCGGGGTTCTACCCGCCCGGCCGGCCCACGGTCACGTGGTGGTCAGGCGCCGAAGCCGACCCGACGGCCCGAGCTCGCCGCGATCTCCACATAGGCCAGGGAGGCGATGGGAACCACCACCTGGCGACCCTTGTCGTCCGCGAGGGTCAGCACGCCGTTGTCGGCCTTGACAGCCTCGTCCACCAGCGCGGCCACGGCCTCCGCGGACTGGTCGCTCTCCAGCACCAGCTCCCGGTTGCTCTGCCGCACGCCGATCTTGACCTCCACCGATGACCTCCGCCTTCGTCGGACTGCACGCCGGCGGACACCCGCCGCCGAGCTTGGATCACCGCCCACACTATGGCTTCCGGGACTTCTCCACCGGGGCAGGTGCGGCGTGTTCGCTCCGGGCACACCACGGGTGGTACGCGCGGGCCGACCGCAATGTCACGGCTCGGAGGCGGCTGGTGCCGATCCGGCACCGTCGGGCGGCCCGGCGGCAGCGTCCAGGCCGTCGGCCTGATCCGGCTGCCCGGGAGGGCGTTCCTGCCGTGGATAGCCGCTGATGCCGCGCCAGGCGAGCTCGACCATCGACTCGACCGCGCGTTCCTTGGACACCGTGCCGCCACGCACGAGCCACCAGCGCGAGGTCGTCTCGGCGAGGCCCACCAGCCCGACGGCGAGCAGGTCGGCCTCGTCCTGCGTGAGCCCGGTGTCGGCGACGATCGTCGCGGCGATGGCGCGCACGCACCGGGCGAACGCGGTCTCGATGAGCTGGCGCACGGCCGGCTCGCTGCGCAGGTCGGACTCCAGCACGAGCTGGTGCGCACCTGAGGGATCGTTGACGAAGTCGAAGTACGCCTGCACCGACCGGACGATGCGGGTGTGGTTGTCCGTCGTGGACTCGAGCGCCTCCTGGACGCTGGTGACCAGCTGGGCGGAGTGTTCCTCCAACAGGGCCAGGTAGAGCTCCAGTTTGCCCGGGAAGTGCTGGTAGAGAACGGGCTTGCTGACGCCGGCGCGCTCGGCGATCTCGTCCATCGCGGCCGCATGATAACCCTGCGCGACGAAGACCTCGCGGGCAGCTCCGAGGAGCTGGAAGCGCCGGGCGGTGCGAGGCAGCCGGGGCGTCCTGCCCGGGCGCGTGCCAGGCGAGGCTGGCTCGGCGGTCACCGGCGCACCTCCTGATCGATGTGGTCAAACAGTACCCGCGCGGACCCGAAAGCCCGGCGGGCCGGCGGCTTCGCGGCACCGCTGCGGGCTCAGGCGGGAAGCACCACTTTCGCACAGCTGACGGTCGGCACGCCCGGGCCACCGGATGCCGGCCGCAGCCGCGGGACGCCCATCGCCGGCGCCTCGACCGGCCCCGGCAGGCCGGGCGCGGATCAGCGGTAGTCGTCCTCGTCTGTTTCCACGATGATGCTCTGCTCGACCAGGTCGAACTCGTCTACCTCGACCGTCGGCGCGGCGGGAACCGCCGGCGCGACCTGCTGCGGCGGACGAACCTCCCTGGCCTGCTCGGCGGCGTCGGCGTCCGGCGCCTCCAGCGGCAGCTCGGAGCCCGGTAGGTCGGTGGGTGCTCCCATGGGAACGTCCTCCTGCGCTCGTGGGTGGGGGCGTTGCGCGACGGCGCGACGCCCGCGATGGACGGTCCGGACCCGCGGGGGTCCGGACCGCGGTGTGCCCGGGATCGGCCGGTCTCACGCGGAACCGTCCGACTCGCCTGCCCGGGCCTCCCCGTCCGCCCCGGGTGGGCCGCCGAGCAGGGGGGCGAACAGATCGCCGTGCTGGTCGACCCGGCGCAGCACGTCGGCGGCGGTGAAGACCAGATCCTCGGGCCGGCGGCAGTCGCGGATCTCCTCCCAGGTCACCGGGGTGGACACGGTGGGCCGCTGCCGACCGCGCAGCGAGTAGACGCTCACCGTCGTCTTCGCCGGATTGTTCTGCGACCAGTCGAGCAGCACCCGCCCGCCGCGCAGGTCCTTGCGCATGTTCGCCACCACGAGGTCGGGATGGTCCCGTTGCAGCTGGGTCGCCACGGCCCGCATGTCGGCGCGCACCTCCATCGAGGTCCGCCCGTCGGTGACCCGGCCATACACCTGTAGGCCCTTCGACCCGCTGGTCTTCACGCACAGTGGTCCGGGCAGGACCTCGCGCAGCAGCAGAGCCACCTTCGCGCAGTCGACCGCCCTCGCCGGCGGGCCGGGGTCGAGGGCGGCGCCGCCGAGGTCGGGGTGGCCGGTGGAGATCCGCCACATCGGCGTGTGCAGTTCCAGCGACGCCAGGTTGGCCAGCCACACCAGGGTGGCCCGGTCGCCGGCGACCAGGTAGTCGATGGTCGAGCGGTCCTTCGTCGACCCGGGGGAGGGCAGGGTCGCCACCGTCGTCCAGTCCGGGCGGTGCGACGGCGCGTTCTTGGTGAAGAAGCTCGACTCGCCGACGCCGTTCGGGAACCGCACGACGGTGAGCGGCCGGTCGGCCAGGTGCGGCACCGCGACCGGGCTGATCCGGTGGTAGTAGTCGATGACCTGGGCCTTCGTGAAGCCGTCGGCCGGGTAGAGCACCTTGTCCAGGTTCGACAGGCGCAACCGCCGGCCGTCCACCTCCACCGACGGCTGGTCCGCCGTCCCGCTCACCGCCGCGGCGTCCGCGCCGGTCGACTCGTCGTCACGCCTTCACCCCCTCATCCAGGACGGCACTGTGAGCGACCAATGTGGTCTTGACGTACTCCGATCGCGATCCGCCGCCGAAGCGGTGGCGACTGCTGATAACTTCGGGCGTTTCGTCGATCTGGCTTACTCGTGGGCGTCCGGTGGGTCACCATAGTGGGTAATCGACGTGAGGGGCGAACATGCGTTCGATCTGGAAGGGTGTCATCTCCTTCGGCCTCGTGTCGATACCCGTTCGGCTCTACTCCGCCACCCAGGAACGGGACGTCGCGTTCCACCAGGTCAGGCGCTCGGACGGATCCCGCATCAGGTACCGGCGGGTGGCCGAGGCCGACGGCGACGAGGTCAACTACGCGGACATCGCGAAGGGCTTCGAGCTGCCCGACGGCCAGACCGTCGTGCTCACCGACGAGGACTTCGCGAACCTGCCGCTGTCCACATCCAAGGCGATCGACGTGTTGGAGTTCGTGCCGCTGGAGCAGGTCGACCCGATCTACTTCGCCAGGAGCTACTACGTCGAGCCCGACCGCACCGGCGCCAAGCCCTACGTCCTGCTCCGCGACGCGCTGGCCGAATCGGGCCGCGTCGCGCTGGTGAAGATAGCTCTGCGTCAGCGCGAGCAGCTCGCGACGCTCCGGGTGCGCGACAGCGTCTTCGTCCTGGAGACGATGATGTGGCCCGACGAGGTGCGGGAGCCGGACTTTCCCTTCCTCGACGACGAGGTCTCCGTGCGTCCGCAGGAACTGGCGATGGCGGGCTCGCTCATCGACACCCTCTCCGCCGACTTCGACCCCGGCCGCTTCACCGACCAGTACCGCGAGGCGCTGCAGGCCGTCATCGACGCCAAGGTCGCTGGCCGGGAGGTCGTCGGCCCGCCGGAGGCCGCCGCGTCCGAGCCGGTCGGCGACCTGATGGCCGCCCTGCGCGCCAGCATCGCCGCCGCCCGCGGCAACAGCCCCGACGGTTCCACCGGCAGCCCCGACGGCTCCGCGGACAGCTCTGGCGAGGGCCCGCGCGGCTCTGGGGACCTGCGCCCGGTGTCCTCTTCTGCCGCCGCGCAGGACGCGGCGGATCCCGACCATGACTCGAAAGCGGCCGGTTCGCGGACGCCCGCGACCCGGCGCGCGGCACCGCGGAAAAGGGCGAAGTCGTCACCGTCGACCGCCGCGAAGTCGGCTTCTCCGGCGAAGTCCGATTCGTCGCAGGACGCCGCACCGGCGTCCGCGTCCTCCCCGGGGTCGACCTCGGGCAAGGCCGGGGCCCCGTCAAAATCGCCCGCCCCGCCGAAGTCGACCGCGTCCACATCGGCGCCGTCGAAGTCGGCCGGGTCGACGTCGCGCCCGCCGAAGTCGGCGCCCTCTCGCTCCACGGAACGGACCCGCCGCTCCGCCTGACGCGTCGTCCGCGACCCTTTCGGTCGACATCGTGACCGATCGCAGCGGCCGACCTGCCCGTTTTATCCGACTTCTGGGCGTCAAACGGATCCCGGTGGTCCCTCTGTGCGGTTCCGCGTCCGGTTTGTCTGTACGTACAGAGGGACCACGAAGAAGCATTTCCACGATCGTCCAGGTCGGCGTAGATCAGGCTCGCGCCGCGGAGAGCGCCGTCAGGCGCGTCGATCCGTCGAGGCCGCGGCGGGGATACCGGTCAGCGGCGGAAGGCGTCCTTCGTCTTCTCGCCGGCCTGGCGCAGGTCGGCGACGCTCTGCTTGCCCCGGCCCTCGGCCCGCATGTCGCGGTCGCCGGTGGCCTGCCCGGCGGTGGCCTTGCCCCGACCCCGGAGCTCGTTCATCTTGTTCCTGACCTTGTCGGCGAACGACATGGTGCTCAACTCCCACTGTCGGCGGTGTGCACGGTCGGTCGTCAGCGGTCTACCCACCGGCGATCCGGGAACACCAGACGGCCGGCCCGCGCTGCACCGAGGGGTCGTTCCCGCGGGCCCGCGAGCGCACGTCGACCGCGTGCCCCGGAACGGATGGCTCATTCGCGACGACGCCGCGTGCCAATGTGGCATCGTCGAAGAACGACAGCGAACGCGAGGAGCAAGCGTGTCCCTACCGCCCCTGGTCGAGCCCGCGGAGGGCCTGACCGTCGACGAGGTTCGCCGGTACTCGCGGCATCTGATCATCCCGGATGTCGCGATGGACGGTCAGAAGCGGCTCAAGAACGCCAGGGTGCTGGCCGTCGGCGCCGGTGGGCTCGGTTCGCCGACGCTGATGTACCTGGCCGCCGCCGGTGTCGGGACGCTCGGCATCGTGGAGTTCGACACGGTCGACGAGTCGAACCTGCAGCGCCAGATCATCCATGGCCAGTCCGACATCGGCCGGTCCAAGGCGGAGTCGGCGGCCGACTCGGTGCGCAACATCAACCCGTACGTGAACGTCGTGCTGCACGAGACCCGGCTGGACACCTCCAACGTCATGGAGATCTTCAGCCAGTACGACCTCATCGTCGACGGCACCGACAACTTCGCCACCCGGTACCTGGTCAACGACGCGGCCGTGCTGCTCGGCAAGCCGTACGTCTGGGGTTCGATCTACCGGTTCGACGGTCAGGCCAGTGTCTTCTGGTCCGAGCACGGCCCGTGCTACCGCTGCCTCTACCCGGAGCCGCCGCCGCCGGGGATGGTCCCGTCGTGCGCCGAGGGCGGCGTGCTCGGCGTGCTGTGCGCGTCGATCGCGTCCATCCAGACCACCGAGGCGATCAAGCTGCTCACCGGGATCGGCGATCCGCTGGTCGGCCGGCTGATGGTCTACGACGCCCTGGAGATGACCTACCGGTCGATCAAGGTCCGCAAGGACCCGGAGTGCCCGCTGTGCGGGAAGAACCCGTCGATCACCGAGCTGATCGACTACGAGGCGTTCTGTGGCGTCGTCTCGGAGGAGGCGCAGCTCGCCGCCGCCGGCTCCACGATCACCGCGAGTGAGCTCAAGGGCTGGCTGGACGCCGGCGAGCCGATCGAGCTGATCGACGTCCGCGAGCCAGCCGAGTGGGAGATCGTCCGTATCCCCGGCGCCCGGCTGATCCCCAAGGGCGAGCTGCCGGCGCACCTCGCGGAGCTGCCGCAGGACCGCCGCGTGGTCGTCTACTGCAAGTCCGGGGTGCGTTCCGCCGAGGCCCTCGCGACGCTCAAGGGCGCCGGGTTCGCCTCCGCGGTGCACGTCCAGGGCGGCGTGACGGCCTGGGCCACCCAGGTCGACAAGTCCCTGCCGGTCTACTGAACCGGCCCGCGCACGTGTACCGGCCCGCGAGCGCGTGGGTCGGTCGCGCAGCGGTGCTGGTCTCGGCCGGTGGGCCGGGTTGGCCAGAGGGGTCCGAGATGATCGGTTCCACGTGAGCGGCCGGCCTCGCGCGCGGCGCGAGTCCCCGCCGGCGAGCCTGTCGGCGGGGCTCGGCACGCGGATCCGGCTCGGCGGCGCCGCGCCGAGCCCGCGCGCGCTGGAGGTGCTCGACGCCGTCGCCCGGATCCCGCCGGGCAAGGTGATGACCTACGGCGACATCGCCGAGTACGTCGGCGCCGGGTCGGGCCGCACCGTCGGCGCGGTGCTGTCCCGGTATGGCGACGACGACCTGCCCTGGCACCGGGTGATCCGCGCGACCGGTGAGCCGAACCCGGCCAACCCGGCCGAGGCGCTGCGCCGCCTGCGTGCCGACGCCACCCCGTTGACCGCCTCCGGCGACCGCGTGGCTCTTCCCGCCGCCCGCTGGGACGGCACCTGACCGGCGGCGATGTCAGGTGCGTCGGCCGGCCGCGGGGCTAGCGGGCGGAGAGGCCGCCGTCGGCGAGATAGACGCTGCCGGTGACCAGCGAGGCGCGCCGGGAGAGCAGGAAGACGACCACCTCGGCGACCTCCTCGGCGGTGCCGAGACGGTTCATCGGCGAGAGCAGCGCCGCGCCGCGTTGCGGCCGGCCGTCGACCTGGATCAGCTCGGTGTCGACGAAACCGGGCGCGACGGCGTTCACCCGGATCCCCCGGGTGGCGTAGTCCAGCGCCGCGGTCTTGGTCAGGCCGATGACGCCGTGCTTGGCGGCGACGTACGGAGCCGACCCGGCGAACCCGACGGTGCCGAACACCGACGCCATGTTGACGATCGAGCCGCCGGTGCCGCCGTGCAGTATCGCGGTGATCTCGGCGCGCATGCTGTAGAAGACCCCGGACAGGTTCACGTCGAGGACCCGCTGCCAGTCCTCGGCGGCGGTCAGGCCCACCGGTTCGCGCCCGGCGGTGATCCCGGCGTTGTTCAGGGCCAGGTCCAGCTTGCCGAAGGTGCCGACGGCGGCCTGCACGGCCCGCTCGAGGGCGTCCGGGTCGGTGACGTCCGCCTCGACCGCGATGGCCTCGCCGCCGGCCCGTTCGATCTCGGCGGCGACGTCCTTCACGCGGTCGCCCTGTCGGTCGGTGACCACGACTCGGGCACCCGCGCTGGCCAGCCGGCGGGCGCAGGCGGCGCCGATGCCGGAGCCCGCACCGGTAACAAGTGCAACATTTCCGCCGCAATCGGTCATAGTCTTTGACAGTGCCACGTCCATTCGGATGAGTGAACACGTCCCCGATCGGGCGCGCCCAAGGGTGTCGCCCCGTCGGCGTTTCGATCGTCACCCTCAGCACACCGTCAGATGGCCACCCGCGCGGGCGCACGCGGGACTGTCGGACCGCCATGGTGTGCTGTCGGGGTGAGTTCGCCGCCCGCCGCCGCGCCGCCCGCCGCCGCGTCGCGCACCGGTCACCGCCTGGTGGCCGCGCCGATCGCCGCGCCCCGGCCGCTGACGGCGGATGCGGCCCAGCGGCGCGTGATCGAGCATCCGGGTGGCCCGCTGCTGGTCCTCGCCGGGCCCGGCACCGGCAAGACGGCCACGCTCGTCGAGGCCGTCGCCGCCCGGGTCGAGGCGGGGGCGGACCCGCGGTCGATCCTGGTGCTCACGTTCAGCCGGCGCGCGGCGGCGGAACTGCGGGAGCGGATCACCGCCCGGCTCGGGCCGACCGGCGCCGGGCGCGGGCCGGGCGCGTGGACCTTCCATGCCTGGTGCCTGGCCGTGCTGCGCGCGCACGACCGGCCCGCGCCGCGGGGCGGGTTCCGGCTGCTGTCCGGCCCGGAGCAGGACAGCCGGCTGCGCGAACTCGTCGAGGGTTCGCGGGAGGACGGCCGGCCGGCCTGGCCGGAGTCGCTGGCCCGCTGCCTGGGCCCCCGCGGGTTCACCGAGGAGGTGCGGGCGCTGCTGGCGCGGGCCCGCGAGGTCGGGCTGGAACCGGTGGGTCTGGCGCAGCTCGCGCGGCGCACCGCCCGGCCGGAATGGGCCGCCCTGGCCGAGTTCTACGAGATGTATCTCGACGTGTTCGGCTTCGAGGGCGCGCTCGACTACGCCGACCTCGTGCAGCGGGCCGCCCTCGTCGCCGAGGGCGCCGCGGCGGGGGAGGAGCTGCGGACCCGCTACCAGCACGTCTTCGTCGACGAATACCAGGACACCGACCCGGCCCAGGAGCGCCTGCTGCGGGCGCTCGCCGGCGGCGGGGGCAACCTGATCGCGTTCGGTGACCCGGACCAGTCCATCTACGCCTTCCGCGGCGCGGAGGTGGCCGGCCTGCTCGACTTCCCCCAGCGGTTCCGCGCGCCGGGCGGCGGCCAGGCACCGATCGTCGCGCTGCGTACCTGCCGGCGGATGGCGCCGGGACCGCTGCTGGCGAGCCGGCACGTGGCGCGGCGGATCCCGGCGGCGGGCCTGCCGGTCGCCGCCATCCGCGCGCACCGGGACCTCGTCGGCCGCAGCGACCTCGGTGCCGGCCAGGTCGAGGCACGCACCTACCCGAACGCCGGTGCGGAGGCCGATGCCGTCGCCGACCTGCTGCGCCGCGAGCACCTGGAGCGTGGCACGCCCTGGCCGGCGATGGCGGTCCTCGTCCGCACGGCGGAGCGGATCGGCCGGTTGCGCCGGGCGCTGACCGCCGCCGGCGTGCCTGTCAGCGTCGACGGGGACGAGCTCCCCGTCGCCCAGGAACCAGCCGCGGCGCTGCTGCTGCTGGCGCTGCGCTGCGCGGGCGACCCGGCCGGCGCGCTCACCCCCGACGCCGCCCGCACGCTGCTGACCTCCCCGCTCGGCGGCGCGGACCCGGCCGGTGTGCGCGAACTGGGCCGCGCCCTGCGCGCCTTCGACCGGGATGCCGGCGCCGGGCGGGCGGCGGCGTCCGCCGAGCTGGTGCGGGCGGCGGTCGCCGATCCGGACCGCCTGCTGCTGCGCGTTCCCGACCCGGTCGCGGCACCCGCGCGGCGGGTCGGCGGCCTGCTGCGCGTCTGCCGCCGTGCGCTGCGGGACCCGGCCGGCTCGCCGGAGCAGGCGCTGTGGGCGCTGTGGGCGGCGTCGGGCTGGCAGGAGCGGCTGGTGGCGGCGGCCGCGGCGGGCGGCGCGGCCGGGCGCGCCGCCGACCGCGACCTCGACGCGGTGGTGGCGCTGTTCGACGCGGTCGCCCGGCTGGCCGAGCGGCGCGGGCCCGGTGCCGGCGCGGCGTCGCTGGTGGACGAGCTCGGCCGCCAGCAGATCGCCGCCGAGGCCATCGCCCCCGTCGGGGAGGACGTCCGGCGCCGCGGCGTGCGGCTGCTGACCGCGCACCGGTCGAAAGGCCTGGAATGGGACGTCGTCGCTGTCTGCGGGGTGCAGGACGGCGCCTGGCCCGACCTGCGCCAACGGCATTCGCTGCTGGCCGCCGAGGAACTCGACGCGCCGTCCCGCGGCGGCCTGCGCCCGCCGCTGACCCGCCAGGACCTGCTTGCCGACGAGCGGCGGCTGCTCTATGTCGCCCTCACCCGGGCCCGGCGCCGCCTGCTGGTGACCGCCGTCAACAGCCCGGACGACGACGGCAGCCTGCCGAGCCGCTTCCTCGACGAGCTCGGCGTGCCCGTCGAGGCGGTCGCCAGCCGCCCGCCCCGGCCGCTGAACCTCGTCGGCCTGGTCGCGCCCCTGCGCCGGCTGGCGACGGAACCGACCTCCAGCCCGGCGAGGCGCACGGCGGCGCGGCGCCGTCTCGCCGCGCGCGCCGCGGCGCGCGACGCCCCGCGCCGCCCGGTGGTCCCCGCCGCGCCTCCGCGGACCTGGTGGGGGCTGCTGGACGTCACCGAGTCCGACGTCCCGGTCGTGGCCCCGGGCGCGCCGCTGCGGCTGTCCGGGTCGTCGCTGTCCAGCATCGGCGCCTGCTCGCTGCGCTGGTTCCTGGAGCACGAGGCGCACGCGGTCACCGTCGCGACCACCGCGCAGGGCTTCGGCCGGGTCGTGCACGCGCTCGCCGACGAGGTCACCACCGGCCGCACCCCGGCGGACCTGGCCGCGCTCGACGCCCGGCTGGACACGGTCTGGCGGCATCTGGACTACGAGGCCCGCTGGCGCAGCGACCAGGAGCGCGACGCCGCCCGTGAGGCGCTGGCCCGCTTCCTGGACTGGCACGCCGCCGAGCGCGGCCGGCGCGTCGTCGACGCCGAGGTCCGTTTCACCTGCCGGTTGGCGGTCGCCGGCCGGGAGGTGCTGCTGCGCGGCTTCATCGATCGGCTGGAGCTCGACGACACCGGCCGGGTGCACGTCATCGACTTCAAGACCGGCCGCACGGCGGTGACCACCGCGCAGCTCGCGGCGCACCCGCAGCTCGGCAGCTATCAGCTCGCCGTCCGGTCCGGCGCCCTCGACGAGGCGCTGGACTCCGCGGGGGCAGACGCGGGCGCGGGCGCGGCGGGCGGCTCCCTGTCGTCGGCGGTGCCGGGTGGGGCGGAGCTGGTCCACCTGCGGCTGGACGGGGACCGGGACGGTTCGGCCCCCCGGCTGCCCGAAGACGGCACCGGGCCGCCCAAGGTGCAGGCCCAGCCGCCGCTGCCGGCCGATGGCCCGACCTGGATGGACGAGGTCCTCACCGACGCCGTGCGGACCATCGACGCGGAGGCGTTCCGCCCGGCGCCCGGCGACCACTGCACGATGTGCACCTTCCAGGCGAGCTGCCCCGCCCGGCCGGAAGGCCGACAGGTGGTCGAGTGAGCACCCTCGGTACGGGCGGGGCGATCCCACGCCAGCCGCTGCTGCCCGGGTTCGGCGCCGACCCGGCCGACGACGGGGACGGCGGGCCGGTCGGGCGCCAGCTCGACCCCGACGACCTGCGGGAACTGCTGGAGGTTCCGTACACGGACGAGCAGATCGCCGCCGCCACCGCCCCACTGGCACCCGGGGTGATCGTCGCCGGCGCGGGCTCCGGGAAGACCTCGGTGATGGCGGCCCGGGTGGTGTGGCTGGTGTCCACCGGCCAGGTGCGCGCCGAGCAGGTCCTTGGGCTGACCTTCACGACCAAGGCGGCGGCGGAGCTCGCCGGGCGGGTCCGGCTGGCCCTGCGCAGGGCCGGCGCCGCCGAGGTGGGTGACTGGACGGGCGCGCCCGGGTCGGCGGCGGGAGCGTCGGACGAGGCCGACGGTGAGCCGACCGTCGCCACCTACCATGCCTTCGCCGGCCGGCTCGTCGTCGACAACGCGCTGCGCCTCGGCCTGGAACCGGACATCGCGCTGATCTCCGGCGCGGCGCGGTACCAGCTCGCCGCGCGGGTCGCGCGGGCCCACGGCGGGGCGGTGCGCGCGCTGACCCGGCCCCTCGCCGCGGTCGTCGGCGAGATCGTCGCGCTCGACGCCGAGATGAGTGAGCATCTCGTCGACCCGTACCGGCTCGTCGTCCACGACGAGGAGTTCGAGGAACAGATCGCGGCCGCGCGGGCCGCGGCGGCGGCCCGGCCGCGGACCAAGGGCGTCCAGGACCGGCTGCGGCGCTGGGCGCTCGCCGCCCGCGGGCGGAGCGAACTCGCAGCGCTGGTCGCCGAGTACCGCGCGGCCCGCCGCGAGCGGGACGTGCTCGACTTCGGCGACCAGGTCACCTACGCCGCCCGCCTCGCCGAGTCGATACCGGAGGTCGGCCGGGCCGAACGGGCCCGCGCCGCGGTCGTCCTGCTCGACGAGTACCAGGACACCTCCGTCGCCCAGCGCCGCATGCTGACCGGCCTGTTCGGCGGCGGACACCCGGTCACCGCGGTCGGTGACCCCTGCCAGGCGATCTACGGCTGGCGCGGCGCGTCGGTCGCGAACCTCGACCACTTTCCGAGCCACTTCCCGCGCGCGGACGGCACGCCGGCGGTCGTCTACGAGCTGTCCGTGAACCAGCGCAGCGGCGGGCGGCTCCTCGAGCTCGCCAACACCGTCGCGGCGCCGCTGCGGGCCCGCCACCGCGTCGTCGAGCTGCGTCCCCGGGCGGACGTCGCCGAGCGCGGCGAGACGGTCGTCGCCCTGCACGAGACGTGGGCGCAGGAGGTGTCCTGGATCGCCGCGCGGCTGCGCCGGGTGGTCGACGCGGGCACCTCGCCCGGGGACATCGCCGTGCTCGTCCGGGCCCGCGGGGACATCCCCCCGCTGCTCACCGCCATGCAGGGGGCGGGCCTGCCGGTCGAGGTCGTCGGGCTGACCGGCCTGCTCACCGTGCCCGAGGTCGCCGAGATCGTGGCGATGCTGGAGGTCCTCGACGCCCCGACGGCGAACGCGGCGCTGGTCCGGCTGCTCACCGGCCCGCGGCTGCGTCTCGGCACCCGGGACCTCGCCGCGCTCGGCCGCCGCGCCCGCGAGGTCGTGCGCCGCCCGACCGACTCGCCGGCCCCGCCCGACGTGCCAGCACCGGTCGACCCGGCCGGCGGCGGCGCGGGCGACGAGCCGGGGGGGATGGAACCGGACCCGCCGGGGCGGGAGGATCCGCTCACGGCGGCGGTCGCCGACGTCGACCCGGCGGACGTGGTCGCGCTGTCCGACGTCCTCGGCGATCCCGGGCCGGAGATGTCCGTGGAGGGCCGGCTGCGGCTGCGCCGGCTCGCCGCGGAGATCGCGGACCTGCGCGGACATATCGGCGAGGGCCTGCTCGACCTGCTGCACCGGGTCATCGCCACGATCGGCCTGGACGTGGAACTCACCGCCTCCGAGGCGGCCGTGCGCGCCCGCCGCCAGGAGAACGTCGCGGCCTTCCTCGACGTCGCCGCCGCGTTCACCGACCCGGACGGGACGACGTCGCTGCACGCGTTCCTCGGCTTCCTGCGCGCGGCCCGCGAACACGAGCGCGGCCTCGACGTCACCGGCCCGTCCGGCGCGAACGCCGTCGCCCTGATGACGATGCACCGGTCCAAGGGCCTCGAATGGGAGGTCGTCGCCGTGCCGAACCTGAGCCGGACGGTCTTCCCGGACGTCACCGTCCGCGACCAGTGGACGACCTCGGCGGGGGTCCTGCCGGTGCCGCTGCGCGGCGACGCGGCCGACCTGCCGGCCGTCATCGCGTCCGACCAGAAGGCCGACCACGACGCGTTCGCCGCGGACGCCGCCGCCTACGCCGAGCGGGAGGAACGCCGCCTCGCCTACGTCGCGGTGACCCGGGCCAAGTCGCTGCTGCTCGCCAGCGGCCACTGGTGGGGGCCGACGCAGAAACGCCCGCGCGGCGCGTCGGTGTTCCTCGACGAGCTCGCCGGGCACGCCCGGGCTGGCGGCGGGCGGGTCGAGCACTGGGCGCCGAAGCCGCCGGAACGCCTCAACCCGGCGCTCGCCACCCCCCGCGAGTTCGTCTGGCCGGCGCCGTACGAGCAGGAACCGTACGCGCGCCGCCGCGAGGCCGCCCTGGAGGTCCTCGCCCGCCTGGACGCCGCACTCGCCGCCCTGCCGGACGGCGGCGACGGAACACCGGGCGGTGACGACCCGGACACGCGCGTCCCCGCGGACGACGGCCGAGCCCGGACCGACCCCGACGAGAGTGAGCCCGCGGCCGGTACCGGCGATGACGGGACTGCGCCCGGCGGCGGCGAAGGCGGCGATCCGCCGGGGCTGACCGGGCCTGACCGGGCGCTGCTCGCCGAGCTGGACCGGGAGGCGGCGCTGCTGCTCGCCGAGGAACGGGCGGCCCGCATCCCGATGCTCGACGTGCCCCTGCCGGCGAACCTGACCGCCTCGGAGATCGTCCGGATGCACGCCGACCCGGCGGCGTTCGCCCGTGAGCTCGTCCGGCCGCTGCCACGCCAGCCGGTGGCGGCGGCCCGGCGCGGCAGCCGCTTCCACGCCTGGGTCGAGGAGCTGTTCGACCACCGGGCGCTGATCGGCGACGACGACCTGCCCGGCGCCCGCGACGCCGAGCTGACCGAGGACGACCTGGGTGAGCTGCGCGAGGCGTTCCTGCGCACCCCGTACGGCGCCCGCCGGCCGTTCGCGATCGAGGAGCCCTTCGAGCTCCCGCTCGCCGGGCGGATCGTGCGCGGTCGCATCGACGCCGTCTACGACCTCGGCGGCGGCCGCTGGGAGGGCGTCGACTGGAAGACCGGCCCGGCCGCCGCCGACGAACTCCAGCTCGCGGTCTACCGGCTGGCCTGGGCCCGGCTGCGCGGCGTCGACCCGTCCGCCGTCGACGCGGCCTTCCTCTACGTCCGCTCCGGCGCGGTGGTCCGCCCGGCGCCCCTGTCCGAACAGGAGCTGGCCGAACTGCTCACGTCGCCGGCCGACCTGGCGGATCAGCGGCCACCACCACGTCAGCGACCACACAGCTGATGTTGTCCGCCCCGCCGGCCGCCCTCGCCAGCGCGACGAGTTCGTGCACCGTCCGCTCCGGCTCGGCGCCCCCGGTCAGGACTCGCCGCAGCGCGGCCGGCGGCACGGCACCCGACAGCCCGTCCGAGCAGAGCAGGTAGCGGTCGCCCCGCCGCACCTCGCGAAACCCAAGGTCGGGAAGCACGCCGGGGCCACCGTCGAGGGCCCGGAGCAACAGCATCCGCTGCGGGTGGGCCGAGGTCTCCGCAGGCTGTAGCCGCCCGTCCTCGACCATCGCCTGGACGAGAGTGTGATCCTGGGTGATCTGACGCAGCTCGCCGTCTCGTAGCAGGTAGGCGCGGGAATCGCCGATGTGGACGAAGGCCAGTGCCGATCCGGTCCACAACAGCGCGGTGAGCGTCGTGCCGATCGGGTGCGATGCAAGGCTCTGATCACCGGCGGCCGGCCCAGGGCTGCCGCCCAGGTCCGGGATCGGGCCGTACGGGACCTCCCGGGCGACCGAGATGGCCGGGGCCGACTGGCCGACCAGCGCACGTACCGCCTGGTTCGCGCGGGTGAGCGCGTCGGCGAGAAACGGGAGCAGCTCATCGGGGCGCACCGCCGTGGGGTCCAGCTGGCGTAGGGCGCCGACGGCCGCCGCTCCGGCTTCGGCCCCCGCGGGGCCGAAGCCGTCCGCCACCGCGAGGACCCCCGAACCGGCGTGCACAGCGTCCTGATTACCTGGGCGGACCAGGCCCTGGTCGGACAGCGCGGCGTGCCGCAGTGTCAGTCGTTCGCCCGCGATGACCCGCGCGGCGGGATCGGCGGGGTGGGCGGGGTGGGGGATCGGAGAGTTCACGGGCATGGTGATGTCCTTTCGGCCCCTGGCCTCAGCTCGGCCAAGGTGCTCGACGAGGATGGCGGCCAGCGGCCAGCGGCCAGCGGGCGGCGGGCGGCGGTCGTCCGCTCGGCCTCGGCCCAGAACAGACCGATCTCCGTGGCCGCGGCGGCGGGGTCGAGCCCGCAGACTCGCCGGATACGCGCGAGAGGCATGTCCAACCGGCGCAGCCAGGCCACCAGCCGGGCCCGCTCCAGCTGATGCGGAGAGTAACGCCGGTACCGTTGCGAGTCATGAAGCATGAGTAAGCCTCTGCCTCGCAGCCGTCGTCGACAGGACGGCGCTCCCGGTCTGACCC
>NZ_JALKFX010000101.1:0-16747 GCF_023243045.1 Frankia sp. AgB32
CCCTCACGCTCAGCCCACTGCTTCAAGTTCACTTACGCATTATATCGCATACTCAAGCTGCGGCAGTTGACAACCCCGTAATCGGGTCGACGCGTTCTGGCCGCAGCAGCCCCAGGTCGTCGTAGACCCGCAGGGCCTTCGGGGAAAGCTGGCTCAGGCGCGCGAACTCACCGATCGTCAGCAGGACCGTCAAGGCCGCCTCCTTGTGCCGGGCGCGGCGCCCGGCACGGACGACGATGAGCCCTGCCCATGGGGGAAGGTCAACCTCCGGGAGAAGCGGGCGCGGTGGTGCGTCCCCAACCCTTCGCTGGCGGGTGCGTCGCGGCATCGAGGTCGACGAGCAGGGCGCGGTGGTCGGAGATGTCCGTGCGCTGGCAGCGGACGGCGGTGACGTTGCCGACCTGGCCGCGGGCCAGCACGTGGTCGAGCTGGAGGCGCGGCGCGGGCGCCGGGTAGGTCGGGGCGGCGGCCAGGCGGTGCCAGCGGGTCAGCAGGCCCGGCAGCCGTCCCGGCAGGTTCAGGTCGCCGAGGACGACCAGCGGGCCGTCGACGGCGGCGAGACGGCGGGCGAGGCGCACGAGCTGCACGGCGTTCCAGCCCGGCACGAACGACAGGTGGGTGTTCACGACGGTCAGCCGGCCGGCCGGAGAGTCGATCAGGGCGGCGATCGCGACCCGGGGCTCGTCGTCCAACATGATCAGCCGGCTCCGGCCGCCCGGCGCGCCCGGGATCGCGATGGGGGAACGCACCGGCGCCCGGCCAAGCTCGATGATCCGCCACTCGGCCACGGGGAACCGGCTCGCCAGCGCGATGCCGTACGCCGGCTCGCCGGGCGCGCGCGCCCCCGTCGCCGGCCGCCAGCTCACGCCGGGAGTGCCGAACACGGTCGGGGCGAAGAACCAGCCGCCGGCGGCCGCGCCGAGCGCCGCTGCCGCCTCGGCAGCCAGGTCGCGCCGGCCGGAGCGCGGCTGGTCGACGTCCACCTCCTGCAGGCCGAGGACGTCGGCGCCCAGGTCCGCGACGGCGGAGGCGTACCGGTCCGGGTCGGCCCGGCCGTCGGTGAGCGACAGGCCGTGCATCACGTTGAAGGAGCCCAGCCGCACGCCTGGACCGTACCCGAACTACTGGAAGGCCACTGAAAATCTGAAGACCAGGAGCGTGGAGGACACCACGCCGACGGCGGTAGGGGCCGGCTGCGGCCCACAACCCACCCTGGGAGCGTGGCGGTGCGGGGGTCATGGCTGGAGTGCGGCGGGGCGGGTGACGCCGGTGACCTTCTCGTAGTGGTCGAGTGTGACGATCTTGACGACGTCGCCGGTCTTTGGGGCGTGCAGGACCTGGCGGTCACCGAGGTAGATGCCGACGTGGCCGGGGTTGTCCGGGGTGCCGTCGGAGCCTGCGGCGAACAGCAGGTCGCCGGGCTGCCAGCCGTCGATGTCGCCGACGGGAATGCTGGGACCTGAGCTGCCGGCCTGGTCGTAGGTGGTGCGGGGCAGGGTGATGCTGGCGTTGGCGTAGGCGGCTTGGACGAGGGAGGAGCAGTCCCAGGAGTCGGGGCCGTTCGCGCCGAGGTGGTAGGGCTTGCCGAGTTGGTGGCGGGCGAAGGTGATGGCGGTGCCGGCGGCGGGAGTGAGCGTGCCGGGCGGCATGGTGGCGGCGTTGATCGCCGCGGTCATGGCGGCCGCACCGGAGATGATTTTCGCGACGTAGGTCTGGGTCTCGGCGTAGGGGGGGACGCCGCCGGCGGCGAGGACGGCGCCGGGGCCGGCGTTGTAGGCGGCGAGCATCAGGCGGACGGGGTCGCCGGGGACGCGGGCGACGGTGGCGGCGACCGCGCAGTCGTAGCGGGCCGCGGCGGGGATGGCGTCCGCGGGGTCGAGGGGATCGGCGCGGCCGTCGCCGTTGCCATCGACGCCGTGGGCGGCCCAGGTGGCGGGCATGAACTGGGCGATGCCGACGGCGCCGACGCCGGAGCGGGCGGTCGGGTTGAAGCCGGACTCCTGTTTCAGCTGTGCGGCGAGCAGCCCGGGGCTGAGGGCTGTGCAGGTGCGACCCGCGCTGAGGATGGCGCCGACGTACTCGGCGGGGATTCCTGTGACCGGACCGGTGACAGCGGGTGTGCCGGTGTCGTCGGTGTCCGATCCGAACGCGCCGGCGCCGGCGAGCCCGCCGAGTATCCCGGCCGCAACCACGGTCAGGACGAGACCCACAGCCAGCACGACCGCGATAGCGGTCGTGCTGGCGTTCGTGCCGGGGCCACCCCCGGCTGCCGCCTCCGTGGTCACCGTCCACCCCGCCGCTTCGTCGTCCGTCGCAAGTCCACACAAACGATCTCTATGCGGAGCAATCTATTTGATTTGCTGTAATCCCGCAGCTACTGTGACGCACGATCCTGATGCAATACGCATCAGGAAGATCGCTCTTGGTCATATCGAGTGCCTGGTGTGGGGGGGTAGGTCGGGGATGTACACGCCTACGGGTGGGTGGGTCCCGCAGAGCGAGGACCTTGGGGCGCTCCCCACACCGGCATCGCCCCAACTCCCGCCAGCGTTGCCCGCGATGAGCGACCTGGTGGTCGTCGTCGCCGCGGGTGGCGGCGTGGGTCGCTCGACCACGGCGGACCTGCTGGCCCACCGGCTGTGCGCGGCCGGGCCGCTGGTACTCATCGATGACACACCGGGGCTGTTCAGCCTGCGCCGCAGCCTGCCCCGCGGGCCGGACGGCCTCGCGACCATGCCCGGTTACCGCGGTGCCTACCACGTGCTCGCCCCGGCGGATCCACTCGCCCGCATCGACACGGTCGGCGTGGTCGAGGGCGCCGATCCGGCCTGGACCACGCTGGTCGTCGACTCCTACGACTCGGTGCTGTATCTGCTGCATGCCGAGCAGTGGTACCGGCTGCTCACCGAGCCCGGCGTGCGGGTCCTGCTCGTCACCCCGTCCGCGACCGGGCCGCTGCAGCAGGCCCTCACCGCCGCCCGTGCCCTGCGCCAGGCCGGCGTCGCGGCCGAGGATCTGGTGGCCGCGGTCGTCGACATCGCGGGTGGGCGCATGCCCCGACCCGTCCGGGCCCGGATGGTCATGCTCGACGGCGAGGTCGGTGCGATCACCCGGGTACCCCACCTGCCGTCGGTACGCGCCACAGGACGCCTCGAAGCCGGCCACGGCGGCCGCGACGCGCAGCGCGCCGCCGACGCCCTCGTCCACCACCTCGCCCTGGAGACCGCAGCATGATCGACAGACTCGCCGCGCACGCCACCCTGCTTCTCGCCGCCGGCGAGCCCACCCGGCGCGACCCCCTTCAGTCGGTCAACCCGGGCACCGACGGCCTTCCGGGCCAGGCGACCTCGGCCCTCAACAAGATCCTGTCCTGGTCGATGTACGGCGCAGTCACCGCCTGCGGCATCGCCGCGCTCATCTCCGCCGGCTTCGCCGGCTGGGCCCGGATGACCGCCCGCCCCCAGCACTTCGACCGCGGCCTGACCGCCTTCGGCTGGGCCGTCGGCTGCGGTTTCCTCGTCGGCATCGCCATCCCGCTGGTCAACACCTTCTACAACCTCGCGATCTGAAACCGCGCGATCCAACCCGTCAGCCCGAGCGGAGCGGGAACCTTCGGCCATGTCCCTGACCCAGCAGATGACCCCCTACGGCGGCCCCCCGGGCCGCCGGCGCCGCACGTTCCTGCTCGCGGTCGCTGCCCTCGTCCTCATCGCCACCACCGTCGGCATCACCCTCGCCGTCACCGGCAGCGGCGACCACACGCAGACCGCCGCGCCGACGCCCGCGCCCACCCGCTTCGGCATCCCCTCCCCCCAACCCGCCCGCACACCCACCGCCCCAGGCCCGATACTCCTGCCACACCCCGCCCGCACCGCCCCCAACGGCGTCCCCCTCGGCTTCCCCCACACCCCTGAAGGCGCCGCCTCCGCCGCCATCCGCTGGAGCCCGCTGACCGTGCCCGCGGGAGAGGACCGCCAGATCGGCGTATTCAGGACAATTGAAACCGACAAAGCGTTCGCGCGGGATGCGGCCGCACTTCATGCGGACTACCGCGCTCACCCTCCTGCTGCAGACGACTGGTCCACGAACACCCCGGTGGCTTTGCGAATTCTGCCAACGGCTGACGCCCGGCGAGCAACTGTCGCTGTGCTTGCGACCCTGCAGGTGGGCAACTCGACCGGAGTCACGAGTACACGACCGTGGCAAAGCGCTTTTTATCTGGTCTGGCAGGACGGCGACTGGCACCTGGAGGATATAGAAGATGTTCCGGATTCACTGAAGGTCTCCTCCAGCTCCGACCCGGAAAAATATCTGACAGCCGGCTGGGAGGAGTTCCAGCTTGGCTAGGATTCCAACCCCCTCTGAGGTCTACCATGCGGCTGTCGGCGAGGCGCAGGACTTGGTGCATGACGGCATCGGGGCTGCCGCCGACGGGATTTGGGGGCTGATCAT
Organism: Frankia sp. AgB32; assembly: GCF_023243045.1. Taxonomy (GTDB): domain Bacteria; phylum Actinomycetota; class Actinomycetes; order Frankiales; family Frankiaceae; genus Frankia. The sequence continues at coordinate 4,453 of NZ_JALKFX010000101.1, forward strand.
CCAGCAGTTTTCCAATGCTGCGGTGGATCTGGTCGACGGGTTGATGACAGCCTGGCCGAACATGGCGAAGGTGAACTACAACGCCAAAAGTGTGGACGATGTCTATCAGATCTGCACGGCGCTCGGAGCTATTGTCGCGGTGATGGTGCTGCTGATCGCGATTGTGCGAACGCAGATGTCTGCCGACGGTGGGCATGTGTCGGCGGCGCTGGCAGGGTTGGTGAGGGCTACGGTGGCGATCGCGGTCACCGAGGCGGTGGTGCAGACCGGCGCGAGCCTGTCGGGGGACATCTGTACGTGGATTGTTGCGAAGACCCACGACGACCAGCAGCACTTCATGGACACAGTGCGCGTGGTGCTGATCAACCAGCCGACTCCGGCGCTCACCCTGGTGTTCGCACTTGTTTCCCTGGTCACCGTGATCGTGTTGTGGGCGGAGATCCTGATGGTGAAGGTGGCGATCGCGGTGCTGGTCGCGACGTCGCCGATCGGGGCGTCGGGATTGCTGTCGGATCGGACGGCGGTGTGGTGGCAGCGGCAGGCGATGGCGACGTTCCGGCTGCTACTCGTCCCTCCGTCGATCACTCTCTGTTTCACTTTGGGGTTCAAGCAGGTGCATGCTGCCAGTGGTGTCGAGTCGACGATCGTGGCGTTGATGACATTGGCGGCGGCGGTGTTGTGCTGGCCGGCGCTGGCCCGGTTCTTCGCGATCGACGTCGACGGTCAGGTCTCCGGTGGTCTTGGACTGCTCATCGGGGCCGCGTCCAGTCTCGGCTCCCGTGCGTCGAGCATGAGCGGCGGGGGTGGGTCCGGGGGTGGCAACCCGCTGGATCCGACGATGCTGCAGCGGATGGGTTCTGGTGGGGCCAGCGGCGGCGCGGCAGGTGCCGCCGGAGGTGCCGCGGGCGTGGCGGGGTTCCTCCCGATGGCGGCTACCGCTGCCGTGGCCGCGGCGGGCGGGTTTCAGCGTCAGCTGGGCCGCACGGCGGCGCACGCCGGTCTCGGTGGGACCGGTGAGTCACCGGACACCCCCTGGCTACGCGGTGGCGGTGGGCGTGGTGCTCCCCGCCCGTCCCCCGGTCGCACCGGCGGTGGGACACCCGGGGGCGGCGGCGCGTCGGCGCCGGTGGCGCCCTCGCCCGTGCCCGCTGGTGGTGGCCCGACGCCGGCGCCGCCGGGGGACGCCACCGAGGCGCAGGCTCCGGTACCGGTCGAGGACACCGGTGTCGAGCCGGGTGCGTCGTCTGTTCCCCGACCGGGTGACGGCCTGCCGATCGCGAAGCCACCCCCCGCACCTGCGCGGGTGAATCCGAAGGAGGCCCAGCCGGGGTCTGTCTCCGCGCAGGAACAGCCCTCGGTGGTTCCTGCGCAGGGCCAGGTGCCCGATGGCCGGCCGCCGGTCGTCCCGGCGAGCGTCCGGCCGGTGGTGCGCCGTGGTGGGCCGGGTGCCGCTGGCGTCCGTTGGCAGGAGCGTCCGTGACCTCGGCCCGGACGGGCTGGGCCGTGCCCCGGCGGCTGTCGGCGCCGCCGCCGCACGGCCCGGGCGGGGGTGAGGGCCGGTGAGCGGGGTGGAGACCTATCACGGGTGGAAGCGGGACCGGGCGGGGACCTGGGCGCTGGGGCTGAGTGTGCCGCGGGCGTTGCTGGTCGTCGCCGCGGTGGTGATGACCGGGTACACGGTGGCCTATGGGGCGTTCGTCGCGTTGCCGGTGGTGCTGCCGCTGGCGGGACTGATGTTGATCGCCGCGTGGCTGCGGGTGCAGGGACTCGCGGTCGGGGAGTGGGTGCTGCGGATGGTGCGGTTCCGACGGTCGAAGGCGGGCCGGGAGACCTGGTATGCCGGTGCGGCGTGGCAGCCGGCGGCGGATCCGGCGGACCCGGCGGGGTTGCCGCGGGCGGAGTTGCCCGGGGTGCTGGCGCCGCTGCGGTTCCTGGAGGAGGAACGGGGCGCGGGCATGCCGATCGCGATCGTGCACCACCCGTACGAGCAGACCTACACCGTCGTACTGAACATTCAGTTTCCCGGCCTGGCGCTCGCGGACGCGGCGTCCGCGGCCCGGCGGGTCGGTGCGTGGGGCGGGCTGCTCGCCGGCTGGTGCGAGGACGGCAAGCCGGTGTCCCGCGTCGGCCTGTACCAGCGGTACCTGCCTGAGGACGGCGCCGAGCTGGTGCAGTGGACCGCCGCGCACACCAGCGTCGACGCGCCGGAGCTGGCGACCCGCACCGCGGCGGCGCTGCTCGGCGGCCAGCAGGTCTGGCAGTCCCGCCACGAGGCGTACCTGGCAATCTCCCTGTCGACGCAGCGGGCCCGGTCGGCGATCAAGGCCGCGGGTGGCGGGGACACCGGGGCGGCCGCGGTGCTGCTCCGGGAGGTCGGCGCGGCGGGGGACCGGATGCGCTCGGCGGGTGTCGAGGTCCGCCGCTGGCTGTCGGTGCGGGACCTGGCGGAGGTGATCCGCACGGCGTTCGACCCGCACGCGGCCGGCCCCCGGGCCGCGCACCGCGCGGCGGCCGGCGACCCGGCCTGGGCCGGCCTGGCCCCGGGCGTCGACCCGGCGCTCGCCGGTCCCGTGGCCGCGGAGGCGAAGCTGGGTTCCTACCATCACGACGGCGGCTACTCGGTGACCTACCAGGTCTACGAGTGGCCGCGTTCCCCGGTCGCCGCCGGCGGACTGGTCCCGGTGCTGCGCTCGACCGCGACGGCGCGACGCGCGATCGCGATGGTCTACGAACCGCTGCCACCGTCCGAGGCGGAACGGGCCGTGCTCGGCGACATCACCCGCTCGTCGTTCTCGGTCAGCATGCGCCAGCGCACCGGCGGCATCGTACGGACCAGCGAACGCCAGGCGCTGGCCGACGCCCAACGGCAGGAGGCGGAGAACGCGCTCGGCCACGGCCTGGTCAAGTTCGCCGGCTATCTCACCGTCACCGTCACCGACCCCGAACGGCTCGAGGAGGCCTGCGCCGAACTGGAGGCCGACGCCGCCGGGCAGGGCTGCCGGCTGGTGCTGCGCCGGCTGTGGATGGCCCAGGACGCCGCCTTCGCCACCACCCTGCCCCTGGGCCTTGGCCTGCCCGGCACCGGGCTGCTGCGATGAGCCCCCGCGGATCCACCCCGCAGCCCCGGCACGCCGGATCCACCCGACGCGCTCGGCGCGATCGGGATCTGACGTCGCTGCCGGCACGTGCGCTCGTCGACCTGCTGCCCGCCTCACGTCCGGCGCCGGACCAGCCCGCCGCACCCGACGCGGCCGAGGCGCCGCGGGCGTGGGTGGCGCGCCGGGGCCGGCGCGGCGCGTTCGGGGGGCGGGCGGCGAACACCGCCCAGGCGTCGGTATGGCGCGGGTCGACCGCCGCCGTGCAGGGCCTCTACCCGATGCTGACCCGCGCCGGCGTGCCTCCCGTGGGGGCCTACATCGGCTACGACGTCATCACCGGCTCGGCGTTTTCCTGCCATCCCGTCGAATGGCTGCGCCACGGCCTGGTCCGCAACCCCAACCTGCTTGTCTCCGGCAGCCCCGGCGCCGGGAAGTCCGCGACCCTGAAGGCACTGTCGCTGCGGCTGACCCAGTTCGGCGTGTCCACCCTCGTCCTCGGCGACCTCAAGGGCGAGTACGGGCCGCTCGTGCAGGCGGTCGGCGGCACCGTCAGCGAACTCGGCCCCGGCCTGCCCGGGCGGCTCAACCCCCTCGACGCCGGCCCGCTGGGCGCCCGGCTGCTGCGCGACCCGGCCCTGCTCACCGAACGCCTCGCCGAGATCGCGCGGCGCCGGCTGCGCCTGCTGGTCACCCTCGTCGGCGCCCGCACCCCGGTCGGCCCCGAGGACGAGACCGTCCTCGCCGAGGCCCTGCGGATCGCCACCGGTGAACACCACGCCCACTCCCGGCTCGCGGACCCGACGATCCCCGACATCCACCGGGTGCTGCTCGACGCCCCCGACCATCTCGTCACTGCCGTGCGCTGCGCGTCGCAGGCCGAGTTCGTCGGCCTGTTCCGCCGGGTCACCGACGCACTGGGCTCGATGGTCCGCAACCTCGCCGGGATCTTCGACGCCCCCACCACCGTCGCGCTCGACTTCGACGCCCCCATGCAGTCGGTCGACATCTCCCGGCTGTCCCAGCGCGGCGAGGACGCCGTCGTCGTCGGCCTGTCCTGCCTGTCCAGCTGGGGGCAGGCCGCGATCGACGAACCCGGCCGGCTACGCATGGTCATCCGCGACGAGGTGTGGCGCCAACTCCGCGCCGGCGTCGAGTTCGTTCGCAAGATCGACTCTGATCTGCGGCTGAGTCGCGCCGAAGGGACCATCCAGGTACTGGCCACCCACCGCCTCGCCGACTTCGAGGCGGTCGGCGCCGCCGGCTCCGAAGCCGTCGCGATCGCCCGCGAGCTGGTCTCGTCCTGCGACGTGCGGATCCTGCTCGCCCAGGACACCCGTCCACTCGCCGACCTCGCCGACGCCGTCGGCCTCACCGACGCCGAACGCCACCTCGTCGCCTCCTGGGGCGGCGGCGACCGCGGCCGCGGCCTGTGGAAGATCGCCGGCATCGGCGGCTACCCCGTCCAGCTCGTCCTCACCGACGCCGAAGCGCAGCTTTACCACACCGACGAACGCATGGCGACCTGATCCCGCCCAGCCCAAACGATTCTTTCCCCCAGGCACCCATGTCCTTCATGATCCGGATGGTCGTACCATCGACCTGCACGTCACCCCGTGAACGCAACTGAAGAGAAACTCATCGTGGTGGATTACGCGATCCTGGTCCGCGCGTTCCTCGGGACTTTTCGCGGCTCTCCTGGTCGAGGACGTCGACGATCCCCCTGAGCGTGGGGACGTCGACGTCCTCGGCGACGTCGCCGGTGCTGGTGGCCGTGGTGGCGGTCCGGGGCTCGGGCGTGGCGGGCCGGGTGTCGGCCGCGGCCGCGCGCAGCACCAGTTCGAGGTCGAACCGGATGTCCGGATCCTCCAGACACGGCCCGAACAGCTCGCGTAGCTGGTTGACGCGGTAGCGGACGGTCTGCGGATGGACGTGCAGCCGCTCGGCGATCAGGCCGCGCTGGCCGCGCAGCGACAGCCAGTGCAGCAGGGTCTCGGCGAGCCGCTCGCGGGTCCGCTCGGGCAGCCCGGCCAGCGGCGCCAGCAGCCGGGCGGCCAGGTCGGCGACGAGGGCGGGGTCGCGGGCGAGCAGCAGCGCGCTCAGGTGCTCGTCGGTGAACAGCGGATCCGTCCCGGCGGCGGCAGGCAGCCGGCCACCGGAGCGGGCGTCGCGGGCGAACCGGGCCCGCGCGGCGCTCGCCGTGGTCTGGCCCAGGGGCACGGCGGGACCGACGATCGCCCCGAGCCCGGCCAGCCGGTCGGCGCGCGCGGCGCGCGCCGGCCCGCGGTCGGTCCCGCCGACGAACAGCCAGGTGTCCTCGCCCTGCACGGCGCGCGGATGGTCGGCGACCAACACGGCCGGCCAGAGCGGCGCCGGTGGCGAGCCGTCGGCGAACGAGTCCGGCCAGGCGGGCGAGGGATCTGCCTGCGCCGTCGTCGCGGCGGAGCGGTGGGCCAGCGGCGGCGGGTTGCGACCCGGGATCAGCACGGCGGCGATGCGGCTCGGCAACCGGACGCACCCGGCGCTGGCGACCTGCCTGACGGCCTCCGCGGGCGACCCGGAGAGCAGCATCTCGCCGAGCCGGTCCAGCCGGCGCTCCCGCTCGCCCGCGGCGGTGAACTGTTCCGCGGCGTAGCCCTCGGCGGAGGCGGCGGAGATGCCGTCGATGTAGGCGAACATCATCTCGGCGAGGGAGACCAGACCGGCCGCGTCGACGCCCTGGCGGGCCGCGGCCTCGCCGAACCGCCGCCAGGACACCCGGGCACCCACCCGGTAGGCGCTGAGCAGGTTGTCCAGCGACCGGCCGGAGCGCACCTCGCCCCGGCCGAGGCGGACGTACACCTCGCGGCTGGCGGCGAGGTCGGGTACGCGAGCCGGACCAGCCTCGACGACGGTGAGGAACTGGTGCAGCGCCTCGGTGACGCCCCGGCGGACCCCGCGGCCGAAGGGGCCTTCCAGCGGGCGGGCGTAGGCGGGCACCTCGCGGGGGATCGCCGTCATGATTTCTTCGCCCACGCAGTCAAACTCCGCCGCGAGCGTCGCCGTCAGGCCAGCCGGGAACTGTCCCATGGGAACAGTCTGACCCACCGAGCCGCCGACGAGTCCCCTGGCCCGGCGGTGTCGGCCTGCTGGGATCGCTGGCGAAGGCGCGAGTCCGATATGCCGGCCGAATCTGTCCGGCCGGGTTCGGGCGAAGGCGCGGCGCTGTCCGGGCAGATCCCGCCTCGGTCGTCCTCGAGGAAGCCGTCGAGCGCGACGCGGCGGCGCAGGTATACCGCCAGCTGGGTCCGGACAGTAGCGTGGGCAACTGTGTCGTCGTCTAGAGAACCCGGTCCGGCGGGGTCCGCCGCGGTGGGGTCCGCCCTGCCGGCATCCTCCTATCCGATCGAGCGGACCCGGCTCGACAACGGGCTGCGCGTTCTTCTCGCTCCCGATCGCACCGCGCCCGTGGTGGCCGTCTCCGTGCACTACGACGTCGGCTTCCGCTCCGAGCCGGAGGGTCGCACCGGTTTCGCGCATCTGTTCGAGCATCTGATGTTCCAGGGCAGCGCGAACGTCGGCAAGGCAGAGCATCCGAAGCACGTCCAGGCGGCCGGGGGAATCTTCAACGGTTCCACCCATCCCGACCACACCGACTATTTCGAGCTGCTGCCGTCCGGCGCGCTCGAACTGGCGCTGTTCCTCGAGGCCGACCGTATGCGGGCCCCGAAGATCACCCGGCAGAACCTCGACAACCAGATCGCGGTTGTCCAGGAGGAGATCCGGGTCAACGTCCTCAACCGGCCATACGGCGGATTTCCCTGGATCAAGCTGCCGCCGGTCGCGTTCGACACGTTTCCCAACGCGCACAACGGTTATGGCGATTTCTCGGAGTTGGCCGCGGCCAGTCTCGAGGACGCCGAGGACTTCTTCGACAAGTACTACGCGCCCGGCAACGCGGTGCTCACCGTGGCCGGGGACATCGATCCCGCCGAGACGTCGGCGTTCATCGAGCGGTACTTCGGTGACATCCCCGCCCGTGCGGTGCCACCGCGGGCAGGCTTCACCGAGCCGGTGCCCACGGCCGAACGCCGGGCCACCATCACCGACCCGCTGGCGCCGCGCGCGGCCCTCGCCGTCGGCTACCGCGTTCCCGACCCGATCGCCGACCTGCACGGTTTCCTCGCCTACTACCTGCTGACCGAGGTGCTCAGCGACGGCGACGCCAGCCGGCTGGAGCGCCGGCTGGTGCAGAAGGACCGTTCGGTGCTCGGGATCAGCACGTATCTCGGCACGTTCGGCAACCCGTTCGAACAGCGGGACCCGCTGCTGCTCACCCTGGACGCCCGCCAGTCCGAGGACGCGAGCGCCGACGCGGTCCTCGCGGCCGTCGACGAGGAGCTGTCCCGGCTGGCGAACGACGGCCTGGCGGCCGGCGAGCTGGAGCGGGTCCAGGCCCGGGTGGGTTCGGCGCTGCTGCGCGAGGCCGACGACGCGCTCGGGCGCGCCATGGCGATGGCCGTGCACGAGCTGCACCGTGGTCGGCCCGAGCTGGTCAACGAGCTGCCCGCCGAGCTGTCGACGGTCACGGAAGCGGCGATCGCCGCCGCCGCCGGGTCGCTGCTGACGCAGGGCCGCTCGGTCCTGGAGCTGCACGCCGGCGCCGCATCATGATCAGGAGTGCTGTGAGCTCGACGAATCCGACGCCCGCCCGCCCTCCGGCCGCCGCGACGACGGCCGGCGCGGCCCCGGCCGTCGGCGTCCTGCCCGCGGTGCGGCCGACCGAGCCGGCGGAACTGCCGGCGGTCACCGACCGCACGCTCGACAACGGGCTGCGGGTGCTGGTCGTCGAGCGCTCGTCGGTGCCGCTCGTCGAGGTGCGCCTGCGCATCCCCTTCGCCGGTCTCGGCGCCGACCATCACGCGCGGGCCGAGGTGCTGGCGGAGACCCTGTTCACCGGCTCGCCGCGGCTGGACCGCGTGGGCCTGGCCACCGAGGTCCAGCGGCTCGGCGGTGCCCTGTCCACCGGCGTCGACAACGACCGGCTCGCCGTCGTGGGCTCCGCGTTCGCGGTGAACCTCGAACCGCTCCTGGAGATCATGGCCGACGTCCTGCTGGGCGCGACCTACCCCGACGACGAGGTCGCGGGCGAGCGGGAGCGGATCGTCGAGGACACCGCCGTGGCGCGCAGCCAGCCGACGGTCATCGCCCGGGAGGCTCTGCTCGCCCGGCTGTTCGGCGACCACCCGTACGCGACGGGCATCGCCGATCCCGACATCGTCGGTGCGGTGCAGCCGGGCCACGTGCGGGCCCTGCACGCCGAGCGGGTCTCGCCGGCCGGGGCCATCCTCACCCTCGTCGGCGACATCACTCCCGAGCGGGCGCTGGCCGCGGTCAGCGCGGCCCTCGGCGGCTGGTCGGGCCAGGCGGCCCGCCCGGCGCCGCCGCTGCCGCCGCTGGGCCTCGGCCCGATCATCATCGTGGACCGTCCCGGCGCCGTGCAGACGAACATCCGCCTGGGCGGGGCGGCCCTGGCCCGCTCCGCACCCGGCGCCCCGGCGCAGCGCCTGGCCAGCACGATCTTCGGCGGCTACTTCAGTTCCCGGCTCGTCGACAACATCCGCGAGGACAAGGGCTACACTTACTCGCCGCGCAGCTCGATCGACCACTATCAGGTGGGTTCGCGGTTCACCGTCGCCGCGGACGTCGCCACCGAGGTGACCGGGCCGGCCCTGGTGGAGATCCGCTACGAGCTCGGGCGCCTGGCGGTGCTGGCACCGAGCCAGGCGGAGCTCGACGCGGCTCGCCAGTACGCGGTGGGCACGCTCGCGCTCGGCAGCGCGACCGCCGCGGGTCTCGCCTCCACCCTGTCCGCGCTGGCCGGCGCCGGTCTGGGCGTGGAGTACCTGCGTGATCACCCCAGAGCGCTGGCTGAGGTCACAGTCGACGACGTGCAGGCCGCCGCGGCGGAACTGCTCGCCCCGACCGGGCTGGTCACCGTCCTCGTCGGTGACCGGGCGAAGATCCTCCGCGCGGTCGGCAGCCTCGGCCCCGTCGCCGAGTCCTGACCTGCGCGGCCCGCGCCGCGCCGGCGCGTCGCCGAACCAGACCAGTGCCGCTGTCGCCTCGGCCGGCCGCGCCGCGTGGGCGGCCGGGGTGGCGGCGGCTCAGCGGCGCCCCGAGGTGGAGCGCGGGGGCGCCGGCCGCGGTGCGCCCACGCCGGTTCCCGGCCCCTGGCCGGCGTTCGCCCCGCCCGGGTGCGCCGCCGCGCCGCCGGGCGCGGCGCCACCCACCTGGCCACCGCCGGACACCGGGCCGCGGCTGAACAGCTCACCCGGCAGGACCACCCGTGGGTCGCCGACCGAGTCGACCACCTGCCGGGCCAGGTCATGTACCCGTCGGCCCATGCCACGGGCCGTGCGCCGGAGCCGCTCGAACGCCTCCCGCGGCCGGATCTGATGGCGCTCCGCCAGCACGCCGATGGCCTGTTCGACGATCACGCGCGAGGCGAGGGCGTGTTCGAGCTGGACGACCGACAGCCGCAGCTGCTCGACCTCGCCGAGGTCACGTTCGGCTCGCCGCGGCCGCCCGGGCGGAGCGAGGTCCTCCGCGAGCAGATCAGCGAGGACCATGGCGGACAGCAGGTCGCCGACCGGGCGTAGTTCGGGGCCGGGACCCTCCACGACCCAGCCGGCGGACGTCCGGCGCAGCCGCATGTCACCACCGGACCGGCGGACACCAGCCGGTGTGGTCGCCTTCGGATCGGGACCGCCGGCGCCGGCGTCGCCGCCCGCGGCGGGCGGGCGACCGGGCCGGACCGGGCCGGTGCGACCCGGTGGTCCGGGGCGCACGGCCCGTGCCATGGCCTGCGGCGTCGGCATCCGCCCGGGTGGACGTGGGCCGGTAGCGGCGGCGGGGCCGCCCGGCGACTCCCCGGCCGCCGGTACGGCGGAGGCCGGCTGCCCGGCGTCGGCCGCCGGGGGGCCGGCCGTGCCGTTTCCCGCGGCGCCGCCGCCGTGGTCCGCTCGCTCGTGGCCAGGCTGTGCCGCGCCAGGCTGTGCCGCGCCGGGCTGTGCCGCGCCGGGCTGTGCCGCGCCGGGCTGTGCCGCGCCGAGGACGGCGGGCGCCGCGGCCGGCGCCGGTTGCTGCGACGCCGGGACGTGCGCAGCCGGGTCGGGTCGCGGGTGCCCGGCTTCGGTGGAGGGTGTTTCACCGGCGGCAACGACGTCCGGCCTGGCCGCGGCCCCCTCGGCGGGCCTGGGTCCGTTCGAGGAGACCGCCGGCGGTGCCGTTGATGCCGGTGGCGCCGGGACGTCACCGGCGGCCCCGAGCGCGTCCGCGATTCCGCGGATCAGCGCCTGGGTGTCGGCGGGTACGGGCACGTCGGCGTGGTCCAGGCTGGCCAGTACGCCGAGCAGCCGGCCGTCCGGCCTGATCACCGGTGTCGCGAGATAACTGCGCACCCCCAACTGGCGGTGCTCGGCGGTATCGGCCGCGGGGTTGCCCGCGTCGATCCCGGACACCGCAGCGGGCGCACCGTCGAGCATCCGGGCGATGACGCTGTCCGCGCGGGGATAGTTGGTTCCCTCGTCGAGATCGCCGAAGGTTCCGGTCACACGGAGATAGCTTGCGGTCGTCGCAGAAACCACGACGAAACAGGCCGTCTCCATCCGGTCCAGGGCGCGAACGGCCCGCAGCGCGGCATCGACGGTGCTCCACGCCTGTTCTGAGGGTGCTGACGACACAGGCCGAACTCTCCCACAAACTTCACGGGCAGTGACGGACACCGTCCCACGAGCCGGCCGCGTGTGCGGTGGGAAGGTAAGAACTCCCGGGATGTCGTTGCTCTACGTATCCGTTATGCGGCAGAAGTGACCTTCTCGGTGACCTGGCGAAGACTCGGGTTCGTCATCACAGTGCCATCGGGAAAGAGCACGGTCGGCACGGTCGCGTTCCCGTTGTTCGCATCGCGGACAAGTTGCTCTGCTGTCGGGTCGTTCTCGATATCGACGGCCTTGTACTCGATGCCGGCGCGATCGAGTTGGCCCTTCAGTCGAACGCAGTAGCCGCACCAGGAAGTCGAGTAGATCGTGAGCACCTTATGATCCTCCAAGTCGTTGGTACACAACGACTGCTGTAACCGCTGCGCGCCGCCGCCGCTTCCCGTGGCGAGCGGGTACTACCGTGTCGAGGGATGTCCGGATCGCCTGCTCCCGCCGCCCCGCACACCGTTGACCTCCTCGCGGCGCTCGACCCCGAGCAGCGGGCCGCGGCGGACGCCCCGCTAGGCCCAGTGTGCATCCTCGCCGGGGCTGGTACGGGCAAGACGCGCACGATTACCCACCGAATCGCCCACATGGTCGTCGATCGGGGGGTTGGCCCCGATCAGGTGCTTGCGCTGAGCTTCACCGCCCGGGCGGCGGGGGAGCTGCGCGGGCGGCTGCGGGCCATGAACGTGCCGGGGGTACAGGCCCGAACGTTCCACTCGGCGGCGTTGCGGCAGCTTCACTACTTCTGGCCGTCCGTGGCCGGGGGCCCCCTGCCCCGCACCGAGCGCAGCAAGATCCCGCAGATGGTCCAGGCGGCGGGGCGGCTGCGGCTGCGGCCGGACCGGGCGGAGCTGCGCGACCTGACCGCCGAGGTCGAGTGGGCGAAGGCCAGCCTGATCACGCCGGCGGACTACGCCCGCGAGGCGGTATCCGGCGGCCGGGAGACCACTCTGACGGCGGAGACCGTCGGCCGCCTCTATGCCGCCTACGAGGAGGTCAAGAGCGAGTCCGGCGTGCTCGACATGGAGGACCTGCTGCTGCTCACCGCGGCCATGATCGAGGAACACGGCTGGGTCGCCACGGAGATCCGCTCCCGCTACCGCCATTTCGTCGTCGACGAGTACCAGGACGTCAACACCCTGCAGCAGCGGGTGCTGGACGCCTGGCTGGGCGAGCGGGACAGCCTCTGCGTCGTCGGGGACCCGAACCAGACCATCTACTCCTTCGCTGGTGCGTCGCCCCGGTACCTGCTGGACTTCCCGCGTCGCTACCCGGCGGCGGCGATGGTCCGGCTCGTGCGCGACTACCGCTCGACACCGCAGGTGGTGACCCTGGCCAACCGGCTGGTGCGGGCCGGCGCCGGCGCCGGGCTCGTCGCCGCGGCGCCCGCCCGGGCGGCGCCCCCCCGGGGGGGGTGGGGCAACCCGGCCCCCCCGGCCCCCGCCCGGGGGG
>NZ_JALKFX010000101.1:16757-32237 GCF_023243045.1 Frankia sp. AgB32
GGGGCGGGCGGGCCCGGGCGCGGGGCGGGGCGCCGCGGCGCCGGCGGGGCGGGCGCCCGCCTGGCTGGAGTGCGACAACGAGGCCGACGAGGCCGCGGCCGTGGTCGCCCGGATCAGATCGTTGCTCGCGCGCGGGACGCCGGCCAGCCGCGTCGCCGTGCTGTACCGGACGAACGCCCAGTCCGAGGCCTACGAGGCGGCGCTCGGCGCGGCCCGCATCGCGTACCTGGTCCGCGGCGGGGAGAAGTTCTTCGCCCGGCGCGAGGTCGTCGCGGCGACGCGGCTGCTGCGTGCCGCGATCCGCTCCGCCGACACCGACCGGCCCGCCGGCCTCGCCGACGTCGTCGCCGACGTCCTCGGCGCCCTGAACTGGCGGCCGGACCAGCCGACGGCTGGCTCCGGCGCCGAGCGGGAACAGTGGGAGAACCTCGCCGCGCTGCACCGGCTCGCCGCCGACCTCGCCGCCCGCGAGCCGGCCGCCGGCCTCGCCGAGTTCGCCGCCGACCTCGCCGACCGCGAGGCCCACGAGCATCTGCCCACCGTCGAGGGCGTGACGCTGTCCACGTTGCACGCCGCGAAAGGGCTGGAATGGGACGCGGTGTTCCTGGTGGGGCTCACCGAGGGCACCGTGCCGCTGGTGCACGCGCGCACCGCCGACCAGATCGAGGAGGAGCGGCGCCTGCTGTACGTCGGTGTCACCCGGGCACGCACCCGGCTGGTGCTGTCGTGGGCGCTCACGCGCGGCGAGGGCGGCGGTCGACCGCGCCGACCGTCGCGGTTCCTCGACGACCTGCGCCCGCTGCGCCGGCGTGCCGCGGCGGCCCGGGCCGGCGACCCCGCCGATGCCGGTGGCACCGATGGTGCCGGCGCGGCCGGCCGGGCCGAGCGGCCGGCGGACCGGCGGCGCGCCGCGGTGCGCTGCCGCGTCTGCGGGAACGCGCTCACCGGCGCGGCGGTCAGGACCGGGCGGTGCGCCGAATGCCCCGGGGACGTCGACATGGCGCTGTACGAACGGCTGAAGGGCTGGCGGTCCACGACCGCGCGGGAGCTGCGGCTGCCCGTGTTCGTCGTCCTCACCGACGCCACGCTGCGCTCGATCGCGGAGAGCCGGCCGAGCTCGGTGGCGGAGCTCGTCCGGATCCCCGGCATCGGCCAGGCCAAGCTCGACCGCTACGGCGAGGCGGTGCTGCGGCTCGTCGCCGACCCGGGCGCGGCGGGCGCGGCGGGCGCGGCGGGCGCGGCGAACGGCGAACCCTCGTGACAAAATGTGTCCGACTCGCGACACAGAAAATACGTTGAGGTTCGCGCGCAGTCCTTCTACCGTTACGCACGACGCCCGACATCTGACGCTGATGGACGGCAACGCCCACGGCTCCCCAAGGAGGTGATCTCGCAGTGATCAACAATCTGATGAACAGATTGGGTGGCGAGGTCGCTCGTCCCTGGGGCAAAGACCTGGCTGGCACGGCCATGGCCGTCCTGACGTCGGCCCGCGGCTATCGCGGCGGCGTGGCTGTCTCCGGTCCCGCCCTCGCGTTCGGTCCGGCCACTGCCCACGGTCGGCGTCCTGTCCAGGGGACAGGTGCGCCCGCCATCGGCGAGATCACCGGCCGCGGCACGTGCGATGGGGCTGTCCGCCAGACGTCTGGCCTGGCAGTGCTGTCGGTCACCGCCGGGTGGCACCCGACGTTCGCAGAGCACGTCCGCGTGGGCGTCTCCGCGTTCGCCGCGGAAGCTCGGCCGACGGCCAGGCCGGCGCAGCCGTTGACCGCAGCCCAGGCCCAGGCCCAGGTCCACATGTCCGCAGACCGTCACCTCATCTTGGGATCCGCTCGCGATCCGCTCCCGGACTAGCTCCGCGGAGCCGAACGCCGAGGCCGTGATCCCCCTGGGGATCGCGGCCTTTTTCGTTGTGCTTCCTTGCCTCGCCTGAAGATCAGACCGTGTCGGAGGTGACACCCGGTGTTCGATCACTCGATCGTCTCCCGGATCGATCGTGATCGGCTCGTCCTGCCTTGCTGGGACGTCGATCCTGAGATGTTCTTCGCGGAGTCCCCGGCGGACGTGGAGACCGCCAAGGCTGTCTGCCAGACCTGCCCCGTCCGGACCGCGTGCCTGTCCGCCGCCCTCGACCGGGCGGAGCCCTGGGGAGTGTGGGGCGGCGAGCTGGTTGTGACCGGCGCCGTCGTCCCGCGCAAGCGGCCCCGCGGCCGTCCGCGCAAGGTTCGTCCCGAAGAGGTCGCGGCCTGATCCGCTGCCGGCGGACGCCGCCGGCGGATAATGACGTGACCAGGCGCTTCGCGGGCGGGACACCGAGCGGTCGGTGTCCCGCCCGCTGGCGTTGGCCCTGGATTCCTACCGGCGGTCGCGGCCGCCCGGTACTGTTCCGGCGTGCCCAGCCACGATCGTGTGTATCCGTTGTCGACCGGAGCCGCGGTGCCCGACTCGCCGCCCACGGCGGCCGGGGCGGGCGACCTGGCCCGCGCCGTCGCCGCCCTCACCGCGCCCGACCTGGCCGCCATCGTCGACTTCGTCGCCTGGCTGGACGCGGGCTGGCTCTACGTCGCGAACTCCGAAGGCTCGGCCCGGCTGCCGGTCGCCGACGCCGACGGACCCTGGGAGGTGCGCTACGGGCGGGACCCGCTGGCTGCCCAGGACCCGATGCACGGCGTGCCGCTGGCCGCCGCGCTCGCCGACCCGTCGCCCCCCAACGCGCGCAACGCCTACCCCTTCGCGGGCCGCCGGCTACTGTCCGCGTTCGGCGATCCCACCCGCTCGCCGGATCTGATCGTCGTGCACACGCCTGGCCACTACTGGCCGGAACGCGGTGGCCATCTCGGCGAACACGGCTCCCTCGACGCCGGGCAGTCCCGTGCTCCGCTGCTGCTCTCCGGCGCGGGCGTGCGCGTCCGGGGTCTGCGGTCCGGCGTGGCGCGAGTGATCGACGTCGCTCCGACCCTGGCTGCCCTCGCCGGCGTCACGATGCCCGGGGCAGAGGGCGCCGCGCTCGGCGACCTGGTCGGGCCAGGCGCCCGCCACGTCGTGGGTCTGCTGTGGGACGGCACGAACAGCAACGATCTGCTGCATCTGGCGGCGGCCGGCGAGCTGCCGAACGTCGCCCGGCTGCTGGCCGAGGGCGCCGCGCTCACCGGCGGGGCGATCGCGGAGTTCCCCAGCGTGACGCTGACCAACCACACCTCCGCCCTCACCGGCCTCGGGCCCGGCCGGCACGGCATTCTGCACAACGTCTACTTCGACCGCGAGGTTGGCCGGCAGATCATCGCCAACGACGTCCGGACCTGGCACGTCGCCTGCGACCAGCTCCGCGACGGGGTGGAGACCCTGTTCGAGGCCATCGTCCGGCAGCGGCCGGACGCGGTGTGCGCGTGCGTGAACGAACCGGTAGACCGCGGTGCCCACTACTCGACGTTCGGCCTGGTCCGGGCGGCCGGGAGCGCCGGCGGCGCCGGCGACATGGGCGACTACCTGCCACCCGCCGAGGGCGACCCGCACGCGAGCGAACGCTGGGTGCGGGACAACCCCGACTACGCGTGGTCCACCCGGGTCGACGCTCTGGGCCTCGCCCAGGTCACCCAGCTGTGGGCGGCCGACGCGCGCCCGCCGGACGTCATGTGGTGGAACACCACCCTCACCGACACCGGCCACCACGGCGGCGGTCCCTATTCGGAGCAGTCCCGTGCGTCGCTGCGGGACGCCGACGCGCGTCTCGGCGTCTTCCTGGATGTGCTCGCCGAGCGGGGCCTGCTGTCCGACACGGCGTTCCTGCTGACCGCCGACCACGGCTCGGAGGCGGCAGATCCCGCCTGCCGCGGCGACTGGGGGGACGCCCTGCGGGCGGCCGACGTGACCTTCCGTGACGAAGGCTACGGATTCATCTACCTCGGCGAGCAGCAGCAGCTCACCGTCGCCGCGGGCGCCGCCGGCACCCTGAGCGGTAACCCCGCGCCGGCGACCCGGGAGCCGCTGGCTCAGTCCTCGGCGACCGCGGGCTCCGCCGTCTCCTCGGGCGCCGGGGCCTGACGCGGCGGTCGAGCCTCCTTCGGGGCCGCCGTCGCTGCCGTCGGGCTGGTCCTGGCGGCCCTCGGGTTGCTGGCCGCCATCGCAGCCTTCGCCGGGGCCGGGGTCCGCGTGGCGGTCGGGCTCTTTGCGGCGTCGGGAGTCTTCGTGGCGGCAGTGGTCTTCGTGGCGGCAGTGGTCTTCGCGGCCGCGGGAGTCTTCGCCGCCGCCGGGATCTTCGGCGCGGTTGGAGTCTTCGCTGCCGCCGGGGTTTTCGGTGGGGCCGGCGTCTTCGCCGGGGCCGGCGTGGGCGCGGACTCGGCGGTCTTCCGCGGCCGCGGGGCCCGGGTGGTCTTCGGGACTGGCTCAGTGCCCTTCGGGAGTTCAGTGCCCTTCGGGAGCTCAGTGCCCTTCGGGAGCTCAGTGCCCTTCGGGAGTTCAGTGCCCTTCGGGAGTTCGGGCTCCAGCCCACCTTCGGCCGCGCGGGGCCGGGGAGTGCGCGGCGTGCGGCTCGTCGGTCTGGCCGCCCGCCGGGCGCCGCGGCGAGGTCGGTCGTCGGCGAGGAGCACGGGGCCGGCCTCTGGCCGGATGATGCCCGCGTCCTCGCGCACCCGCAGGACCGGGAGTGGCCGGTCCGGGCGGTTGGCCGCCGCGGCCGCGCGGGCCGCTGGCGTGCCGGGCTCGGCGAAGCCCGGCTGCCAGGCCGCCATCTCGGCGCGGAACTCGCCGGTGCTGCCGAGTTGGCAGAGGATGCCGATCGCGCCGAGGGTCACCCGGTGGATGAGCAGGTAGGACGGCGGCAGGTTGAGCTGGCGCCCGAGCTGGGCGGCGGCGGAGCGCCAGTCGCTGAGGCGAGCGGCCTGCCCGCGCAGCCAGGCTCGGGAGAAGGTGAACTCCTCGTCGGCGATCGGGTCCAGCATCGGCGCGAGGTAGTTGAGCAGTTCGTCGGTGTCGATCTCGGTGGACGCCGGGATGAAACCTTCTTCGCGCAGGCCCGCGGCGACCGCCGCCGCGTCGCCGGCGAGGGTCTGCCGGGCCAGCCGGCCGATCGGCTCCGGCAGGCCGTCGGGCAGGCGGTTGACCGCGCCGAAGTCGAGCACCCCGAGCCGGCCGTCGGGCAGCAGGCGGAAGTTACCCGGGTGCGGGTCGGCGTGCAGCAACCCGGCGCGGGCCGGGCACGAGTAGAGGAAACGAAGCAGCAGCAGGCCGGCGGTGTCCCGCTGCTCGGGGGTGCCCTCGGCGATGATGGCGGACAGCGGGATGCCGTCGAGCCACTCGCTGACGATCACCCTGTCCGCCCCGGCCAGCGGGCGGGGAATGACGATGTCCGGGTCGTTCGCGTAGGCCGTGGCGAAGGCCTGCTGCCAGGCCGCTTCGAGGCGGTAGTCCAGCTCCTCGGTGATGCGGGCCTTGAGTTCCCGCACCAACGGCTTGATGTCCAGCCCGGGGGAGACGGCGCCGAACAGCCGGGCGGCCCGCCCCAGCTGGGTCAGGTCGGCCAGCAACGCCGCCCCGGCTCCCGGGTACTGCACCTTCACCGCGACAGCCCGGCCGTCGGCCCACACGGCCCGGTGCACCTGGCCGATGCTGGCGGCAGCGGCGGGGACGTCGTCGAACTCGACGAACAGCGACCGCCAGTCCACACCGAGCTCCTCGGCGAGGACCCGGTGCACCACCGCCGCGGGCAGCGGCGGGGCGGCTTCCTGCAGCTTCGTCAACGCCGCCCGGTAGGGCGCCGCCACCTCGTCGGGCAGCGCCGCCTCGAAGACCGAGAGGGCCTGGCCGAGTTTCATCGCCCCGCCCTTGAGCTCACCGAGCACGCGGAAGATCTGCATGGCGGTGCGCTGCTGCAACTCGGAGGCCACGGCCTCGGCGGGCCGACCCCCGATCCGCTTGCCGACGCCGAGCGTGGCCCGGCCGGCAAACCCGAGGGGAAGCGTGGCCAGTTTGGCGGTGCGGACGACGGCCCGCCGCGGGATGTCGGACACCGCTCCATCGTGCCCCCTCGTGGCCCGCCGCGGGGGGCGCCTCAAGTGATGGACCGGCGCCCGGCGCGACACGCCGGTGAATCGGCGCGGCGCGCCGGAGTGTCAACCCGGCCTGACGGCCGGGCCGGCGGCGGCTCGCCGAGCGGCCGTTCGCGCGCTGCGACAGGGGCAGTTGGGGTGCACCGGCCAGCTTCGCCGCCGGATCCGCCAGCCTGGGGACGCCAGCTCCAGCGTCCCGTCGGCCGTAGCGGGAAGCTCCGAGGACGCGGGTGAGAATGTGTCACAGATCTCAGCGTCGGGTCTTGCGCTCGTGCGCCCTGTGTCCGGTTTTTCCGGTCCGTGCCAGCGAGGAGCGCGGCGCGGCGCGGCGGGCGCGCGGACGTGATCCAGGTAGTCCAGCGCCTGCATGGCCGCCAGCGCGGCAACCATGCTCGCGAGCGTGACATCGCACGGATCGTGCCCCGTGCCGCGGGGGCGGACGAGCTGCATCGCGAGCAGCGGCCAGACCGGGTTGGCCGCATGCCGATGGAGATGCTGGCAGTGCAGACAGGCGGTCCGCGCCGGGACGACGAGGGGGCCGACGATCCCGGTGTTCTCCCGCACGCCGGCCAGCAGGTGCGCGCCCCCGAGACGCTCGAGTTCGAGGCTGGTGTCGGGCGCGACGGTGGGCGGGCCGACAGGCGCGAGCACCATCAGGTCGGCGCCGAAGGAGCTCTCCGCGGCGGGTGGAACCGCGCCACCCGTGGCCCCGGTCCCGGGGCGGCTCCCGCCCGACGCGCCGGGCGCCCGCACATCGGTCTCCGCCGACCGCCGGCCGCCACCGCGGCCGACCCGCGTCATCGCCGACCCCGCGGCGAGCGCCCGCGGGCGCCCGACGTCCTCGAGGCGCAGCCCACCCGGCGACACGTCGGCGGGACTCGCCAGCCCGGGATCGTCCACGACAATCCGGCCGATGCCGGCCGCGGCCAGCAGGGCCGCGATCTGCGCCCCCACCCGCCCGGCGCCACGCACCAGCACCCGCGCCGCGCGCCGGGCCCGCAGCACCCGGGATGGCCGGGCCGGATCGATCGAGCGAAGCGACAGCGCGGCCAGGTCGGGCGCCAACCGGTCCCGCTCGGCCGGCGGCAACGGCGGGGTGCCGGGGGCGGCCGAGGCGTCGTCCGGCAGGCCCGCGTCGTGGAGCAGGCCGGCGGCGGTCAGCACGTCGAGCAGGTGCCGTCCGGGACCGCCGGCGTCCAGACGGACCTGTTCCAGGGTGCGGCGGCCGTCGAGTGCGTCGAGCAGCGCGGTGTCGGCGGGCCGCAGATCGGCGAGGATGACGGCGGTGACCGGGTCGATGCCGAGTTGCAACGTGGAACCGTCGTGCCAGAGCCGGCGAAGGCCCGGTTTGAGGATCGGGCGCATGGATCCCCCGCAGGTTCGCCGGCGGCCGTGGCCGCCGGTCACGAATGGGGTCGACCGGCCCGTTGGCCGGTTGATCCCCACCGTGCCACGTCCGCCGGGCGGACGGCCAGCGCGTCCAACGGCCTGTGGAGGGCCTGTGGACGGCGCTGTGGATCCGCGTGACCCGCGCCTGACGGTCGTCTCCTCGGGAGGAGGCCGATGGTCGTTGTGTACGGACACCGCCCACCCCGACCCGCGAGCAACGTCGACCTGGCGCGAGCCTCGGGGCTCCTGCCGCCTGGTACTACAGCGCCAGTAGGCAGTGTCCGGGCGATCTTGCTGGTGGGTGAGTCGTCTCTTTGTGGGTTGTGGCCTGGTGAACCGGTCGGGTTCGTGGAGGGGCCGGCTGCGCTGCCGACTGGTCGCTTTGGAGGGGTCGGTGTCCGGATGCCCTCACCATGACCGGTCGGACACGATCTAGTGGTCGTCCGGCGCCGCCGGGCCGTCGGGGCCGTTGTCGGGGGAGTCCTTCGGCCGCGGGCGGGAGCCGCCCTCCGGGGGCGGAGTGCCACGCAGCTTCTCGATTTCGGCGATCGGATCGTCGAGGACACCGGAACTCGCGCCGGTGACGAAGTCCGCGGGCGAGCTCAGGTCGTCCGCCGTGGGCAACAGGTCCGGATGGGCCCAGACGGCGTCGCGCCCATCCCGGCCGCGCACCTCGGTCAGCTCCGCCCAGAGCGCTGCGGCCTCCCGCAGCTTGCGGGGCCGCAGTGACAGGCCGACCAGCGTCGCGAAGGTCTGCTCGCCGGGGCCACCCTCGGCCCGGCGGCGGCGGACCATCTCGCGCAGCCGGCCGGCGCCGGGCAGATGGCCGGTGGCCGCGGCGTCGGTCACGTGGTCCACCCAGCCCTCGATGAGCGCCAGGATGAGCTCGAGCCGGGCCAGGGCCGCCTTCTGCTCGGGAGTGGTCGCGTCGTTGAACACGTCCTCTCCGAGCGCCTCGGACAGCCGCTCCGGGTTCATCAGCGCCGTGGGGTCGACCATCCGCATGACCCGGCCGACCGCCTCGGTGTCCACCGCGATGCCGCGGGCGTACTCCTCGACCGCGCCGAGCACGTGCGCGCGCAGCCACGGCACGTGGGCGAACAGCCGGTTGGAGGTGGCCTCGCGCAGCGCCAGGTAGATCCGCACCTCGTCCTCGGGGATCTCCAGCCCGGCGCCGAACGCGGCGACGCCGGCCGGCACGAGCGCCGCCGTCCCCGCCGGGCCGAGCGGCAGGCCCACCTCGGTCGAGGAGACGACCTCGGCGGCCAGCGTCCCGATCGCCTGCCCCACCTGCGCGCCGAACAGCATGCCGCCGACCTGGTTCATCATCTGCACGATCGGTCCGCCCGAGGCCAGCAGCGCGCTGAGGTCGACGCCCGGCGGGAGGGCGTCGCGCAGCTCGCTCGGCAGTTCGACGCCGCCGCCCCCGAGCTGGCTCAGCCCGCTGGAGATGCCCGAGCGCATCGCTTCGACGACCTTGGTGGCGATCGGGTCGCACAGGGTCTTCCACACCGGCAGCGTCTTCTCGATCCACTCCACCCGGGACCAGCCGGCCGCCGCCGTGGCGCCGGCGGGCAGGGCCGTCATCGGGTCGAGCCAGACGTCGGCGATCCGCAGCGCCTCGCCGACCAGATGCTGCTGTCCCATCGGCACACTGGCGGCCCCGTCACCCAGTGAGCGGACGGCCACCTGCCGGGCCAGCTCCCAGTTCACCGGCCCGCCCTGCCACGACATCAGCCGCTCGAGTTCGGCGAAGAACGGTGCCCCGCCGCCGAACGGCGATCGGGGTTCGTCCCCGCCATCGGAGGGGGTGAAGCCGAAGGGGAACGGGCCACTCATCGGACGTGGCCTGATCGGGGGGCGGTACCTTGCGCGCGCGGTTCGGGCATGAACCCACGGTAATGCGTTTTCTGCCCGCTGGCCGGAACGGATGGTGTCCTGTCCGGTTAGGGTCGGGGATGTGGACTCGCCGTGTTCTTCCGCGTCCGCCGCGGCGGTGGATGCCGGCTCCCGCGCGCCCGGGCCGGCCCCGGCCGCGGGCAGCCCCCGAGGGCAGGAGGCGGTGCTCGCCCCGGCTGGCGCGCCCTCGCCGCCGACCGGTGGGGGAGAGCTGGCAGGCGCCCCCGCGCGGGTGGTTTTCGCGCAGGTTCGTGACAGCCCGTTGTCAGTCGACGAGTGCTTCGCCGCTGTGCTCCTCCCGGATGTGGGTGGGATCGCCCTGTTCGTGGGGGCCGTCCGGAATCATGACGATGATCGGCGGGTAACCGATCTCGCTTACGAAGCGCATCCACGCTCCGTTGCGGAGATCGAGCGGGTAGCGGCCGAGGTCGCCGCCGCCGGGTCGGTGCGCGCCATCGCGGTGACCCACCGCGTCGGGCACCTCCGGGTGGGTGAACTCGCGGTCGTGGTGGCGGTGGGTGCGGCGCACCGGGCGGAGGCTTTTGCCGCCTGTCGTCGTCTGATCGATGACATCAAGGCGCAGGTTCCCATTTGGAAACATCAGATTTTTGAGGATGGCTCGGCAGAATGGGTAGGCGCCTGCTGAGCGGGGCACCTACGATAGAAATAAGTCATCTTCTTGTTCGTCTCGACGTCGAGGCTTCTCATGTGGTTCCTGTTGATCCCCCCTGTCGCCGTCCTCCTTGCGATCGCGTGGACTGCGCTGCGCAGTCGGCCCGACCGCTCCTACGAAGCAATGATCACGATCGCGGGCTATCGGCGAAGCATGGCCGCGCTGGCCCGCCCGATTCCCGACCAGTCCGGCCCGCGGTCCGGGTTCGACCTCGACGATTCCGGCTACCCCGAACCGACCCCTTTTGATGACCCGCATGGGCCCTACGGGCTGTATGCGCCGGGCGACCCCTTCGCCCTGAACCAGCGCGCTGGCGACCAGTCTGGCGATGGGCAGTCGCATTCCCACGGCCACGACCCGGAGGCGGTGCCGGCCGAGCCGATGGTCGACACGGTGCCGCTGCCGTTCCGTCCGCCGCGGCCAGGGGACGACCTGCTCTGAGCTGACCGGTAGCGGTCAGTCCGGTGTCCGCGGCCGCCGCTGCCGCGGTGGTCGCGGACACCGCCCGTCCGTGCTGCCCGCGGTACATAGACTGCGGTCATGGCCCGGCGCACCCAGACACTGGTGGTCACGTCGGTACTGGCGTTGGCGCTCCTGGTTGTGGGTCTGTGGCTGCCGGTACCGTTCGTCACCCTGGCCCCCGGGCCTGTCACCGACACTCTCGGCTCCGTGGACGGCACGAAGCTGATAACGGTCGACGGGCACCGGACCTATCCGACCTCGGGCCGCCTCGAGCTGACCACGGTCGAGGAGACCCCGAAGCTCAACCTGCTCGGCGCGCTGGAGGACTGGCTCTCGTCCGACCGCGCGGTCGTGCCCACCGAGCTCATCCGGCCCCGCGGTTCCACCCAGGAGCAGGTCCAGCAGGAGAACGCGCAGGCCATGCTCGACTCCCAGGACCAGGCGACGGCCGCGGCGCTCACCCAGCTCGGCGTCACGGCGACCGGCCACTCCGTCGCCGTGGTCACCGTCCCGGCCGGCTCACCGGCCACCGGCAAGCTCGCCGCCGGCGATGTGATCACCAAGGTCAACGGGGTCGCGGTGACGACCCAGGACCAGCTGCGCGGCGAGATCGGCAAGGTGCGCCCCGGCGCCCCGGTGACGATCGACTACACCCGGGAGGGCAAGCCGGCGAGCGTGACCATCACGACCCGCGCGGCCCCCGGCGACGCCGCCCGCGCCATGATCGGTATCACCACCACCGAGAAGCGGACCTACCCGTTCACCGTGCGCATCCGGTTGTCGGACGTGGGCGGGCCGAGCGCCGGCCTGATGTTCGCGATGGGCATCGTCGACCTGCTCACCCCGGGCGAGCTGACCGGTGGGAAGAACATCGCCGGAACCGGAACGATCACCGCCGACGGTGTGGTGGGCCCGATCGGTGGGATCCAGCAGAAGATCCTCGGCGCCCGGGCGTCCGGCTCGTCGATCTTCCTGGTGCCGGCGGCGAACTGCGCGGACGCCCGCGGGGTGGACAGCAGCGGCGCGCCCCGGCTGGTGAAGGTGGACACCCTCGCGGGGGCGCTGAAGGCGGTCGACGCACTGCGGACGAACCCGGCGGCGAACGTCCCGTCCTGCTGACGCGGCGGCCGTCCCGGGCCCGGATCGAGCCGGCCCGGATCCGGACATCGGTCCGATCCGGGCCGGCTCGGGTCACGCCGCGGCGAGCCTGCCTCGCCACCCGAGCCTGGTCACTGGAAGGTGGCGAGCAGCCCGTCGATCAGGTTGTCGGCGAGATCGGGGTCGACGACGAGCTCGTCGTCCCCCCGTACCCGCAGGCAGGAGGCGTGCAACCCGCTGCGGGTCACGGCCACGGCGAGGCGGACGTCCTGGCGCTCCGGATGGTTCGCCGCCCAGTACTCGATCTCGTCGTCCGAGTAGGGCGCCTCCTCCTCGGCGCTCGGCGGCAGCACCACCAGCTCGGTGACCAGCACGCAGCCCAGCACCTCCGGCGGCCAGCCGATGCCCGCGAGCACCTCGTCGAGGCGGCCCATCGGCAGCGGCTCCTGCTCGACCGGCGTCAGTGAGCCGGGCGGGGAATCCCCGATGTGCGGGGCTAGTGCCGGCTCGCGGGCCAGCAGGTCAGCGGTGTCGGCAAGCGCGTAAACCTGGCTGGGCTGGTCCCAGCCGGAATCGGCGACGTGTCGCTCGACCTCCAGTACGACGGAGGTCAACTCAGTGATGTTCGGGCTGCTCACCAACCCATCCTCTCCGATTCCCGCTGAGGCGCTGGCGTAGGTTGCCGTACTGGGGTGCTTCACGCACCCCTCGTCCGCCGCACACCGGCATCGTGAAGGCCCGACCGCTCGGAGGAACTGTGGCAACGACCAGCCGCCGCCTGGCGCTGACCCGCGCCAGGGTGGTAGTCCCGGTGCTGCTGGTCCTGGCGCTTCTGATCGCGTTCGTCACCGTCTTCACCCGGTTCTACACGGACCTGCTGTTCTATCGGTCCGTCAACTTCAGCAAGGTCTTCACGACGGTCATCTACACCCGGATCCTGCTGTTCTTCCTGTTCGGCGTGGTGATGGCAGTGATCATCGGGACCAACATCGTACTGGGGTACCGGCTGCGGCCACCGCTGCGCCCGCTGTCCACGGAACAGCAGAACCTGGAGCGGTACCGGTCGGCGATCGAGCCGTACATGAAGCTGGTCCTGATCGGGATCGCGGCGGTGTTCGGCCTGGCGGCCGGGCTCTCCGCCGCCGGCCGGTGGCAGACCTGGCTGCTGTGGGTCAACGGCGTCTCGTTCGGCAAGACCGACCCCCAGTTCCACCGGGACATCAGCTACTACGCGTTCACCTACCCGTTCGAGCGCTTTCTGCTGAGTTTCCTGCTGACCGCCGTGCTGCTGTCGCTGCTGGTCACCGTGCTCACCCACTACCTGTTCGGCGGAATCCGGCTGCAGGCCCCCGGGGAGCGGGTGAGCCCCGCGGCCAAGGCCCACATCTCCGTCCTGCTCGGCCTGCTGGCCCTGCTCAAGGCCTGGGCGTACTACCTCGACCGGTTCGGCGCGGTGTTCTCCTCCCGCGGAGTGGGGACGGGCGCCTCCTACACCGACGTGCACGCCGTACTGCCGGCGAAGCTGATCCTGCTCTTCATCTCGCTGGCCTGCGCGGTGCTGTTCATCTACAACATCTTCCAGCGCGGATGGACGCTGCCGCTGCTCGGCGCGGGAATCCTGGTGCTGTCCGCGGTGGTCATCGGCGGGATCTACCCGGCGTTCATCCAGCAGTTCCAGGTGCGGCCGAACGAGGCCAGCCGCGAGCAGCCCTACATCGAGCGGAACATCGCCGCCACCCGGGCCGCGTATGGCATCGCCAACGTCAGGTCGCAGCCGTACGCCGCCCGCACGGACGTCACCGCGGCGCAGGTCGGCGCGGACACCGGCACGGTGCCGAACATCCGGCTGCTCGACCCGAGCAAGCTGTCACGGACCTACCAGCAGCTCCAGCAGATCCGTGGCTACTACACGTTCCCGAAGACACTGGACGTCGACCGCTACACGGTCACCGGCGCCGCCGGCAAGCAGACCACCGGCGACTACGTCGTGTCCGTCCGCGAGCTGAACCAGGCCGGCCTCGGCACCGACCAGCGCAACTGGATCAACGAGCATCTGACGTACACCCACGGCAAGGGATTCGTCGCCGCCCCGTCGAGCACGGTCGACGCGGGCCAGCCCGCCTTCGACCAGGGCGCGCGCAACCTGCCGCAGGAGGGTGACTTCGGCATCAAGGAGAACCGGGTCTACTTCGGCGAGATGTCGCCGAACTACTCGGTGGTGGGCACCCGTCAGGTGGAGATCGACGGTCCTGGCCCGGGCACGGACACCCAGGCCACGACGACCTACACCGGCAGCGGCGGTGTCCCGATCGGCTCGACGTTCCGCCAGGCCCTGTTCTCCCTGCGCTTCGGGGAGAAGAACCTGCTGCTGTCCGGGGACATCACCAGGAACTCCCGGATCCTCTACGAACGCAACCCGCGCGACCGGGTGAGCAAGGCCGCCCCCTGGCTCACCCTCGACGGCGACCCGTACCCGGCGGTGGTCAACGGTCGCATCACCTGGATCCTCGACGGCTACACCACCTCCGACGGCTACCCCTACTCGGCCCGGCGGACCCTCGGTGACGTCACCGCCGACTCGGTCACCGCGCAGAGCGGCAACCGCACCCAGCAGGCCCCGAACCAGGTGAACTACATCCGCAACTCGGTCAAGGCCACCGTCGACGCCTACGACGGCACGGTCACCCTGTACGCCTGGGACGAGACCGACCCGGTGCTGCGCACCTGGATGAAGGCCTTCCCGGACACGGTGAAGCCGAAGAAGGACATCTCCCCGCCCCTGATGGCGCACCTGCGCTACCCCGAGGACCTGTTCAAGGTGCAGCGGGACCTGATCGGCCAGTACCACGTGTCCGACCCGCGGGACTTCTACTCGCAGGAGGACTTCTGGCAGGTCTCCGACTCGCCGGACGGCAGCGGGCAGCCGCAGCCGCCGTTCTACGTCTACAGCCAGCTGCCCGGGCGCACGAAGCCGTCCTACAACCTCACCTCGCCGCTGATCTCCGCCCGCTCCTCGAAGCTCGCGGCGTACATGGCGGTGTCGAGCGATCCGACGAACTACGGGCAGTTCACCCTGCTGAAGCTCCCGCCAGGCGGCACGATCAACGGCCCGGTCCAGGTGCAGAACGCGATCGAGTCCAACGGCGACGTCGCCAACAAACTGACGCTGTGGCGGGGCGCCGGCTCCCAGACGATCGAGGGGAACCTGCTGACGCTCCCGGTCGCGGGCGGACTGCTGTACGTGGAGCCGTACTACGTGCAGGCCCGTGGCAGCACAGGCTATCCCACGCTGCAGGGCGTCGCCGCCGCGTTCGGGGAGCGCATCGGGTTCGGCGCGTCGCTCGGGGAGGCGCTGGACAAGGTCTTCGGCGCGGGTGCCGGGGCCGCCGCCGCCGGGGCCGGCAGCGGCGCGACCACGGTCACCGGGGGCGGCGGCGACACGAGCGCGAGCGGGGGGGGGGGGGGGGGCCGCGCGACGGTCGGGGGCAGCGCCCTGCAGGACGCCGTGGGCGACGCGGACAGCGCCTACCGGGCCGGGCAGGCGGCGTTGGGCAAGAGCCCGCCGGACTTCACCGCCTACGGCCAGGCACAGACCGATTTGTCGAACGCGCTGGGCCGGCTGCGCGCGCTGGCCAGCCCGCCGTCCACCACGGCACCGAGCGCCTCGGCGAGTCCCCGGGCGCCGGCGCCCGGCTCGACCGCGTCGCCGACGGTCCGGGCGAGTGCCACGCCGCCGACGGCCTCGACCGCGCCGCCGCCGACCACCCGCGTGTCGGCGGCGCCCGGCTGAGGCGCCGTGCCCGTTCCCGTCGGCTGACGCGGCCGCTGTTGGACACCCCGGCGGCCCGGGGGGGCCCCACCCCCCCCCCCCGCGGGGCCGGCGGGCGGGGGGCGCGAGAAAGCTTGCCAACAAGT
>NZ_JALKFX010000102.1 GCF_023243045.1 Frankia sp. AgB32
CCCGGCCGGGAGCGCGACGACGCCCATCACCTCCACCGAGGCCCGCGGCCCTCCCGCCGCGCGGGCCGGCGGCCCCGGCCCGGCGCCGGGCCGCGGCGGGCGCCGGCGCGCAGGGTGGCCCGCCGCCGCGCACGCCACGTCACGGCGGCCTCGGCCTGCCGGTCGGGCCGGGTCATGCCGGCGCCGACGCGTAGCGCAGGGCCGCTATCCGCCAGCCGAGCGCGGTGAGCGTGAGGTGTGCCGTCCCGTACCGGGTGGGCACGCCCGCGGCGTCGGCGACATGCCGGTCGGCGAGGTCGAGCAGGCCCACGGCATTGGTCCGCAGCGTGAACGTCGCGGTGGTGACCAGACCGACCCGTGGTTGCGCGGACAGGTCGGTCACCTGGTAGACGGTGGTGTCGGCGTGCAGGCCGCGCTGCGCCAGCGCGCGGGTGGTGTCGACGTCGACCGCGCAGGGCTGGCAGCCGGCCAGCGCGGTCCGCTCGGCCACGGCGGCCCGGCCGTCCCGGCTGGCATCGTTGATCTCCCGGAAGTAGGCCTCGACCGTGGCGCTGGCGGCGGCCGGGGAGTCGTCCGCAGCCGGGTCCGGGGTGCTGGTGGCGGCGGGGGTGGGCCCGCTGCCGGCCGCGCCAGACTGGGCGGCGGGCAGCGCGGCGCCGCCGGGCTCGCCGTCGTCCCCACCGCAGGCCGCGAGCGCGCCGAGCCCCAGCAGCAGGGTGAGGCCGAGCAGCAGGGCATTGCGGCGGACATGCCCGAAGGAATCGGTGCGCGTGATGACGGCGGCGATGGTGACCCCCAACCGTGCGGCGGGACGTGACGAACCGGTGTCCGTCCGCACAGGTCGCCAGAATAGCCGCGGAATCGCTGCATGTGGATAGGTACCCACCGAGAACGATGGGCAGGACCTACTATCAGTTTGATGATGGAAGTGGCCGACGGCGACGAGTCCTTTCGGACGCGCACCCCCGCGGCCCCGCCCGCGCGGGGGGGGCCGGCGCGGCGGTCGGCACCGGCGCGTGGACGGGAGCCGGCGCGCCGGGACGGGGCCGGGCGGTTGTCGGCGGGCCAGGCCGCGGCGGCGCACGATCCCGTCGGAGCGGCGCTGCCGGGCACGCCCGGGCACGTGATCGCGCGTTATCTCCATCACCTCGAGGGTGAACGTGGGCTTGCCCACAACTCGGTTCTCGCCTACCGCCGGGACCTGCGCCGTTACCTCGACCATCTCCGCGCGCACGGCCTGTCCTCGTTGGACGCGGTGGGTGAGGCGGAGGTTGCCGGGTTCGCGGCCGCGCTGCGCGTCGGGGACGACGCCCATCCGCCGCTCGCGGCCGCGTCGGTGGCGCGCATGCTCGTCGCGGTCCGGTCGCTGCACCGCTTCGCCGCCGACGAGGGCGACGTGAGTGAGGACGTGTCCCGGCCGGTGCGCCCCCCGGTGCCGCCGCGCCGGCTGCCCAAGGCACTCACCGTGGACCAGGTGATCGCCGTCCTCGCCGCGGCTTCCGGCCCGGCCGCGCTGGCCACCAGCGGTGGGGCGGATGGCGGTCGGGTGACGGACGGCGAGGCGGACGGCGAGGCGGACGGCGGCGGGGTGGCTGGCAGCGGGGTGGCTGGCGGCAGAGTGGTGGCGCGGGTCTCGGTTGATCCGGCTGAAGGCGCTCGCCGGCTGCGGGCCTCGGCGCTGCTGGAGCTGTTGTACGGCACCGGCGCGCGGATCTCCGAGGCCGTCGGGCTCGACATCGACGACGTGGACCTGGACGGCGCCGCGGTCCGCCTGCACGGCAAGGGCGGCCGGGACCGCGTCGTGCCGCTGGGCCGGTGCGCCGTGACCGCGCTGACGGACTACCTGCGGGCGGCCCGCCCGGTCCTGGCGGCCCCGCGGTCCGGTGCCGCGGTCTTCCTGTCCCGCCGGGGGAACCGGCTGTCCCGGCAGAGCGCGTGGACGGTGCTGCGCACGGCCGCCGCCGTGGCCGGCGTCGATGGTGTCTCGCCGCACGTCCTGCGGCATTCCTTCGCCACCCACCTGCTCGACGGGGGAGCCGACGTGCGGGTCGTGCAGGAGCTGCTGGGCCACGCCTCGGTGAGCACGACCCAGATCTACACATTGGTCACGGTGGACCGGCTCCGGGAGGTGTACGCGACCTCACATCCCCGTGCGCTCGCCGCGAGCGGGCCCGCGTCCGCGGGGGAGTGGATTCCCGGCGCGCGGCCGGCGGGCGAGGAGCAGATCAACCTCGCCGCGCCGGTCCCGGGGCATTGAGGTTTCCCCGGGCCGGCCGCTTCGGCGCGACTCCGCCGCCCCGGTCCCGGCGCCCTGTCCCGGCGCCGGGGTGTGCCATGGCTCGCTTCGGGAGCCTGGGCGCGTGCCGCTGGGCGCCCGTGGTTGTGCGTGTGCCGCCGCAGGCGCCGCCATGCCGCTGCCTGCGCGGGCGAGCCTTCGTGGGATCCCGACGTGCGTCCCGGAAGGCCTGGCGTTGCTCGTGATCAGATGGGTCAGCTCAGGACGGGGTGTACGGCCCGAGGCTGGGCATCCCGTTCGACGGCGCCGAGGTCGGCACCCCGCCGACGCCACCGACGGCCTGGGTGCTGCGCTCGGCCAGTGTCTCGCCCACCTTGCGGGCGATCGCCTCCATCAGGCGCAGTGCCTGCGGCAGCGACAGGTTCAGCACCACTTCGCTGTCGTTCGTCATCGCGAAGCGAACCGACACGTCCGCCATTGCTCGACCTCTTTCACCTGAATCGGAAGATCTGCTCGATGCGTGTGAAACGGAACGGTACGGCCCATCTGCGACCAATGCACGTCCGGGGTTGCCGGGGTGCCCTGGCGTCTCGCTGGGTGCGATCGGCCGCTCACCAACCGTTGCCGCCCAAGGGCTGTAACTTTCTGTCACTCGATGCGCTCCTCTGCCGGTAGCGACGGGCGCGGGATCCCCCCGACCCGCCCGCGACCCCGACCGGCCAGGCGTAAATCGGTCAAACCCGTAGCTGTCCCGTTGTTCATGCATAGTCCCCTATTGCCGGCGACCGCCCGCGAGGGGGGTGGGTCCTTCCCGCGGCGTCGCGGCGGAGGGTGCACGATCCGGCTCCGACTGCCCGGGGCTGGCTGCGGCGGAGTACACAGCCCGTCATCGAACTGAGCATCGGGCCGCCACGTCGGGCAGGATGGCCAGGTGACCTCGACGCAGCATGCACTTCCCGACGTCCCGGCGCTCACGGTCGGCATTCTCGGTGGATCCGGGCCGCAGGGCGGTGGCCTTGGACTGCGCCTCGCCGCCGCCGGCCATCTCGTCCTGATCGGCTCCCGCTCGACCGAGCGTGGCCAGGAGGCCGCGGCCAAGCTCGCCGGCCCAGGTCGGCGGATCGAGGGCGCGGACAACGAGACGGTTGCCAGGCGGGCCGACGTCATCATCATCGCCGTTCCGTGGGAGGGGCACCGGGAGACCCTCGAGTCCCTGCGCGAGCCGCTCGCCGGGAAGATCGTGATCGACTGCGTCAACCCGATGGGCTTCGACAAGGGCGGCGCGTTCGCCCTGACGGTGCCCGAGGGCAGCGCGGCGCAGCAGGCCGCGGCCGTCCTGCCCGACAGCACCGTGGTCGCCGCGTTCCACCACGTCTCCGCCGTCCTGCTGGCCGACGAGTCGGTCGAGTCGATCGACACCGACATCCTCGTGCTCGGTGACGACCGGGCCGCCACCGACCTGGTCGCGGCGCTCGCCGAGCGCATCCCCGGCATGCGCGGCATCTACGCCGGCAAACTGCGCAACGCCGGTCAGGTCGAGGCGCTGACCGCGAACCTGATCTCGATCAACCGTCGGTACAAGGCGCACGCCGGCCTGCGCGTCACCGACGTCTGACCGGCGCGGGGTCCTCGGCCAGGCCGATGAACGTGGGCGACCGGGACGACCTGGGGCTGGTGGTGGCCGTCCCTGCGCGGGTCGAGCGGGTCGTGTCGCTGGTGCCGAGCCTCACCGAGTCGCTCGCGCTGAGTGCGCCCGGTCTGCTGGTGGGTGCGACCGACTGGTGCACCCACCCGGCCGAGCTGTCCGTGCCCCGGGTGCGGGGCACGAAGAACCCCGACCACGCGGCCATCCTCGACCTCGCCCCCGACGTCGTCCTCGCCAACGCGGAGGAGAACCGGGAGGTGGATCTCGCCGCGCTGCGGGCGGCGGGCCTCGTGGTGTGGGTCACGGCGCCGGTCACCGTCGACGGCGCGCTCGACAGTCTCGACCGGATGCTCCGACTGGCCTGCCGGCTGCCCCGGCCCCGCTGGCTCGACGACGCCCGCCAGGCATGGTCCGACGCACCCGCACCCGCACCCGGCGACGACCGGGCTGGCAGCGACCCGTCCGGTGAGGGTCGGCGTGGTGGCGGTCCGGGCGGAACCGGGCGTCGGCGCGGGCTGGTGCCGATCTGGCGCCGACCGTGGATGGCGGTCGGCCGGGACACCTTCACCGGCGACGTGCTGCGCCGGCTCGGGGTGGACAACGTGCTGGCCGACTCGCCCGATCGTTACCCGCGCTTCGACCCGGCCGACGTCGCGGCGCACGACCTCGTGGTGCTGCCGGACGAGCCGTACGCGTTCAGCCCGGACGACGGTCCCGAGGCGTTCTCCGCCCCCGCCGTCTGCGTGCCCGGGCGGCTGCTGACCTGGTACGGCCCGTCGCTGGTGACGGCACGGACCGAACTCGCGGCCGCGCTGGCCCGGGTCTGACCGGGCTGGCGCCACCGCGAGTGGCCCGCCGACACGGCGGCCCGGCCGCCGCGGGTGTCAGTAGCTGTGCTCGACCGTCGGGTACTCGCCGGCGCTGCCCTCGTCCCGGTAGGCCCGGGCCGCCGCGCCGAGGTCGGCGCGCAGATCGGCGTAGCGCTTCACGAAACGGGGCGCCCGCCCGCCACTCAGCCCGGCCATGTCCTGCCAGACCAGCACCTGCGCGTCGCAGTCCACGCCCGCCCCGATCCCGACCGTGGCGATGCGCAGCCCCTTGGTCACCCGCGCGGCCAGATCGGCGGGCACCACTTCCAGCACGACCGCGAACGCGCCGGCCGCCTCGATCGCCAGCGCGTCGGCGAGCAGGACCTCACCTGCCTCGTCCCGGCCCTGCACGCGGTAGCCGCCGAGGGTGTGGATGCTCTGCGGCGTCAGGCCCAGATGGCCGACGACCGGGATGCCCGACTCGACCAGCGCCGCCACCGCCGGGGCGACCCGCGCGCCGCCCTCCAGCTTCACCGCGTGCGCCCCGCCCTCCTTCAGGAACCGGATCGCGGTCGCCAACGCCTGCGCCGGCCCGGCCTGGTAGGAGCCGAACGGCAGGTCGGCGACGACCATCGCGTGCGGCGCTCCGCGGACCACCGCGCGGACCAGTGGAAGCAGCTCGTCGACCGTGACCGGCACGGTCGTGTCGTAGCCGTAGACGACGTTCGCGGCCGAATCGCCGACGAGCAGGACCGGGATCTCCGCCTCGTCGAAGACGCTCGCCGTGGTGAAGTCGTACGCGGTCAGCATCGCCCACTTCGTACCCTGGCGTTTCGCCGCCGCCACATCTCGGACGGTGAAACGCGCGCGGCGCGGCCGGTGATCCTCGGCCGGCGCGCCGTACAGCGTCGCCGCCGGGTCCGGCGTGGCCGCCGAGCGTGGCTGGTCGAGGGCGGGGGTCTCGTGGGAACCGGTGCCTGACGAGATCATGAACACTCCTGAGGCGTCCGTCCGGGCGCTGGGCGTCCCGGCGTGTCGTCCATGCTGCCACCGGTCGGGCGCGCGCGCCGCGATCCCGGTGCGCCCTCCCGTGCTGGTGCCCCGGAGCCGACATCCCAGGTCCAGCGTCCGTTGCGGCCGGCGGAATGGAACGACGCGCCATACCGCTGGCATCGCAAACGGATGCATCTGCGGCCGGGGGCACGTATGCTGATCTTGGAATGCGACAGGAACGCGCGGCGAGACCAGGTAGCGGGTGGCCGATCCATGTGGATGCTCCGGCACGGCGGCGGGACGGGCAACACGAACGATCGGCACGGCGGGTGACGGCCTCGGACGCGGTCCCACCCCAGCCCCGGCGGCCGGCGGACCGGGTGCCCTCCGGGGTCCGCGGTTCCCGCGCCCCAGGCCGGCCCCGGGATCCCCGCTGCGACGAGGCGATTCTCGACGCCGCCCTGCACGAACTGGCCACGGCCGGGTTCACCCGGCTCTCCATGGAGGCGGTCGCCGCCGGCGCGGGGGTGGGCAAGGCGACGGTCTACCGGCGCTGGCCGACGAAGGACGCCCTGATCGTCGATGCCCTGGACACCCTGGCCGACGAGGTCGAGGCCGTGGAGACCGGCTCGCTGCGCGACGACCTGGTGGCCTGGCTCAACGACCTGCGGCGGCGCAACATCCAGTCGCTGTCCGGGCGGATCATGCCCAAGCTCGCCGCGGAGCGCACCGCCCATCCCGAGCTGTTCGCCACCTACTCCGAGCGGGTCCTCGAGCCGAGCCGGCGCTGGGCCGCGGATCTGCTGCGCCGGGGCATGGCCAGCGGCGAACTGGCCGATGACGTCGACGTCGAGCTCGTCGTCGACATGCTTGTCGGCCCGGTCGTGTACCGGCAGTACATGAGCGGCGACCACGAGGTCAGTGGTACGCGCATCGCGCGGATCGTGGACGTCGTCCTGAGCGGCATTCGCAGTCAGCACGGCTCGTCCGTGGCTGCCGGCGGCCCACCGACGGGCATCGCGACACCTGACAACCCGATGACCACCTCGCCGCCTGTCACCACCTCGCCGCCCGCCGTCAGCACGCCGCCCGCCGCTGCGGGCGGGACCGGCGGCCCGTCCGGCCCGGCCGGGCGCCCGTACAGCGTGGGAGGGCCGTTGCGGTTGGGCGGTCCGACCGGCGGCGGCGGTGCGTACGGCGTGGGCGGTGCGTACGGCGTGGGCGGTGCGTACGGCGTGGGCGGTGCGTACGGCGTGGGTGGGCCGCCCGCCGGCGCGGCACCAGAAGGCGACGTGGCGCATGAGGACTCGGTCCCCGGTGGCGGCGCGGGGAGCCCGCGCGGCGCCGCCAGGTCCGAGCCCGATGGCTTAGCCGGCGCGGGGTGGCACGCCGTCGGGGCGTACAGCGTGGCGCAGTTCGGCGCCCGGACCCTCAGCGGCCCTGGTATGCCGGGCCGCACCGGCGCGGGGCAGCCGCGAAGCGGTCGGGTGGCAAGCGGGCGGGGCTGACGCCGTCACCCTGAGTACAAATGCGTTGGGGGTCCCTCTCCGCCACGGGTAGCATCGCCACCGGGCCAGGAAGGTCCGTCGTGGGGCCGCCCGCCGGGTCGGTCACCCGCCGCTGGTGGTGCGATCCCCGCGCACGCGTCTACCGCTGTCAGGAGAATCTCGGTGTCCGACGTCCGCGTTACCATCCAGCAGGCGCAGGGGAGCGATCCGCGGGTGGTGCCGACCGGGACGACGGCCGCCGACCTGTTCGCAGAGAACCGCGCCGTCATCGCCACGCTGGTCGACGGGCAGCAGCGTGATCTCGCTCATGTTCTCACCGACGGGGCCGTCGTCGAGCCGATCGCCATCGACTCGCCGGCCGGGCGGGCGATTGTGCGCCACTCGGCCGCGCACGTGGTCGCCCAGGCCGTTCAGGAGCTTTTCCCGAAGGCCCGGCTCGGTATCGGCCCGCCCATCGAGAACGGTTTCTACTACGATTTCGACGTCGAGACTCCGTTCACCCCGGACGATCTGAAGGCGATCGAGAAGAAGGCGCAGGCCATCATCAAGGCCGGCCAGCGTTTCTCCCGCCGGGTGGTCACCGACGAGCAGGCCCGCGCCGAGCTCGCCGACGAGCCGTACAAGATCGAGCTGATCGGGCTGAAGTCGAGAGCCGGGGACGACGCCGAGGCGAGTGTCGAGGTCGGCGCCGGCGAGCTGACGATCTACGACAACCTGGACGCGAAGTCCGGCGAGCTGTGCTGGAAGGACCTCTGCCGCGGGCCACACGTGCCGACCACCCGGTCCATCCCGGCGTTCGCCGTGCTGCGCTCGGCGGCCGCCTACTGGCGGGGCAGCGAGAAGAACCCGCAGCTGCAGCGGATCTACGGCACCGCCTGGGAGTCCCGGGAGGCGCTGAAGGACTACCAGACCCGGCTGGCGGAGGCGGAGCGGCGCGACCACCGCCGCCTCGGCGCCGAGCTGGACCTGTTCTCCTTCCCGTCCGAGATCGGTCCCGGCCTGTCGGTATTCCATCCCAAGGGCGGCGCGATCCGCACCGCGATGGAGGACTACGCGCGCCGCCGTCATGTCGAGGCCGGGTACTCGTTCGTCAACACCCCGCACATCACCAAGTCCGAGCTGTACGAGATCTCCGGGCACCTCGACTGGTTCGCCGACGGCATGTACCCGCCCATGCAGCTCGACGGCGGCACCGACTACTACCTCAAGCCGATGAACTGCCCGATGCACATCCTGATCTTCCGGTCCCGCGGCCGGTCATACCGGGAACTGCCGCTGCGGCTGTTCGAGTTCGGCACGGTCTACCGGTACGAGAAGTCCGGCGTGGTGCACGGCCTGACCCGGGTGCGCGGTCTCACCCAGGACGACGCCCATCTTTTCTGCACCCGCGAACAGCTGCCCTCCGAGCTCGACAGCACCCTGACCTTCGTGCTGGGCCTGCTGCGTGACTACGGCCTCGACGACTTCTACCTGGAGCTGTCGACCAGGCCGGAGGGCAAGGCCGTCGGTACCGACGAGGAATGGGCCGAGGCCACCGAACTGCTGCGCGAGGCCGCGCAGAAGCAGGACCTCGAACTGGTGATGGACGAGGGCGGCGGCGCGTTCTACGGGCCGAAGATCTCCGTCCAGGCCCGCGACGCGATCGGCCGCACCTGGCAGCTGTCGACCGTGCAGGTCGACTTCCAGCTCCCGCAGCGTTTTGACCTCGAATACCAGGCCGCCGACGGCACCCGCAAGCGCCCGTTCATGATTCACCGGGCGCTGTTCGGCACGATCGAGCGTTTCCTCGCGATCCTGCTGGAGCACTACGCCGGGGCCCTTCCGCCGTGGCTCGCCCCCGTGCAGGTCGTCGGTATCCCGATCACCGACGAGCACGTGCCGTACCTCGACGAGATCGGCCGCCGCCTGGCCGCGCAGGGTATCCGGGTGGAGGTCGACTCCTCCGACGACCGGATGCAGAAGAAGATCCGCACGGCGCAGAAGCAGAAGGTGCCCTTCATGCTCCTCGCTGGTGACGAGGACGTCTCGAAGGGTGCGGTGTCCTTCCGCTTCCGCGACGGCACCCAGCGCAACGGCGTCCCCGTCGACGAGGCCATCGCCGAGATCCTCGACGCCGTCAACCGCCGCATCCAGGTCTGAGTCTCCGAAGTCCGAGTCTCCGAAGCGCGGAACAGCGGAACATGGGCGCGCCGTCGCGGGCAGCCCTGGGCAGTGTGCCGCTCGGCCACGACCAGGACCGACCGCGACGGCGCACCGTCACGCGTCGAGCGTCAGTGATCGTTTGACCGGTCCCCGTTCCGACACCTGATCCGTGGCGCCCGGGGCAGACCGAGGATCAGGTCTCAGTTGACCGGTGGCGTGGCCGATCGCGTCGGTCAGCCGGTCGGCATCGCGGCGGTTGCCCGACTCGGCCGCCTCGTCTCGCGCGAATGTGAGCAGTCGCAGTAGCTGTGGGCCGCCACGCCCAGCCGCCAGATGGTCAAGCACGTCCTGAAGGATGCGCCGCCAGCCTGCCGTGGACGAGCACGGTGTGTTGATGACTCGTTGCTCGCGGCCAAGACCAGGATGAGGATGGATGTTCCCGCTATGGTCAGGTCAGGTGGACGGGGCCGTATCGTCGAGTCCTCACCTCAGCGTGGAGGCGCCGTGGACAAGCAGCAGGAGTTCGTGCTCCGGACTCTCGAGGAACGGGACATCCGCTTCGTGCGGCTGTGGTTCACCGACGTGCTCGGCTACCTGAAGTCCGTGGAGATCGCGCCGGCTGAGCTGGAGGGGGCGCTGTCGGAGGGCATCGGGTTCGACGGGTCCGCGATCGAGGGCTTCGCCCGGGTGCACGAGGCCGACATGCTGGCCCGGCCTGATCCGTCCACGTTCCAGGTGCTCCCGTGGCGGGGTGAGCATCCGCTGACCGCGCGGATGTTCTGCGACCTGATCATGCCGGACGGGGCGCCGGCCGCCACCGACTCGCGCTGGGTGCTGCGCCGTACCCTCGCCCGCGCCGCCGACGCCGGATTCACCTTCTACACCCATCCGGAAATCGAGTTCTTCCTGCTGAAGGAACCGCCGAAGCGCGGCGGGCCGATGCCCCCGCCGGTCGACGAGTCGGGCTACTTCGACCTCACCCCGAACGACATCAGCCACGATTTCCGCCAGCAGGCCATCAGCATGCTGGAACGGCTCGGGATCTCGGTGGAGTTCAGCCACCACGAGGTCGCGCCCGGCCAGCAGGAGATCGACCTGCGTTACGCCGACGCCCTCACCATCGCCGACAACATCATGACCTTCCGCCAGGTGGTGAAGGAGGTGGCGCTGCGGCAGGGCATCTACGCCACCTTCATGCCCAAGCCGTACGGCGACCAGGCCGGCTCCGGGATGCACACGCATCTGAGCCTGTTCGAGGGCGACCGCAACGCCTTCCACGACCCGACCGACGAGTACCAGCTCTCGAAGGTCGCCAAGGCGTTCATCGCCGGTCTGCTCACGCACGCCGCCGAGATCACCGCGGTGACCAACCAGTGGGTGAACTCCTACAAGCGGCTCATCGGCGACCAGCGGGTCGGCGAGGTGCTGGAAGCGCCCGCCTACGTCTGCTGGGGCCACAACAACCGGTCCGCGCTGGTCCGCGTGCCGCTGTACAAGCTGCACAAGTCGCAGGCCACCCGGGTGGAGTTCCGGCTGCCGGACAGCGCCTGCAACCCGTACCTGACCTTTGCCCTGGTGCTGGCCGCCGGGCTGCGTGGGGTGCAGGGCGGCTACGAGCTGCCACCGCCGTCCACCGACGACGTGTGGACGCTCACCGACGAGCAGCGCC
The DNA here is from genome assembly GCF_023243045.1 of Frankia sp. AgB32. Taxonomy (GTDB): domain Bacteria; phylum Actinomycetota; class Actinomycetes; order Frankiales; family Frankiaceae; genus Frankia. The sequence goes on from NZ_JALKFX010000102.1 coordinate 11,003, forward strand.
GCGAGCGGGGCATCACCGCGCTGCCGGGCTCGCTCGCCGACGCGATCACCGTGATGGAGAAGTCGACCCTGGTCCGGGAGACCCTCGGCGACGAGCTGTTCGAGTTCTTCCTGCGCAACAAGCGGGCCGAGTGGCAGGACTACCGACGGCAGGTCACCCCGTTCGAGATCGACCGGTACCTGCCCGTCCTGTGAGCGGGCCGCGATGCGGGTCGACCGGCCCTGGGTGGCCCCCCGTGCCGGGCCGGTGAACGGCGCGGCTGACGAGCCGGCGGCCCTCCATCCGCGGGGCAGTTCGCCTGGCGCGCAGCTGGCCCGGCTCGGCTTCACCGACGTCGAACGGGTGGCGGCGGCCATGGGCCGACTGGGCCTGTTCCCCGCGCCCGGTGCTGGTGGCGGGGCCGTGGCTGCGGCCAACCCGGTCGTCGCCGCGCTGGCCGCGGCCGCCGATCCCGATCTGGCGCTCGCCGCGCTGGAACGCCTCGTCGACGCCCTCGGCCCGGTCGCGGGACCGCGGCTGCTGGTGGCGATGGCGCGCCGTGACGGGCTGCGGGCGCGGTTGTGCGCGGTGCTGGGCGCGAGCCGCGCCCTGGGAGATCATCTTGCCCGCAACCCGGCGGACTGGCAGGTGCTGCAACCCGACGCGCTGGCGATCGCCGCGCCCGACCCGGCCGGGGCGCGCCGGACGATGCTGCTCGCCGTCGGCGCCGACCCCGCCGACCCCGCCCCGCGGGCCGCCGACGAAAGTCCGGCGACCCTCGACGCGTTGCGGGTCGCCTACCGGCGCGAACTGCTGGCCGTCGCGGCGCGCGACCTCACCGACGCCGTCGCCCTGGACGATGCCACCGCGGAGCTCGCCGACCTGGCCGACGCGGCGGTGGACGCGGCGCTCGCGATCGCCCGGGCGGGCCTCGACCCGACGCTGCCGGCGGTCCGTCTCGCCGTGATCGGAATGGGCAAGTGCGGGGGTCGGGAACTCAACTACGTCAGCGACGTCGACGTCCTGTTCGTCGCGGCGCCCGCAGAGGCCGGCGCCGACGAGCAGCTCGACGCGGTGCTGCGCGCGGCGACGCGGATGGCGGAGGGCCTCGTCCGCGCGGCCGGGCTGGTGACCTCGGCCGGCGCGCTGTTCGCGTTGGACGTGAACCTGCGGCCCGAGGGCCGCGACGGCGCCCTGGTCCGCACGCTCGACAGCCATCGCACCTACTACCGCCGGTGGGCCCGCACCTGGGAGTTCCAGGCGCTGCTCAAGGCCCGGCCGATCGCCGGCGACGTCGCGCTCGGCGCCGAGTTCTGCGCGATGGTCGCGCCGCTGGTCTGGACCGCGTCGTCCCGGCCGGACTTCGTCGCCGACGTGCGGGCCATGCGCCAACGGGTCGAGTCCACGCTGTCGCGCGGGGAGGCGGAGCGCAACCTCAAGCTCGGCCCGGGCGGGCTGCGCGACGTCGAGTTCTCCGTGCAGCTCCTGCAACTCGTCCACGGCCGGGCCGACCCGAAACTGCGGGCGAACTCGACACTCGGCGCCCTCGACGGGCTGGCCCGCGGCGGCTACGGCGGCCGCCGCGACGCGGCGGGCCTCGCCGAGGCGTACCGGTTCCTGCGCGGCGCCGAGCACCGGCTCCAGCTGCGCAACCTGCGCCGGGTGCACACCCTGCCGCGGGAGACGGCGGAGCTGCGCTGGCTCGCCCGGTCGATGGGCCTGCGCACCGTCGAGGAGTTCGCCGCGGCCCGCGCCCGGATCGCGCGCACCGTCCGTTCGCTGCACGAGCGGCTGTTCTACCAGCCGCTGCTCGAGGCGGTCGCCCGGCTCTCGACCGAGGAGATCCGGCTGTCCCACGCCGAGGCGGCGCAGTGGCTCGCCGCGCTCGGATTCGCGGCCCCGGACCGCTCGCTGCGCCACATCGAGGCGCTGACCAGCGGCGTCAGCCGGACCGCGGCGATCCAGCGGCACCTGCTCCCGACGCTGCTGCCGACCTTCGCCGACGCGCCCGATCCGGACGCCGGTCTGCTGGCCTATCGACAGGTCAGCGACGCGCTCGGCCGGGTGCCCTGGTACCTGCGGCTGCTGCGGGACTCCGTCGGCGCCGCCGACCGGCTCGCCCGGGTCCTCGCGACCAGCCCGTACGTCGCGACCCTGATGACCGGCGCGCCCGAGTCGGTGCGGCTGCTGCGTACCGCGGCGGATCTCAACCCGGTGCCCCGCGAGACGTTGGCACGGACCCTGTTGGCGATCACCCACCGCAATCCGAACTGGGAGGACGCGGTCGGCCGGGCCCGCGCGGTGCGCCGGGTGGAGCTGGTCCGGGTCGCCTGCGCCGACCTGCTCGGCCTGTTGGACGTCGCCGCGGTCGGCCGGGCCCTCACCGACGCCGCCGAGGCCACCGTCGCGGCGACCCTGCTCGTCGCGCAACGCCGGGTCGCCGGCGGGGATCCGGACACCCTGCCCGCGCGGATCTCCATCATCGCGATGGGCCGCCTCGGCGGCGCGGAGATGTCCTACCGCAGTGACGCCGACGTCCTGGTCGTCCACGAGCCGGGCCCGGGTCACTCGACGCTGGCCGCGGACCGCGCCGCCGCCGAGGTGGTGGGGGAGCTGCACCGGCTGCTCGCCGTCCCCGGGCCGGACCCGGCGTTGCGGCTCGACACGACCCTGCGCCCGGAGGGCCGCAGCGGGCCGGTGTCGCGCACCCTCGACGCCTACGCCGCCTACTACCGGCGGTGGTCGAAGGACTGGGAGTCGCAGGCGCTGCTGCGGGCACGGCCGCTGGCCGGCGATGCCGACCTCGCCTACCGCTTCTGCCGGCTCGCCGACACCGTCCGCTACCCCGACTCGCTGCCGGCGGCGGCCCTCGACGAGATCGTGCGGCTGCGTGGACGGATGCGGCGGGAACGCGTCCCCCGTGGGGTCGACCCGGCGCGCCATCTCAAGTTCGGCCCCGGTGGCCTCACCGACGTCGAGTGGGCGGTGCAGGTCCTGCAACTGCGCTATGCCCGCCAGCTGCCGGCGTTGCGGACCACGTCCACGCTCGATGGTCTCCGCGCCGCGGTCGTCGCCGGGTTGCTCACCGAGACGGAGGCGGGCGAGCTGCAGGCCGCGTGGCTCTCGGCGTCGCGACTGCGTAACGCAGGCGCGCTCGCCGGTCGGCGGGACCCCGATGTGCTTCCGGCCGACCCGGTCGAGGTCGAGGCCACGGCGCGGGCGGCCGGTTGGCGCGCCGATGCCGCCGCCGAGCTGCTGGCCGACCATCGGCGGCGGGCGAACCGGGCCCACCTGATCGTCGGGGACATCTTCACCCGCGAGGACACCACCGGCTTCGGCTGAGCTGCCCGCACGATCTCAGCCGCCCGCACGATCTCAGCCGGCTGTGCGGTCTGGGCCGGCCGTGCGGTCTGCTTCGGCCGCGCGGTCCGTTCCGCCCGGAGCCGCGGACCGCATGATGCCGCGAATGCCGACAGGCCGGTCGGCCGAGAGCGGGTCTCGTCCGACCAGCCTGCGGGATGTCACCTCACGTCGCGGAGCGCTCCGTTGCGGGGCCGCGGATGTCGGGGAGCTGGAAACCAGGGCGTACGCGCTCCCCCGCGCGAGCGCCCCGGCGCTGCCTGCCACGCGGGGCGGGGCCGTCGTTGCGACCACGCCCCGGTCGTTCTCGTCCCTCCCGTGAGACCGGGAATCCGTCCCGACCAGAGGGTGGTCCGGCGGTCGGTCCTGATTCCCGGCCCGGAGGCGGTGAGGACTCAGACCGTGACGGCGGCGGGGACCGGCACGCCCTGCTCCGGCACGAACAGGGTCGGCTTGTCGCCGGCCAGCGCGCTGCAGCAGGTGTCGATCATGAGGGCGGAGACCAGGTACGGGTCCATGTTGGCATTCGGACGCCGGTCCTCGAGCCAGCCCTTCTTCGCCTTCTCCACGGCCCACGGAATGCGGATCGAGGCGCCGCGGTCGGACGCGCCCCAGGAGAACTTGTTCCAGGGGGCGGTCTCGTGCTTGCCGGTCAGCCGGTCCTGGATGCCGTTCCCGTAGTGGGTGACGTGCTCCATGACGCGGGTGCCGAGCGCCTCGCAGCAGGCGACGATGGCATCCCAGCCTTCCATCGTCTGCTTGGTGGAGAAGTTGGTGTGCGCGCCCGCGCCGTTCCAGTCACCGGGGATCGGCTTGGCGGCGTAGGACACCTCGACGCCGAAGTCCTCGGCGATGCGGGCCAGCAGCCAGCGGCCCAGCCAGATCTGGTCGCCGATCTCGGGCGCCGGCAGGACGCCGATCTGGAACTCCCACTGGCCCATCATGACCTCGGCGTTGGTGCCCTCGATGGCGAGGCCGGCGTCGAGGCACGCCTGGGTGTGCAGCTCCACGATCTCGCGGCCGGGCATCTTCGAGCCGCCGACGCCGCAGTAGTACGGGCCCTGCGGCGCGGGGTAGCCGACCTCGGGCCAGCCGTAGGGACGGCCGTCCTTGAAGAACGTGTACTCCTGCTCGATGCCGAAGTGCGGGCCCATGTCCGCGTACTTCTCGGCGACCGTGCGGGCGAACGCCCGGGTGTTCGTCGGGTGCGGGGTGAAGTCGGTCAGCTCGACCTCACACAGCACCAGCTTGTTGTCGCCGCCCCGGATCGGGTCGGGCGTGGTGAAGACGGGTCGCAGCACGCAGTCCGAGTTCGATCCCGGCGCCTGGTTGGTGCTTGAGCCGTCGAAGCCCCAGATCTCCGGCTCCTTGCCGTCCTTCACGATGCGGGTCTTGCTGCGCATCAGCGGGTCGGGCTCGGTGCCGTCGATCCAGATGTACTCGGCCTGATAACTCACTCAATACTCCCCGTTGTTGATCCTGCACGTTACGGAGCGACTTCGTAATCGGCCGGGGGAGGCCGACCCAGGCCGCGATGACGGGAGGGTTCGGTCGGAGCCTCGTCGGGCCCCGTTACCCAGCAGTCACGTGCTTGTTAATTCTTCGTCTCTCGTATGTGACCAGTGGTATACCCGACGGATCTGCGCTGGCAACGCCCGCCGTCCGCCGCCGGGCCGCACCGCGGCCGCGCATGCCGATTTCCGGCGGCGCCGCCGAACCGGGCCTGTGACAATCCTGTGAGCGACCGCGGAGACGAGCGGGACCCCGTTCCGGCGATATCGTGACGGGGTCCCGTCGACCAGCGGCAGAATCACCCGACCCGCTGCTCGAATAGGCCGGCAGGGCGGTCGGCGGAGCTCGGTGAAAGCGGCGGCGACCGCCGGTCGGATGTCGGGTCGCGGCCCGGGCCGTCAGATGTCGTAGTACAGGGTGAACTCGTAGGGGTGCGGCCGCAGCCGGATGGCGTCGACCTCGTTGCGCCGCTTGTAGTCCAACCAGGTCTCGATCAGATCCGTGGTGAACACGTCACCCTCGCGGAGGAACTCGTGGTCGGCCTCGAGCGCGTCGAGCACCTTTTCCAGTGAGCCCGGAACCTGCGGCACCGCGGCCAGCTCGTCCGGGGGCAGTTCGTAGAGGTCCTTGTCGATGGGCTCCGGTGGGTCGATCTTGTTGCGGATGCCGTCGAGCCCGGCCATGAGCATCGCCGCGAAGGCGAGATACGGGTTGCAGCTCGGGTCGGGCACCCGGAACTCGACCCGCTTCGCCTTTGGCGAGTCTCCGCCGAGGGGGATGCGGCAGCAGGCCGAGCGGTTACGCGCCGAGTAGACGAGGTTGACCGGCGCTTCGTAGCCGGGGACCAGCCGCCGGTAGGAGTTCGTCGTCGGGTTGGTGAATGCCAGCAGCGCGGGAGCGTGGTGCAGCAGGCCGCCGATGTAGTACCGCGCGATGTCCGACAGGCCGCCGTAGCCGTTGGCGCTGTAGAACAGCGGCTCGCCGCCCTTCCACAGGCTGGAGTGCACGTGCATGCCCGATCCGTTGTCCTCGAACAGCGGCTTCGGCATGAACGTGACCGTCTTGCCGCGGCTGCGCGCCACGTTGCGGATCACGTACTTGTAGAGCATCAGGTTGTCGGCGGTCTTCAGCAGCGTGTCGTAGCGGATGTCAATCTCCGCCTGGCCCGCGGTGCCGACCTCGTGATGCTGCATCTCGACGGTGATGCCGGTCTCGTAGAGCACGCGCGTCATCTCGGAGCGCAGGTCGGTGAAATGGTCGGTCGGCGGGACCGGGAAGTAACCGCCCTTGAACCTCGGCTTGTAGCCGAGGTTACCGCCCTCTTCCTTGCGCGCGGTGTTCCAGGCGGCCTCGACGGAATCGACCTGGTGAAACGACCCATAAGGATTGTAGTCGTACCGGACGTCGTCGAAGATGTAGAACTCCGCCTCCGGACCGAAGTAGGCGGTGTCGGCGATACCGGTGCCGCGCAGGTAGGTCTCGGCCTTCTTGGCGATGTTGCGCGGGTCGCGGGAGTACTGCTCCTTCGTGATCGGGTCGTGGATGAAGAACGTCATGGCGAGGGTCTTGTGCTCGCGGAACGGGTCCACGAACGCCGTCTGCGGGTCCGGCAGCAGCAGCATGTCGGACTCGTGGATGGCCTGGAACCCGCGGATGGACGAGCCATCGAACATCAGCCCGTCGGTGAAGACCGACTCGGCGAAGACCTGGGTCGGAATCGTGAAGTGCTGCATGATCCCGGGAAGGTCACAGAACCGTACGTCGATGAATTGGACATCCTCGTCGCGGATGTAGCGGAGCACGTCCTCGGATTTGGTGAACATTCGTCCTCCCGCGTCGCGTCCTGCTTCCGAACCTGCCCAGCGCGGCATGTCGACATGTCTTTCGGCATGTCTTGGCAGACACAGGACATCACGAAGTCGTTTCGTTTATGTTACGGGAGCCGACTTTATCACCGTTGGTGATCTGCCGGGTGCAGGCCCGGAGCGGCGCATAAGCTTGCGTCGTGGGACGAGCACTCGGAGGCTGGCTCGAAGGGCCAGGCCTGCCTGGTAACACGCCGCCGGGCGTCCGGCTCGGCCTGCCGGAGCACGGTCGGGGCTCGGTCGTCGGCTTCGGCCCGCGGCTGGGGGCGTACCTCATCGACGGGTTGGTGGCCAACCTCGTCGTCGGTGTTCTCTTCCTGGCCGGGCTGAGGTACTCCAGCAACGTCCGGGGCCTGGCGATCTACCTGGTGTTCCTGCTGGAGGAGTTCATCCTCCTCAGCACCGCCGGGCAGACGCTCGGCATGCGGCTGCTGGGCATCAGGGTGATCCGCCTGCGTGACCGCGGGTTGGGGTCATGGCCGTGGATCGCCGTGCGCACGCTGCTGCTGGCCCTGCTGGTCCCGGTGTTCCTCTGGGATCGCGACCAGCGCGGACTGCACGACCGGGCGGCCGGCACCGTGGTCGTGCGTGACCCGGTCCGCCCCGACCCGAGCGGCGGCTGATCGCCAGGCGGGCACGTGCCTCGCCACGGTGACAGGCACGGCGCAGGCCCGCGCACGCGTGCCCGCGCCCATCACGGTCCGTGACCGTCAATGTGACGGAGCTGGACCTGTGGCGGAGCTGGACCGGCTGCCCGGGAGAAACGAAGGTGGGTCCTTCTGGTCGAGTTCGCGCCCGATTTGTCGTCCAGAGGGACCCACGTTCCCCCTCGGCTACGCATGACCGCCGAGGCCCCTGACCGTCGGTGACCGGGAGGCCGAAGATGGCCCGCCACGGCCAGGGGCTGTGCGGTGGGCGGCGCGCTCAGCGCGGGCGGCCGCCGCGGGGAACGTTGCGGGGGATCGGGCCCTTCGGGATCGGCAGGGCGGCGCCGCCGATGGCACGCAGCTTGCGGTCGAGCGTCTCGACCTCACCCTTGCTCAACGCGCGGGGAAGGCGCATCAGGGTCGGCTGGAGCTTCGGCAGCGGGGTCTCGCCCTCGCCGGTGCCGATGATGATGTCGGTGACCGGCGTCTCGCCGACAACCCGGCGGATGCGGCGCTTCTCCGCGGCGAGCAGTTCCCGCGGACCTCGGCCGCGACCCTCGGCAATGATCACAACGCCGGCCCGGGAGACGACCCGGTGGACGACGTCCTGGTGGCGGTTCACGCCGACCACGGGGGTGATTCGCCAGTCCCCGCGCATCCGCTCGACGACGCCGGCGGCCGCGCCCGGCTTTCCCTCCATCTCCGCGTAGGCGGTGCGCTGAACCCGTCGGCTGAACAGGTTCAGCGCGACGACGACACCGAGCAGAAGGCCGATCGGGATCCACAGGTACAACGGGCCGACGAAGATGCCGAGCAGGACACCGAGCACGAGCGGCCCGGTGAGGCCGGCGAGGGTGACCCAGAGAACCTGCGGGTCCCGCTGCCGGGTGATCTTGAAGACCGCCCAGAGCTGCTGGAGGCGGGCCTTGAACCCGGTGCCCTCGGCGGGGGTGCCGCCGCGGCCGTTCGCGGCCGTGGCCGTGCGGCTCGCGGAGCCGCCACCGGAGGCGCCGCCACGGCCCGTCCCGTTCTTCCCGGCCGAACTCGCCGGCGTGCTCTTCTCCGCGGCCGCGGGGTCCCTCGGCTGCTTCCTCAGTGCCATGACCGCGAGCCTACGGCCTCGGCCCTCGTCCCAGCAGCGGCATCCGCCACGATGGTGATCAAGTAGTGTTCGCGCTCGGGGAACGGCGGCGGCCGAAGTGGGGTGGGGCGCTGCCCAGGGCGGGCAATGCCCTTCAACTCGGCGCTGTGGCGATCCTGGGCAGCACCCGGGCGTTGCCGGGACGCCCCGCCCGGCGGGCGAGCCTGACCGGCCCGCTGACCGCGCACAGGGGTTCGACGCTCGGCGCCGCGGCGCCGGTCTGGGTGGGCACCCGGTCGGCCGCGAGTGCGGCCGCGTCGGCCGGTCGGCGCGGCGTCACCGCGAGGGGATCAACCCAGCGATGGCGGGTGACGTGCAGATCAGCGGCCGCGCGCCAGGCGTTGCGTCGGGCGGTCTTCTGACCGCCGTGCGGCAGGACGAGCAGGGTCGCGTCCTCCAGGACGCCGAGCAGTGAACGGAGCACGGTGGGAACGACCTCCCGGACACGGTCGTGGGCACACACCTCGTTGACTGACGTGACGGATTCGGCCAGCCGGCGGCGGACTCGGCCCACATCATGACTGCGATGGAGCCGCGGGCCGGCAGGGGAAAAAGGCACTGGCGGGCAGCGGACGGCAGCACACCTGAGCTGCCCACCGTGACGTCGGGTGACGTTACGAGTGTCAGCCTAGCCCGTCGGTGGGATGGTCACCAGCCTGTCCGTCACTGGGCGTGAGAGGTCTCCGGCACACTTTCCGGGAGGTCGGACATTTCGCCGGAACCGTTGCCGCGTGCGGTGACTGCCTGCTGGTAGAGGCGGCCGGCCCGGTACGAGGAACGAACCAGCGGCCCCGACATCACCCCGGCGAACCCGAGCTCGGCGCCGACACGTTCCCAGCCGAGGAACTCCTCCGGGCGCACCCAGCGCTCGACGGGATGGTGACGCGGGCTCGGGCGCAGGTACTGGGTGACGGTGAGCAGCTCGCAGCCTGCCGACCGCAGGTCCCGCATGGCCTCGTGCACCTCGTCGGGCGTCTCGCCCAACCCGAGGATGAGGTTCGACTTCGTGACGAGCCCGGCGGCGCCCGCCTGGCGCAGCACGTCGAGCGAACGGTCGTAGCGGAATGCCGGCCGGACCCGTCGGAAGATCCTCGGCACGGTCTCGACGTTGTGGGCGAGCACCTCGGGTGCCGCGGCGAAGACCTCGCCGAGCTGGTCCGGCCGGGCACCGAAGTCCGGGATGAGCACCTCGACGCCGGTGCCGGGGGACTGCTGGTGGATCTGGCGGACCGTCTCGGCGTACAGCCAGGAGCCGCCGTCGGCGAGGTCGTCGCGGGCAACCCCGGTGACCGTCGCGTAGCGCAGGCCCATCGTGCGCACGGACTCGGCGACGCGGCGCGGCTCGTCGCGGTCCAGTGGGCTGGGGCGGCCGGAGTCGATCTGGCAGAAGTCGCACCGGCGGGTGCAGACGTCACCGCCGATCAGGAAGGTCGCCTCGCGGTCCTCCCAGCATTCGTAGATGTTCGGGCAGCCGGCCTCCTCACACACCGTGTGCAGGCCGGCGCCGCGCCCCAGGCCCTTGAGGTCGCGGTACTCCGGGCCGGTGCGCATCGTGGTGCGGATCCACGGCGGCTTGCGCTCGATCGGGGTCTGCGCGTTGCGGGCCTCGAGCCGCAGCAGCGGCCGACCCTCGGGGGCGACGGCGGTCATCGGACCAGCTCCATCCGCTCGGGCGTCGACGGGGCGCCGCGGGCCGCCGCCGGCTCGACCCGGGCGTCCGCGCGGCCGCCCAGGTGCCGGCCGCCGAGGTAGCGGCCGAGCACTGTGAGGGTGTGTCGTTCCACCGTCGGCCGGGCCTCGGTGACCGTGACCTCGTGGCCGAGCTCGGCGCTCAGGCTCGACACCCCGGCGTCGGGGATGCCGCAGGGCACGATCCGCCCGAAGTCGCCCAGGTCCGACGAGCAGGTCAGCGCGAACCCGTGGGTGGTGACAGCGCTGCGGACCCGCACGCCGATCGCGCCGACCTTGCGTCCGCCGTCCGCCGTCCACACACCGCTGCGGCCATCCACCCGGCGGGTGGGCAGCCCCAGCTCCGCGCAGGAGTCGATCAGCGCTTCCTCGAGTGCCCGGACGTAGGCGACCACGTCCAGCGGGCGGGGAAGCTTGATGATCGGGTAGCCCACCAGCTGACCGGGACCGTGCCAGGTGATCCGGCCGCCGCGGTCGACGTCGACGACCTCGGTACCGTCGACGGGCCGCTCGAACGACTGGGTGCGCCGCCCGGCCGTGTACACACTGGGATGCTCGACGAGGATGAGGGTGTCGTCGATCTCGTCGGCCACCCGGGCCTCGGCGAGCGAACGCTGCATGTCCCACGCCTCGCGATACGGAACCACGCCAAGCCTCAGCACATCCACCCTGGAAAGCCTACGCTCCACGGGCCGTCCGGCCGGGTGAGTTCGGCCGCCCCGGGCGCCGCCGGTGGGCGCCGCCCGGGACGCCGCTGCGTCAGGCGGCGTCGGTGTCAGGTGCCGTCGGTGTCGTGTCCCTTCGCGCCGGGCAGCAGCCGGGGCACGATCGCGGTCTCCACCGCGGCGCCGTCCGCGCCGCGCTCGACCCGCCAGGCGCGCGCTCCGGGCCGGTCGGCGACCGCCTCCACCAGCTCCGCCCCACGGAAGTGCAGGCCGACCCCGTCGTCCGTGGCCCAGCCGGCGGGCAGCGTGCCGTCGGCGACCAGGCGCTGGTAGAGCGGGCGCCGACCGGGTTCCGAGTCGTAGTGCGGGGTGTTGCTGAACGGCAGCAGGCCCAGCCCGTTCGTCACCGGCCGCAGGTCCGGGCCGAACGAGTCGGTGGTGCCGCCGATGTGCCAGCACAGCGAACCCGCCGACACGCCGCCGAGGACGACGCCCGACTCCCATGCCTCGCGCATGATCTCGCCGAGCCCGTGCGCGGCCCACACGGCGAGCAGGTTCGCCACGCTGCCACCGCCGACCCAGATGACGGCCTGCGCCAGCAGGTGGGCCCGGATGTCGGGGACGTTGGGCATGGGAAACAGCGCCAGGTGGGACAGCAGCACGTCGGGGCGATCCCGGTTGACGGCCGCGTAGCCGCGGGCGTAGGCCGCCTGGTCGTCACCGAGGGCCGTCTGCAGCAGGCAGACCCGCGGGCGTTCGCCGGCAGCGGCCAGCTCGATCGCGTGGGTGAGGACCGGCCCGACCCGCGCCCCGTACCGGCCGTCAGGGAGGAAACCAGCGCTGGTGGCGAGGATCTGCACTCGGAAACGCTCCGGAGACTCGGTGGGCGGCACAGGCCGGGATCGTGCGACGCATCGACCGTACGCGCCGGCGATGATCGCGGTTGCCCGTCGTCGACAACCAGCTCCGCCGTCCACCGCCGCCACCGCCCACCATCGGTTGTGGTCGTCGACAGCCGTTCGACGGGCGGGTGATCGAAAAAAGTTATCCACAACCAGGTGAAGTCCTGTACTGCTGCACCTGATTTGCGCCTAGCGTCGCTACTTGTGACCTTCTCCGACGGTTCCGCCGACAGGCCGGTCGGACGCGCCGGCGGCGAGCCCGAGGTACCGGGAGTCAGCCTGCGCTCCCGGCCGCGGGACGCCGGCTCCGGGGAGCTCTGGGCCGGGCAGTTCGACCAGTCCGGCGTGGAGTGCGTCGTGCGGCGGGTGCGCCTTGCGCCGGACCCGGTGTTGCGTTCGGCGGCCATGTCGGCCGCGCGGGCCCTCGCCGAGCTGGAACATCCGCATCTGGTTCCGGTGCTGACGGCGCTGCCCACCGCCGACGGGCTCGCCGTGATCACCAGGCCGGTCGTCGGCGCGATCAGTCTCGCCCGGCTGCTGGTCGCGCGCGGCGCCCTGGACCCGGGTGAGGTCGTCACCGTCGGCCTGCCCATCGCCCAGGCGCTGGCCGTCGCGCACGAGGCCGGCGTCGTCCACGGCCGGCTGGAACCAGAGGACATCCTGCTCGAGCCGACCGGGCGGCCGGTGCTCGCGGGCGTCGGGGTGGCCGCGCTCGCCGACGCGGCTCGGCCCGATCCGATGCCCCCCGGCGCTGCCGCCGCGGACGTGCGCGACCTCGCCACGCTGCTGCTGGGGGCGATGCGGGAGGCCACGGGGCCGGAGGCGGCCGCGGTGGCGGTGGCGGTGGCCACCGCACTCGTCGATGATCCCCACCGGCGGCCGGGCGCCGGGGACCTCGCCGCCACCCTGGCGCGCAGCGCCACCCCGTTGCCCGTGCGCCTGGTCACCCCGGGCCAGCCCGACCCGGCTGGCCCGGCGGGCCCGGCCGAGCGGCCCGCCGATCCGCCGCTGCCATCCGCCCCGCCCCGCCGCACCGCGGACCGGCGGCCCAGACCGGGGGACCGGACCGGGCCAGCCGCAGACGACGGCGGTCGGGAGCCGGGCGGTGCCGGCGAAGCCGGGGAGGACGCGCGGCCGCGGCTGCTCGCGGGCGCTCGGCTGGGCCTGGGGCCCGAGGACGACAACGACGACGCGGACGGCGATGCCCACGGTGGGGCCGGGGGGCGGCCCGGGGAGGGCAGGCCCGGGCGGGGAGCGACCGGCGCGACCGCGGTCGATGCCGCGGAGCTGCTCGGGTCGCTGCCACCGCCGCCGAAGCGCTCGACACCGGGCCGACGGGCGGGCCGGGCCGCGACCCGGCCCGATCCTGTCGAGGTCGGGGCGGGCGATCGGCCGCCCGGCAGGTCCGTGGCCGGTCCCGGCCGGGCGCGGCCGGGGAGCACCGCCGGCTCGCCGTCCTCCGCCGCCGCGGCCGGGACCGGCGCGTCCACCGCCGGCAGGTCGGGCACCGGCGGCTCCGGTGGTCGGGCGGGCCGGGCCGCGGGCACTCGGCGGCCGCAGCGGGCAGGTGCCCGGCGCTACCGCTGGCTCCTGCCCGTCACCGCGGGGATCGGCCTGTTCGCGGTGGTGGTCGCCGCCGTTCTGCTGATGACGAGCCCGTCGGGGCACGACGCGGACGACGCCGCCTCGACGTCGCCGGGGTCGGCGACGTCGGCGCCCGGGGCGGCCAGCCATGACCCGACCGCCTCACCCGTCGCCAACCAGTCGCCCGAGCAGATCTGGCGCGGGGTGCTCGGCGCCCTCAACACGGCCCGCAGCCGAGCGTTCGAGCACGCGCAGGAATCGCTGCTGGCGGAGTCCGACGCGCCCGGCAGCCCCGCGTACAACGCGGACGTGAGCCTGATGCGGCAGGTCGTCGCCCTCGGAGCGCACTCCTCACCACTGCGCACCGTGATCGACGCCCTCGAGGTGCGCAGCGACACCGCCGACCGGACCGTCGTGCGGGTCACCGACCACCTCGACGCCTACGACTACCTTGACGCCAGCGGCCAGGTTGTCGGCCACAAGGACGCCAAATCCCCGCAGCGGCGCGATCTGGTGCTCGTCCGCACGACGTCCGGCTGGCGGGTGTCGGACACCGTGCCGATCACCGCCGGCTGACGCCGGCACCCCGCCCGAGGTCTCCGGTCCGACGTCAGCTGTCCGGAGGTCAGCTGTTCGTGGCGAGCAGCGCGCGCAGCGCGGTGTCGATGTCGGGATGGGTGAAGCGGAAGCCGGCGTCGCGCAGCACCACGGGGGCCAGCCGCTGGGAGGCGAGCACACCCTCGTCGGCGAACTCGCCGAGTGCCGCGCGCAGCGCGAAGCGCGGAACGGCGGCGAACGCCGGCCGGTGCAGCGCCGCGGCCAGCGCCGAGGTGAACCGGGTGTTCGTGACCGGCTCCGGGGCCACCAGATTCACCGGGCCCGCCGGCGCGTCCGCGCCGAGCAGGAACCGGGTCGCGGCGACGTGGTCGGCCAGGCTGATCCAGCTCAGCCACTGCCGGCCCGAACCCAGCCGGCCGCCGAGACCGAACCGGAACAGGGGCAGCTGGCGGGCGAGGCTGCCGCCCCGGGGGGACAGCACCACGCCGGTGCGCAGCGTGCTCAGGCGGATCCCCGCCGCCCGGGCCGGCTCGGCGGCGCCTTCCCAGTCCTCGACCAGGCGGGCGAGGAATCCCGCGCCGGCAGGTGCGGACTCGTCCAGCGGGCCGGACGCACCGCCCGCGTCCGTGCCGTACCAGCCGACGGCGCTGCCGGACAGCAACACCCGCGGGAGCGGGTCGAGCCGAGCCAGGGTGCGGGCGAGAAGATCCGTGCCGGCGATGCGGCTCTCACGCAGCACGTGACGGTAGGAGTCGGTCCAGCGGTGGTCACCGATGCCCGCGCCGGCGAGGTGGACGACCGCCTCGGCGCCGGCGAGGTCCGCCGGGGCGAGCTGGCCGGCGGCGGGATCCCAGCGGATCTCGCCGCCGGCCCGTGGCGGCCGGCGGACCAGGGTGCTCACCGCGTGCCCGTCGTCGCGCAGGGCGGGGACGAGCGTCGAGCCGATCAGGCCGGAGGCTCCGGTGACAACGATGCGCATAGCTGCCCATCGTCGCCGCCAGGTGCCCCGGAGGCGAGACGCCTGGCCGCCCCCGATCGGCCAGGCCAGGCGTCTCTGCGGTGCGGTGCCTACAGGCCGAGGTCGGCCTCGAAGGCACCCTCCTCCAGCCGCCGCTTGATGAAGGTCAGGAAGCGGGCGGCGTCGGCGCCGTCGACGATGCGGTGGTCGTAGGTCAGCGACAGGTACACCGACGACCGCACGGCGATGACCTCGCCGAGGTCGGGGTCGTCGATGACGGCCGGCTTCTTCGTGACGATGCCGGTGCCGAGGATGCCGACCTGCGGCTGGTTGAGGATCGGGGTGTCGAACAGGGCGCCCCGGCTGCCGGTGTTCGTCAGGGTGAAGGTGCCCCCGCCGAGCTCGTCCGGCGAGATCTTGTTCGACCGGGTGCGGCTGGCCAGATCGTCGATCTTGCGGGCCAGGCCGGTGAGGTTCAGGTCACCGGCGTTGTGGGCGACGGGGACGACCAGGCCGCGCTCGGAGTCCACGGCGATGCCGAGGTTCTCCTCGCCGTGGTAGGTGACCGTGCCGGCGTCGACGTCGATGCTGGCGTTGAGCTGCGGGAACTCGCGCAGCGCCTCGCAGGTCGCCAGCGCGAAGAACGGCAGGAACGACAGCTTGAGCCCCTCGCGGGCCTGGAACCCGGCCTTGGCCCGGTCCCGCAGCCGCGCGATGCGGGTGACGTCCACCTCGACGACGGTGGTGAGCTGCGCGCTGATCTGGAGCGACTCGACCATCCGCCGGGCGACCAGCGCCCGCAGGCGGGTGAGCTTCTCGGTCCGGCCGCGGACGGGGGTCGCCGCCGGGGTGGTGGCGGCCGGCGGGGCCTGGGGCGCGGTCCGCGCCGGCGCGGCGGCCGGAGCCGGGGCGCGGGGGGCGGGCGCGGGGGCCGGTGCGGCGCCGCCCGTGCGGGCCGCGTCCTGGATGTCCTGCTTGGTGATCCGGCCACCGGGGCCGGTGCCGTTCACGTCGCCGAGCTCCACGCCCAGCTCGGCCGCCATCTTGCGGACGAGCGGAGTGACGTACCGGCCGATCCCACCGTCGCCGTTGGCGGCTGCGGCGGGTGCCGGTGCCGGCTGGGCGGGTGCCGGCGCGGGCGGGGCCGGCGCGGGCGCGGGCGGCGGGATGGCCGCGGCGGGCTTCGCCGGCTCGGGCTCGGGCTCCGGCTCGGCGGCGGGCGCCTCGGCCGCGGGGGCCTCGGCCGGTGCCGCGGCGGCGGACCCGTCGTCGATCACGGCGAGTTCGACGCCGACTTCGACGGTCTCGTCCTCGGAGACCTTGATGGAGCTGATGACACCGGACGCGGGGGCAGGGATCTCGGTGTCGACCTTGTCCGTGCTGACCTCGAGGAGCGGCTCGTCGGCCTCGACGCGCTCACCCTCCTGCTTCAGCCAACGGGTGACGGTTCCCTCGGAGACACTTTCCCCGAGCCGGGGCATCGTGACAGATACAGACATGCTGGAACGACTCCTTCGTCGCGTCCGGCATCTGCACCGCGCGAGCGGCCGGCCGGAGGCGCTGATGCTGTGGCGTGGCCTCGGGTACGTGGACGGGTCGGGCTGCCGACCCGGGGGGAGTGCGTCGCCAGGCGTCCATGCGGGCGCCTAGCCGTGGACGTGCAGGGGCTTGCCGGCCAACGCGAGATGCGCCTCGCCGAGAGCCTCGGACAGGGTCGGATGGGGGTGGATGAGCTGGGCGACGTCGACCGCGAGCGCCTCCCAGTTCGTGATGAGCTGAGCCTCGGCGATGAGCTCGCCCACCCGGTCGCCCACCATGTGGACGCCGATGACGGGTCCGTCGGGCAGGGCCACCAGGGTCACCGCGCCGGCCGTCCGCAGGATCTGGGACTTGCCGTTGCCGGCGAGGTTGTACGTCAGGGTGCGGATCTCGCCGTGGCGTTCCCGGGCGGCCGCCGCGGTCAGTCCCACCGAGGCGACCTCGGGGTGGGAGTAGGTGACGCGCGGGACGTTGTCGTAGTCCAGCGGTGCCGGGCGCAGCCCGGCGAGCCGCTCGGCCACGTAGATGCCCTCGGCGAAGCCCACGTGGGCAAGCTGCAGGCCGGGGCGCAGGTCGCCGAGGGCGGAGACGGTGGGAACGTTCGTGCGCAGGTCGCCGTCCACCAGCACGTAGCCGCGGTCGGTCGCGATCCCGACCTCCTCGTAACCGAGGCCCGCCGAGACCGGTCCGCGGCCCACCGCGACGAGCAGCAGCTCGGCGTCGATGGTCGTACCGCTCTCCAGCGACACCGTCACGCCGTGGTCGGCGGTCTTCACCCCGGCGAAGCGGGCGCCGAGATGCTGGGTGATCCCGCGCTTGCGGAACGCCCGTTCCAGCAGCTTCGAGCTGGACTCGTCCTCGAGCGGCACGAGGTGCCCCAGCGCCTCGACGATCGTGACCTCGGCGCCGTAGGAACGCCACACCGAGGCGAACTCGCAGCCGATCGCGCCGGCCCCGAGCACCACGACGGACGCCGGCACCCGGTCGAGCACGAGGGCGTCGTCGCTGGTGATGACCCGCTCGTGGTCGATGTCGAGCCCGGGCAGGGTCTTCGCGTACGAACCGGTGGCGAGCAGCACATGCCGGCCCTCGACGACCCGGTCCCCGACGGCGACCGCCGTCGGCGACACGAGCCGGCCGGTGCCCTCGACGACCTCGATGCCACGTGACCTGATCAGCCCGGTCAGCCCCTTGAACAGGCCGGCGACGACCGAGTCCTTGTAGGAGTTGACCTTGGCCATGTCGATGCCGTCGAAGGTGGAGCGGATCCCGAAGGACTCGCTCTCGTTGATGTTGTCGACGATCTCCGCCGAGTGCAGCAGCGCCTTGGTCGGGATGCATCCGCGGTGCAGGCAGGTGCCGCCGAGCTTGTCCTTCTCGATGAGAACGACGCTCAGGCCGAGTTCCGCGGCGCGCAGCGCGGCGGCGTAACCACCGCTACCGCCGCCGAGGATGACCAGGTCGACGGGACCAGTCGCTGAATCTGCCACGCCTGGGGTCCCTTCTCGTTGACTGTGTGCAGGCCAGCGGGAGGCGCCGGTCGCGAGGGTGTCGTCGGGCCGGCACCACAGGCCACGACTGTCCACATCACGACTGTCCACATCACGACTGACCACATCACGTCGGTCCACATCACGTCGGTCCGAGCCCAGTCTTTCACGCCACCCGTCGCCATCCGCTCGGATGGGCACGTGGGGTACGTCGCCCATCGTCATCGCCTATCGCCAGCGCCTGATCGCCAGCGCCTGTCGCCGGCTCCGCGCCGGTACGGCCGAGCGCGCCCTGGGTCAGGCCGTGGGCGCCGCCGTGCCGGCGAGGTCCTCGGCGAGCTGGACGAGCGTGCGGACGATGACGCCGGTGCCGCCCTTGGCGGTGTGTCCGTAGGGCTCGCCGCCGTGCCACGACGGCCCGGCGATGTCGAGATGGGCCCAGTTCGCCTCGTCCGCGACGAAGGCGGCGAGGAAGTGGGCGGCGACGAGCATCCCGCCGTCGCGGCTGCCGCCCGGCGGCACGTTCGCGATGTCGGCGACCGCGGAGTCCAGGCCCTTGCGCAGCTCCGGCGGCAGCGGCATCGGCCAGACGCTCTCCCCGGCGGCCGCCGCCGCGGCGGTGACGGCCTCGACGCCGGTGCCGCGGCCCATCACCCCGCTGGTGCGCTGACCGAGGGAGACGATCTGGGCGCCGGTCAGCGTCGCCACGTCGACGATCAGCTCGGGGTTCTCCTCGGCGGCCCGGACCAGCGCGTCGGCGAGGACGAGCCGGCCCTCGGCGTCGGTGTTGAGCACCTCGACGCGCTTTCCGCCGCGCATGGTCAGCACGTCCGAGGGGCGGATCGCGTCGCCCGAGGGCATGTTCTCCGCGCAGGGCAGCCAGCCGACGACGGTGATCGGCAGCGTGAGGCGGGCGGCGGCGAGGACGGCGCCGAGGACCGACGCGGCGCCGGCCATGTCGGTCTTCATCCACTCCATCGCCGTCGGCGGCTTGAGCGACAGGCCACCGGAGTCGAACGTGATGCCCTTGCCGACCAGCGCGAGCGCGGGGTGCTCGGCGGAGCCGCCGCGCCATTCCAGCCGGATCAGCCGGGGCGGGTTCGCCGAGCCCTGGCCGACCCCGACGATCCCGCCGTAGCCGCCCTCGGCCAGCGCCGCCTCGTCGAGGACCTCGACGGCGACGCCGACCGCGGTGGCCCGTTCCACGGCGATGTCGGCGAGCTGCGCGGGGGACAGGTGGCTCGGCGGCGTGTTCACCAGGTCCCGGACCAGCGTGACGGATTCGGTGACGACGACGGCCCGGCTGATCTCGGTCTCGGCGAGCGCGAGGTCCGCGTCGGCGACGACGATCGTCAGGTCGGTGACGGGCTTCGGGCGGTCCTTCGCGGAGGTGGTGCGCAGCCCGTCGAACGCGTAGGCGCCGAGCAGGCCGCCCTCGGCCACGGCGCGCACGGCGCCGGCGGTGACGGTTCCGCCGGCGCCGGCCAGGGCGAGGCCGACGGACGCGGTGCCGGCCAGGGCGCGCACCGCGGCGCCGGCCGCGCGCCGCAGCACCTCGGCGTCGACCTGCTGGCCACCCTCTGTTCGCGGGCCACCGTCGGTCTCGGCGGGGGCTGCGGTGAGCGGCCCGAGGCCGGCGGCGACGACGGTCGCGGCGGGCAGCGCGCCGAGCGTCGCGAAGCGGATGACCTCGCCGGCCCGGCCGGTCGCGCCGAGCGAACCGAGGACCTCCGCGAGCCGGCCGCCCAGCGCCGCGTCGAGGTCGGCGGCGCCGTCGGCGACGACGAGGCCGTCCGCACCGATGGCGGTGCCGATCACCACGGCGTCCACAGGGAGATCGGTCAGGGCTGCGGAACTGGGCGCGATGGCGGTCATGAGGTGAGCGTATTGAACGAGTGGGGCGGGGCGTCCGCGCCGGGCCCCGGCGCCGGCGCTCGCGCGCTCGCCGGGCCGGCCGGCCCGGCGCCACTAGGCTGTCCGCCATGGCAGACCTGCGTCGATCTCCGCTCTACGACCGGCATGTCGATCTCGGCGCGAAGCTGGCCGGTTTCGGTGGCTGGGAGATGCCGATCGAGTACGCCGGACGCGGAGTGCTGGCCGAGCACCAGGCGGTCCGCGGCGCGGTGGGGGTCTTCGACGTCAGCCATCTCGGCAAGGCGGAGGTGGCCGGCCCCGGCGCCGCCGACTTCGTCAACGCCTGCCTGACGAACGACCTCGGCCGCATCGCTCCCGGGCAGGCCCAGTACACCCTGTGCTGCGACGACAACGGCGGGGTCGTCGACGATCTGATCGTCTATCTGTTCTCTGCCGATCGGGTGCTGCTCGTCCCGAACGCGGCGAACAACGCCGAGGTCGTCGCCCGGCTCGCGGCCGCGGCGCCGCCGGAGATCACCGTCACCGACCGGCACACCGCCTACGGCGTGCTCGCCGTGCAGGGCCCCGCGGCCCCCGAGCTCGTCGCCGCGCTCGGCCTGCCCACCGACGGGGCGTACATGAGCTACGCCGAGGCCGACTGGAAGGGCCACCCGGTGATCGTCTGCCGGTCCGGCTACACCGGCGAGCGCGGCTACGAACTGCTGCCGGCCTGGGACGACTCGCCCGCGCTGTGGGACGCGCTGCTCGCGGCCGGCGAGCCGCTCGGGGTGTCCCCGGCGGGCCTGGGCGCCCGCGACACGCTGCGCACCGAGATGGGCTACCCGCTGCACGGCCAGGACCTGTCGCCGTCGATCAGCCCGGTGCAGGCGCGGTCCGGCTGGGCGGTCGGCTGGGCCAAGGAGCGGTTCTGGGGCCGCGACGCCCTGCTCGCCGAACGCGAGGCCGGGGCCGCCCGCCTGCTCTGGGGGTTGCGCTCGACCAGCCGAGCGATCCCGCGGCCGCACATGGCCGTCACCTCGGCGGCCGGCGAGCCGCTCGGCGAGGTCACCAGCGGCACGTTCTCCCCGACCCTGCGCGAGGGCATCGGCCTGGCCCTGCTGGCCCGGGGCGTCGCCGAGGGCGACACCGTCAACGTCGACGTCCGCGGCCGGCCGAGCCCGATGACCGTCGTGCGCCCGCCGTTCGTGCCGTCCTCGCCGCGCTGACCTTCGCCACCGCGACGAGAGCCGCGCGGGCCGTCGGTCCGACCGTGTCCTAGCCCTGTCTTCCGCACGTGCGTGCAGTGAGACAGTTACTCGATCTCATGTTCGGATTGCGTCGGGATGATCGT
>NZ_JALKFX010000103.1 GCF_023243045.1 Frankia sp. AgB32
TCGCCGCGGACGATCTGGCGGCGGAGGTGGGCGGCGACGAGTTCGGCGGTTTTCGGGACCCGCACGTGCTGACCGACGCGGTGCAGGGCGCGTGGTCCGGCTGAGCCCGCGGTAGTCCTGGCCGGTGGCCGCCTGGTGGCCTTCACCCGCCGTCCTGCCGGGGGCGTCGCGGCGTCGGCGGGACCGTCGGCCGTGGGGCCGGTGTGCGCGCCGTCCGCCGGGGCGGCAGCCGCACGGGTTTCCGTGGGGGAGCCCGATGTGTCGGCCGGGCCGGCGTCCATGCCGGCGTCCGGGGTACGGTCCGCCGCCGGGGTACGGTCCGCCCCCGGGGCGGAAGTCGCCGCCGGGTGGGTGGAGTGGCCCGCGTCGCCGGCCCGGCGGGAACCGCGGGTCCGGCCGGGGAGCGCGGCGCGGTCCGACTGCTCCGAGATCGGCGACGGGGTCGGCGTCACGCGAGCCAGGGCTCGGTCGGAGCGGGTTCGGGGCGAGGGGAGCACGCTCATGGGGCTGCACCTTTCCGGGGCGGGGATTCGGTCTCCGGGACGGGCTGGTCGGTTCCGGTGAAAGCGGGGCGCGCCGCCGGGGCCGCCCTTTGCGGCGCGGGCCTCCGACGGGCTCCGGATCGGCCGCCTGGTGCGGGCGATCCGAGCGCGCCCCGAAAACACGGCGGATCCCTGCCAGGCGGTCTCGTCTGGCGTCGCGCGGGGATCGCCGCGGCGGATAGCCGGCGCCCAGGAATTGCCTGACAGGCGCCGACTGCACCGTGGGGAATCTTCCCTCGGGTGAGGGTGAGAGTCGTACGAGAAGATAAACCGACTACCTGAACCATACACGCACACCATTGCGTGAAAGTGGCTCTGAACAAACGAAGTGTGGTCTTCCGGTCGTCCCGCACGTGCAGTGCTGGCCAGGTACGCGGAAGGGGCGTCCAAGTGGCGATTGGCGGCCGATGCGATCGATTCTAGGAGAAGATAGCGGGATGCCGGCCATGGTAGGTTTCGTCGGATCTGGGCCGCCGCGCGAGAAGGGAAGTGGTAGGGCGGTGATTGCCGTCCGTGGGTCCGCTCCTGCTGGCCGGGTCTGCGGATCACGGGGCGCCTTCCTCTACGGTCGGCCCGCGGCTCCACGATTCGACGTCCCCCGCGTGCGGATCGTCGCCGGACCTCAGTGCGCTTTTGCCAGGTGAACGGCTGTGTGGGAGCTGTGGGTCGGCGGCGGGTGGCGGCTGTCCAGGGAGGGCTGCGCGGTCGGCGCGGGGCTAGTCGATCACGTCCCGTTATGACGGTTGTCGCCCAGCGTCGACGTGATGGCGGATGCGTCCCGACCTCTTGCTTCGGCGATAATTCTTGTTAGTCGGTGCCTTCATGTTGCAGAGTGTGTGCTTCTGGCCGTATGAGGGGGGTAAGTGATCGTTGCGGAGGCCGTGCATCGGCACGTAAGTCAGGATCTTCTGTTTGTGGTCGTATCGATCGGTCTGGCGGTGGTCGGATCGTTCGCGGCGCTGGTCAGCGCTATCCGGATCCCGTTGTCCGAGGGGCGCCTGCGGGCCCGCTGGACGATCGCCGCGGCGGTCTCCCTCGGGGGTGGCGGGATCTGGTCCATGCATTTCATCGGAATGATCGGCTATCACGTCGATGGCTTCGAGCTGCGGTACGATCTTCCGCTCACCGTGCTGTCCCTGGTCGTTGCCGTGGTGGGGTCCGCGCTGGGTTTCACCCTGGTGGCGCGCCGTCCGCGCAGCCTCGGCTGGCTCCTGATCAGCGGCGTGGTGGCCGGCGCCGGGGTCGCGGCCATGCACTACACGGGCATGGCCGCCATGCATGTCGGCGCGACAGTCTCCTACCGACCGAAGATCGTGGCGCTGTCGATCGCCATCGCCGTCGCCGCCGCGGTGGCCGCGCTGTGGATCGTGTTCCGCGTCCGTACCGTCCAGCACGTCGCGCTGGCCTCGGTCGTCATGGCCGCGGCGGTCTGCGGGATGCACTACACCGCGATGGCCGCCACCCAGGTCACGGGCGGCTCCTTCGCTCAGCGGGTGCAGGGCGCGGACTCGATCGTCCTCGCGCCGATCGTCTGTGTGATCGCCTTCTCGATCCTCGCGGTCGTCATCTTCTCGGCGCTGGGCGGAGTCACCGAGTCCAGCCCGCTGGTGAAGGCCCGTGACGCTCGCTCAGCGCCGGCACCCGGCCCTGAGGCGCGCAACGACGCGCCCGAACAGGTCGGGTCGCAGTGGGACGTGCCCGCACCGCGACCCGACGCGTCCGCCGCCTGGAACTTCCAGCCTCGCCCGGCCGCATCGGCGTGGGATTCCGAGCCGCGCCCGGTCGGGGCCGGCTCCGGTCCGGCGAGCGGTTCCGAGGCGGGCTGGGGCTCAGGCCCCGGATGGGACTCCGACCCCCGGTCGGGTGCCGTGGCGCCCGCTCCTGCCTGGCAGTTCGACCAGCAGGCCGGTTCGGCGCAGCCGGCCTGGAGCCCCGGCGCGGCGGCGGAGCCACCCGTCGGCAGCAACTGATCCGACCTGCCCCGGGCGGCATGCGCGTTCACCGGTCGGCCTGCGGCGGCCGCGACGTACCGTGAACGGGTGAGCCTGTTCGACTCGGCGGAGCTGTTCGGCGCGCCGGCCGCCGCGCCAGCCCGCGGCCCCACGCCCCCGACGGCGCCGGGTCGCGGTGCGGCCGAGCCGGAACTCGCCGTGGCCGGTCGGGCTCCGCTCGCCGCCCGGCTGCGCCCGGAGCACCTCGACGAGGTCGTCGGCCAGCGTCACCTGCTCGGTGCCGGTAGTCCGCTGCGCCGGCTCGTCGAGGGCGGCGGCACGACGTCGGTCATCCTCTGGGGCCCGCCTGGCACCGGCAAGACCACACTGGCGCACATCGTGTCGCGGGCGACCGGTCGGCGCTTCCGGGAGCTTTCCGCGGTGACGGCAGGTGTCAAGGACGTGCGGGCGGTCATCGACGAGGCACGGGCGGCCCGCTCGGCGTCTGGTGCGCGCACCGTCCTGTTCATCGACGAGGTCCACCGTTTCACCCGCACGCAGCAGGACGCGCTGCTCCCCTCGGTCGAGCATGGCTGGGTCACGCTGGTCGCCGCGACCACCGAGAACCCCTTCTTCTCCGTCGTGAGTCCGCTGCTGTCCCGGTCGCTGCTGTTGACCCTCGAGCCGCTCACCGACGACGACATCCGCGGGGTGGTCGACCGCGCCCTGCGCGACCCGCGTGGCTATGACGGGCGGGTCGAGCTGACCGGGGCCGGTCGCGACCACGTCGTCCGGCTCGCCGGCGGGGACGCGCGCCGCGCGCTGACCGTGCTGGAGGCAGGCGCCGAGGCGCTGCTCGCCGCCGCCGACACCGCCGCTCCCGCCGACACCGCCGCTCCCGCCGCTCCCGCCGACACCGCCGGGGCGGGTGGCCGTCGGGACGTCGCCGTGCTCGATGTCGCCGTGCTCGATGTCGACGTGCTGGAGCAGGCGGTCAACCGGGCGGCGGTCCGTTACGACCGCTCAGGCGACCAGCACTACGACGTCACCAGCGCGTTCATCAAGTCGATGCGCGGCGGGGACGCCGATGCCGCGCTGCACTACCTGGCCCGGATGCTGGAGGCCGGCGAGGACCCCAGGTTCATCGCCCGCCGCATGATCATCCTTGCCAGCGAGGACGTCGGCATGGCGGACCCGGGTGCGCTCGCCGTCGCCGTCGCCGCCGGCCAGGCCCTGGACCTCGTCGGCCTGCCGGAAGCGCGACTGGCGCTGGCGCAGGCGGTCATCCACCTCGCGCTGGCGCCGAAGTCGAACGCGGTGATTCGCGCGATCGACGCCGCCACGGCCGACGTGCGCGCCGGCCGCGCCGGCCCGGTGCCGCCGCACCTGCGCGACGCCCACTATCCGGGGGCCGCCCGGGCCGGCAGCGGGGCGGGCTACCGGTACCCGCATGACGCGCCCGGCGGCGTGGTGCGCCAGCAGTACCCGCCGGAGGGGCTGACGGCTGCCGACTACTACCTGCCGGGAACCAACGGTTTCGAGCGGCGGGCGGCGGAGCGGCTGCGGGAGCTGCGGGAGACGGTGCGGGGCGCGGCGGAGCACGGCACGGCACGGGAGCCCTGAGCGCCGGCATCGTAAGCACTGTGGTGCCGGCCGAGACAGGCCCCGGTCGCGGGGCCGGACCCGGCTCGGTGGCGGGGGCTGCCCATAGCGGCGGTCGCATCCTCGGTAAGGTCACAGCGGCACGCCATTCGCACGGGAACGGCCTGCGTGGCGTGCCGCGGCAGGGCACAGCGTGCCGGATCGGGTGGGGTGGGACCGACCCAATCGACGATGGAGGCAGGAGCACATATGTCCGGTGGAGCGGTCGCGGGCCTGATCGCGTCGGGCGCGTTCGCGGTGCTCGCCCTCTTCGGCTGTTTCGTCCTGCTCAAACTCGGCAAGATCTTCGACGAGGCGGCGGCGCGCGTGCGCCAGACCGGTGTCGCCATCGACGAGGGAACAGCCCGGGTCCGGCAGGCCGGTACGACGGTCGACGAGGTCAACGTCGCGCTCGCGCACGTGAACAAGGAACTGGACCGGGTCGACGCGATCACGGCGAACGTCCAGTCGATCACGACGAACGTGTCCTCGCTGACGTCGCTGTTCTCGGCGACCCTCGGCGGGCCGATCGTGCGGGTGGCCGCCTTCAGCTACGGCGTGCGCCAGGCTGTCGCCAAGCGCAGCCGGTCGGAGGTCGAGGCGCGGGTGAAGTCGCAGATCAAGACGGAGAAGGCGGCGCGCCGGGGGGCCGCGGACGCGGACCCGGGCGAGGCGCCGCTGGCCGCCTCGGGCGAGCGTCGGGGAGGCCGGTAGATGTCCCGGATGTTCTACCTCGCCTTCGGGGCGGCGGCGGGGGTCGTCGTGGTGCGCCAGGCGGCAAAGGCCGCCGCGACGCTCACCCCGACGAGCCTCGCCGGATCTTTCGTACAGTCGGTGCGGGAGTTCCTCGCGGATGTCCGTGAGGCGGCGGCCGAGCGGGAGGAGGAGATCCGTGGCGCACTCGGTCTCGACGACGCCCCGCGGGACGAGCCTCCCGGTGTCTCGGGCCCGGCCAGCGGGTCCGAGCGGGTCGCGGTGGCGCCCGGGGGCTACCCGGGTGATCTCGACGACAGCGAGCGGACGATGCGGCTGGTGCCGGGGGCCCGGCAGGGCTGACCGCCCCTCGGCGGCGAGCGCGGCGGCAGCGGTCCGAGCAGCCGCGGCGGCAGCGCCGCCCGCCCTCGGATGACGAACCCCTCCCTCCAGTCTGGACGATGTGAACCGATGGACACCGCCGAGATCCGCACCCGCTTCCTCAACCATTTCTCCGGGCGTGGGCACACCGTCGTTCCGAGCGCGTCCCTGATCGCGCAGGATCCGACGCTGCTCCTGGTCAACGCCGGGATGGTGCCGTTCAAGCCGTACTTCCTCGGTGATCTGGCCGCGCCCTGGCCGCGGGCGACGAGCGTGCAGAAGGTCGTGCGGACCGTCGACATCGACAACGTCGGCCGCACGGCCCGGCACGCCTCGTTCTTCCAGATGTGCGGGAACTTCTCCTTCGGCGACTACTTCAAGGCCGAGGCGATCCCGTTCGCCTTCGAGCTGCTCGTCGACGGCTACGGGTTCAACCCGGACGACCTGTGGGCCACGGTCTACCTCGACGACGACGAGGCCGAGCAGATCTGGCAGAAGCTGCTGCCCGCCGAGCGCATCCAGCGCCGCGGCAAGGAGGACAACTACTGGTCGATGGGCGTGCCCGGCCCGTGCGGTCCGTGCAGCGAGATCTACTTCGACCGCGGGCCCGCGTACGGGCGTGAGGGCGGCCCCGTCGCCGACGAGAACCGCTACCTCGAGGTCTGGAACCTCGTGTTCATGCAGTTCGAGCGCGGTGAGGGCGCCGGCTACGACTTCCCGATCCTGCGCGAGCTGCCCTCGCGCAACATCGACACCGGCATGGGCCTCGAGCGGATGGCGACGATCCTGCAGGGCGTCGACAACCTCTACGAGATCGACATTTCCCGCCCCGTGCTCGACACCGCCGGGCGGCTCACCGGCACCAGCTACGGTGCCGACGCGGCCGCCGACGTGCGCCTGCGGGTCATCGCCGACCACTCCCGCACCGCCGCGATGCTCATCTCCGACGGAGTGATGCCCTCCAACGAGGGCCGCGGCTACGTGCTGCGCCGGCTGCTGCGCCGCGCCGTGCGCGACGCCCGTCTGCTCGGCGCCCGCGAGCCGGTCATGGGCGAGCTGTTCGCCGCCATCGGCCAGGCGATGGGCCCGATCTACCCCGAGCTCGTCGACGACGCGGAGACCATCACCGGGGTCGCCGTCGCCGAGGAGGCGTCGTTCGCCGAGACGCTGCGCACCGGCACCACCATCTTCGACACCGCCGCGCGTCAGGTCCGGGCGGCGGGTTCGACGACGCTCGCCGGTGACGAGGCGTTCAAGCTGCACGACACCTACGGCTTCCCGATCGACCTGACGCTGGAGATGGCCGCCGAGGCGGGCCTGTCCGTCGACGAGGCGGGCTTCCGCCGGCTGATGGAGCGCCAGCGGCAGACCGCGAAGGCCGACCGGGCGTCCCGGCGCATCGGCAACCTCGACCTGTCCGCCTTCCGGCCGATCCTGGCCGGCTCCGGGCCGACGACGTTCACCGGCTACGAGGAGCTGACCCGCGAGTCCACCGTCGTCGGCCTCGTCGGGATCGCCGACGGCGTGGGCCGGATGACGGCCGGCGCCGGCGAGGAGGTCGGGGTCGTCCTCGACATCACCCCGTTCTACGCCGAGAGCGGCGGGCAGGAACCCGACCTCGGCGTGCTGCGCTTCGACGGCGGCGAGGTCGAGGTCCTCGACGTCCAGCGGCCCGTCCCGGAGCTGGTGCTGCACCGGGTCCGGGTGCGCTCCGGCGAGCTGCGGGTCGGCGACCAGGTGCACGCCGACGTCGACGCCGGCCGGCGCCGGGCGGTGTCCCGCTCGCACACCGCCACCCACCTCGTGCACGCGGCGTTCCGCCGGGCGCTGGGGGAGGGGGCGACCCAGGCCGGGTCGCTGAACTCACCGGGCCGGCTGCGCTTCGACTTCCACGCCCTCGGCGCGATTCCGGCGTCCGTCCTCGCCGACGTCGAGGACGAGATCAACGAGGTGGCGCTGCGCGACCTGCCGGTGCGGGCGTTCGTGACGACGCAGGACGAGGCCCGCAGGCTCGGCGCGATGGCGCTGTTCGGGGAGAAGTACGGCGACGCGGTGCGGGTCGTCGACGTCGGCGACTACGCCCGCGAGCTCTGCGGCGGCACCCACGTCGGTAGTTCCGCCCAGCTCGGCGCGGTGAAGCTGCTGTCCGAGTCGTCGATCTCGGCGGGCACGCGCCGGGTCGAGGGGCTCGTCGGCATCGACGCGTTCCGCTTTCTGGCCCGTGAGCATCTGCTCGTCTCCGAGCTCGCCACCGCGATCAAGGCCCGTCCGGACGAACTGGTCGACCGGGTCGGCGACATCGTCGGCCGGCTGCGCGACGCCGAACGGGAGCTGGACCGGCTGCGCGCCGCCGCGGTGCTCGCCGGGGCGGGCGCCCTGGCCGAGGGCGCCGAGGAGATCGGCGGGGTCGCCGTGGTCACCGCCGAGGTACCCGCCGGTACCGCGCCCGACGACGTGCGCCTGCTGGCGATGGACATCCGCGGCCGGCTCGGCGGGCGTCCCGCCGTGGTCGCCGCGGTCCGGGCCGACGGCGGGTCGATCGTCGTCGTCACCGACGACGCGGCGCGGGCCCGCGGGCTGCGCGCCGGAGATCTGGTGCGCGGCTCCTGGGCGGCGCTCGGTGGCAAGGGCGGCGGCAAGCCGGACATCGCCCAGGGCGGTGGCGG
This sequence comes from Frankia sp. AgB32, assembly GCF_023243045.1. Taxonomy (GTDB): domain Bacteria; phylum Actinomycetota; class Actinomycetes; order Frankiales; family Frankiaceae; genus Frankia. Next base: position 7,855 of record NZ_JALKFX010000103.1, read on the forward strand.
GACGCCGGAGCTGGTTCCGGCCGCGTTCGCGAAGCTGCGCGGGCTGGTCGCCGAGCTCACCGCGCGCTGAGGTGGCCGGCCGGTGAGCGGTCCGTCGGCACCCCGCGGGGTGCGGGTCGGTGTCGATGTGGGATCCGTCCGGGTCGGAATCGCCGCGAGTGACCCGGACGGCATACTCGCCGTACCCGTGACCACCCTGATGCGAGATAGGAAAAAAAATACCGATATCGACAATCTTGTCGGGATCGTTCTCGACAGGCAGGCTGTAGAGGTCGTGGTAGGCCTGCCCAGGCAGTTGTCCGGGCAGGAGGGTCGGGCGGTCCAGCTGGTCCGCGAGTACGCCGACGTACTCAGTGCGCGGATTGCCCCTGTCCCCGTGCGTTTTGTGGACGAGCGGCTGACCACGGTTGCGGCACACCGCAGAATGGCTGAGCGTGGCGTTCGTTCCCGCGCCCGCCGCGGTCTCGTGGATCAGGAGGCAGCCGTGCAGATCCTCCAGAACGACCTGGACAGCCGTCGTCGGGGCGGTGGCGCGCCCGCAGCGGCGCCGGACCCGTCCGTCGGTGGAGGCGCCGTGCCCCAGGACGAGAGGTGACGGGCGGTCACCTCGACGAGATGCTCGGCGAGGAGCCGTACGGTCCCCGCCGCCGTCCCGCCGACTCCCGCCGCGGCGGGGAGCCACGTCGGGGCGCGGGCCGCTTCGACGACGAGCCCTACGCCAGCGACGTGCCGGAGCGGGGCTACGACAGCGACCCGCGCGAGGACCGCCGCCGTCGGGACGCCCGCCGCGAGGGCGGTCGCGGCGCCGCGGGCGACGCCGAAGCGGACTATCCGGACTCGGGATACGCCGACGACTACGCGGACGACCGATACCCGGGCGACCGATACCCGGGCGACCGATACCCGGACGGCCGATACCCGGACGACGGTGCCGCGGACGACGAGTTCGCCCGGGACGACGTCTTCGGGGCCGCCGGTTTCGACGACGACGAGGTCCCGGCCGGCGAGGAGCCCGGGCGCGGCCGGCGAGGCCGCCGGCGCTCCGTTGTGCACGGCGGCGACGCGGACGACGGCGGAGCGGGCGGTGTCGACTGGGATGACGACCCGCCCCCGCGGCGGCGCACGCGTGCCCTGCCGAAGCTGGTCGCCGTCCTGGTGGTCGTCGCCGCGCTGCTCGGGCTCGGTATCTTCGCCGTCGGCAAGGTGGTCGGCCGCATCGGCGGCGGCGGTGGCAGCGCCGCCGACTACACCGGCGCCGGCAACGGCATCGCCGTGATCCAGATCCCGGACGGCGCCTCCGCCCGGCAGATCGCGCAGGAGCTGCGCGACGCGAACGTGACCGCGTCGGTCGCGGCGTTCGTCAAGGCCGCCTCGGCCAACCCGAAGTCGCTGGGCATCCAGCCGGGTACCTACCGGCTGCGCAGCCAGATGAGCGCCGACGCGGCGCTCGCCGCGCTGCTCGACCCGGCGTCCTCGGCGCCGTTCCGGTTCACCATCAAGGAAGGCGAGACCGTCCGGCAGGTGCTCGCCGGCCTGCACGACCGGCTCGGCACGCCGATGGACGAGCTGCAGGCCATCGCCAACAACCCCAGGCAGCTCGGCGTCCCCGCCTACGCCCCGACGCTGGAGGGCTACCTCTTCCCGTCGACCTACGATCTGGTGCCCGGGGCCACCCCGCTGCAGCTGCTGACCTCGTTCGTCACCCGGTTCAAGTCCGAGACGGCGTCGATCGACCTGGAGAACAAGGCCGCCGCGCGCAACATGAAGCCGGCCGACATCGTGACCGTCGCCTCGATCATCGAGAAGGAGGTCGCGAACGCCGACGAGGGGCCCAAGGTCGCCCGGGTGGTCTACAACCGGCTCAACGACACCACCGGCGCGTTCCGCACCCTCGGCATGGACTCGACCACCCGCTACGCGCAGAACGAGTACACCGGTCCGCTGACCAGGTCCCAGCTCGTGCAGAAGGACAACCCGTACAACACCCGGGTGAACCCGGGCCTGCCGCCCGGGGGGATCTCCAACCCGGGGCTGTGGGCGCTGAAGTCCGCCCTGGCTCCCGCCGACGGCACCTGGTTGTGGTTCATCTCCATGCCGCGTAGCGGGGTGACCGAGTTCGCCACGACCAGGGCGGAGTTCGATCGGCTGTATGCCCAGTACCTCGCCGAGGGCGGCAAGGAATAGCCAGCGCCGCGCCGCTGGCCGCCCGGCCGGCGCGCGGGCCCGCCGGCCGGGCCGCGGGCAGCTCGGTCGGCGACGACAGGTGGCGCGCATGCGTGGCTACGGCCCGATCGGCGGCGTGAACGGCCAAGATGGACCGATGACTGGCGCCGGCGCAGGCCGCCTACATGGGAACACGGACGTTCGGGCCAGCTGGCGTCCGGTGGACGCGGATGCGGGAGGCGTGATGCGGGAGGGTCGGGCGGGGGACGTCGGCGGCGGGGTGCGTGCGGAGCGGCATGCGGCGGTGGTCGCCGCAGCGGCTACGCCGGAGTCCCCGGCGCTGGCCGCGGTGCTCGGCGCTCCCGTGGACCACTCGCTGTCCCCGGTGCTGCACGGCGCGGCCTACCGCGAACTCGGCCTCGCCGTGCGGTACACAGCCATCCACTGCGCCGAGGCCGACCTGCCCGCGGCGCTGGACCGGCTGCGGACCGAGCCGGGCTGGCTCGGGGCGTCGCTGACGATGCCGCTGAAGACCGCCGTGCTCGACCTGCTGGACAAGGTGGATCCGACCGCCGCCGCGATCGGCGCCGTGAACACCGTCGTCGTCGGCGACGGCGGTCACCTCGCCGGCTACAACACCGACGTCGTCGGCATCGGTGTGGCGGTGCGCCGCGTGCTGCGCCAGGGCGTGCCCGGCCAGCCGCTGGTCCTCGGCGCCGGTGGCACCGCCCGCGCGGCCGTGGCCGCCCTGGCCGCGAGTGGCTGCCCGCACGTCGCCGTCGTCGCCCGCCGGCCCGCGGCCGCCGCCGAGCTTGCCCAGGTCGGCGAGCGCCTCGGCATCCGGGTGACCCCGCTGCCCTGGGAGCTGCTCGCGACCGGCCTGCCCGCCGGCCCCGACCTCGCCATCGCCACGACCCCGGCGGGCGCCACCGACCGGCTCGCGGCCCGCCGGTGGCCGGCGTCCTGCCAGCTCGTCGAGCTGCTCTACCACCCCTGGCCGACGGAGCTCGCGGCCGCGGCCTACCGTGCCGGCGCCCGGGTGGCCGGTGGCCTGGAGATCCTCGCCGCGCAGGCCGTCGGCCAGGTCGAGCACTTCACCGGCCGGACCGTCCCCGCCGCCGTCCTGCTCGCCGCCGGCCAGTCCGCCCACGACGAACGCACCGACGCCGCGCCGGACGAACGCTCCGACTCCCCGCGCGTTCGCACCGATCAGGACCACGCGGCCACTCGCCAGGACCAGCCAGCCCGGTAGCCGGGGGTCGGCGTCCGCTTCGTCCCGGTGGAAGCGACAGGAGCCCTCTTTCCCCCGCGGCTGGTTCGGTTCCGTCACCGAGATGAGCGCTGGCGCGTGACCGTGCGTGGTGCTCAGGCTGACCGGCTACCTCGGCGGTCGGGAAAGGGAGGTCGGCGGTCCGGGTGGCGTGGGACGATGGATCGGTCCGGGGTCGACGCAACGGGGGTCGTATGGTCGAGGCCGGACTTGCCGCGTTGATCGCGTTGGGGGTGCTGGCGGTCGCGGTGCCGCTGGGGCCGGGGGTCGTCGCCCGCGTCCCGCCGCCGCCCGGGGCCGCACCGCACCGGGATGCCCCGGGGCCGCGCCGGCTGCGACTCGCGACCGTGCTGGCGGTCGTCGTGGTGGCCGGCGCGCTGTATCGGCATCCGTCCTGGTTGCTCGCCTACGCGTACCTGACGGTGCTCGGGGTGTGGCTGGCGGCCGTGGACCTGCGGGTGCACCGGCTGCCCGATCATCTGGTGCTGCCGGCCTATCCGGCGCTGGCCGTGCTGTTCGGGTTCGCGGCGCTGGTCGACGCCGCGCCGGGCCGGCTGGCCAGGGCGGGGGTCGCGGCGGCCGGGAGCTGGCTGGCGTTCTGGGTGCTGCACCGGGTCTCCCGCGGCGGTCTCGGCCGCGGTGACGTGAAGCTCGCCGGCCTGCTGGGTGGGGCACTGGGCTGGCTGGGCTGGCCGAGCGTCGCCGGTGGCTTCTGCGCGGGGGTGCTGGTCGGCGGGCTGTGCGCCCTCGCCCTGCTCGCCGTGGGCCGGGTCGGTCGCCACGACCGGCTGCCGTACGGGCCGTTTCTGCTCGTCGGGGCCTGGTACGCGGTGGTGCGGGCGGGCGTTCACCCCTGACGGCGGGGTCCGCCGCGGACCGGTGGGCGTGGTCGAGGGCGTGAGCTGTGCCGACGGGGACGTGCGCGGGCGCGTGGTCGTGAAAGACTGGTAGGCATGGTGCGTTGGTTGACGGCGGGGGAGTCGCATGGTCCCGCTCTGGTGGCCACGGTCGAGGGGTTGCCCGCGGGGATCCGGCTGACCAGTGCGGACATCGCGGCGGAGCTGGCCCGTCGCCGGCTCGGGCACGGCCGCGGGGCGCGGATGAGCTTCGAGCGGGACGAGGTCGAGCTGCTCGGCGGTCTTCGCCACGGCATCTCGCTCGGCGGCCCGATCAGTGTCGTCGTGCGTAACACCGAGTGGCCGAAGTGGGAGCGGGTGATGGCCCCCGACCCGGTCGACCCGCAGGAGTTGGCCGGTCTGGGCCGCAACGCCCCGCTGACCCGGCCCCGGCCGGGCCACGCCGATCTCGCCGGCATGCAGAAGTACGGCTTCGACGACGCCCGGCCCGTGCTGGAGCGGGCGAGTGCCCGGGAGACGGCGGCGCGGGTCGCGCTCGGGACCGCGGCCAAGGCGCTGCTGCGCCAGGCATACGGCATCGAGGTGATCTCCCATGTGGTCGCGATCGGCGCCGTCGAGGTGCCGCCGGGGACGCCCGCGCCGACGTCGCTGGCGACCGTCGACGCCGACCCGGTGCGCTGCGCCGACCAGGCGACCAGTGTGCGGATGGTCGCCGAGATCGACGCCGCCCAGGCCGATTCCGACACTCTCGGTGGGATCGTCGAGGTGCTCGCCTACGGCTGTCCGCCGGGGCTCGGCAGCTACGTCCACGGCGACCGCCGGCTCGACGCCCGCCTCGCCGGCGAGCTGATGGGCATCCAGGCGATCAAGGGCGTCGAGTTCGGCGACGGTTTCACCACCGCGCGCCGGCGCGGCTCGGTCGCGCACGACGAGATCGAGCCGGTCGGTGGCGTCGCCCGGCGGGTGCGGCGGGCGACCGACCGTGCCGGCGGCATCGAGGGCGGAATGACCACCGGTGAGCCACTGCGCATCCGGGTGGCGATGAAGCCGATCTCCTCTCTCACCCGGCCGCTGTCCACAGTCGACGTGTCGACCGGCGAGGCCGCCGTCGCGATCAACCAGCGGTCCGACGTGTGCGCCGTGCCCGCGGCCGGGGTGGTCACCGAGGCGATGGCCGCGCTCGTGCTCGCCGACGCCGCCCTGGAGAAGTTCGGCGGCGACTCGGTCGAGGAGACCCGGCGCAACTGCGAGGGCTACCTGAAATCCCTGTTCATTCACTGATCACCGGATTCACCGGTGGTCGCCGAGTGGGACGATCGCCGGACACTGACAAAGCAGACGGGACAGTACGAGCGTGACTGGGGATGAGGCGGCGGTGGCGCCGGCCGGGCCGCAGGCGGTGCTGGTCGGGCCGCGGGCGGTGCTCGTCGGCGCGCCCGGCGCGGGCAAGACGACGGTCGGCACCCGGCTCGCGCGGCGGTGGGACGTCGGGTTCCGCGACACCGACGCCGACGTCGAGGCGGCGCTTGGCGCCAGTGTGTCGGACATCTTCCTCGAGTTCGGCGAGGACCGTTTCCGCGCCGCCGAGCACCGGGCGGTGGCCGCCGCGCTCGCCGAGCACACCGGGATCGTCGCCCTCGGTGGCGGCTCGGTGCTCGACCCGGCCACGCGGGCGCTGCTCGCCGGCCACCGGGTCGTCTACCTGCGGGTCGGGCTGAGCGACGCGGTGCGCCGCGTCGGCCTGGCCCGGGACCGTCCGCTGCTCGTCGAGGGCCCGCGCACCCGGCTCGCCGCCCTGCTGCGGGCCCGCGAGCCCCTGTACGCGGAGGTGGCCATGGCCGTCGTCGACACCGCGGGTCGCGAGCCGGACGAGGTCGCCGACCTGGTCGCCGCCGCGCTGAGTGACTCCCCTGACGTGCTGAGTGAGGAACGGTCATGAGTACGCGGGCGAAGGTGGCCGACGTCGTCCGGATTCCGGTGCGGCCGGCCGGTGAACGGCCCTACGACGTGGTGCTCGGTGAGGGCCTGCTCGGCGGCCTTGCCGAGACGGTGGTCGGGCGGACCCGCGCCGTCGTCATCCACCCGGTCGCGCTGCGGGCGAAGGCCGGGTCGGTCGTCGCGGACCTGCGCGCGAACGCCCGGGTGGAGGCGCACACGATCGAGGTGCCCGACGGCGAGGAGGCGAAGCGGCTGGCGATCGCCGGGCGGTGCTGGGACGCTCTCGGCCGGATCGGCGTCACCCGCGACGACGTGGTCATCGGACTGGGCGGCGGGACCGTGACCGACCTGGCCGGCTTCGTCGCGGCGAGCTGGCTGCGCGGCGTGGACGTCGTGCAGGTGCCGACCACGGTGCTCGGCATGGTCGACGCGGCCGTCGGCGGCAAGACCGGCATCGACGTCGAGGCCGGCAAGAACCTCGTCGGCGCCTTCCACCAGCCGCTGACCGTGCTGTGCGACCTGACGACGCTGACGACGCTGCCGGCGGCCGAGGTGCGCGCGGGCCTCGCCGAGGTGGTGAAGACCGGCTTCATCGTCGACGCCACCATCCTCGACCTGCTCGACGACGATCCCACCGGCGCCGCGCACCTGCCCGAGCTGATCGAACGGTCGATCCGGGTGAAGGCCGACGTGGTCTCCGGCGATCCGCGCGAGGCCGGCCGCCGGGAGGTCCTCAACTACGGCCACACCCTCGGCCACGCCATCGAGAAGGTGGAGAACTTCGGCTGGCGGCACGGTGAGGCGATCTCGGTGGGGATGGTGTTCGCGGCCGAGCTGTCCCGGCTCGTCGTCGGCCTCGCCGACCCCACCGCGGACCGCCACCGTGACCTGCTGGCCCGCATCGGCCTGCCGGTGACCTACCGGGGCGACCGCTGGCCGGCACTGCTCGACGCGATGCGGGTGGACAAGAAGACGCGCGGGCACCGGCTGCGCTTCATCGGCCTCGCCGCGCAGGGCGACACGGTCGTGTTCGACAACCCGGATCCGGGCCTGCTGCTGACCGCCTTCGCCGCCGTCGCCCCGGACGGAGTGCCGCGGCCCGCAGACGGCTCGTCTCCCACGGAGACGTCCGTGCCCGACGGCCTGTCGTTGTCCGACCCGGTCTGAGCCGACCGCCTGAACCGGACCATCTCACCGACCCGTCCGAGCCGACCGCTGTCGTGTCCACCGGGTGCCCGGGAACGGGGCAGCCGGCTCGGTAGACTTGTCTGCGGTCTGGCTGATCGCCGCCGCGGGAGGGCTCGCGGGATGTCCGCGGGAAAGCTCGCGGGAAAGTTGCTGTGGCCCCCGGGCGCGTGGTTCCGGCCGGTGGGGCCGCCGAGACGGGTGCGGTCCGACCAACCCGGTCTTCCGCACGACCATGATCCGCCGTCCAAGCACGGCGACCTGAACGGAGAACTCGCGCAGTGGCGACCAGCAACGACCTGAAGAACGGTATGACGCTCGACATCGACGGGGTGTTGTGGAACGTCGTCGGCTTCCAGCACGTCAAGCCGGGTAAGGGCGGGGCGTTCGTCCGCACGACGCTCAAGAACGTCCTCAGCGGCAAGGTCGTCGACCGCACGTTCAACGCCGGGGTGAAGGTCGAGGTCGCGACCGTCGACCGCCGGGAGATGACCTACCTGTACCGGGACGGCACCGACTTCGTCTTCATGGACAGCGAGTCCTACGACCAGATCCCGATCCCGCCGGACGTTGTCGGCTCCACCGCCGACTACATGCTGGAGAACACCGTCGCGACGGTCGCCCTGCACGACGGCGCCCCGCTCTACGTCGAACTGCCCGCGAGCGTCGAGCTCACGATCGCGCAGACCGACCCCGGGGTGCAGGGCGACCGGTCCACCGGTGGGACGAAGCCGGCGACGCTGGAGACCGGCGCGACGATCAACGTCCCGCTGTTCGTCACCACCGGCGAGAAGGTCAAGGTCGACACCCGCGACGGTCGTTATCTCGGTCGGGTGACGAGCTGAGCGCCCGGTCCAAGGCCCGCCGGCGCGCGCTGGACATCCTCTTCGAGGCGGACGTGCGCGGTTCCCGGGTGTCCGAGATCCTCGACGCCCGGATGGCCCGCGCCGACCCGCCCGTCTCCGAGTACACGGAGGGCCTCGTCGAGGGCGTGGTCGAGCACTGGCGGGAGATCAACGAGCGGATCTCCGAGCACGCCGAGGGCTGGACGCTGGAGCGGATGCCGCCGGTGGACCGCAACATCCTGCGGATCGCCGTGCTGGAACTCGGCTGGCGGCCCGACGTGCCGCCCCGCGTCGTCATCGACGAGGCCGTCGAGCTGGCGAAGAGCCTGTCCACGGAGCGTTCGCCAGGGTTCGTCAACGGGCTGCTCGGCAGCCTGGTCGACGTCAACGGGGCGGCGACGCCCGGCCCGACGGGCAGTGAACCGGGTGCCGTGGCCGTCGAGGCCGGTGCGCCTGGTGTGACGGGTGGGACTGGTGTGACTGAGGCTGCCCCGGCGGCGCAGGCCGGGCCGGCGACCACCGCGCCGGCAGAAACGGAACCGAACCGGGCCCGGTGACCCGGGACCCGACGCGTCCGCGTGCCCGGTACGCCGCCCCTAGCGACGTACCGGGGTACTCCCGGCCAGGCTGTGCCACGCGTTTGGTCGGTCTCGACCCCGTTGCGATGCGGTCCTGTCGGAGGTGAAGCCTGGTTGTGCCACGAACGAAACCCCTGAGCCGACAAGACCACAGGCAGTGCTGGTGAAGCGGTGTTGGTGAAGCGGATGGTGCTGGCGAACTGTCAGACGTCCGAAGCGGTCGCGTCCGCGCCCTGCTCCGGGGACAGCACGCCCCAGGAGACGAGCTGCTCGGTGAGCTTGCTCGGCGAGGTGTCGTAGATCACCGCGAGGGAGCGCAGGTCCTCGTAGCGGATGGACAGGACCCGGCCGTTGTAGTCGCCGCGCTGGCTCTGGATGGTGGCCGCGTAGCGGGCGAGCGGGCCGCCCTGCTCCTTGGGAACCTGGGAGAGGCGCTCGAGGTCGAGGACGATCCGCGGGGACTGCTCCAGCGGAGCAACGGTGGAACCCTCGGGAAGCAGTTCGCCCACGGGGACGCCGTAGAACTCCGCGAGCTCCGAGAGCCGCTGTACCGTGACAGCACGATCCCCACGTTCGTAGGAACCGACGACGACGGCTTTCCACCGACCGTGCGACTTCTCCTCGACGCCATGAAGCGAGAGCCCCTGCTGGGTGCGTATTGCGCGCAGCCGAGCACCGAGCGCCTTCGCATAGTCGGACATCGGAGTGCCCACTCCTGTCGTGATTGATCACTGGAACCGGGGCTCATGCCGCCGGCGGTTACCGATAGTAGTGCCCACCGGGTAGAGGCTCGACACCCGGGGGGTCGTGTCGCTTCTTTCTTTGTACCACTTTCTGTAGCCCTTCGGTTGCGCGCTCCGCCTGCCCGGCGGGAACTTCGGCCTGCCGCCGTAGCCGCGGGCGCGCGAACGAGAACGGTGACGGGTAGTCACGAACCACTCATGGTAGTTGACGAGGCAACGAGATGTCCGGGAGTGCGGAACTCGTCGGTGCGAGGCCGTCGGGACGCGTGCGGCCGGTCCTCGCGCAGACCCTCACACGCCCGGAGTGCCCTGGTAACGTCGCCGGGACCGCTCCTTTAAGGACCGTCCCGTGAGGCGGGGAAGGAGGGATGCCGCGTGGCTGTGCCCGCCGCGGGTAGCCCCGCGTCGCGCCGTCCCGGCGTTGCCCGGACAGTACTGTCCGCCGACGACATCACTCGAATCGTCAGCCGGATGGCGCATCAGATTCTGGAAAAGACCTCCGGTGGTGCCGGTGTCGCGCTGCTCGGCATACCCACCAGAGGGGTACCCCTCGCGCACCGACTGGCACGGCGAGTACAGGCCGTCGAAGGTGTGGATCTCCCGGTCGGCTCCCTCGACCCGACCATGTATCGCGACGATCTGCGACTGCGCGGGGTGCGGCCACTCGAGGTGACCGAGATTCCGGACGGCGGTGTCGACGGCCGGGTGGTCGTTCTCGTCGACGACGTCCTCTACTCCGGGCGCACGGTGCGCGCCGCGCTCGACGCGCTCGCCGCCTACGGCCGCCCGCGGGCGGTCCAGCTCGCCGTTCTCGTCGACCGCGGCCATCGCGAGCTGCCGATCCGGGCCGATTACGTCGGGAAGAACATGCCGACCTCGCGCCGCGAGTCGGTGGCGGTGCGGCTGCGGGAGATCGACGGCGCCGACGGCGTCGTCATCCTTCCACCCGCCGTCACCCCGGCCGGCGACGGAGCACCGGTCGACGGGCCGGTGGTCGACGGGCCGGTGGTCGACGACGACGGGGCGATCGGCGACGAGGCGGGGGAGCGGGCATGACGAGGACACCGGGCCTGACGAGGACACGGCGGGCCGCGAGCGGAGGCCGGACGTGAAGCGCCACCTGCTCTCGACCGAGGACCTCGGCCGGGACGACGCGTTGCTGGTGCTCGACACCGCCGAGCGGATGGCGCGGGTGGCCGAGGCCTCGGTCCGCAAGCTGCCGACCCTGCGCGGCCGTACCGTCGTCAACCTTTTCTTCGAGGATTCCACCCGCACCCGCACGTCCTTCGAGGTAGCCGCCAAGAGACTGTCGGCCGATGTGATCAATTTTTCGGCGCGTGGGTCAAGCGTGTCGAAGGGCGAAAGCCTGAAGGACACCGCGCAGACCCTGGAGGCGATGGGCGCGGATGCGGTGGTCTGCCGACATTCCGCCAGTGGCGCGCCGCACCGGCTCGCCACCTGGGTACGCGGCAGCGTCGTGAACGCGGGCGACGGCACCCACGAGCACCCGACCCAGGCGCTGCTCGACGCGTTCACCATGCGCCGGCGCCTCGGCCGCGTCGACGGCCTCGCCGTGACGATCGTCGGCGACGTGCTGCACTCCCGGGTCGCCCGGTCCAACGTGTGGCTGCTGACCACCCTCGGGGCCAGTGTGACGGTGGTGGCTCCGCCGACGCTGTTGCCCCTCGGTGTCTCGTCGTGGCCGGTCGAGGTGTCGTACGACCTCGACGCGGTGCTTCCGAAGAGCGATGTGGTCATGATGCTGCGGGTCCAGCGGGAACGGATGTCGGCGGCGTTCTTCCCGACCGAACGGGAGTACAGCCGCCGGTACGGCCTGGACGTCGACCGCGCGGCGCGGCTGGCGGACCACGCCCTGGTCATGCACCCCGGCCCGATGGTCCGCGGCATGGAGATCTCCTCCCAGGTCGCCGACTCCGCCCGGTCGACGGTGGTGGAGCAGGTCGCAAACGGAGTGAGCGTGCGGATGGCCGTGCTGTACCTGCTGCTGGGCGGTTCCGGAGAGACGACATGAGTGGGGACAGGGACACAGTGGGATCGGCAGGCACAGTGGGATCGGCAGGCGCGCGGGGTCAGGATGGGTCGTGGGTGCTGCGCCGGGTGCGCCCGCTCGGCGGCGAGGCCGTCGACGTGCTGCTCACCGACGGGATCATCGGCGCCTGGCGCCCGGCGGGCTCCACCACGCCGGACTCCGAGGGCCTGCCACCCGGTACCACGATCCTCGACACCGACGGGCTGATCCTGCTGCCCGGCCTGGTCGACCTGCACACCCACCTGCGCGAGCCCGGCCGGGAGGATGCCGAGACGGTCGAGTCCGGCACCCGCGCCGCCGCCCTCGGTGGCTACACCACCGTGTACGCGATGGCGAACACCACTCCGGTCGCCGACACCGCCGGCGTCGTCGAGCAGGTCTGGCGGCTCGGCCTGGACGCCGGCCACTGTGACGTGCGGCCGGTCGGCGCGGTCACCGTGGGCCTGGCCGGGCAGCGGCTGGCGGAACTCGGCGCCATGGCCGACTCCGCCGCCGGCGTGCGGGTGTTCTCCGACGACGGGCACTGCGTGTCCGACGCGCTGCTCATGCGCCGGGCGCTGGAGTACGTCAAGGCCTTCGACGGTGTCGTCGCCCAGCACGCCGAGGAACCGCGCCTCACCGCGGGCGCCCAGATGAACGAGGGCGAGGTCGCCGCCCGTCTCGGCCTGCCAGGCTGGCCCGCGGTCGCCGAGGAGGCGATCATCGCCCGGGACGCGCTGCTCGCCGGGCATGTGGGCTCCCGCCTGCACATCTGCCACGTCTCCACGGCCGGCTCGGTGGACATCATCCGCTGGGCGAAGGCGAAGGGCTGGCAGGTCACCGCCGAGGTCACCCCGCACCACCTGCTGCTCACCGACGACCTGGTCAGCTCCTTCGACCCGGTCTACAAGGTCAACCCGCCGCTGCGCACCGCCCGGGACGTCGCCGCGCTGCGCGAGGGCCTCGCCGACGGCACGATCGACTGCGTCGCCACCGACCACGCCCCGCACGCGCTGGAGGACAAGGAGACCGAGTGGGCCGCGGCCCGCCCCGGCATGCTCGGCCTGGAGACGGCGCTGTCGGTGGTGATGGAGACGATGGTCGTCGGCGGTCACCTCGACTGGGCCGGGGTGGCCGAGCGGATGGCCCTCGCCCCGGCACGGATCGGTGGTCTGCCGTGCACCGAGGGCGGGCCGGGGAGTTCCATAGCGGTGGGTGCGCCCGCGACCGTGACGCTGCTCGACCCCTCGCCCCGGCGGGTGGTCGACGCGGACGCGCTCGCCAGCCGCAGCCGCAACACTCCCTATGCGGGGCGGTCCCTGCCGGGAACTGTCCGCGCCACGTTCCTGCGGGGCCGACCCACCGTGCTCGACGGGAAGGTCGTATGACAGCCTCGCTGCCCGCCACGCCGCTGCCGGCCACGCTGCCGGCCGGCACGTCGCTGCCCGGCACGTCGGTCGTGCTCGCCCTCGGCCGGGCCCCGAGCCGCCTGGGCCTGCAGGTGCTGCTCGCCGTCGGCCTGCTGCTGCTGCTCGTGGCGATCGTCGGCGCGCTGGCGCGGGCCTGGCAGAGCCGGGCCACCGAGCAGGAGGAGAACCTGCCCGACCTGCCCGAGCCCCCGACGGAGCCCGGCACGGTGCTCGCCGCCCCGCTGCGCGGCACCTACCTGGGCACCGTCGATGCCGGCCACTGGCTGGAGTGGATCGCCGCCCGTGGGCTGGGCGGGCGGATCGCCGGGTACGTCAGTGTGTACGAGACCGGCGTGCGGGTGGACCGCGGCGGCGACACGTTCTGGATCCCCCGCGACGCCGTGCGCGGTGCGCGCCTGGAACGGGCGCACGCCGGCAAGGTGTCGGCGCCCGGCCGGCTCATCGTCATCGCCTGGTCGTACGGCGGCCACGAGCTGGAGACGGGTTTCCGCGGCGAGGACCGCGCCCGTCAGCCCAAGGCGGTGCGGGCCGTGCACGAGCTGATCGGACCGCCGCCGGCGCATCTCGCCGGGGGCGACATCACCTCGCCGCACGCGCTGCCCCGGATCCGACCGAGGTTGCGCCCGCGGTCGACAGCGACCGGACCGGCCCGGCCCGGGTCGGGTCAGCCCACCGAGGAGATGCCGGCGATCCGCACCGCGGTGCGCCGCCGCCGCGGGCCGCGGGGCGACGGCCGGGCACCGGACCCGCGCGGCGCGGACCCGCGGCCCGTCGCCGAGCGCCGGGCCGAACCCCGCCGGGATGACCGGCGGGCGGCCGACGGCTACCCCCAGCGCCGGCCGGCCGGTCGCTACCGCCCGGCGGACGCCCGTCAGCCGGATCCTGGTTTCCCGCCAGACGCCCGCCACCCAGACGCCCGCCACCCAGACGCCCGCCACCCAGACGCCCGCCACCCAGACGCCCGCCACCCGGAGGCACGCAATCCGGAGGACCGCCATCCGCAGGACCGCTACCCGGACGCGCGCCGCGCGCAGCCCGTCGTCGATCCGCGCCATCCGGGCGCGCACGCGCCGGAACCCCGCCACAGTGGCTGGGACCACCCCGAGCAGACCGACCCCGGCCGGTCCCCGGTCGATCCTTTGACCTCGCCCCTCGGTGAGGTCCGCAGGCTGAAGGAGGATCGTTGAGCACCCTCACCACCAGCCCCGGCGGCGCCGCCGGCGAGTGGCCGGAGGCCACCGCGACGGCCGCGCCGGGCCGCCCGGCCGGCCGAGCGCGCCCGGCCCGCGCCGTGTTCATGCTGGAGGACGGCCGCAGCTTCGCGGGTGAGGCCTACGGCGCGATCGGCGAGACGTTCGGCGAGGCCGTGTTCTCCACCGGGATGACCGGCTATCAGGAGACGCTGACCGACCCGTCCTTCCACGGCCAGGTCGTCATCATGACAGCGCCGCACATCGGCAACACCGGCGTGAACGACGAGGACTACGAGTCCGACCGCATCCAGGTCGCGGGCTTCGTCGTGCGCGACCCGGCACGCCGGCCGTCGAACTGGCGTTCCCGCGGCAGCCTCGATGACGAGCTCGCCGGCGCCGGTGTGGTCGGCATCAGCGGCATCGACACCCGGGCGCTGACCCGCCACCTGCGCGAGCGGGGGGCGATGCGCTGCGGGATCAGCAGCCAGCTCGGCGACCAGCCGGCGGATGGCCCGTGGCCGGCGCTGCTGGAGAAGGTGCTCGGCTCGCCGCGGATGGTCGGCGCCGACCTCGCCCCGCTGGTCTCCACCCGGGCGCCGTACGTGGTGCCGGCCCGTGACGGTGCGCCGCTGTTCACCGTCGCCGCGCTGGACCTCGGCATCAAGCGGGCCACGCCGGCGGCGCTGGCGGCGCTGGGCTGCGAGGTGCGCGTGCTGCCGGCCCGCACCACCGGCGAGGAACTTCTCGCGCTGAACCCCGACGGGGTGTTCCTGTCCAACGGCCCGGGCGACCCGGCGACCGCCGACTACGCCGTCGACGCGCTGCGCACCGTGCTGCGCGCCGGGGTGCCGGTCTTCGGGATCTGCTTCGGCCACCAGGTGCTGGCCCGGGCGCTGGGGTTCGACACGTACAAGCTGACCTACGGCCACCGCGGGGTGAACCAGCCGGTCGGCGACGTGGCCACCGGCCGCATCGCGGTGACCAGCCAGAACCACGGCTTCGCCGTGCGCGCGCCGCTGACCGGCGCGACGGACACCCCGTTCGGCCGGGTGGTCGCCAGCCACATCGGCCTCAACGACGACGTCGTCGAGGGATTGGAGTGCCTGGACGTGCCGGCATTCAGCGTGCAGTTCCATCCGGAGGCGGCCCCGGGCCCGCATGACGCCGCCGAGTTGTTCGAGAAGTTCCGCGACCTGATGGCCGCGACCCGCCAGACCCGCGCGGCGAGTGCCGGAGGGCGGTCCTGATGCCCCGGCGCGACGATCTGCGCAGCGTCCTGGTGATCGGCTCGGGGCCGATCGTCATCGGCCAGGCCTGCGAGTTCGACTACTCCGGCACCCAGGCGTGCCGGGTGCTGCGGGCGGAGGGCCTGCGGGTCGTCCTGGTCAACAGCAACCCGGCCACGATCATGACCGACCCGGAGCTCGCCGACGCGACCTACGTCGAGCCGATCACCCCGGACATCGTCACGAAGATCATCGACCGGGAGCGTCCCGACGCGCTGCTGGCCACCATGGGCGGCCAGACGGCGCTGAACACCGCCGTCGCCCTGCACGACTCCGGGGTGCTGGAGCGCTTCGGCGTGCGGCTCATCGGCGCGAACATCGACGCGATCCGTGCCGGTGAGGACCGCCAGGCGTTCAAGGACATCGTCGCCGCCGTCGGCGGCGAGACCGCGCGCAGCGCGATCTGCCACACCGTCGAGGAGTGCCTGGCCGCGGGGGAGGAGTTCGACTACCCCGTCGTCGTGCGGCCGAGTTTCACCCTCGGCGGCGCCGGCAGCGGGTTCGCCCACGACCCGGCCGAGCTGACCCGGATGGCCGCCGCGGGGCTCGCGGCGAGCCCGTCGACGGAGGTCCTGGTCGAGGAGTCGATCCTCGGCTGGAAGGAGTTCGAGCTGGAGCTCATGCGCGACCGCGCCGACAACGTGGTCGTCGTCTGCTCCATCGAGAACGTCGACCCGATGGGCGTGCACACCGGCGACTCGATCACCGTCGCGCCGGCGATGACCCTGACCGACCGCGAGTACCAGCAGATGCGTGACATGTCGATCGCGGTCATGCGGGCCGTCGGCGTCGACGCGGGCGGCTGCAACATCCAGTTCGCGGTGGACCCGGCCACCGGCCGGCAGGTCGTCATCGAGATGAACCCGCGGGTCTCGCGCTCCTCGGCGCTGGCGTCGAAGGCCACCGGCTTCCCGATCGCCAAGATCTCGGCGAAGCTCGCGCTGGGCTACACCCTCGACGAGATCCCCAACGACATCACCCGCACCACGCCGGCCGCCTTCGAGCCGACGCTGGACTACATCGTGGTGAAGGTGCCGCGGTTCGCGTTCGAGAAGTTCCCCGGCGCGGACGAGACGCTGACGACCACGATGAAGTCCGTCGGCGAGGCGATGGGCGTCGGGCGTAGCTTCGCCGAGGCGCTGCAGAAGGCGCTGCGGTCGATGGAGGCCACCGGCGCCACGTTCTCCTTCACCCGGTCCGACTTCACCCGGTCCGACGACGACGCGGACGCGCTGCTCGCCCGGGCCCGGGAGCCGCGCGACGGACGCCTCGCGGTCCTGCAGCGGGCGCTGCTCGCCGGCGCCGACCCGGCCGAGGCCAGCCGGGTCACCGGCATCGACCCCTGGTTCGTCGACCAGATCGTGTTCGTCAACGAGGTCGCCGCCGCCGTCACCCGCGACCCCGCCGGCATCCGCCGGGCCAAGCGGGCCGGGTTCTCCGACGCGCAGCTCGCCGAGATCCTCGACACCAAGGAAGATGTGGTCCGGGCGTTCCGGCACCGGGCCGGCATCCGGCCGGTGTTCAAGACCGTCGACACCTGCGCCGCCGAGTTCGCCTCCGAGACGCCGTACCACTACTCCGCCTACGACGACGAGTCCGAGGTGGCGCCGAGCGACCGGCCGCGGGTCATCGTGCTCGGCAGCGGCCCGAACCGCATCGGCCAGGGCATCGAGTTCGACTACGCCTGCTGCCACGCGGTGATGGCGCTGTCCGACGCCGGCTACGAGACCGTCATGGTCAACTGCAACCCGGAGACGGTCTCCACCGACTACGACACCGCCGACCGGCTCTACGTCGAGCCGCTGACGGTCGAGGACGTCCTCGAGGTCGTGCACGCCGAGCAGCAGGCCGGCCCGCTGGCCGGCGTGATCGTCCAGCTCGGCGGGCAGACCCCGCTGGGCATCGCCGCGGCGCTCGCCGACGCCGGCGTGCCGATCGTCGGCACTCCGCCGAAGGCGATCCACCTCGCGGAGGACCGCGGCCTGTTCGGCCGGGTGCTCGCCACCGCCGGCCTGCCCTCTCCCCCGCACGGGGTGGCGACGTCGTTCGCCGAGGCGCGCACCGTCGCCGAGCGCGTCGGCTACCCGGTGCTCGTCCGCCCGTCGTACGTGCTCGGCGGGCGTGGCATGGAGATCGTCTACGACGACACCATGCTGCGCGACTACATCGAGCGGGCCACCGCGATCTCCCCGGAGCACCCGGTGCTCGTCGACCGGTTCCTCGACGACGCCGTGGAGATCGACGTCGACGCGCTGTTCGACGGCGAGACGCTCTACCTCGCCGGGGTGATGGAGCACATCGAGGAGGCCGGGGTGCACTCCGGCGACTCGGCGTGCGCGCTGCCGCCGATCACGCTCGGACGCTCCGACCTGGAGCGCATCCGCACCTCCACCGAGGCGATCGCCCGCGGCGTCGGGGTGCGCGGCCTGCTCAACGTCCAGTACGCGCTGCAGTCCGACGTCCTGTACGTGCTGGAGGCCAACCCGCGCGCCTCGCGGACCGTGCCGTTCGTGTCCAAGGCGACCGCGGTGCCGCTGGCCAAGGCCGCCGCCCGGGTGATGCTCGGCGCGACCATCGGCGAGCTGCGGACCGAGGGCCTGCTGCCGCGCACCGGTGACGGTGCCAGCCTGCCGCTGGACTCGCACATCGCCGTCAAGGAGGCGGTGCTGCCGTTCGGCCGGTTCCGCGACGCCGTCGGGCGCGGGGTCGACACCGTGCTCGGGCCGGAGATGAAGTCCACCGGCGAGGTGATGGGCATCGACGACGGCTTCGGCACCGCCTACGCCAAGTCGCAGGCCGCCGCCTACGCCGGCCTGCCCACCTACGGACGGGTGTTCGTCTCGGTGGCGAACCGGGACAAGCGGGCGATGATCTTCCCGATCAAGCGGCTCGCCGACCTCGGCTTCGTCGTCTACGCCACCGAGGGCACCGCCGACGTGCTGCGCCGCAACGGCGTCAAGGCCGTCGTGCTCGGCAAGCACCGCTCGCCCACCGAGGGCCTGCTCGACTGCGTGGAGATGATCATCTCCGGGCAGATCGACCTGGTCATCAACACCCCGTGGGGGGTAGGTCCCCGGCTGGACGGCTACGAGATCCGCACCGCCTGCGTCAGCGCCGGCGTGCCGTGCATCACCACCATCCAGGGCGCTGCCGCCTGTGTGCAGGGCATCGAGGCACTGGTGCGCGGGGAGCTCGGCGTCCGGCCGCTGCAGGAGTACCACACCGCGCTGCGCGAGGCCTGGGACGGCGGCGTCGCCGCCGACCCGGACGCCCGGGAACCCGGCGGGTCAGCCGGGTCGTCGGCCGGGACGGCCCGGGCGGCGCCCGAGTCGTCCGCGGCGGGAGACGCGGCGGGCGCACCCGTCGCCGATCTCGACCCCGCCCGGTCCCGCGGGTGAGCGGGGGAGTGCGGTCCCGCTACGCGCCGCCCGCCGGCCGCGCGCCGCTGGCGGTCGCGCTGGACGCGCCCGACGGGGCGACCGCCGTGCGCTGGGCGCGGGCGGTCGCCCCCGCGGCCGCCGTTCTGAAGATCGGGATGGAGCTGTTCTACCGCGAGGGGCCGGCGGTCGTGGCCGCGCTGCGCGCCGAGGGCCTGCTCGCCGAACCGGGTGCGGGCGGGCGCGGCGCCGGCGCGCCGGAGCTCTTTCTCGACCTGAAACTGCATGACATTCCGGCAACTGTCGCCGGCGGCATGCGATCCGTCGCCACGCTGCTTCCTCGGTTCATCACCGTCCATGCCGCGGGCGGGGCGGCGATGATACGCGCGGCGATCGAGGCGGCCCCCGAAGCCGAGGTGGCTGTTGTGACCGTACTCACCTCGCTCGACGCGGCGGCGCTGGCTGCGATCGGGCTCGCCGGGCCGCCGGACGACGCGGTCCGCCGCCTCGCGACGCTGGCCGTGGAGGCCGGGGCCAATACCCTTGTGTGCAGCCCGCGGGAGGTCCGAATGGTCCGTTCGGAGCTGGGTGACTCCGTGACTCTCATCACGCCCGGAGTGCGTCCGGAGGGTTCCGACGTGGCTGATCAGGCCCGGATTGCGACCCCCGGGGAGGCCCTCCAGGCAGGCGCGGACCTGGTCGTGATGGGCCGTCCCATCACCCGAGCCACCGATCTGGGCGGCGCCGCGAGGGCGGTCGCAGACAGTATTTCCGCAGGTAGAGCGCCTGCGGGGGGCTGACGGCCGAGGTCAGGGCAGGGTGTGTTCGTCCTGGTGCGGTACGAAGCGGTACGGTGGGGCCGTCGTAGACCGAAAGGGTGCGGCACGTGCTGGCCACCCCTTTCGTCCCGTCAAAGCCTTCTCTTGTGCGGACAATATGTCCGCATCAGAGTGTTGTGGCCAAGGCTGGACCGAGGAACCACTTCCTCGCTAGTTTGCGCGGCGCGATCACCGAATTGAGGAGGCGTACCCGTGCCCCTGCCGCCCCTAACGCCAGAACAGAGGGCCGCCGCCCTCGAGAAAGCGGCTCTGGCTCGTAAGCAGCGCGCGGAACTCAAGGAGCGGTTGAAGAAGGCGGAGACCACTCTGGCCGCTGTACTGGAACAGGCCGAGGCCGATGAGGTCGTCGGCAAGATGAAGGTTTCGGCTGTTCTCGAGTCCCTCCCGGGGGTGGGGCGCGTACGCGCCCAGAAGATCCGGGAACGGCTCGGCATCAGTCCGACCCGTCGACTCAGAGGGCTCGGCGCGAAGCAGCGCGCCGCGCTCCTCGAGGAGTTCGGAACGGCCTGACCCGGCGGAGTGGAATTCCACTCCGACATCCGGGGAAGACCGGGCGGGTCGTGGCTTCGCCGCTGTGCGTGGCACCACTCACGCCCTTCCGGAGAAGCCAGGTGACCTACCGCGCGGATCGGGGGCCGGAATTCTCTACCGTCCCCCGATCCGAATGTCCATGGGAAACAGGTCCCGACCCGAGTAGTCAGCGGGCGGACGACCGGCCGCGCCGTAGCCGGCTCGCAGGCCCTAGGGTGGGTCCGTGCGCCTCACAGTGCTGTCCGGTCCGTCCGGTGTCGGGAAGGGAACGGTCGTCGCGGCCGTCCGCCGACGTCATCCCGAAGTCTGGGTGTCGGTGAGCGTGACCACCCGGGCCCCGCGGCCCGGGGAGACGGACGGCGTCGAGTACCACTTCGTCGACGCCGAGGAGTTCGCCCGGATGGTCAAGCTCGGCGAGTTCGTCGAGCACGCCATGTTCGCCGGGCACGCGTACGGCACCCCGCGGCGCCCGCTCGTCGAGCGGCTCGCGACGGGCGTGCCGTGCCTGCTGGAAATTGAGCTGCTCGGTGCCCGCCAGGTGCGCTCGGCGATGCCGGATGCACGTTTCGTGTTCCTCGTCCCGCCGACGTTCGACGAGTTGACGCGGCGGCTGACCACGCGGGGCACCGAGCCGCCCGAGGTCATCGCCCGCCGGCTGGACCGGGCCAGGATCGAGCTCGCGGCGGAAACGGAGTTCGACCACGTCGTCGTCAACGACGAGGTGGGAGGCGCGGCCGACCGCTTGGTAGCATTGATGATCGACTGAGTTCCGTGCGGTCACTCCGCGGTTGCGACGTGGCGGTGCTTGTAGCGGCACCGTGGCGGCGCCACGCAGTCGCGCACAGTGTGTGCGCGACGGGCGCGGGTGTTTCCGTGCGAGGCTCGGTGGTCCGGGCGGCGGCCGCCGTCCCGGGCCCGCGCACCTGAGCACAACCCGGAAGGACATCGTGGCCGGTACCGTCGCCCACCCCGAGGGCATCACGAACCCCCCCATCGACGAGCTGCTCGAGGCCACCGACTCGAAGTACAGCCTGGTCATCTACGCGGCCAAGCGGGCTCGCCAGATCAACGCCTACTACTCCCAGCTCGGCGAGGGCCTGCTGGAGTACGTCGGCCCGCTGGTCGAGACGACCAACGCCCAGGAGAAGCCGCTGTCGATCGCGCTGCGCGAGATCAACGCCGGCCTGCTGACCCACGAGACCGTCGCCGACAGCCTGTCGCCGGTCGTCTGAGGCGGCCGTGGCCGACGAGCTGACCGCCGCCGCGCCCCCACCGGCCCGGCGCCCCCGCGTCGTCCTCGGCGTGGCCGGTGGGATCGCCGCCTACAAGGCGGTCGAGGTGTTGCGCCGGTTCACCGAGTCCGGCCACCGGGTGCGCGTCGTGCCGACGCCGTCCGCGCTGCGGTTCGTGGGTGAGACGACCTGGGCGGCGCTGTCCGGCGGTCCGGTGACCACCGGGGTGTGGGACAACGCCGACGAGGTGGCGCACGTGCGGATCGGCCGGGAGGCCGACCTCGTCCTCGTCGTCCCGGCGACCGCCGACCTGATGGCCCGCGCGGTCGCCGGGCGGGCGGATGACCTGCTCACCGGCACCCTGCTCACGGCCACCTGCCCGGTGGTGTTCGCCCCGGCGATGCACACCGAGATGTGGCAGCACCCGGCCACCCGGGCGAACGTCGCGACCCTGCGGGCCCGGGGCGCGATCGTGCTCGACCCGGCGGTCGGGCGGCTCACCGGCGCCGACTCCGGGCCCGGCCGGCTGCCGGAGCCCGCGGAGATCGCCGCTCTCGGGATGTCCGTGCTCGCTCGCGGGGCGGACGGTGTCCGGCCCGACCTGGCCGGCCGGCACGTGCTGGTCACCGCCGGCGGTACCCGCGAGTACCTCGACCCGGTCCGGTTCCTGGGCAACGCGTCGAGCGGTCGCCAGGGTTATGCCGTCGCCAGGGCCGCGGCGGCGCGGGGCGCGACGGTGACGGTGGTCGCGGCGAACGTGGCCCTGCCCGAGGTCGCCGGCGCGCGCACGATCGCGGTCACCTCCGCCGCCGAGCTACGGGAACGGGTGCACGAGGAGGCGCCGGCCGCCGATGTGGTCGTGATGGCCGCGGCGGTGGCGGATTTCCGGCCGGCGGCGCCACAGGCGTACAAGATTAAGAAAGAGACCTCCGCTCCCGACACGATTGCGCTGGAGCGAAACCCTGACGTGTTGTCCGAGTTGCTGGTGAACCGCCGTCCGGGACAGCTTCTCGTCGGATTCGCCGCTGAGACGGGTAGCCCGGACGGGGGTGTTCTGGACCACGCCCGGGCCAAACTCGCCCGAAAGCCGGTCGATCTGCTCGTGGTGAACCAGGTCGGCAACGGGCTCGGCTTCGAGGTCGCCGACAACGCCGCCGTGGTGTTGGACACCAACGGTCGGCAGACCACGATCGATCGCATGAGCAAGGACCTGGTCGCACACCGGATTCTCGATCTCGTCGTCGGGTTCTCGACCGACCGCGCAGATGGAACGGGCGTTGAGCCAGTGCGGGTGCCCGTGCGGACACCTCGGTAAGCTTCATCGGAATCAACGGGATCTCCCAGGGGGTAAGACCAAGTGGCGACGCGCCTGTTCACGTCCGAGTCCGTCACCGAGGGACATCCGGACAAGATCGCTGACCAGATCAGCGACTCCATCCTCGATGCCATGATCAAGGACGATCCGAAGAGCCGCGTCGCGGTCGAGACGCTGATCACGACCGGCCAGGTGCACGTCGCCGGCGAGGTCACCACCAAGACCTACGTCGACATCGCGGCGGTCGTCCGCGAGCGCATCCTGGAGATCGGGTACGACTCCTCGAAGAAGGGCTTCGACGGCGCGTCCTGCGGCGTCAGCGTCTCCATCGGCGCGCAGTCGGCGGACATCGCCCAGGGCGTCGACACCGCCCACGAGTCCCGCGTCGAGGGTTCCGTCGAGGACGAACTCGACCGCCAGGGCGCGGGCGACCAGGGCCTGATGTTCGGCTTCGCCTGCGACCAGACCCCCGAGCTCATGCCGCTGCCGATCGCGCTGGCCCACCGGCTCGCCCGCCGGCTGTCCGCGGTCCGCAAGGACGGCCAGGTCGGCTACCTGCGTCCGGACGGCAAGACCCAGGTCACCATCGAGTACGCCGACGGCCGGCCGGTCCGCCTCGACACGGTCGTCGTGTCGACCCAGCACGCCGCCGACATCGACCTCGACACGCTGCTCGCCCCCGACATCGCCGAGTACGTCGTTGAGCCGGAGCTCGCGCTGCTCGACATCTCCACCGAGGGCCGCCGCCTGCTGGTCAACCCGACCGGCCGGTTCGAGATCGGCGGCCCGATGGGCGACGCCGGCCTCACCGGCCGCAAGATCATCGTCGACACCTACGGCGGCTACGCCCGCCACGGCGGCGGCGCGTTCTCCGGCAAGGACCCGTCCAAGGTCGACCGCTCC
>NZ_JALKFX010000104.1 GCF_023243045.1 Frankia sp. AgB32
GGGGGGGGGGGGGGGGGGGGGGGGGGGGGGGGGGGGGGGGGGGGGGGGGGGGGGGGGGGGGGGGGGGGGGGGGGGGCCCCCCCGGCGAGCACCGTCACCGCCTGGGTCGAGCAGCACTTCAGCCCACTCACCGTCGGCGGTCAGACCGTCTACGACCTGACCAGGCCAGTCAGCGGGCGCGCCGCCTGACCGCGGGCGCGGCCGGCGGCGGAGCCTCGTCGTCGGCCGCGTGCACGGCAGGGGACGTTCCTGACTCCTTCTCAGGACTTCACGTCCGATTTATCCCCGCGGAAGGGGACAGGAGCAGCTCAGCCGTGCAGTGCGCGCAAGGCCGGCGGCGCGGAGGTGCGTCAGGTGGGGGTCGGCAGGACGACGCTGGTCCAGACCTCGCGCAGCGTGTCCACTGCAGCTTCGGTCGCCGCGGTCGTGGCCGACGGGCCGAGTTCCAGCAGGACGTGCACGTTCATCGTGGCCAGGGCGTGGGCGATGGCGCGCGCCCGGTCCGCGTCGAATCCGCGCCCGCTGCGCAGGAGCTTCGTGCCGACGGCGACCAGCGGCGCCAGCAGGGCCGCGCGCGCCTGAGCGAGCTCGGGGTCGTCCGCCGCGGTCCACCAGACGGCACGCAGCAGCGTCGCGTGCTCGGTGTACATCCGCGCGGCGGCACGCAGCGCCTCGGTGCCGGCGGCGACCGGCTCCGCCGCGGCGGACCAGTGGCCGATCATGACGTCCAGCTCGGCGCGCAGCGGGCGCACCAGCTCGCGGATCAGCTCGCCACGGTCGGCGAAGTGCACGTAGAAGGTCTTGCGCGTCATCGGGGTACGGCTCATCACCGCCGCGACGGTGAAGTCGGCCGCGTCGCCGCTCTCGAGCACCGCTCGCGCCGCCTGCAGGATCTCCCGGCGGGCGGCGTCCGGCGTCCGCCGCACCCGGCGGACAGGGGGGTTGACGTCCGATACTGCCACGGTGGCATTATAGGCGCGACGCTAATGCCGCTATGGCAGTAGTAGCCCCGCCCGGCCCCGGAGGAGAAGAGCCCGGATGAGTGAGAACGCACCTGACGGTCGCCAGCCGTACGACGGTCGCCAGCCGCATGACGGTCGCCAGCCGCACGGCGAGGTCCAGCCGGCGCCACCTGGCCACGGCCGGCTGGGGGCGCTGCGCTCCCCCGCGGCGTGGTTCTGCCTGCTGGTGATCGTCGTCTTCGGCGTCCGGGCGCTGAGCACCCTCGCCGGCGGTGCGGGCTGGTCGGCGCCGGGGACGGGCTGGCGCTCGCTGTGGCAGCTCGCGATGGTCGCCCTCGCCGCGGGCGGGCTGGCGGTTCCGCGCCGGCGCGGGCTCTGCGTCGTCGCCATCGGCGCGGTCTATGCCGCGGCGACCCTGCTCGAGGCCGCAGTGAACGACACCACGCTGATCGGCGCCATCCCCGTCGACATGCGGGACCGGCTCATCCACCCGCTCGTCGCCATTCTGGCCGCCGCCAGCCTCGCCGTCATGTCCCTGCGGATGCGGTCGACGCGCACCCGCTGACGTCCCGCGCCGTCCGCGAACGTGCGCGGGAGCAGGTGCCGTCGGCCAGGCACTCGGAATGACTCTGCGTTGGCAGCGCCGGGGTAGGAGATCACACCGCCGCGTCTTCTTGGTCGTTCTGTACGGACAGTTCAGACAGGAAACCGTACGGAGGAACCATGAATCCGGAGGGTGGGGCCGGACCGGGCGGCGCTCAGGCCAGGCGGGTGACGGCGACGGTGACGCCCAGCGAGGTGGACTGGCCACCGGAGAAGACGCCGCGCACGGGCGGCACGTCGTTGTAGTCGCGACCGCGGGCGACGACGACGTGCTGCTCCCCGACGGGAACGGCGTTGGTCGGGTCGAATCCCCACCACTCGCCGAGCCAGCCCTCGACCCAGGCGTGCGACTGCCCCTCGACGGTCTCCCCCACCTCTGCCTGCGCCGACGGGTGCAGGTAGCCGGACACGTAGCGGCCCGGCATCCCGGCGGCGCGCATGAGCACCAGGGCGAGGTGGGCGAAGTCCTGGCAGACCCCCTCGCCCTTGTGCCACGCCTCCACGGCGGAGGTGTGCACCCCGGTGGTGCCGGGGCGGTAGGTCAGCCGTTCGCGGACCCAGTCGCTGACGGCGGGCAGGAGGTCGCGCGGGCCGAGCCGGGCGGCGAGGTCGCGGGCGGCCGCCACCAGCTCGGGATCCTCGCCGGTGGACGCGGACGGGCGCAGGAACTCGATGAACTCGTCGGCGACGGGCTCCGCGCCGAGCTGCGCCCAGGTCGGCGCGTCGCGGGGACGTTCCGGCGCGGTCGCGGTCTGCACCGTCGAACGGCCGGTGACGACGAGCTCGGTGTGCGGGGTGTGCAGGTCGAACGCGGTGACCTGGGTGCCCCAGTAGTCCCAGTAGCGATAGGTGGTGGCCGCTGGTTCGGTGCCGACCGTGGCCTCGAGGGTGAGCTGGGTGCCGGCGGTCTGCGGGACGATGCGCACCTCGTTGTACGAGGACAGCACGGGGCTGGCGTAGCGGTAGCCCGTCGAGTGCTCGATCCGGATCCGCCAGGTCACCAGGCACTCCCTCGGGTGGACGGGGTCGGCCGGGTGGGGCCGACGGACCGCCACGGGCTCGCGGGCCGGCCGCGCCGGTAGGCCGGGGTGTCCCGGCGCCAGCGGGCCACCCCGGCGCCGGTGGGGCGCCGGGCGGGGCGGGTCACCCGGGTGGGGCTCGCCGGGCGGGTCAGGCGGGGCGTCGCGCTCATGCCGGCACCTCCATCGCCCAGGATCGGGGGGCGTCGCGGGCGAAGTAACGGGCGGTGACCTCGCCGCTGACCGACGAGCAGGTGCTCTGCAGGGCGGACAGCAGGTCCGGCATGTCGGCGACGAGGTCGTCGACGCTGTGGAACTCGAGGTCGGTGCGGGTGCGCCCGACGATCCGCCGGGCGGCGTCGTCGACGGTGGACCGGGCGCGTCCGCGGCCGCCGTCGAGCTCGGCGAGGATCTGCTCGGCCAGTGCCAGCGACCAGTACACCGAGCGCGGGAAGAGCCGGTCGAGCAGCAGGAACTCCGCGACCCGGGAGGCGTCGACCGCGCGGCGGTAGGTCCGCAGGTAGGCCTCGTGCGCGCCGCAGGAGCGCAACAGGCTGATCCAGCTCTGCGAGTGCGGGTGGTCGCTGATGCTCGACGACAGCAGCCGCGAGGTCATGTCGACCCGCTCCAGGCTGCGGCCGAGCACGAGGAACCGCCAGCCGTCATCGCGGGCGAGGGTGGCGTCGACCAGACCGGCGAGCATCGCGGTGCGTTCCCGCACGTAGCGGAAGAACACGTGCGGGCCGAGGCGGCGGGCCAGCTCCTCCGTATGCGGAAGGTCGTTCCAGGTGGCGTTGAGGCACTCCCAGACGTCGCTGGAGACGACCACCCGGGCGCCGCGGGCGTTCTCCCGCGCCGAGGACAGCGCCCCGGTGATGCTGAACGGCCGCACCGGATCGTAGGCGAGGATCTCGAGGACCTGCCGGGAGTCCACCCGCTGGCCGGACTCCGCGGGCTGGCCCATCGCCGCGAGCAGCTCGCGGCCGGCGGACGCTCCGTCCAGCCACGGATCCTCCAGCACCCGGTGGACGTGCACGTCGAGGATGCGGGCGGTGGACTCGGCCCGCTCCGCGTACCGGCCGATCCAGAACAGCGACTCGGCGATCCGGCTCAGCATGGCGCGCTCCCGGCGGCTGGGCCCGCCACTGTCGGGTCCGCCGACGGCGGGTCGGACTGGTGCTGTTGCTGCTGTTGTTGCTGTTGTTGCTGTTGTTGCTGTTGTTGGTCGGAGGAGGAGACGGGACCATGGTCCGGCCCGCTCGCAGGGCGGGCCGCGGCACCGGACGCCCGGCCCAGCAGCAGCCCCGGCTCCTGACCGGTGCGTTCGGCGGCGAGCACCCAGGTGTCCTTGGACCCGCCGCCCTGGCTGGAGTTGACGACCAGGCTGCCGCGCGGCAGCGCGACCCGGGTCAGCCCGCCGGGCAGCACCCAGATCCGGCTGCCGTCGTTCACGGCGAACGGGCGCAGGTCGACGTGCCGGGGACCGAGCCGGTCGTCGACGAGGGTCGGCGACGTCGACAGGCGCACCACCGGCTGGGCGATCCAGCCCCGGGGATCGGCACAGACCCGGGCCCGCAGCTCGGCGAGCTCACGGTCGCTGGCCTGCGGGCCGATCACGATGCCCTTGCCGCCCGAGCCGTCGACGGGCTTGACCACCAGCGAGTCCAGCCGGTCGAGGACGTGGGCGCGCTGGTCGGGATCCTCCAGCCGGTAGGTGTCGACGTTCGCCAGGATCGGCTCCTCGCCGAGGTAGTACCGGATCAGCTCGGGGACGTAGGTGTACATCAGCTTGTCGTCGGCGACACCGTTGCCGATGGCGTTCGCGATCGTCACGTTGCCGGCACGGGCGGCGTTGACGAGACCGGCCGCGCCGACCCCCGACTCGGGCCGGAAGTGCACCGGGTCGAGCCAGTCGTCATCCACCCGGCGGTAGACGACGTGCACCGGCTGGTCGCCCTCGGTGGTGCGCATCGTCACCTTGTTGTTGCGGACCGACAGGTCCCGGCCCTCGACCAGCTCCACGCCCATCTGCCGGGCGAGCAGCGCGTGCTCGAAGTACGCGGCGTTGTAGACGCCCGGGGTGAGCACGACGACCGTCGGGTCGGCGATCTCCGGCGGCGCCGCGGCGCGCAGCGCGTGCAGCAGGTGGGTGGCGTAGTCGGCGACGGGGCGCACCCGGTGGGTCGCGAACAGCTCCGGGAACACCCGGGTCATCGCCCGCCGGTTCTCGATGACGTAGCTGACCCCGGACGGCACCCGGACGTTGTCCTCCAGCACCCGGAAGCCGCCGGCCTCGTCCCGGACGAGGTCGATGCCGGACACCTGCGCCCGCACCCCGTTCGGCGGGTCGATGCCGTGCGCCGCGCGGTGGAAGTGCGCGCTGGTCAGCACCAGCCGGCGCGGCACGACGCCGTCCGCGAGGACCTCGGCCGGGCCGTAGATGTCGGCGAGGAACGCCTCGAGCGCCAGGACCCGCTGGGTCACGCCCCGCTCGATCACCGACCATTCCCCGTCGGAGATCAGCCGGGGCACGAGGTCCAGCGGGAACGGCCGTTCCTCGCCGAACAGGTTGAACGTGATGCCCGCGTCCCGGAACGCCCGGTCGAGGGCGACCTTGCGGGCCGCGAGGTCCGCGCTGGTCAACGGTTGCAAAGCATCGTAGAGAGCGGCGTACACCTCACGCGGAGTGTCCGATGCCTCGAACACCTCGTCCCAGGCCGCGGTCGCCGCCGCTTCCGCCGGATAGCCCTCGAACAGGTCCGCCACGGGCCAGAGCGTAAGGTCTCGTTGTTACTTCCGCATGACGTAAGAGGCCCAGGTCCGCGGGCTTCAGCCGGCAGAGTGTGCTGCCGGGGGTCCCGTGAGGTGCCGTGGCCACGCCATCCGTGGCCTGGTCGGCGCCCCGAGGCCCGGGTCGTCCACGCGGCGCGACGCGCGGTGGGCGGGGGCCTGACCCGCCCGTCCCCCGGACGCGGGACGATGTCCGTCCCAGGTCTTCCCCGACCGTCCATCCCGGCGTGCGCCGATGCACGCGGGCCGACCGAAAGGCCGCACGATGTCGACGTTGCTGGTGACCGGAGCCGCCGGGTTCATCGGGTCGAACTTCGTCCGCTACTGGCGCGAGCGGCACCCCGCGGACGCCGTCGTGGCGTTCGACGCGCTGACCTACGCGGGTTGCCGGGAGAACCTCACGGACGTCGAGGACCGCATCGCGTTCGTCCACGGCGACATCCGCGACCGCGAGCTCGTCGAGTCCACGCTGCGGGAGAACTCGGTGGACGTGGTGGTGAACTTCGCCGCCGAGTCCCACAACAGCCTGGCGATCCTGCGCCCCGGCGACTTCTTCTCGACGAACGTGATGGGCACCCAGACGCTGCTGGAGGCCGCCCGGACCGTCGGCGTCGCCCGCTTCCACCAGATCTCCACCTGCGAGGTCTACGGCGACATGGACCTCAACGACCCCGGCGCCTTCACCGAGGACGCCCCCTACCTGCCGCGCACCCCGTACAACGCGGCGAAGGCCGGCTCCGACCACGCGGTGCGCGCCTACGGCTTCACCTACGACCTGCCCGTGACGATCACGAACTGCTCGAACAACTACGGGCCGTACCAGTTCCCCGAGAAGGTCATTCCGCTGTTCGTGACCCGGGCGTTGCAGGGTGAGCAGCTCCCCCTGTACGCGTCGACGACGAACCGCCGCGAGTGGCTGCACGTCATGGACCACTGCCGGGCGATCGACGCCGTGCTCGACCGCGGCCGCGTCGGGGAGACCTACCATGTCGGCTCCGGCGTGGAGGCCGACATCGAGACGATCGCCGACACGGTGCTCGCCGAACTCGGCCTGCCTGCGTCGCTGAAGACGATCGTGCCCGACCGCCCGTCCCACGACCGCCGCTACCTGCTGGACTCCACCAAGCTGCGGACCGAGCTGGGCTGGTCCCCGCTGATCGACTTCACCGAGGGCATGCGCTCGACGATCCACTGGTACAAGGAGAACGAGTCCTGGTGGCGCCCGCTGCTCGGCCGCTCCCCCGTCGCCGAGACCGCCTGGCAGAGCTGACCCCGCGGCGCCCTGGCAGGACCCGCGCCGGCCCCGGCGGACACCAGATCCAGGATCGCACCGAGGTCGCCCAGCTCGACCAGGTGGCTGCGGCTCGCGATCATCGCCTGGACACTCGGCGAGGTCATCGGCGGGCAGACAGGCCTGGCAACCTGAACCTGCCGGCGAGCGCCTCCCAGCGGGGCGGTCCTGGGGCGCGGAGCTTGCGGATATCGGTGGCTAAGACGGCAAGGGGTGACGATACTGGCACGGTGAGCGCCGATGGTTCGTGATCACCCCGCGAGCGGCCCGGACCAACCGCAGCCACCGGCTCCGCCCCGCGCACACCCGGAGGAATCACGGCTCGAGTCGAAGTTGGACGCCCTCGACCGGGCCGCACTCCGGTTCCGCGACAGCAACGGCCAGGACGACACCCATCGGGATGGCGGCGGACACGGCTTCGATGAAGGTGACCAACGGGCGGCGCCGTCCGACAGGTTCGACGCCCTCATCCGCTGGGCGCGGCGCCGCGACGAGCCGCCGGTTCCGGTGGAGCGCCAACCCTCGGGGGGCGAGACTCGACCGGAAACACCGCTGGAACGCAAACTCGCGCTCCTCGACCAGGCCGCCGCACCGTCGGCGGAACCCGTTGAACGGGAAAGCACCGACTCACCCCGGACGATGACCCAGACAGAGTTCTGGCGCCATCATCCGGAGGAGTACATCCCACCCGGCCGTGAGGTCCGGAAGCCAGACGCGCCCACTCCCTTCCGAGACCCCCGCGACTGGGTCGCCGATGTCAACCCCGACGCTCACGCTCCGGGTCGAAAAAACAACTGCGGTGAATGCACGCGAGCGACTGAACTCAGCTGGCGCGGGTTTCCAGCCGTGTCCGCCGCCTACGGTTATCCCGAGCGACCAGGGGAACATGATGAACGCATGGAGGAATGGTCGAGAACAAATTTGCGACCACAGAGTTTCGACCAGGTCGAAGCCAGGCTGACAGAGGATGGCCATGGCGCATCTGCGCTGGTTGCGGTGGGCTGGCAGGAGGACGGTGGCGGGCACTGGTTCAATGCCGTGAACTATCACGGCGAGGTTCTCGCGGTCGATGGTCAGCAGGGGACCGTGGAGCGATGGCCTCCCACCGAACGCGTGAGCGGCTACGATGAGAGCATTGTCAGTGAGTCTCTGGCCATCCACTTCGACTCGGATGGACGACTTACCTGAGGAGCCAGCATGATTGATGAATCCACCGCTTTCTCCCTCGCGACCGAGCATCTTGGCCGCCCGCGAGACGATGCGGAGAAGCCGTGGCGCCTGGTCGAATTCCCCGAGGGCTGGCTGATCCGAGAGGACCTCCCCGGCAGAGGGGGCGCAGCCAAGGTGATAGAGCGCTCCTCAGGAAAAATCAAGTACTTTCCCTCCTATATCCCGCCAGTTCGGATTCGCGAGAACTACGCCAGGGTCGTGGAGTCAGGTGACGAGGTGCCGGTCGCCGGCGGCCCATCCTGAGCTGAGATCGGGCTTCGCTGCGCCGTCCGTCGGTACGCGCGCGTCAGCCGCCCGCGACGGAGGCGTACAGGGCTGCGGTGCGGTCGGCGACGGCGGCCCAGCCGAACTCGTGCACGGCGCGGTCGCGGGGGGGGGGGCGGCCGCCCCGCCCCCCGCCCCCCCCGGCCCGGGTCGGCGAGCACGGTGTTGACGGCGTCGGCGAGCGCGCGAGGGTCGTCCGGGGGGACGAGCAGGCCGGTGGTGCCGTCGTCGACGACCTCGGGGATGCCGCCGACGCGGGAGGCCACGACGGCGGTGCCGCAGGCCATCGCCTCCAGGTTCACGATGCCCAGCGGCTCGTAGACCGACGGGCAGACGAACACGGTGGCGTGGCTGAGCAGCTGGATGACCTCGGGCTTGGGGAGCATGCCGTCGAGCCAGACGACGCCGTCGCGCTCGGCACGCAGGCCGTCGACCAGCTTCGACGTCTCCGCGAGCAGCTCGGGGGTGTCGGGGGCGCCGGCGCAGAGCACGAGCTGGGCGCGGCGGTCGATCGAGGCCGCCGCGCGCAGCAGCACCGGCAGGCCCTTCTGCCGGGTGATCCGCCCGACGAAGATCACCGTCGGGCGCTCGGGCTCGATGCCGTACTTCTCCAGCACGTCGGTGGCCGGGTCCGGGTGGTACTCCTCGGTGTCGATGCCGTTGCGGATCACGTGCACCCGCGCCGGGTCGACCGCCGGATAGGCGTCGAGGATGTCCGCGCGCATCCCGGCGCTGACCGCGACGACCGCCGCCGCCGACTCGATGGCGATCCGCTCGGCCCACGACGACAGCCGGTAGCCGCCGCCGAGCTGCTCGGCCTTCCACGGCCGGTGCGGTTCGAGCGAGTGCGAGGTCATCACGTGCGGCACGCCGCCGAGCAGCGCGGCGAGGTGCCCGCCGAGATTCGCGTACCAGGTGTGCGAGTGGATCACGTCGGCGCCGACGGCCGCCGCGGCCATCGACAGGTCCATCGAGACGGTCCGCAGCGCGTCGTTCGCCCCGTCGAGCGCCGCCCACGGCCGGTGCGCGCTGATGGCGGCCGTGCCCGGGGCCGGGGCGACCTCGACCACCGCCCCACCCCCGGCGCTGCCAGCGCCGTACCCGACGCCGGCCTCGACTGCCGCCGCGAGTGCCGTCGGCCCGCGACCCTCACGGTGGACGGTGAGCTCGACCAGCCGGGCGAGCTCCCGGGCCAGGTACTCGACGTGCACTCCCGCCCCGCCGTAGACGTCCGGGGGGAACTCGCGGGTGAGCAGCGCGACGCGCATGAACGGCATCTCTCCATCGACGGGACGGACGGGACGGGTTGAACAGGTGGACGGGTCCGGCAGGCCAGGTTGATCCCCGGTGTGCCGGGGAACGCGGCCTACTCGGTGACGGTGACGCCCTTGCCGACCACAGTGATGCCCTGCTCGCTGACGGTGAATCCGCGGGCGCGGTCGCGGGCCTTGTCCACGCCGACCTGGACGCCCGGCAGGACTCGGACGTTCTTGTCCAGGATCGCGTCCCGGACCACCGCGCCGCCGCCGACCGCCGCGTTGTCCAGGATCACCGCGCGGTCGACCTCGGACCACGAGTGCACCCGCACGCCCGGCGAGAGCACCGACGAGCGCACCGTACCGCCGGAGATGATCACGCCGTTGCTGACGATGCTGTTCATCGCGCAGCCGGTACGCGCCGGATCGGCGTGCACGAACTTCGCCGGCGGCAGCGACGGCACGCTCGTGAGGATCGGCCATTCGCGGTTGTACAGGTTGAACACCGGGTCGAGCGCGCACAGGTCCATCTGCGCGTCGAAGTAGGAGTCGATGGTGCCGACATCGCGCCAGTAGCCGTGGTCGCGCTCGGTGGTGCCCGGCACGTCGTTGGCCGAGAAGTCGTAGACTGCGGCGGCCCGCTGCGCGACCAGCATCGGGATGATGTCGCCGCCCATGTCGTGGCGGCTGTCCTCGTCGACGGCATCCTTGCGCAGCGCGTCGATGAGAGCGTCGGTGGAGAACACGTAGTTGCCCATCGACGCGAACGACTCGTCGGGGCTGTCCGCAAGGCCGGGCGGATCCGCGGGCTTCTCGAGGAACGCCTCGATGGTCCGGCCGTCCCGCGCCGTCTGGATCACGCCGAAGGCGCTGGCGTCGGCGCGCGGCACCCGCAGACCGGCGACGGTGACCCCGGCGCCCGACTCCAGGTGCTGGGCGACCATCTGCCGCGGGTCCATCCGGTACACGTGGTCGGCGCCGAAGACGACGACGATGTCGGGATCCTCGTCGTAGACCAGGTTCAGGGACTGGTGGATGGCGTCGGCGCTGCCGGCGAACCACTGCGGCCCGAGGCGCTGCTGCGCCGGCACCGGGGTGATGTAGTTGCCCAGCAGGTTGCTCATCCGCCAGGTCGTGGTGATGTGCCGGTCAAGGCTGTGGCTCTTGTACTGAGTCAGCACGGCGATCCGCAGATAGCCGCCGTTGACCAGGTTGGACAGTACGAAGTCGATCAACCGGTACAGGCCACCGAAGGGAACGGCGGGCTTCGCCCGGTCAGCCGTCAGCGGCGCAAGCCGCTTGCCGGCCCCCCCGGCCAGTACCAGTCCGAGAACCCGTGGGCTCGGCACGGACGGCTCCTGTCTCCACGGCGCGATAGGACGACGACCTGCGGCTTCGTACCCCCCTTGCCGGCGGGAACCTCCCCGTACCGACCCGGTTTCCACGGGATGTCCCACCTCACCGCTGGTCGCCACTTGCGACACTACAAGTTCGCCATGCCGGTATCGCCGCCGGTGTCCACCCGCGCCCCACCCGGGCTACGCCCTGGTGACGCCCCGCCGTAGGCATCCCCGCAGCCACCCCCGAGCTGTCACGCGTCGTTCAGGTGGATGTTGCCAAGGCGGACGCCGATGGTCGCCGAGCCCGGCGCCGAAGACGCGCGAGACGTCAGCTCCCGTGGCCGCAACGTTCTCGGTCTCGCCGATCCGCACGTGGGCTGGTCCGGCGGCCTCGGCGCGGCGAGCCGTGCCCGTGGCGCCGTCCCGCCCGGGGTCGATCACGCGGGCACGACCTTGACCGTCATGCCGGCTCGCAACAAGGACGACCACTTTCCGGCGCAGGCCGACGTCGGGAATCACCAGGATTTCGACAGACCCCGCACATCCGGCCGGACAGTCGGAGCCCTTTCCTGCGGCGGCCCGCAAGCGGCACACGACGCGGCCGCGTGGAACACCGAATCCACTACCCGGCGGTTCGCGACAAGGTTATGTCCATCGCAGTCCGACCAGCCGCTTTCTGCAGGTGGGTGTCGTGCGGCCGTCATGTTTCGTACGCGACTGCGCAGGCCGGCGAACCACCGCGCGTGGTGCGATCACAGGGTGCCGATGCATTCCGGCCCATGCCCCGCCGTGCTCGGCGTCGAGACCCTCGACGACCGTCGCACCCCGCCACCGGTGCCCGCGCTGTCTCTCCGAGGAGTTCGCCATGCCGTTTCTTCTGCTGCTCTCCCGCCGGCTTGCCCCCACGTTCGTCGTCACCGGCGTTCTCGCCCTGGCGGGCTGCGGCGCCAGCACGGGATCACCAGCGTCGGCCGGGGACGTCACGGTGCAGCCGACGAAGCCGGCCGTGACAGAACCGTCCGTGACAGAACCGGCCACACGGGGCCCGGTCTCGACCAGCCCCTCCCAGCATGGTGGCGGGCCTTCCACTCCACCCGGATCGCCACCCGCGACCCGTCCTGCGCCCGATGGTGACGTGGACGGTGACGGTCGGTCCGACACCCTGAGCGTCACCGACGGACAGCGACTCACCGCCCGCTACTCCGGTGGCGGATCCGACAGCGTCACCGTGCGGGCCGGTCATGGCGCGGGCGTACGCGTCCTCGGCGCCGCCGACGCGGACTCCGACGGGCACGCGGAGGTGTTCGTCCAGCTCGACCAGGCGGCCTCGCAGCAGATCACGACCGTGCTCAGGTACGTCGCAGGTCACCTGCGGCAGGTCACGCTCAACGGCCAACCGGCGACCCTGCCCTACGGCGGCTCGACCGGGTACGTCACCTCCTGGTCCTGCCGGCCCGCCAGCTCACCGGGCGCCGCGCTCGCGACCGCCGCCGGACCGAGCAACGGGCCCAACGTCTACGCGGTCACGCTGACGTACTACCGGTTCGACGGCGAACGGCTCGTGTCCCTGCGGAGCAGGACCGCCACGCCCACCGCGCTCGACGCACTGCCCTTCGAGCACGACACCGTGTCCGGTCAACCCGGTTGCGGCTCGGTGCGCCCAGGTCAATAACCGTCACCCGCAGGCGTGGCCTGCGGCGGTGCCACCGCGGCGCCGCTGTCTCCCCTCCGCTGCCGGCCCGCGGCCGTCAGGACAGGGTCCAGTCGACGGGCTGGGCGCCCTGGCGGAGCAGGAGGTCGTTGGCCCGGCTGAACGGTCGGGACCCGAAGAAGCCGCGGTCCGCCGAACGCGGCGACGGGTGGGCGGACTCGATCGTCGCCGTGCCGTCCAGGAAGGGGCGCAGGCTGCGCGCGTCGGCGCCCCACAGGATGGCCACCAGCGGCTTGCCCCGCGCGGCCAGCGCCCGGATCGCCTGCTCGGTGATCTGCTCCCAGCCCTTGTTGCGGTGCGCGCCGGGCTGGCGCGGCGCCGTCGTCAACGCCCTGTTCAGCAGCAGCACGCCCTGGCTCGTCCAGGGGGTCAGGTCGCCGTTGGAGGGCCTCGGCACGCCGGTGTCCGCGCACAGCTCCTGGAAGATGTTGAGCAGACTGCCCGGCAGCCTGCGTACCTCCGGAGCCACCGCGAAGCTGTAACCGATGGCCATGCCCGGCGTCGGATAGGGATCCTGCCCGACGATCAGCACCCGCACCTCGTCGAACGGCTGCTGGAAGGCCCGCAGCACGTGCGGGCCCGCCGGCAGGTAGGTGCGACCCGCCGCGATCTCGGTGCGCAGGAACTCACCCATGGCCGTGATCTGCCCGGCCACCGGTTCGAGGGCCTGCGCCCAGCCCGGTTCGACAAGGTCCCGCAGTGATTGCGCCGGCATGGCTGATCAGCCTACGTCGCACCGCGGAGGCAGCAGCGTGGCCCCTGCGGTCTCCACAGCCCGAGCTCCCAATGCCCGCAAGGGGATGGCCAGCGCAGGGTCACTGGTCCAGGCGCACCTCAACGGTCGGTTTCGCAAACGCGGCCAAGCGGCGGATAGTCACCGCGTCGAGTCGTCGTTCCGCGATGGCCCCTACCGGCCAGTCCCGGACGAGGTCCGCCAGGTCGGCGGCCATGCCCCACCACAACGGCGGAACCGAAGGCATCAACACCAAAACCAAACGGATCATGCGCCAGATGCACGGCCGCGCCGGATTCCCCCTCCTCCGTCACCGCATCCCCCTCGGCTAAGGACCTCGACGCACGGCGCTACCAGCGAGAACGCGCCCGCGATCGTTCCCTGCTGTTCGTCGCCGCCACCCGCGCCCGCGACGACCTGGCCATCTTCTGGCACGGCCAGCCAAGCCCGTTCCTGCTCGGCGCGACCGACAACCGACCCTCCACCGTCGGATGACCACCAGCCGCTGACGAACGCGAGCATCCGCCGAGCGGGCCTCAGCGCCGCACCGGCGGTGCGGACATCCGTTTCCTGGATCTGGCAGGCGGAAACATCACCCGAGGCTGAAGGGCAGGGAGCGGACCCGCACCCGGTCCCGCAGGAGCGTCACGACTGCGCCTGCGAGTAGTTCGCCTTCTGTCTGCGGGAGATTGGCGACCAGCAGGTCTGCCTGCTGGTCGGGCGTCAGATCGTTCAGGTGCCGCAGCAGCACGAAGGACGGCGCTTTCCTGCGTTCCCGCGCGAGAATCACACCGAAATCACTGTCACTGGACACGATGACGTGCTCGTTCTCCGTGGCCCAGTCGACAATATCGACGTCGCTGGCCGTGCCTAACCCAACATCGGTGACGTGACAGGAATCGTAGCCGTCCTTCTGCAGGGCAACGGCCACCCGTGGGGACAGGTTGGCGTCGACCAGAACCCTCACGCGGGTTCAGCAAGTGGCAGCTCACGTTCGCTCACCGCTGCGGCGGCGTACTCCAACGCGGCGAGCACATCGGCACGCTCGAGATAGGGGTAGTCCGCAAGGACATCATCGATGGTGCGACCAGCCGCGAGCTGCCCGACCACAGCGCTGACTGTGACCCGCATCCCCCTGATGCAGGGCAGGCCGCCCATCTGGCCGGGGTCGGCGGTGATCCGTTCGAACGCCACACCGCCATGCTAGCGGCACCGGCTCCACAGCGGCCATCCACAACCACACCCGGCCGACGGCAGCCCACCTTCAGCCCGGTGTTGATGCGCACGTCGAGCCGGCATTCGCAGTCCCGAAGAGGCGGCCTCCGCCCACATCAGCCAGTCAGCGCCGAAAGTCGGAAACGGTCCCTTCCCATCCCTCCGCCACGACCGAACCATACTCTTCTATAATATAATCTGGAGCTATACTGGACGGAAAGTGCATTATCCTTCCACTGGAACGTTCGATGACCGTCGCTAGCGCTCCGATCAGTTTCGACATGTCGACTATCAGCCAGCCCTCGGGAAATTCTTCCAGCGACCACGGTCGATCCGAATCATCCTGAGGGCGTCCCAACAGCTCGGTTGCCACCGCCGAAGCGGCACTCTCGTCAATCATGCACACCTCTACCGTCTGACACTTCTGGGCCAAAGATGATAGCGAAGGATCTCTGGATAGCGCTCTCGTCGAATCGGCTGATCCCCCGGCTCGGGGGCCATCGCTCGACGCTCCCACGCTGACCGTCCAGCACCAGGACCTCCCCTTCGTGATTAACCGCGTTGAACCAGTGCGCGCCGCCGCGCTTCCAGGAGACGGCTACCAGTGCCGAGGCGCCTGGGCCCGCCTCCTGCAGGGTCGCTTCAATGTCGTCCAGGCCCATGGGATCGAGCTGCTTGCGCGACCACTCCTCCATACGCTCAGCGGGTTCGCCGAACCTGATCGGATCGCCGTTCCTGGCCGACACCGCCGGAACACCCCGCCAGCTGAGCTCGGTCGCCCGGGCGCACTCACCACAGTTCACGTCGCGGCCAGGCGTGAACCGCTCGGGGTTGATCTCCCTGATCCATCCTCTCGGGTCCTGAAAGCGCCCGTTCACTTCCGGACCAGGAATGTCGCGATCCGGTGGGATGTAGTCGGCAGGATGCCGCTGCCAGAAGTCCTTCTGTGTCATCGTCGCGGAGCGGTTGTCCGTTGCCTCCCGGACGCCCCCGGCGGATGCCCGCTCAGGGCCGGACGCGACAGCTGGTTCCTGCCCCGTGCCGTGGTCATCCGGCGGTCGCCGCCACCACCGAAACGATGACAACTCAGTACCGGACGACGGCGCATCCACTGATACCACCGACGGCCTCGCGTCGTCGGCCTTGGGAGGCCCGTCGACGGGCCGCGGCGGGAATGACGGTACCCGGTCCTCCCGGGTCCGCGCCACGGCCTCCTCCAGGAGAGCGAGCTTGCGTTCCAAGGACGCCGGAGATACCTGAGCGACTACAGCAGCCCGACGCTCAGGAGACACCGATGCCTCGTCATGAGGGCCGGCCGCCTCCACTGATCCGCCGGAATCCCTCGGCGCACCATCGCTCTCCACTGCCTGCTCTGGAAACGACGTCGCGCTCCGTTCCAGCCGGGCCATTTTCGCCTCGACCGAGAATGTGCCCGACGCTGGCTGTGGAGGCGCGACGGGACGCGGCTGATCCTCACCATCGGAGGTCAGGTCGCGGGCCATCGCCACCCAAAGTACCGTCATGGTCGCCCTGCTGCGGCCAGTCGGGGCGGCGTTCTACGGGCGGTGGCGTTGGAGGAGTCTGCGTTCCCGCCAGAAGAGGAAGGCGAAGACCGCCACGGCGGCCCAGACGAGTCCGAGTGCCGAGAGGTACACGCCGTAGTAGTGCGACCAGTCGAAGAGCGATCGTCGTCCGTCCACCTCGCGATACGACCCGCCGAAGAAGCTCAGGACAATGCCGACGGGGATCGTGACCACCGAGAGCAGACCGGCCGCGACCCCGTACCGCAGCCGGCGCAGATCCTCCTTCTGGGCGTCCAGTGACGCCTGCGATGCCTCTTCGGCGCCCAGTACCGACGAGGCGCGTGCCAGCATCGAGGACACGGTGGCGACGTTCTCGGCCAGCCGGGTGCACGACACGAGCTGGCGGTGGAAGCTCTCCACCCGCAGCGCGGGGACGAGCAGTCCTATCTCGCAGGCGGCCTCGACCCCGAAGGTGAGCTGCAGTTCCTGGTCGGCCGTGGATTCGCGCAGGCGGGCGAGTTCCGCCCGGCGGGTGTTGGTGGCGAGGCTCTCCCGCCCGGCGGACAGGTCACGTGCGCGGCGAAGTCCGTCGTGCGCCGCCTGGCTGATCTCGCGGACCTTGCAGACCGCCGCGACGATCTGGACGGCGGACAGCAGCGCGCAGTTCTCGATGTAGTCCTGCTGCACGGCCAGCACGGACACGTAGGCGCCGACGGCCGCCGTGCTGGTCGGCCGCCGGTTCAGCTCGGCCGGGAACTGGATCGACGAGTGCTCCGGGTCGTACGCCAGATCCGCCCGGTAGATGATCCGTTGAATCGTGTCCTCGGGTACCGCCGCGGCGGTGAAGACCATCTGATGGCGCTGGGGCGAGAGCTCGAACGCCGCCGGTTTCCGCAGCGGCAGCCGCTGCTCGTCGAGAAGCCCGCCGACATACGCCGCCAGCGACAACGTGCCGATCGAGACATGATCGTAATGGCAGTCCTCCAGGAACGGGATCAGCGTCCTGGGCTCGCCGTCGATATCAACGGTCAGCACCGCGACCACCGGCCCGGCCAGCGCGCCGAACAACCACACCCGCGCGTGCCGCACGGTCGCCGAAGTCCGCTCGCCCCGGCGGAAACGCAGCGCGGCGGCATCGAGGTCCCGGCACGCCAGCACCCGAGGTAACTGCGCCTGCGCCGCGAGATAGAACTTCGCCAGCCGTCCGAGTCGCAGGAACTCCGTGGGCGGTCGTCCGTCGGCCCGCAGAAAATCGGCCGTCTCGCTGTTGGTGGCGATCACGGTGGAGATGCGCTGCGTCGTCCGCGCCACCGTGGGATCGAAGGGCGGGACCGGCGGCGTCAGCGTGCGCTCCAGGTGGTGGCACGCGTGCCGGGCTCGGCTATGGTGCGCACGCGCAGCTCGATCTCGGCGTCGATCGCGGCGCTCGTGCCGTACTGCTGCAGCAGCCAGGTCACCATGCCGAGTTCCCGCAGCGCCACGAACGTGTCCACGTGCGGCGACGACCGAAGGTCGTAGCCATAGGCGCCGCAGAAGGCTCCGTAGTCGGCGTCCGACATGCCGAAGCGGCGATAGGTGACCAGGTTGGGGACGAGATCCCATTCCCGCGGGCCGAGCGCGACCTGGTCATAGTCGATGAGCAGCAGGCGATGCCCCGGCAGGCACATGACATTGCCGTAGTGCATGTCGCAGTGGATGACGCCGTTGCCAAGCACCGACCGCACGGCGGGAACGGCGGATTCAAGCCGCGTGCGCAGCGATTCCAGCGGATCCGTGAGCTCACGGGCGATGCCGTCCCGGCGCGCGGCGGCAAGCCGTGGGCGGATCAGATCAAACGGGTCCCACTCGTCGACGAGCGCGCTTTCCCGGGCGGCCAGGTCATGAAAGTGCCGAAGCAGCCCGCCGAGCTCCGCCGCGCTCACCCGGCAGTCCCGGTCGATGTCGTACAGCGCCCACAGGCTCACCACCCCGGTCGACGTCACCACCGGCTGGTCGATGCCGGCCACCGTGGTCGGTTCCGGAACCTCCATGCCCTGCGCGGCGACGCGGCGGACGAACTCGATGGTCCGCGCGACATGCTCCGCCGACGTTCCGGGCCGCGCGACCCGCAGCACCAGGCGGCGCGGCGGGAAGGCATACAGCGCGTTCTCGCCGAAGCGGAGCAGTTCGAGATCGGGCGGGTCGACACCCAGTCGTGCCAGGACGTCGTACGCCGCCATGCGCGCGTCTGATTCTTTCCAGGCCACTACGCCTCACCGGCCCTGTTGCCACGGGCCGACGATGGACGGGCGCCTGCGAAATCTACAGACCCCCCCCCGCTTGCTCGCTGGGTGCCCAGCCGACAAGCTGCCCCAGGTCCCCGACCAGGATCACGGTGTTACTCCTCACCTGACGCAGTCCGTGACCATCACCCTAAGCCCGCCGCATGCACGCCATGGGAATGTTGTTCCGTTGGAGCGAAACATGGCGTTTGCTCCGGTCGACCAACACACGAGCCAGCCATCGTGACTACGGAGCAACTGGTAGCAGGCCGCGTTCGGTGAAGACCTTCTTGGCGGCGAAGACCGCGTTGAGGGCGCGCGGGAAGCCGCAGTAGGCGGCGGAGTGCAGGAACACCTCGATGATCTGCTGCGGGGCGATCCCCACGTTCAGCGCTGTGTTGATGTGCACGTCGAGCTGGGGTTCGCAGCCACCCAGTGCCGTCAGGATGCCGAGCGTCACGAGTTGGCGGTCGCGTGGCTCAAGCTCGGGGCGGGCGTAGATCTCGCCGAACCCCCAGGCCACGACCTGGTGCGCGAGCTCGGGGGCGACGTCGGCGAGGGAGCCGAGGATGTTCTCGCCGACCTCGGGGTTGATGGCGTCGAGTACCTGCTTCCCGCGGTCGAAACGTTCCTGCCGCGACTCGCTCTCACTCATGGGCCCTATTGTGTCGAACCCGGAGGATCGAGGTCTCGAGCGGTCCCGCGGATCAGATCAAGTGCCTTCGCGTGGTACCGCTGGCCGCGTGACCGGGATGACGGTCACCAGCTTCTCCAGCCCGGCGTAGTCGCTGGGATTGGTGGTGAACAACGGCAGACCTTCCGCGATCGCCGTGGCGGCAATCATGAGGTCCGCGACGCGACGGCGTGGCTTGCGGCCGGCGGCAACGACAGCGGCGGACAGGCGGCCGTATGCGCGGGCCGCCTCGGCGTCGAACGGGACCGGGTCGAACTCGTTCTCGACCCGCTGGAGTGTCTCCATGCGCCGGGCGCGTTCCTCATGTTCGTCGTAGCGGCCTTGTTCATCGTTTCGTCGAACTTCGTGCGGCCCGGCGGAGAGTTCGGCGAGTGTCACCGCGCTGATGGCGACCTCGTCTGGAAGCTCAGCGGGATCGATCCAGCGGCGCAGAATCAGAATGTTCGTGTCGAGCAGACCCTGCCTCGGGTGTTCACCGCTCATGCGCGCCGGTGGCGTCGGGGTCGACCGTGGCATCCTGATCGGCGCGGAAGGAGTCCAGATCAGTGTCGGGAGCGTTGCGCGACATCGCGGCGAACTCCTGCCGCGGGATGAATCGGCGCCGGCGCCTGATGGGGACGAGCTGGCCGATGTGGCGACCGTCCCGGGTGACGGTGAAGGACTGCCCGTGCTCCACCGCGTCCATGATCTCCCGCGACCTCGCCCGCAGATCCCGCTGGGTGATCTCCAGACTGTCCATCACTCGACGGTAGCACCTTGTGCTACCTGGTGCCGCAACGTCCGTTCGGAGATCCCATGAGACCACGCGCGGGCGTTGCCGAGGCATGCCGAAGCCCGGTCTGGTCGGAGGGGTGCTCCGGCCAGACCGGTGGCGGCTTTCGGTGACCGACTCGTCGGACCAGCGTGGGTCAGACGTTGAAGCCGAGGGCGCGGAGCTGCTCGCGGCCGTCGTCGGTGATCTTGTCGGGGCCCCACGGGGGCATCCAGACCCAGTTGATCGTGACACCCGCGACGAGGCCGTCGGGGCCGTCGACGAGGGCGGAGCGGGTCTGGTCCTCGAT
Organism: Frankia sp. AgB32; assembly: GCF_023243045.1. Taxonomy (GTDB): domain Bacteria; phylum Actinomycetota; class Actinomycetes; order Frankiales; family Frankiaceae; genus Frankia. Next base: position 19,954 of record NZ_JALKFX010000104.1, read on the forward strand.
GACGTCGGTGAGCGGGCAGGCCGCGGACGTCAGCGTCATGTCGAGGGTGACCGTGTTGTCGTCGGCGACGTGGATGCCGTAGACGAGGCCGAGGTCGACGACGTTGATGCCCAGCTCGGGGTCGACGACGTCGCGCATCGCCTCCTCGATGTCGTCGAACTCGGCGAGCTCCAGGCCGGCCGCGCGCTCGGCGACGGTGGCGTGCGACTCGCCGGCGGCGCCGGCCTCGGCCTCGGCCGGGCCCGTCGGGTCCGGGTCCATCGCGGGCCGAGGGGCCTCGGCCGCCTCCGCGCGGGTGTCGGTGTCCGTCACCGCGTCGCTCATGGCTTCTCCTGCTCAGGTACGTCGAGGGCGGCGGGCGCCGCTGCCGCCGGGGTCGCTGCCGCGGCGGACGCCGGGTCCACGGCCTTGGCCGTGGCGTCCTTCCAGGCCATCCAGGACAGCAGGGCGCATTTCACCCTGGCCGGGTACTTCGAGACCCCGGCGAACGCCACCGCGTCCTCGAGGCGGTCCTCGTCGCCCTCGGCGGTGCCCCGTGACTGCATCAGCGCCAGGAACTCGCGTTCGAGCTCCAGCGCCTCATCGATCTTCTTGCCGATGACGAGGTCGCTCATGACGCTCGCCGAGGCCTGGCTGATCGAACAGCCCTCGCTCTCGTACGAGACGTCCTCGACGACCCCGCCCGTGACCTTGACCCGCAGGGTGACCTCGTCGCCGCAGGTCGGGTTGACGTGGTGCACCTCGGCGTCGAACGGGTCGCGCAGGCCGCGGTGCAGCGGGTTGCGATAGTGGTCCAGGATGATCTCCTGGTACATGGAATCGAGCTTCACCTCGAGAAGAACCTCCGCACCCCGTGCAGACCTTCCACCAGGGCGTCGACCTCGCCGGTCGTCGTGTACAGGTGGAACGACGCACGGGTCGTCGCCGGCACGTTGAAGCGCAGGCAGACCGGCCGCGCACAGTGGTGGCCGACGCGGACGGCGATGCCGCGCTCATCCAGGATCTGCCCGACGTCGTGCGGGTGAATCCCGCGGCCATCGTCGTCCGTGAGCACGAACGAGATCGCGCCACCGCGGTCCACCGGCGTCGGCGGGCCGATGATCCGCAGGCCGGGCACGGTCGCCAGCGCGTCGAGCGCGTAGGCGGTGACGGCGTGCTCGTGGGCGGCGATCGCCGGCATGCCGAGCCCGATGAGGTAGTCGACGGCGGCACCGAGCCCGACGACCTGGCTGATCATCGGGGTGCCGGCCTCGAACCGGTGCGGCGGGGGCGCGTAGGTCGAGCCCTCCATCGTGACGATCTCGATCATCTCGCCGCCGCCGAGGAACGGGGGCATGACCTCGAGCAGCTCGAGGCGGCCCCACAGGATCCCGACACCCGTCGGCGCGCACATCTTGTGGCCGGTGAAGGCGAGGAAGTCGACGCCGAGCTCCGCCACGTCAACCGGGAAGTGCGGCACGGACTGGGAGCCGTCGAGCACGGTGAGGGCGCCGACCTGGCGGGCCCGCGCGACGATCCGCTCGACCGGGTTGATCGTGCCGAGGATGTTCGACTGGTGCACCATCGAGACGACCTTGCACCGGTCGGTGATGACCGCGTCCAGGTTGTCGAGGTTCAGCCGGCCGTCGTCGGTCAGGCCGATCCAGCGCAGGGTGGCGCCGGTGCGCCGGGCGAGCATCTGCCAGGGCACCAGGTTGGAGTGGTGCTCCATCTCGGTGACGACGATCTCGTCGCCGGGGCCGATCCGGAAGCGGTCCGCCTCCGGGCCGGTGGTCTCGGCGTTGCTCATCGCGTAGGCGACCAGGTTGAGCGCCTCGGTCGAGTTCTTGGTGAAGACGACCTCGCGCCGGTCGGTGGCGCCGATGAACGCGGCGACCTTGTCCCGGGTCGCCTCGTACAGCGCGGTCGCCTCCTCGGCGAGGACGTGGATGCCGCGGTGCACGTTGGCGTTGTGCAGCTCGTAGTAGGCACGCTCGGCGTCGAGGACGGCGTACGGCTTCTGCGAGGTCGCGGCACTGTCGAGGTAGACCAGCGGCAGGTCGTCGTGCACGGTGCGGGCGAGGATCGGGAAGTCCTTGCGCACCTGCTCCACGTCGAATCCGAGCACCGGCGCCGCGGCGCCGGCCGCCCGCGGCTCGGCCAGCGTCATGACACCGCTCCCGCCTTCGCCACCGGAACGGCGGCGCCGTCGCCCTTGACGTAACGGTCGTAGCCGGAGTCCTCGAGCACGGCGGCGAGTTCCGGGCCGCCCTCGTCGACGATCCGGCCACCGGCCATCACGTGGACGAACTCGGGCTTGATGTACCGCAGGATGCGCGTGTAGTGCGTGATGAGCAGGATGCCCGTCTCGCCCTGGGCGCGCACGGCCTCGACACCGCCGGAGACGATGCGCAGCGCGTCGACGTCGAGGCCGGAGTCGGTCTCGTCGAGCACGGCGATCTTCGGCTTGAGCAGCGCCATCTGGAGGATCTCGTGGCGCTTCTTCTCGCCGCCGGAGAAGCCCTCGTTGACGCCGCGCTCGGCGAACGCCGGGTCCATCTCCAGGGCGGTCATGGCGGCCTTGACCTCCTTGACCCACGTGCGCAGCTTCGGCGCCTCGCCGCGCACGGCCGTGGCCGAGGAGCGCAGGAAGTTCGACACCGACACCCCGGGGATCTCCACCGGGTACTGCATCGCGAGGAAGATCCCGGCGCGGGCACGGGTGTCGACGCCCATGGCGAGGACGTCCTCGCCGTCGAGCGTGATGCTGCCGTCGGTGACGTTGTACTTCGGGTGGCCGGCGATCGAGTACGACAGCGTGGACTTGCCGGACCCGTTCGGGCCCATGATGGCGTGGGTCTCGCCCTTACGGACGGTGAGGTCGACCCCGCGCAGGATCTCGCGCGGACCCTCCTCCGTGTCCACGGACACGTGCAGGTTACGAATCTCCAAGGTCGACACCGCTGTGGTCACCCTCGTTCCGGGGTCGAATGTGCGACGTCGACGAACACGTCGTCGCCGTCGATGGTCACTGGGTAGGTGGGTACCGGGTCGATCGCGGGCAGCGTCAGGGGCACCCCGCTGGCCAGGTCGAACTGCGACCCGTGCAGCCAGCACTCGATCTTGCCGTCCTCGACCTCGCCCTGGGAGAGCTGGACGTCGGCGTGCGAGCACTCGTCGCGCAGCGCGTACACCTTCTCGCCGACGCGCACGACGCACACCGGCACGCCGTCGAGCTCGGTGCCGAGCGCCGTGTCGTCCCTGAGCTCGCTCAGGGCGCAGACACGGTACCGGTGCGGCGCGGCGGCGGTGCTCATGCGTCCGCCGGCAGCTCGCCGAGCCGCGCGGACACCGCGGTCATGATGCGTTCGCGCAGGTCCGGAACCTCGATGCGGTCGATGACCTCGGCGAAGAAGCCGTGCACGACCAGCCGGCGGGCCTCGGCCGGCGGGATGCCGCGGGACTGCAGGTAGAACAGCGCCTCGTCGTCGAAACGGCCGGTGGCGCTGGCGTGGCCGGCGCCGACGACCTCGCCGGTGAGGATCTCCAGGTTCGGCACCGAGTCGGCGCGGGCGCCGTCGGTGAGCACCAGGTTGCGGTTGAGCTCGTAGGTGTCGGTGTCGACCGCGTCGGCGCCGATGACGACGTCGCCGATCCACACCGCGTGCGCCGACTCGCCGCGCAGCGCGCCCTTGTAGGTCACCCGGCTGCGGCAGGACCGCGCCTCGTGGGTGACGAGCAGTCGGTGCTCCTGGTGCTGCCCGGCGTCGGTGAAGAACACGCCGTTGAGCTCGGCGTCGCCGCCGGGGCCGCGGTACTCGACGGTCGGGTTGAGCCGGACGAGCTCGCCGCCGAGGGTCACGGTGAACGAGCGCAGCTTCGCGTCCCGCCCGACCGAGTAGGCGTGCGCGCCGAGGTGCACGGCGTCGGCGTCCCAGTCCTGCACGGACACGACGGTGAGCGAGGCACCGTGGCCGACGTACACCTCGACGTTGCCGGCGTAGGTGGCGCTGCCGGTGTGGTCGAGCACGACGGTGCCCGACGCGAACGGGCCGATCTCGACGATCACGTGCCCGTAGGCGACACCGCTGCCGGCCGCGCCGGCGCCGGTGCGCGGGCTCTCGCCGTGCAGGCGGATGACCACCGGCTCGGTGAGGGCGGCCTCGGCCGGGATGGTCACGGCGGTCACGTCGGTGGCCCGGGCCAGGGCGAACGCCGCGACCCGGTCGGCCGGGGTGAGCACCCGGCCGACCCGCGGGTCGGCCGGGTCGAGCTGCTCGACCGCGACCCCGGTCGGCGCCTGCACCGACACCGACACGGTGCCGTCGGCGTCGGGGCCCGACGGCAGGCCGCGCAGCCGGCGCAGCGGGGTGAACCGCCACGCCTCCTCGCGGCCGGTGGGCACCAGGTGGTCGAGCGGGCTGCGTGATCGCACCGGGCGGGGCACGGCTCCGGAGGCCGCCGGGGGTCGCCCGGTGGCGTCGATAACGGCCATCAGCCGACCGAACCTTCCATCTGCAGTTCGATGAGGCGGTTGAGTTCGAGCGCGTATTCCATCGGCAGCTCGCGGGCGATGGGCTCGACGAAGCCGCGCACGACCATCGCCATCGCCTCCTCCTCCGCCAGGCCGCGGCTCATCAGGTAGAAGAGCTGGTCCGCGCCGACCTTGGAGACGCTGGCCTCGTGGCCGATGGACGCGTCGTCCTCGCGCACGTCGATGTACGGGTAGGTGTCCGACCGGCTGACCGTGTCGACGAGCAGCGCGTCGCACTTCACCGTCGACTTCGACGACGTCGAGCCCTCGTTGATCTGCACGAGGCCGCGGTAGGACGTGCGGCCACCGCCGCGGGCGACCGACTTCGAGATGATCGTCGAAGAGGTGCGCGGCGCGGCGTGCACCATCTTCGCGCCGGCGTCCTGGTGCTGGCCGGGGCCGGCGAAGGCGATCGAGAGGACCTCACCCTTGGCGTGCTCTCCGAGCATCCACACGGCCGGGTACTTCATCGTGACCTTGGAGCCGATGTTGCCGTCGATCCACTCCATGGTCGCGCCCTCGTGGCAGGCGGCACGCTTGGTGACCAGGTTGTAGACGTTGTTCGACCAGTTCTGGATGGTCGTGTACCGGCAGCGGGCGTTCTTCTTCACCACGATCTCGACGACCGCGGAGTGCAGCGAGTCCGAGGAGTAGACCGGCGCGGTGCAACCCTCGACGTAGTGCACGTAGGCACCCTCGTCGACGATGATCAGCGTCCGCTCGAACTGGCCCATGTTCTCGGTGTTGATCCGGAAGTAGGCCTGCAGCGGGATCTCCACCTGCACGCCCGGCGGCACGTAGATGAACGAGCCACCCGACCAGACCGACGTGTTCAGCGCGGCGAACTTGTTGTCCCCGACCGGGATGACCGAGCCGAAGTACTCCTGGAACAGCTCCGGGTGCTCGCGCAGGCCGGAGTCGGTGTCCAGGAAGATGACGCCCTGCTCCTCAAGGTCCTCACGGATCTTGTGGTAGACGACCTCGGACTCGTACTGCGCGGCGACGCCCGAGATGAGGCGCTGCTTCTCTGCCTCCGGGATGCCGAGGCGGTCGTAGGTCGCCTTGATGTCGTCGGGCAGGTCCGACCACTCGGCGGCCTGCTTCTCGGTCGAGCGGACGAAGTACTTGATGTTGTCGAAGTCGATGCCCGAGAGGTCCGCGCCCCAGGTCGGCATCGGCTTGCGCTCGAACAGGCGCAGACCCTTCAGGCGCAGGTCGAGCATCCACGACGGCTCGGACTTCTTCGCCGAGATGCCACGGACGACCGCCTCGGAAAGGCCACGCTCCACGTCGTCGGCGTAGGCGTCGGTGTCAGCCCATCCGAACCGGTAGGAACCAAGGCCCTCAAGGGCGGTCTCGGCAGAGGTTGTCATAGGGCGGAACCCTCCGAAGACGGGGATGGCGGACAGTTCGTGGACGCGGGCGGGGAGACGGCGGCAGCCCCGTCGGGAGCCGAGGGCGAGCCCGCGGGAATGTGGGTCGTGCAGACACCGTCGCCGTGCGCGATCGTCGCCAGGCGCTGCACGTGGGTGTCGAGCACCCGGGACAACGCGGCCGTCTCGGCGTCGCACAGCGCGGGGAAGCGCTCCGCGACGAACTGGACCGGGCAGTGGTGCTGGCAGATCTGCAGCCCGGTGGGCAGCTCGGAGACGCTGGCCGTGTACCCGGCCGCCGTCATCGCCTCGGCCAGCGCCGCGGGGCGGTCCGCCGGGTCGGCGGCGACGACCGCGGAGCGCACCCGCCGCTCCAGGTCGGCGGCGCGGCTGTCGGCGAACTGGCTGACCGCCGACGGGCCGACGACCTCCGCCAGGAAGCTCAGCGCCCCGGCCGCGAGATCCGAGTAGGCCGACGGGCCGGCCTGGTGGCCGGCCTCGGTCAACGCGTAGCACTTCGCCGGGCGGCCTCGCCCGCGCGGCCCGCGGGGGCGGGTCTCGATGGGGGTGAGAATGCCGTCCGACACCATCGCGTCGAGGTGCCGGCGGATCCCGGCCGGGGAGACGCCGAGCTGTCGGGACAGTTCGGCCGCGGTGGCCGATCCGCCTTCCAGCAGCCGACGCACGACCCGGTCGCGGGTGCGGCCGTCGGCCGTCCCGCCCGAGGCATCGTGGTCGTTTTTCACAACGCCAGTGTGCCCTATTTCCGGGACGCGGTCGAACCGAGACCCCCCTGTCAGGCCCCCTTGAGCACCTGATCCGCGTCACATCCGCGACAGCTCGGCCACGACGGCGCCACAGCGGCGCCGCCGGACCCACCGCGGTCGCCCACAGCACAACATCCACCCACCCGCGGCGGGCGATCGACCACCCCCGATCGGGTACTGCCAGACTTTCCCCACCATCGGGCGTCCGGCACTATCGGGCTGCACGACCACGACCTGGGGATCCGGAGGCGACGGACTGATGCGGGCTCGACCACGGCACGGCCTGTTCCCGCGAGTTCCGCTGGTCCCACGAGCGCTGCTCGTCCTCGGCCTGCTGGTCACCCTCGCCGCCGCGGCCTGCGACGGGGGCAGCGACGGGGGAAACGGTGGACCGACCAACGGCCTGGAGCGCCTGCCCGCCGGTGAGGTCGGTACCCGGACCCTGGCCGCCCTGCGCGGCACACCCGGCGTGCACCTCGTCGGCGCGGTCTCCGACCCCAGGTCCGACGCCCCGGCCCACTTCGACCTGGTGATGTCGCCGACCACCACCCGCGGCACGGTCGAGGAGTACGACCAGGAGACCCAGCTCATCAAGATCAAGAACGACACGTACGTCCGCCGGTCCCGCGAGTACTACACGGCCACCGGCGACGACGCCGCCGCCAGCCTGCTCGCCGACCGCTGGGTCCGCCTCGCCGCGACGGACGCCGCGAAGTACAGCTACTTCACCCTCGATCGCTACAGCGACTCGCTGCGCGGCTACCTCGCCGGACTGGCCGGCGGCGTCCGCCAGGACAAGCTCGACGGCACCCGGGTCGTGCGGGCCACCGCGTCCGACGGCACCACCTTCACCGTGGCGAACACCGGGCCGGCGTACCCCGTGCGGATCACTCTGGCCGGCAGCTCCACCACCGAGCTCACGTTCAACGAGTTCCGCACCCCGGCCGCAGCCACCCCGCCGAGCTCCCCCGTGGACCTGTCGACCATCGGCTAGGCAACTTTCCGTGGATCTTCGGCTGGTCAGAGGAGGCTCCACCCAATGCCACTCCCAGCCCCAGCCGCGACCGCGCCGCGACGGCACCGCGCCCGCGACGCGCGGCGCGGCGACGGCCAGCGACGTCACACCGCTACCACCAGATAACCGAAGCGACCACAGGCGGTCACGGCCGCCGCGAGCGCGACCCGCCCGCGGGGAGCAACCGGCCGCCTATGGCGCCGCGAGTGACTATCCGATGTCCGGAATGTCCGGTGCGTTGCGTGGGAGAGAGGCTTCCCGTCGCGTTGAACGGCCTCCGCGTGCGATTTATCCCTGCCGAAGAGTCAGGTAGCGGTTCAGCCACGCACAACCGGCGCGAGCTCGTGGCAGTGGGTGATGCCGGGGCGGACGATCCGCCCAGACCACCGTCATGATGATCGCCGTGGTCCCTCCGCACGGACAGAGCGGACACCATGCCGAACGAAAAAACCGAGCCGGCAGGTCCCCCTGGAGGGTTCGTTGGCATGTGCTGCCATCGCGCGACCGGCGACCGGCGGAACGGGTGCGACGGCGGCACTTCGTCGCACCGTGCGCCATGCTCGGTCCAGCGATCTGCCGTCCGGGCGATCGACGACGCGGGCTGCCCGCGGGGCGGGAGGCACGGGATGGCCGCAGCGGCGCGGGGCCCGGTGGTGGCGGCGATCGACCAGGGCACCACGGGCACCACCGTCTGTCTGCTCGACGCCGACGCCACCGTCGTCGGCCGCAGCCACACCGCGGTGCATCCCCGCTTCCCCCGGCCCGGCTGGGTCGAGCAGGACCCCGAGGAGCTGTGGCGCGGCGCCGTCGACACCGTCGCGGCGGCGCTCGTCGACGCCGGCCGGCGACCGGCGGACATCGCCGCGCTCGGCATCACCAACCAGCGGGAGACGACCGTCGTCTGGGACCGGTCGACCTCGGCGCCGGTGCACCCGGCGATCGTCTGGCAGGACCGGCGCACCGCCGCCCGCTGCGAGCAGCTCGCCGCCGACGGCCACGCCGAGTCCGTCCAGGCGCGAACCGGCCTGGTCCTCGACCCGTACTTCTCCGCCACGAAGATCGAGTGGATCCTGACCCGCGAGCCTGCGCTGCGCCGCCGCGCGCACCGGGGCGAACTCGCCTTCGGCACGGTCGACTCGTGGCTGATCTGGCGGCTGACCGGCGGCGCCACGCATATCACCGACGTCACCAACGCCTCCCGGACGCTGCTGCTCGACCTGGCGGCGGCCGACTGGGCGCCGGACCTGCTCGACCTGTTCGGCGTCCCCGCCGAGCTGCTGCCCACCGTGGTACCGAGTTCCCGGGTGTACGCGACGACCGACCCGGCGGCCTTCCTCGGCGTGCGGGTCCCCGTCGCCGCGGCCGTCGGCGACCAGCAGGCCGCACTGTTCGCCCAGGGCTGCCTGCAGCCCGGCCAGGCCAAGAACACCTACGGCACCGGTTCGTTCGTCCTGGTCAACGCGGGCGCGACGGTACCGCCGCCGCACTCGGCGCTGCTGCGCACCGCGGCCTACCAGCTTGACGGTGAGCCCGTCCGCTACGCCCTGGAAGGGGCGATCCTGTCCACCGGCGCGGCGGTGCAGTGGCTGCGGGACTCCCTCGGCATCATCACGGACGCGGCGCAGACCGCGGAGCTCGCCGCCTCGCTTCCCGGCAACGACGGCGTGTACTTCGTCCCTGCGCTGGCCGGCCTCGGCGCGCCGTACTGGGACCCGCGGGCCCGTGGCACGCTGCTCGGCATCACCCGCGGCACCACCCGGGCGCACCTGGCCCGCGCGGTGCTCGAGGGCATCGCCTACCGGACGCGCGACGTCGTCGAGGCGATGGCCGCGGCCGGCTATCCGGTGACCGAGCTGCGCGCCGACGGCGGGGCCGCCCGCAACCCGTGGCTCATGCAGTTCCAGGCCGACGTGCTCGGCGTCGACGTCGACGTGCCTGCCGACATCGAGACCACGGCGCTGGGCTCGGCCTACCTCGCGGGTCTCGCGACCGGCTTCTTTCCCGACCCGGCTGCCCTGGCCGGCCTGCGCCGCGCGGGACGGCGCTACCATCCGGCGACCCGGCCGAGGGGAGAGGACGGCGGTCGCGAGAGGGACGACCGCCACGACAGGGACTACCGCCACGACAGGGACTACCGCCGCTGGCAGGACGCCGTCGCGCGCGCCCGGCACTGGGACGCCGACCACGCCGAGGACGACCCGATGCCGGCGCCGCCACCGTGAGGACGCCGGACCATCCGGATGTGCCCACCTGCCATGGCGGTCGCTGACGAACCGTCACCTTCCCGGGTTCCAGGACGACGGACCATCGACAGCCGCCCATCTCGGGCAACTGCGGCAAGAGCCCTAAATCCGTCACCCAGTGACTCCGACAAGTCGAAATGACCGGAAAACGGGTAGCGCCCTGCATTCGTGGAACCACGTCGGGGCCACATTGCCTCGCGGCTTCTTGAGAGAACCGGCTGCCTGACGGACCGATGCCTGACAGGCTGTCACAGGGGGGCGGTTGGCGTCTCCTGACCACCTGACCCGGACGGAGACCGTGACAGAGGCGGACTACGCCCTGGAGCTCGGGCGCCGGCTTCGCGCGGCGCGTAACCGGCGTGGCCTGTCGCTGCTGGACGTCCAGCAGCGCACCCATGGCCGGTGGACCGCGGGAACCCTCGGTGCCTACGAACGAGGCTCCCGCACGCTGCGGGTGCACCGGCTCGTCGAGCTCGCCGACCTGTATGACGTGCCCGCTACCCTGCTCGTCCCGCCGGCTGCCGAACGGCGCGACGTCGAGGCGCTCCCGCCGCTGGTCATCGACCTGCGCCGGCTGCGCAAGCTGCCGCCGACGCGGACCGGGCCGTTGCGCCGCTGGATCGCGATCGTGCAGGTCCTTCGCTCGGACAGCTCGCGGGACGTGCTGCGGCTGCGGCGTTCGGACCTGCAGTCGCTGTCCCGGCTCTACAGCACCACCCCGACGACGCTCTACGAGCGGCTGGGGGCCTGGGGCGCGCTGGTGGAACCGGGTGAACCGGTCACGGCCGGCCACTCCCGGCGTCGGATGCCGGTGGCCCGGGCGCACCAGCAGCGGAGCTGACGGTGCGTGCGGCCCTCGTCGTCCGGCGCGGCCGGGCGGCTCGGACGGGCGTCCGCGCGATCGGGCCGGGGACCAGAACCCCGGTGCCGTCGCGGGATCCGTAGGATCGCCAGGTGGCCGAGATACTGGCAGTCAGCGTCACTGGCCTCGTGAAGACCTATTCCGCGCGGTCCGTTCCCGCCCGCTCCGGCGCGGGCCGGTCCGGGCGCCAGCGAGGTGCGGGTCGTCGCGAGCCCGGCGGCACAGCCCTGCCGCACGCGAAGGAACCCGCGGTGGCGGCGGCGCGGCCCTCCCCCCCCCCCCCCGCCCCCCCCCCCCGCGGGGGGGGGCGCCCCCCCCCGGGGGGGTGGGCCCGGCCCCCC
>NZ_JALKFX010000105.1:0-3323 GCF_023243045.1 Frankia sp. AgB32
GTCACGACCGCCCGGTCGACGGCCGCCCACGGCGGCGCCGCGCCGGCTCCGGCGGTGGGAAGCTGACCGCCCCGGCCCCCCCCCGCCCCCCCCCCCCCCCCGCCGCCGCCCACGCGGCCCGCCCCGACCCCGACCGCCCCGACCCCGACCGCCTCGCCTGCGGCAACCCCGCCCGCGGCAACCCCGCCCGCGGCAACCCCATCCGCCGCGCCCCGGCCGGCAGCCGGCTCCACGACGCCGGCCCCCGCGGCGGGCGGCGTGGGCTCCACGGTCCGCCAGCCCGCGCGCCGGGTTCGCGACCTGCTGCCGGACGCTCCCGCCGGCGCGGTCGCGCTCACCCTCGACGACGGCCCGCACCCGACGTGGACGCCCAGAATGCTCGACGTGCTGCGGACCCATCAGGTCCTCGCCACGTTCTGCCTGGTGGGAGACCAGGCCAGGGCCCATCCGGCGCTGGTCCGGGCAATCCTCGGCGCGGGCCATTCCGTCTGCAACCACACGATGACCCATCCGCAGCCGTTCAGCCGCCGCCCGCGGGCGCAGATGCGCGCGGAGATCTCCCGCGCCCAGGAGGCGATCGTCGCCGCCGGTGGCCGGTCGCCGCGGCTGTTCCGGGCGCCGGGCGGCGACTGGTCCCCGGACGTGCTCGCCACCGCGGACGAACTCGGCCTGATCCCGCTGGGGTGGGATGTCGATCCGCGGGACTGGTCGCGACCCGGCGAGGAGGCGATCGTGCGCGCGCTGAGCGTGGCGCGCGCCGGCGACATCCTGCTCAGCCACGACGGCGGCGGTGACCGGTCGCAGACCGTCGCGGCGCTGGACCGGGTGCTGCCCGCCCTGCGGGCCCGCGGCTGCGTCTTCGTCGCGCTGTGAGCCGCCTTCCCGCCGCCCACCCCCCCGCAGACCCGCTGTGACCTGGTGATTTGTCGAGCCGATGCGGGGCACGCTTCCTGGCGTAGACCGAGGAGAGGGGCGAGTGATGACAAACGTCGTCAACGCCGACACCCGCGGGCTGGGCGCCTGGCACATTCCCCGCAGCCGGGGCGCGGTCACCGGACTGCTGCTGATGCTGCTGGGGGTGTGGGCAGCGCTCATACCCTTCGTCGGTCCGTACTTCCACTTCGCGTTCACCCAGGACGGCGTGTGGACCTGGACGTCCGCCCGGTTCTGGCTGGAGCTGCTGCCCGGCATCGCCACGTTCGTCGGCGGTCTCCTGCTCGCGGTCAGCGCGAACCGGGGCACGGCCGTGCTCGGCGCGTGGCTCGCCATCGCCGCCGGAGTGTGGATCGTGCTCGGGCCGACCCTGACCGGGCCCTGGCATCTCGGTAACCTCGGCGCGCCGCGGGGCGGGACCGCGCAGGCGACCCTCGAATGGATCAGCTACTTCTACGGCCTCGGTGCCGCCATCATTTTCCTGGGCTCGACGGCCTGGGGCCGGCTCAGCATCCGCGGAGTCCGGGACGTCGCCGCCGACCGGCGCCGTCGGGACACGCGTGCCGCCGGTCCGGACCCTCGGGCGGGCGTGCCAGCGGCCGTCAACGAGCCGCCGGTGTATCCAAGCGACGAACCGCAGGTGTATCCGAGCGACCGACCGATGACCCGGACGCCGGGCGCGACGGATCTCGACGGCCAGGGATCGGCGCCGCCGGACCGGTCCGGTGCCTTCGGCCGCCATCGGCGGCGCAGCCACAACACCCACTGAGCGGCGCCCCGGTCCCGGGGACCGGTCACCCCTGCCGGCACGGGCGCAGCCGCAGATGTTGCCCGGGTCGGCACTGGGCCGCGAGCGCCAGATCGTCCGGGACGACGACGCCGAGCACCGGGTAGCCGCCCGTGACCGGATGGTCGGCCAGGAAGACGACGGGCTGGCCGTCCCGCGGAATCTGGACAGCGCCCGCGACGACCCCCTCGGACGGCAGCTCGTCGCTGGTCCGCCGGCGCACGACCGGTCCGCGCAGGCGCGCGCCGACGCGGTCGCTGTCCGCGGAGACCTCGTACGCGCCGGCCCACAGCCCGGCGACGGACTCGGCGGTGAACCAGTCGTCCCGCGGGCCGGGGATCACCCGCAGGACCGGCTCGTCGGCATACCGGGCCTGCGGGGCGAGATCGACCGTCGGCGGCGGGCCGGCCTCCCGCCCGAGCGCGAGGACACTTCCGACGGCCAGCGGCTCGGGCCCGATGCCCGCCAGGGTGTCCCGCGACCGGGACCCGAGGACTGCGGGGACGTCCACCCCGCCGCGGATCGCCAGGTAGCTGCGCACGCCCCGGTCGGGCGCGTCGATGCGCAGGCGCGCACCTGCCGGCACGTCGACCGGCGCGTACATGCCGACCGGACGGCCGGCGAGTTCCAGCGGGCACGGCGCGCCGGTCACCGCGATCATCGTCGGCGCGAGAAACGACACGACGAGGCCGCCGTACGTCGTCTCGATCGCCGCCGCGCCCGGCAGGTTGCCCACCAGCCGGTTGGCCAGCCGCAGGCTGGGCCGATCGGCGGCACCCGCGCGAGTGACGCCGAGATGCGCGAGCCCGGGCCGGCCCAGGTCCTGCACGGTGCTCAGCGGGCCGGGCGCGACGATCCGCACCGAGGCCGCCGGCAGTTCCGCGACAGCGGGCGGCTCACTCATGCCCGGCGCCGCTTCTGCCCGGCTCGGATGTCTCGGTCTCGGGTGTTCCGGTCTCGGGTGTTCCGGTCTCGGGGGTTCCGGTCTCGACGAAGTGGACCGGGGTTCCCGGTGCGAGCAGTGCGGGCGGGTCCCGGTCGAGGTCGAACGCGACCAGGTCGGTGTGGCCGATCAGATGCCAGCCGCCGGGCGATGCGCGCGGGTAGACGCCGGTGAACAGGTCGGCGAGGGCGACGGCGCCGGCCGGCACCCGGGCGCGCGGGGTGTCCCGCCGCGGCACCCGCAGGCCGGGATCCAGCCCGGCGATGTAGGCGAACCCGGGCGCGAACCCGCAGAACGCCACCCGGTGCGCGCTGCCGGTGTGCCGCTCGACGACCTGCCGTGGGGTCAGGCCGGTGAGCTCCGCGACGTCCGCCAGGTCGGGGCCGTCGTAGCGCACGCGAACCGTCACCGCGGGCCCGGACCCGGGCGTGGCCGGCGGGGCGGCCGGATCCTCGTCGCCCGCGCGCGCGGCGTCCGCCCGCAGGTGCTCCCGGAGCCGGCCCGCGTCGGTGGCCGTCCGATCGAACTGGACCAGGACGGTCCGGGCGGCCGGGACGAGTTCCACGAGGCCGCGCGGGGGGTCGTGGCGCAGCCGGTCGTAGAGGTGGGGCGGCCCCGGCCCGCCCGCGCGCGCGCGCCCCCCCGCGGGGGCGCCCCCGG
>NZ_JALKFX010000105.1:3333-30866 GCF_023243045.1 Frankia sp. AgB32
GCCCCGGCGGGCCGGGGGGGCGGGGACGAGTCCCCCGCGGCGGGGGGGGGGGGGGGGGCGCCGCGGGGCGTCGCGGGCGCGGGCCGCGGCCCGGCGGGCGACCTCGATCAGCAGGGCGTCGGCGCCGCAGGTCAGGATGCGCATCGTGATCGTCTCCCGGGTACTCAGGCGAACGGTGCCAGCACGACGCCGGCGGCTCGCAGCGCGTCGCGCACGCGTCGCACCAGGTCCACCGCCCCCGGAGTGTCGCCGTGCACGCACAGCGACCGCGCCTGGACCCGCACGGGGGAGCCGGCGGCGCTGAGCACGGTCCCGTCCGTGGCCATCCGGACCGACCGGTCGACCACCGCGTCGGCGTCGTGCAGGACGGCGCCGGGCTCGCGCCGGGAGACCAGGGTGGCCGCCGGCGTGTAGGCGCGATCGGCGAAGGCCTCGCCGACGGCGACGAGCCCGGCCGCCGCGGCCTGGCGCAGCCAGGTCGAGCCCGGCAGGCCGAGGACCGGCAGCCCGGGGTCGTAGTCGCGCACCGCCTCGACCACCGCGGCGGCCTGCTCCTCGTCCGCGACGATCGTGTTGTACAGCGCTCCGTGTGGTTTGACGTACCGCACCCGGTCGCCGGCCGCGTGGGCGAAGGCGTCGAGCGCGCCGATCTGGTAGAGCACGTCGTCGCGCAGGTCGTCGGGCGCCATGTCGATGCGGCGCCGACCGAAGCCGGCCAGGTCGCGGTAGCTGACCTGGGCGCCGACGCGGACGCCCCGGGCGACGGCCCGCTCACAGACGCGCCGCATCGTCGCCGGATCCCCGGCGTGGAAGCCGCAGGCCACGTTCGCGCTGGTCACGAGGTCGAGCAGGGCGTCGTCCTCGGTGAGGCGCCACGCCCCGAAACCCTCACCGAGATCGGCGTTGAGATCCAGCGGACCCGGGGTGGACCGCCCGGCGTCCTGGTCCTCCCCGGCAGCGGCGGCTGGACTCGCAGGGGGACTGGGCACAGCTCCGGCGGCCATACCCACGATTGTTTCCCATTCCCGGCCCCGGGGCGTGGCCCCCGGGCGCCCGCGGCGCCCGGCGCGCCGCGGGCCCCGCTACGACGCGCGGGTCGAGGGCATGGGGGCGGACGGGAGGGGGCAGGTCGACGGGGGCGCGGTGGCCGTCCGGGAGCCCAGCCAGACGTCGGCGCCGCCGTCCGGGGCGGGGATCGTCATCCCGGACAGGGACTGCCCGACCTTGGCGGAGTCGCGGTAGACGGCGAGGGCCTTCAGGCCCTTGCGCCAGGCGGCGTAGAACACGGCTCCGACGTCGTCGACGGTGGCGTGCGCCGGGAGTCTGATCGTCTTGGAGATCGCGCCGGACAGGAACGGCTGCACGGCCGCCATCATCCGCACCTGCGCCATCGGGTCGACGGCGCGCGGTCCCAGCGCGCAGTCGAAGACCGCCTGGTGCTCGGGGCGCAGCCCGGGGGCGCCGACGACGTGGCCGTTCGCGGCGATGAAGCCGACGATCCGGGCCACCGCCGCCCGCGGGTATCCCAGCGCGCGCAGCGCCGAGGGCACGGTCGTGTTCACGCTGCGCATCGCCGAGCCCGTCGGGCTCTTTCTGATCTTCACCAGGGCGAGGTCCGGCTCCGTCCCCATCGTGGCGCAGTCCATGGCCAGCCCGGTGGTGGTCGTGGGTGAGATGAGGGTGAGGTGGGAGTTGCGCCAGCCATTCCGGTCGCCCAGGCGCAGCGCGCGGTGCCACTCCTGACCCGCGCGGGTCAGGATCTCTCCGTCGGCGAAGCTGCCGGTGGGCGGGCGGGTCGCGGCGTTCGCCGCGGCGTGGCGCTGCGCCACCCCGCGGTGCGCGGCGGCGTTCTCGGCGAATCCCGGGTAGGGCCCGAGCGCGCCGGCGATCTCGGCGGAACGCCGGTAGGCGGTCGCGGACAGCAGTGACGTGATCGCCGCGGCCGTGGCGCGGCCCTCGTCGCTGTCGTAGGCCTGCCCGGTGGCCATGAGCATCGCGCCGAGGTTGGTGTAGCCGACGCCGATCTGGCGGTACTCCTGGGTGGTCGCGAGGATCTCCGCCGTCGGCACGTCGGCGAAGGACAGGGAGATGTCCATCGCGAGAACGACGAGCTCGACCGCGGCGGCGAAGCCCGCGGTGTCGAACCGGCGGTCCCCGTCGAGAAAGCGCAGCAGGTTCAGCGACCCCACCGGACAGGAGGAGTTGTCCAGGTGCATGTACTCGCTGCAGGAGTTGCTCGCGCTGATCGGTCCGCCCGCCGGGCAGGTGTGCCAGGAGTTGATGGTGTCGTCGAAGTGCAGCCCGGGGTCGGCGCACTCCCAGGCGGCCCGGGCGATCATCCGGAACAGGGCGCGCGCCGGAATGCTCCGGGTCACCTGACCGTCGCCGCGGGCGCGCAGCTCGAAGGGACGGTCGGCGGCCACCGCCCGCATGAACTCGTCGGTGACCCGCACAGCGTTGTTGGCGTTCTGGAACTGCACCGAGTCGATGTCCCGACCACCGACCTCCATGTCGAACCCGGCGTTCTGCAACACCCGGATCTTGCGTTCCTCGCGGACCTTGCACTCGACGAACTCGGTGATGTCCGGATGGTCCACGTCGAGCACGACGATCTTGGCTGCCGGCCGGGGCGCCCCGCCGGCGCGGATGGCCCCCGCGGAGGCATCGGCGCCGCGCATGTAGCTCACCGGCCCGGGCGCCCGCCGGCCCGAGGGCAGCAGCTCGGACGACGACCGCAGCCGGGAGAGGTTCACCCCGGAGCCCGCGCCGCCACGGAACAGCAGCGCCTCCTCCCGGTACCAGTTCAGGACGGAGTCGAGGCTGTCGTCGGCGGCGAGGATGAAACACGAGGCAACCTGCTGCGGCGCGTCGGTGCCCACGTTGAACCAGACCGGACTGTTGAAACTGAAGGACTGGTGCAGCAACAGCCAGATCAGTTCGTGCTCGAAGATCTCGGCGTCCTCGGCCGTCGCGAAATAACCGTCCCGCAGGCCGGTCCGGGAATAGGGCGTCACCACCCGGGTGATGAGCTGGCGCAGCGACCATTCCCGGTCGGCGCTACCGAACGCACCGCGGAAGTACCTGCTCGCGACGATGGCCGCCGCCGCCGTCGACCAGTCGGCGGGGAACTCCACGCCGCGCTGGGCGAAGTTGGGTGTGCCGTCCCGCCAGTTCGTCAGCGACACGTCGCGGCGTTCCCACCGCACCTCGTCGAAGGGGTGGACGCCGGGCCGCGTGTGGGTCCGGGCGATCCGCAGGCCGCGGGCCGCCGCGGGCGCCGTCGCGCCGTGCGTCACGCGAGAGCCACCGTCGAGGTAGAGGAGCCACCGTCAGAGCAACCACAACCAGAGCAACCGCCGACGGGGTGGCGGGCGCCGGCGTCGGTGGGACCGGCCGGGCGAGGCGGCCGGCCGGGTCCGGCCTGCGGATCGAGCATCGCGCTCCTCGCAGTGGCAGGGCGGTACTGTCGCCAGCTGAGCTGGGTGGCGGCCGCAGTGGCGCCGAGGACCGGGCGATGGTCACACACACGACCGCATATCGGGCAGAGGATTGCCCTTTTCTGTGACCCGTGACACACCACACCTTATCCGCTTTGTGGCCGGCCCTCGCCACCGGCGGTCGACATAGCGATAATTGTCGCTGCGCGAGGAGAAGGCGGAGGGTGGATGACGGGTCGGGACCGGGCTGTGGCTGGTCGTGTCTGGCCGCGCCGGCATGCCGACGGCGGGCAGCCGGCGAACGCCGGCGATCCGGGCGCCGCGGCGCTGAGGTGCTCGGTCGATCTTTCTCCGGCCGCCGGCGACGCGGTCCGTCCGGGCCTGCCCGCCAGCGTGCCGACCGGCCCCCACCGGCACACCCGCGGCCCCGCCGACGCCCCGATCGTCGTGGTCGAGTACGCCGACTTCGAATGTCCCTACTGCGCGCGGACGGCGCCGGTCCTGCACGAGCTCGTCGATGTCTCCGACGGCGAGGTCAGGCTGGTGTTCCGGCACTTCCCGGTCTTCGACATCCATCCCTACGCGCTCACCGCCGCGCTGGCCGCGGAGGTCGCCGGCGCGCACGGCCAGTTCTGGGAGATGCACGACGTCCTGTTCACCCACCAGGACCGGCTCGGCGACAAGTTCCTGCGCGCCCACGCGGGCGCCCTCGGCATCGACGGCGACCTGGCAGTCGGCGAACCGGCCCAGCCGTACGGCGACGCGGTCGAGGCCGACTACGCGCGGGGCATCGAGCAGGGCGTGCGCGGCACCCCGACGCTGTTCATCGACGGATCGCCCTACCGGGGGCGGACCGAACTCGCCCCGCTGCGCAAGGCGGTCAGCATGTCACTTCACCGGCGCCGGCGCGCGCCATGGTCGCGGGGGTAGCCGGGGCGTCGGCTCGTCGGTCAGCGGCGAGCACAGCGGCATGCGTTCGCCGAGCACCCGCAGGATGACGGTGCCCGCGACGGCCGCGACGAGCGAGCCACCGATGATGCCGATCTTCGCCTGGTCGCGCAGGGCCTCGTCGGTGAACGCGAGCTCGGTGATGAACAGCGAGATCGTGAACCCGATCCCGGCCAGGGTCGCCGCCCCCAGCAGATGGCTGTAGCGGACCTGGCCGGGCAGCTGGCCGATCCCGGCGCGGATCGCCGCGACACCCGCCAGCGTGATCCCGCAGGCGTTGCCGACGAGCAGTGCCATCGCCACCCCGAGCGTCACCGGCGAGCTCGCCGCGTCGCGCAGAGTCGCGCCGCTGAGGGGCACGCCCGCGTTCGCCAGGCCGAACAGCGGGACGACCACGAACGCGCTGAACGGATGCAGCACCCGCTGCAGCCGCTCGTTCGCGGACACCGTCGCCTTCGCCGCCCCCACGGCGAGCGCGACCCGCGTGGCGCTGGACTCCTCGGTCAGCGCCCGCACGTAGACCGGGACCTCCTCGGCCTGGTCCGGGCGCGGCGGCACGGCGGGGATCAGCAGCCCGGTGAGCACCCCGGCGAGGGTGGCGTGCACACCGGAGGCGTGGATCGCGCCCCACAGGACGAGCGCCAGCAGGATGTAGGGCGGTAGCTGCCAGACGCCGAGCCAGCGCAGCGCCAGGAACGCGAGTACGACCACCGCCGCGACCACGAGCCCGACGGGGTGGACGCGGTCGGTGTAGAAGATCCCGACGACGCAGATCGCGCCGATGTCGTCGACGATCGCGAGGGTCAGCAGGAACAGCCGCAGCCGGTCGGGGCATTTCGGGCCGAACAGCGCGAGGATCCCGACGACGAACGCCGTGTCCGTGGACATCGGAATGCCCCAGCCGTTCGACGCCGGCCCCGACGGGTTACACAGCAGGTAGATCACCGCGGGCAGGGTCAGGCCGCCGAGCGCGCCCAGCGCCGGCACCGCGACCATGCGCCGGTCGCGCAGCTCGCCGGCGGTGAACTCGCGGCTGATCTCCAGCCCGACGACGGCGAAGAAGACCGCCATCGCCCCGTCGTTGACCCAGTGGTGCAGGCTGAGGTCCAGGCCGGCGTCGCCGACGCGGAGCTGCGCGGTGGTGTCCCAGAGCCGGTCGTAGCCGTCGGACCAGGGCGAGTTCGCCCAGACGAGGGCGGTGAGGGCGGCCAGCAGGAGCAGCACGGCGCCGCCCGCCTCGGTGACGAGGAACTCCCGCAGCGACGGAGCGACCTGCGGCAGGCGGATCCGCAGGCTGGGGCCGGGCCGGGGTGGGGCGGTCATCCGCCGAGCCCGTCGAGGTCGGCGTGCATTTCCCAGAGGAGGATCTCGGCCGGCGCCGTCGCGCGGACCCGCTGGCCGCCGCTGCTGGTGAGACGGGCGGCGTCGCCGGCGCGCAGTGGGCCCGCGCCCGTCAGCGTCACCTCGCCGACGGCGACGAAAAGATGCAGGTAGAGCGCCTGCGGAAGCTCGACGGCGGTCCCGGGACGAAGCCGGGCGGCGTGCAGCGCGGCGAAGCGGTTCGCGAGGCGCACGGCGCCGGTGTCTCGGTGGTGGGGCAGGCCGGAGGCGACGGGAACGAGGCCGCCGGTCAGCCGGTGCTCGTCGATCTCGGCCTGTTCGTAGCCGGGTTCGAGGCCGCGGGTGTCCGGCGCGACCCACATCTGGACGAAGCGGACCTCCTCGCCGTCGCCCGCCGCCGCGTTCTTCTCCGAATGCAGAATGCCGCGCCCGGCGCTCATCCGCTGGGCGAGACCCGGGTAGATCACGCCGTGGTTGCCGGTCGAGTCCTGGTGTGTCAGGGAGCCGCGCAGCACCCAGGTGACGATTTCCATGTCGCGGTGCGGATGGGTGTCGAAACCGCGTCCCGGCGCGACGATGTCGTCGTTGTGGACGAGGAGCACGCCGTGGTGGGTGTTGGCGGGGTCGTAGTGCCCGCCGAAGGAGAAGGAGTGGCGCGAGTCCAGCCAGTCCGTCCGGGTCGCGGCTCGGTCGGCGGCGCGCCGGATGTCCACGCCCGGGGCGCCGTCGGTCGGCGGCGAGCCGTGCATGTGGCCTCCCAGCCCAGGGGTGAGTACAACCGCGACCGGTGTTGTGGTGCGGGTCAGCGCCCGGGCGCGGTGCCCAGGCGCTCGCGCTCCCGGTAACGGCTCGCCCGGTACACGCCGAGGATGCGGTGGTCGGCGTAGAAGGACAGTTCCTCGAACGCGCGCGCGACGGCGGGATCCTCCGGGCTGCCCTCGACATCGGAGAGGAACTGGGTGGCGACGAACTCCCCGTTGACCATGTAGCTTTCCAGCTTCGTCATGTTGACGCCGTTCGTCGCGAACCCGCCGAGCGCCTTGTAGAGCGCGGCCGGCCGGTTGTGCACCTTGAACACGAACGTGGTGACGATCGGGCCGATCCCGGTGGCGGCGCGCAGGTTCTCGGTGGACAGGATGAGGAAGCGGGTGGTGTTGTGCTCCTCGTCCTCCAGGTCCGCCCGCAGCACCTGCAGCCCGTAGGCCTCGGCGGCCAGCCGCGAGGCGATCGCGGCCCGGCTTGGGTCGGCTGCCTCGGCGATCTCCCTCGCCGCGCCCGCGGTGTCGGCGGCGGGCACCGCGACCAGCCCGAGCGCGCGCAGCGCCGACCGGCACTGCGCCAGCGCCTGCGGGTGGCTGTGCACCGTCTTGACCTCGTCGAGGGTGGCGCCGGGCACGGCGAGCAGCTGATGGCGCACCGGCAGGAAGTACTCGCCGATGATGTGCACCGCCGGGCGCGGCAGCAGCAGGTGGATGTCGGCGACCCGGCCCGCCGTGGAGTTCTCCACCGGGAGCATCGCGAGGTCGACCGCGCCGTCCTCCAGCGCCGAGAAGCACTCGTCGAACGTCTGGTAGGGAACCGCCTCGAAATCCGGATAGACATCCCGGCAGGCGATGTGGGAGTTGGCTCCCGGCTCGCCCTGGAACGCGATTCTCTGCCGTGCGGTCATGGTTAGGACCGTACCGGGCCGCCGGACCCGGCGGTTCCGGGCGGGTCCGCGGGCAGCAGCCGGATGCCGGCGTGCAGCACCACCACGCCGCGGCGGCCCACGAGCACCGGGTCGAGCAGGACCTCGCCGATGCCCGGTATCTCCTCGGCGAGGCGGGCGACCCGGTGCAGGAGGTCGGCCAGCGCCGCGGTGTCGGCGGCGGGGGTGCCGGACCCGCCCACCAGCAGGACGCTGCCGCGGATCGAACGGATGAGCCCGTCCGCGTCCAGATCGGTCAGGGGCAGCGTGCGGGCCAGCGGATCGGCGATCAGGTCGGCCACGGCGCCGCCGAGGCGCAGCGACAGCAGCGCGCCGACGGCCGGATCGCGGCGCAGCCCGACCACCGTGGAGACCCCGGCCGGCGCCATCGGCTGCACCACCATGTCGCCGGGCCCCACCGCAGCGCGCACCGCGTGCCAGGCGGCGGCGAGCGCGGCCTCGTCCTCCCGGCCGAGCTGGACGGCGCCGACGTCGAGCCGGCTGCGGAACCGCTCGTCCGCGATCTTGAGCGCGACGGGCCAGCCCAGGGAGCGCGCCGCGGTCAGCGCCCCGGCCGGATCGGCGACCCGCACGCCGGGCCAGGCGCGCAGACCCACCCCGGCCAGCAGGGCGGCGACGACCGGCTCGGGCAGCCACGCGCCGTCGGCCGGGCAGCGTTCGACCAGCGCGCGGGCGCCGGCGAGATCGACGTCCGGCAGGGGCGGGATCCGCCCGCGGCCGCGGGCGCGCCAGGCCGCGTGGTCGGCCGCGCGGGACAGCGCGAGCGCCGCCGACTCCGGCGAGGAGTAGGACGGCACCGAGCCGCGCGCCGGGCGGCCGTCGGCGTCCGCCACCGTGAGCGCGGCCGGAATGCCGTCCCGACCGAGATAGCTGGCGAGGACCGGCAGGCCGGTGTCGGCCGCGACCGCGCGGATCGCCGCGCCGAGGCGGTTCTCCTGCGCGTGCGGCGTGACCAGCGCGAGGATCGCGTCGACCTCGCCGCTGGTCGCCACCGTGCGTAGCGTGGCGTCGAACAGGTCGGGGTCGGCGAGCGGGCCGAGATCGACGGGATTGGTGGCGTAGCGGTCGCCGACGAGCGCGGCAAGCGCCGCACAGGTCTCGGGGGACAGCGCGGGTACGTCGAGCGCGTAGGTGCGGCACGCGTCGGTCGCCAGCGTCGCCAGCGCGCTGCTCGTGCCGACGACGCCGACGCGGCGCCCGGCGGGCAGCGGCTGGTGGGCGAGAAGCTGCACGGCGTCGAAAAGCTGGTTCAGGGTGTCGACACGTACCACCCCGGCGCCGCCGAGCAGCGCGTCGACGCCGCCGTCGGGGCTGTCCTGACCGCTCTTCAACGCGACGACGGGTTTGCTCCGGCCGAGCTCGCGGGCTATTCGCGCGAACCGGCCGGGATTTCCGAGGCTTTGCAGGTGCAGCATGACGACGTCGGTCCGGGGATCCGACTGCCAGTATTCCAGCAGATCGTTCACGGAAATGTCGGAACGGTCCCCGGCGGACACGAACGTGGAGAATCCGACGGCGCGGCGGGTGGCGTCCGCGAGAAAACTTCCCGCCAGTGCGCCGGACTGGGTGAAAACGCCGACCCGGCCGGCGGGGGCGGCGCCGACGGCAAAGGTGGCATGCATCCGGACGGTCCGGTCGGTGTTGATGACGCCCATGGCGTTCGGACCGACCAGCCGCAGACCGCTGTCCCGCGCGATCCGGACGGTCTCGGCAAGCAGGGCGCGCCCCTCGTCGCCGCCGTCGGCGAACCCGGCCGACACGACGATGGCGGCGCCCACGCCGCAGGCCGCGCAGGCGCGCAGTACCCCGACGACGTCCCGCGCCGGCACCGCGATCACGGCCAGGTCGATCGCCGCGGGCACGTCGGCCACGTCGCGGTAGGCGTAGACGGAGGCGACGTGGCTGGCCGCCGCGTTGACGGGATACACCGTGCCGGTGAAGCCGTCGGCGAGCAGCCGCCGGAACACCTCGTGGCCGACCGTCCCAGGCTCGCGGCTGGCGCCGACCACCGCGACCACCCGGGGATGCAGCAGCCGCTCGATCCCGCGCCCGTCATCGCGCCGGTCGCGCCGCGCCTCGCGCAGCACCGGAGACTCATGGGGGAAACAGGCCACCGCACCACCCTCTGTACTCGACTCACCCGGCGGCTGCCGCCAGTCATGATCGGTTTTCACCGTAGTACCCGCTGGGACGGCCGCGTCGCCGTGTCCGCCATCAGCGGCGTCCACGGGACGCCCACCACCCGGCGCGCACGTCCGGCGCAGCCCCGTCGGACGTGCGCTGACCGCGTCCGCGGTGGTACGGACGGGATGATCGCAGACGACTTGGTGGCCAGCTTCAGGTGAAACGGAATTTCGGACTCAACCGAATGTTGTGGGTGGCCGGTGTCGGTGCGGTTGCTCCGGGATCCGCGCCGGTCGGGTGTGCGGGTGGTTGTCTGGTAGATGGGCAAACAGTGTCCGTCGAGGGGGATCGGTCCGGCACGGTGGCGCTGTGCGGACCGGTGGAGCGATGGGCTGATGGCAGGCGGGCACCACCCGCCGGCCCCGGGATTGCGCGCGCCGGCGGATCCGCCGGTGTTCACGCCCCTGTCGGCGCAGGACCCGCTGCGGATTGGGGACTATCCACTGCACGCCCGGATCGGTGTGGGCGGAATGGGCGCCGTCTACCTCGCGCACACCCCCGGCGGACGGCCGATCGCCGTGAAGATGGCCCGCCCGGAGATCGCCGCGGACCCGGAGTTCCGCCGGCGGTTCGCCGCCGAGGTGGTGATCGCGCGCCGCGTCCAGAGCCCTTACACCGCCCCGGTCGTCGACTGCGACCCGCACGCGCCCTGTCCGTGGCTCGCGACCGCCTACGTCGCCGCGCCGTCGCTCGCGGCCGTGCTCGCGCGCCTCGGCGCGCTGCCGCCCGAGACCGTTCTGGTGCTGGTGGCCGGGGTGGCCGAGGCGCTGCAGTCCATCCACCGGGTCGGCGTCGTGCATCGCGACCTCAAACCCGGCAACATCATCATCGCCGCCGACGGCCCGCGGGTGATCGACTTCGGGGTCGCCCGCGCCGTCGAGGCCGCCGCCGCGACGATGACCCAGGCCGGGGCCCGCATCGGCACGCCGGCGTTCATGTCTCCCGAGCAGGTGCGGGGCCAGCCGCCGGGACCCGCCGCGGACATCTTCGCGCTCGGCGCGAGCGCCTGGTTCGCGGCCGTCGGGGAACTGCCGTTCGGTTCCGACGCGGCGGTGTTCCACCGCATCGAGCACCAGCAGCCCGACTGGGACCGCTGCCCGCCGCCGGTCCGCGAGGTGCTGCGCCAGTGCCTGCGCAAGGATCCGGCCGACCGCCCGTCGCCCGGCGACCTCATCGACCTGTGCCAGGCGGCGCGTGGCGACCAGGCGCTGCACAGCGGAGCGGGCTGGCTGCCGCCGCCGGTCGTCGCCGAGATCGCCCGGTACCAGGTGCCCGCGCCGCGCCAGCCGGCGCGGCCCGGTGCATCGCCGCCGCCGGCGGCCGAGGACGGCGCGGTGCCGGCGGTCATGGCGAGTCCGGCGCAGGACGGGCCGACCTCGGCGGACCAGGGCCCCCGGTCGGTGCCCGCCGGCGGGCCGGCGCGCGGGCGGCGGTTCGGCCGGCGTGCGACGGTCCTCACCACGGCCGCGGTCCTCACCACGGCCGCGGTCGTCGCCCTGGCGGCTGTGATCGCCCTCGTCACGCTGCTGCCCGGGCGCACCGCCGCCGGCGGTGGCGTCGCCTCGGCGAAGGACGGCGAGAGCCGGGTGAGCGCGATCGGCCGCGGCCCGCTCGACAAGGGCGGCAGCGGCACGGGCGCGGACCTCGGCCAGCCGGGGACGTCGACGCTGCCGGCGACCGGGGATTTCCTCGGTCGGGCCGGTGGCCCACCGGGCCGGGCCGAACCGGTCGGTTCGGTGCCGGGTTCGTCACCGTCCGCTGCGGCCCCGCCCGCGGTGCCCGCGACCGTGGCCGCGCCGGGTCCCGGTGGCCCGGATCCCGGTGGCGCCGTCCCGCCGCCCGCCGCGCCACCCCGGACATCGCCGACACCGACGTCGAAGCCGAGTACGAGCTGTTCGGCGGCGTTCGGGCACGGCTTCAACGGTGAGGGCTCCGGGGTCATGAAGGTCGCCTCCCACCTGAAGAAGACGCCGTACGCCGCCTGCGCGGACGTCGCGAGCATCGCCAAGGCCGCGAAGGTCTACCTGTGGTGCAGCATCGTGAACGGTTACGACAACGTCTGGTGGTGGGTGCGGATCGCGGGCACCTCGACCGAAGGCTGGATGTCGGCGGACAACCTGCGGATCACCTACACCGACGAGGACGGCGACGGCCGCGTCCGGTCGTCTGGCTGCGACGGCAGCCATGTCGATCACTGAGGTGGGGTCACGGCCGATTTCATGTCTGGATGCAATGATCCCATTGCCCTGGGTAGCTACTGACGGCGACCTGGATATATGTGTGATGAAGGATACATTCGCTTTTGACCTTGACTTCCGGGGGGTGCAACGAGGTGGTGCACCCCGTAGCGATAGCCCAAAGGTGTGAACGTAGTTGACCGGCCGTTCCGGCCTGGCATGCCCGCACAGGGCGGGTCACCCGGGGCGCGGTCACCGGACCGGCACCCACGGATGGGACCGCTGATCCGCCCGGCGGCAGCCACTGTGGCCCAGGGAAGCGGTCCGGACGGACCGGCCCGGATGGGAAGGTGACGTGCAGAAGATCGATGACCGTTGGGTCATCTCCGCGGGTGACCTCGTGGACGTCGTCGAATGTGGGCACCGGGTCAGGCTCACCCACGCGCTGGCGGCCGGCCTGCTGACCGCCGACACCCCCGCCACCGGCGTCGAGGCCGACCTCACCGCCGCCACCGCCGACGCGGCCGGGCCGTCCGGCGAGCCCGGGCCGGCGGTGGCGCCGTCCCCGCTGCGGGTCACGCGACCGGACCGGACCGCCGTCCGCCACGGCGAGGCGCACGAGCGTCGGTGGCTGACCCACCTGCGCCGCCTGTTCGGGCTGGACGGCGTCGTGGAGATACCGCGGGCGGTGCCGACGGCCGACGGGCTGACCGCCGCGGCCGAGCAGACCCGGCGCGCCCTGGCCGCCGGCGTGCCGGTCGTCTACCAGGGCGTGCTGTTCGACGGCGGCGTCCAGGGACGTCCCGACTTCCTCATCGCCGCGCACCTCGACCCGCTCACCGGGGCCACGCGGGGCACCGCCCGTGCGGGCGACTACGAGCCCTACGACGCGAAGCTCGCCCGCCAGGCCCGCCCGGGCGCGGTGCTGCAGCTCGCCGCCTACGCGGTGGCGCTGCCGACGGCCGGCGTGCGCGCGCCGACGTTCATGCACCTGCTGCACCCCGCGCGCGACGCGGCCGCCGGCCCGGGCGGTCGCGACGGGCACCTGCCCGTTCCCGGCGTCGTGCGCACCTTCCGCGTCGACGACGTGGGTCCGCTGGTCGCCCACGCCCGCGCCCGGCTCGGCGCCCGGCTGACCGGGCCCGCAGCGCCTCCGGAAACGTCCTGGGCCGAACCTCGTCCGGAGTGCGCGAGCTGTGCCTTCGCCGAGCACTGCGCCCGCGGGCGAGCCGACGCGCGTGATCTGTCGCTGGTCGCGGGTCTGCGCGCCGACCAGCGCCGGATTCTGCGCGCAGCGGGCATCACCTCGGTCGAGGAACTCGCCGCCGCGACCGACGACGGCCGGCCCGCGGCGATGTCCGCGGTGGCGTTCTCGGGCCTGCGCCTGCAGGCGGAGCTACAGGCGGCGCAGGACGCGACGCGCAGCGCGGACGATCCGCTCGGGACCGTGAGCGTGCGGATGGTGGATCCGGGCGCGCTGGCGATGCTGCCGGCGGCGGATCACGCCGACATCTACTTCGACATGGAAGGTGATCCGTACGCATTGGACGCGGCGGGTCTGGAATATCTCTTTGGCGCGGTCACCCTGGCCCGGCCCCCGAACGGGCGCGCCGTCACCGGCGGGGACGAAACCCCGCCGCCACAGGCGGAACCGATGCCCGCGGCCGAGGACTTCCGCGCCTTCTGGGCCCATGACCGGGCCGGCGAGCGGCGCGCCTTCGAGGACTTCGTCGACTGGGCGACGGCCCGGCTGCGCGACCACCCCGGCGCGCACATCTATCACTACGCTCCGTATGAACCGAACGCGCTGCGGCGCCTGGCGGCCCGCCACGGCACCCGGGAGCGCGACATCGACGAGCTGCTCGCCGGCAACCGGCTCGTGGACCTGTACACCGTGGTCCGCCGCAGCCTGCGGATCTCCCAGCCGTCCTACTCGATCAAGTATCTGGAGCCGCTGTTCCACCCGGGCGCGCGCACGGCGGCGGTGACGAACGCCGCCGACAGCATCGTGGCGTACGAGTCCGTCCTGGAACACCGGGCGGCGGGGGAGACGTCCGAGGCCGAGGCGCTGCTCGCCGAGATCGCCGCGTACAACCGGGTGGACTGCGAGTCGACGCACCGGCTGCACCGCTGGCTGCTCGACCTGCGCCGGGCCGAAGGGGTGCCGGAGCGCGACGGCGGCGCCCCCGGCGCGGCACCGGACGCGGCCGACGGCAGCGGCGACCAGCGCCCCCTGGCCGGTGACGACGATCCGGACGCGACCGTCGACGCCCTGGTCGAGGGCCTGCCCGCCGACCCCGCCGAGTGGACGGTCGACCAGCGGACGCGGGCGCTGCTCGCCGCCGCGGTCGGTTACCACCGGCGGGAGAACAAGCCGGCGTGGTGGACGTACTTCGCGGCGTTGACCGCGGACCGGGCGACCCTGGAGGCGGCGGACGACTGCGCGGTGCCGACCTCGTGGCGGGTCGTCGAGGACTGGGACGAGCCCACCGGCCGGCGGCGGCGCAGCCGGCGGCTGCTGCGGGCCGAGGTCGACCCCGAGCGCCCGCATCCGTTCGACCAGAACGAGGCCGTGCGGGTGCTCTACCCGGCCCGACCCGGCGCGGTGGGCACGGCCGGGGACGCGGTCGTGGAGCGGGCCGCCCCGCACGCCCTGCTGCTGCGGGAGAACGCCCTGCCGGAGTCGGCGGCCCGCGCGCTGCCCACCGCGGTACTGCCGGGCGCACCGGTGCGCCCGGAGCCGAAGCCGACCGCGATCCGCCAGCTGGCCGGACGGACCGCCGCCGCGCTGCCCAGCCTGCCGGCCGAGGCCGCGATCGACCTGCTGCTGCGCCGTCCGCCCCGGCTGACGGGCGGGCGCGGCGCGCTGCCGGGGCGCCCGGCCGGCGGCGCGCAGGACGGCGCGGACGGCGGTGGGCAGGACAGTGCGGACGGCGGCGAGGACCAGGTGGCGGCGGTGCTCGCGGCGGTCAGCGCCCTGGACGGCTCGTATCTCGCCGTGCAGGGACCGCCCGGCGCGGGCAAGACCTACCTGGCGGGCCGCCTGATCCAGCATCTCGTGGGCCAGGGCTGGTCGGTGGGCGTCTGCTCCACCAGCCACAAGGCGATCGAGAACGCGATGACGGCGGCGACCGGCCGCCCGCCCGCGGCGGAGTCCGACGAGGCGGTGGCGTGGCGCCCGGCGGTGCCGGCGGCGAAGAAACTGCGCAGCGGCGCGCGGGCCGACCCGAAGGTTCGTCCTGCCTGGGACACCCCGCGTGACCTGCGGGCCCTGGCGGCGTGGCGGGAAAGCCACCCGGAGGGCCATCTCGTCGGCGACACCGCCTGGGCGTTCGCCAACCCGGCCCTGGCTGCGGTGCCGTTCGACGTCCTGATCATCGACGAGGCGGGTCAGTTCGCCCTCGCCGACACGCTCGCGGTGTCCGGAGCGGCCCGCAACCTGGTGCTGCTCGGCGATCCCCAGCAGCTTCCCCAGGTGGTCGCCGGGATCCACCCCGACGGTGCCGACGCGTCCGCGCTGTCCCATCTGCTCGGCGACGCCGAGGTCATCCCGCCGGAGTTCGGCTACTTCCTGGACCGGACCCGCCGGCTGCATCCCGCCGTGTGCGAGCCGGTGTCGGCGTTGTCCTACCGCGGCCGGCTGCGGGCCCATCCGGTCGCGGCGACCCGCGGGGTCGACGGCGTGCCGGCCGGGCTCTACCTGCACGACGTGGAGCACGAGGGCAACGGCACGCGAAGCGACGAGGAGGCGGCGGCCGTGTGCGCGGCGGTCCGGCGCCTCGTCGGGCGGACGCTGGCCGACGCGACCGGGAGCCGGCCGCTGACCGGGGCGGACGTGCTCGTCGTCGCGCCGTACAACCGGCAGGTCCGCGCGGTCGACCGGGCCCTGGCGGAGGGGGGTCTGACCGGTGTGCGGGTCGGCACCGTGGACCGCTTCCAGGGGCAGGAGGCGGCGGTGGTCGTCACGACCCTCACGACGTCGAGCGCCGCCGAGGCTCCCCGCGGGCTGGATTTCCTGCTTTCCCGTAACCGGTTGAACGTCGCGCTGTCCCGGGCCCAGGTGATCGCGGTACTGGTGATGTCGCCGGCGCTGCAGGACTCCTCGCCGCGCAGCGTCGCGGAGCTGCAGCTGCTCGCCGGGCTCGCCCGGCTGCGGGCGATGGCCCGACCGGCCCGGTTCGACGTGCCGGCGCCGCGGACCGGAGGTGCCGACGCGGTCACACTGCCGGTGTAGGAAGATCCTCGCTGGGGCGGCGGCGCCACACCGGCCGCGTTTCCCGGCCGCCGGGCATTCGGACGACGGTGCTGTTACGCGGGATCTGGCCGCACCCCTCGGCCGTTTTTCTTGCAGCGGCCGTTTGTGCACTTATTTGTGCCGTTCGTAAAACGGATGCTACGCTTCCCTCGGTCTTCTACAGGTCGGGAAGGGGACGCTCGTGACAGTGGACGTGTCGGCCCCGAGTCGCGTGCAGATAGTCCTGCCGCGGGCAATTGCCCGGCTGCGCGCTTCATCGGGAGCCCATCTCACATTCGGTGGAATAGTCGCACCGCATTCTGGTCGATTGACCGTCACCAACGTGGACGGACCAGCACCGAGCGGACTGCTCGGCGCCTCCGTCCCGCCCGGGACGGGAATCGGCGGGCAGGTGGTGCGGCATTGCCGCCCGGTCGTCATCAACGACCCAGCGGCGACGCGAAGAGTTCTGCGTTCGGCTGCCTCTCCTATAGAGGGAGCCGACTTCGGAGCGATTCTTGCGGTACCGGTCAGCATGGAAGGCGCGGTGGTAGCCGTGCTGTACGGCGCCATGCGGACCGAGATACCGTTCACCGAGGCCGCCGTAAGGGCAGCCATTGCGACGGCTCGTCTGATGGAACGTGAACTCGGCGTCGCTGCCGCACATGGAGAGCCGTACTCTCCGACGGCGCCCCCCGGGCGCCGTCCGCCCACCATGCCATCCACCATGCCATCCACGATGGTCAGGCCGGTGGGTGCCGTACCGTTGCCGCGTTCGCCCGGCCAGCCGCAGGAGAGTCTGCGACTGGCCTACCGGGAGCTGCAGGAGGTCACGGAACACGTGGCCGACCCGTTGCTGCGGGGGCGCATCGGCGGCGTCTCGGAGCTGCTGCGCGGACTACTGGACCAGGACACCAAGGTCGGTGGCCGACTGGCGCTCACCCCGCGTGAACTCGAGGTGCTTGCGCAGGTCGCCCTGGGTCTGTCGAACGTGGAGACGGCCCGTCGGCTGACGGTCTCACCGGAGACGGTGAAGGCCTACCTGCGCAGCATCATGCGCAAACTCGGGGTTCGTAACCGGACCGCCGCGGTGCACGCGGCGCGTCAGCTCGGCATGCTGCCCTGATCGGTAGCTCACGGCCCGCCGGCGCACCTCGACGGCGCGCCCTCGGCTGATCGTCGGCCACGCGTGGTTCGACCCGCGCATTCGGGTGCCGGAACCACAGAGTCTGCCGGAACCACAGTGTCTGCCGGAACCACGGCGTCTGCCGGACGCCCTGTGGTCTGGTCGGACCACTGCTTCTGCGGACCACCGGTTCTGCCGGACCTGCCGAGGCTCCGGCATCCGAACGCGCGGGTGTGTTCCACGCTGGCCGGCGGCCGGCCGAACAGCGCCGTCGGTGATCGTCTCGCGGGGCGTGAGCGCCGTACCTCCATCATGCAACCCAGCCGGTCGGCGACCCAGACAGCGTGGCCGGACGACCACGTAGCTGTTCGGCTACGTGGTCATCCGGCTGGGCGGTTCTCGGGCTGGGTGGCTCTCGGGCTGGGCAGGTCTCCGGCCGGCTGGCCGGCCTGCCGCGGGCTGCCAGTGGGCACCCCGGGGCAGGCCCGGCCAGCCCGGTCCGGTCGGCCCGGCCAACCGGCGGGCGCGGAGCCTGCCGAATGCCGCATCCTGGCAGTTCTCCGCACCGTCCGGATGGCTGGTGGGTGGCTCCGGGTCGCCTCAGGCCCAGGACGCGCCGGCCACCCGTCGCGTGTCGGCGTGCCGGCGTCGACGGCTCGCCCGCGGGCGACAGGCGGTCCGGCCGTTTCCTGATGCCGGAAGCGGTACAGGGCCCCGCACGGGGGTGCAACCGGGTGTGCAACGAGCGCGGGGCCGGTGCGACCCGCTCCGCCGCACCGGCCCCGCTTCGCCCCTTCGCCGCGCAGACCAGGATCACGCGGCGAAGCGGACGTCAGGTGATCGCCTGGGCGTCCGACGCGGGCTGGCCGGTCCCGCGGCGCCCGTTGGGCATCGCGACCAGCACGGAACCGGTCGCCGAAAGCCGGCTGCCCGCAATAACGGCGGGACCTTCGGCCTGAATGTTCTGGTGACCTTAGACCATCGCCTGGCAGAGGATCCGGCATATCGACGCCGGTACCTTCGTCCGGCCCAGGTGCAAAAATTTCGACCACTGTTGCGCCGCGTTCGCCGCGGATGTCAGTGCCGCGTCCTCGCGTGCCGCGAGCGCAGGACGTGCGGCCGTCGGCACCTTGCGTCGAACCGGCATCGGCGGCCGCGGCATTGACCTACCCCCTTCGAGATTGGCCATCGGTATTTCGTCCCGCCAGTGGTACGCCACCGGACCCGTTCCCCCTCGGGTCATCTTCCGGCCGCCGGATAGGATTCCGGGCACGGAATGGTGCGACACCGGCTGCGCACCTCCCGCCACCCCCGCACGGGGGTATTCTCGATTCAGCCATCCCGGGCAGGTCTAGCTTCAGGGGAGCGACCCGGGGCGTCCACGCCGCACCGCATGTCCGATGACGCGGCCGTCCCGGCAAAGTTGTTCGATCACGTGTTGCCGGGAGTTTCGCCGATGCGGGGGATTGCTCGAAGGGAGCGTGATGCCGTTGTTCACCGATTCGGCGTCGCAGCGGGAATCCCGAACGGATCAGGCGACGTACGCGGTGCTGCCACGCGGGCCTGACGACAAAACCGGTCCGCCGGCCCGAATGCCGACCGAAACCGTGCCGGTGAACGCCGCGGGCTCGCCTCCGGCGCCGCCGCGGGTGATGGCCTCGATGGCGTCGATGGCCGGGGTCCCCACGCCGCGACGTTCGCTGTTCACGGCCGCGGCGGACATCGCCGTGCTGCACCGCGGCCGCCTGCTGGCGGCCGCGTGCCTGGTCGTGATGGTGCTGCTGCCGTGGGATGCCGACATCTACCATCAGCTCGCCACCGGTGGCTTCTACGCGAAGTCGGACCGGTCGACCCAGGCGGAGCAGCTCCTCGACGACGAGTTTCCGGACGCCCCGCCGAACGTCGCGGTCATGGTCACCGCCGAGTCGGGCATCAACGGCCCGACTCCGGTCCATCTCGGCCGCGAACTCACCCGGCAGCTGACCGCGGAGTCGGGGGTCACGTCGGTCCTGTCGTACTGGCCGGACGGCGCCAGCGCCGGTAACGCGCTGCTGCGCTCGAACGACGGCCGGTCCGCCCTCATCGTGTTCCGGCTCACCGGTTCCGAGGACCACATCCAGGATCGGCTGGAGGAGCTGCACGCGCGGTACTCCCACCTGGGTCCGGGCGTGGACGTTCGCTTCGGCGGCGCGCCGGCGGTCATGCGAGATGTCACTGAAAGTAGCCGTAGTGATCTTGAGGTCGGGGAGCTGGCGGCCGCGCCGCTGGTCTTCGCGGTGTTGCTGTACGCCTTCGGCACGATCGCGGCCGCGATGCTCCCGATCCTGGTGGGCGTGGTGTCGGTGGTGTCCAGCCTGGCCCTGTTGCGGGTCGCGGCGACGGTCACGGACATCTCGGTCTTCTCGGTGAACCTCACGACGGCGCTGGGATTCGGTCTCGCCGTCGACTACAGCCTGTTCATCCTGCGGCGGTTCCGGGAGGAGCAACAGCGGGGGATGTTCCCCGGCGCCGCCCTGCGCCGAACGCTGGAGACAGCGGGCCGGACAGTGGCCTTCTCCGGGGTGACGGTGGCTCTGTCGCTCACCGCGGCGCTGGCCTTCCCGCTGTACTACCTGCGTTCGTTCGCCTTCGCCGGGATCATCGTCGTTCTCACCTCGGAGGCCGCCGCGCTGCTGGTGCTGCCCGCGGCGCTGATGGTGCTGGGGCCCCAGCTCGACCGCGGCGACGTCCGCGCGGCCCTGTCCCGCCGGCTGCGCCGTCAGGTCGTCACCGGGGCGCCCCGCCACGCCAGTGCCAGCCGCGCGCCCCGGCTTTCGGCCCCCGGCCGGCGCTGGACGGCCCTGGCCCGCCAGGTCATGCGGCGCCCGGTGTTGTTCGGTGCCGCCGCCATCGTGGTTATGCTCGTCTGTGCCGCGCCGGCCCGCAATCTCCATCTGGCGCTCGCGGATGACACGGTGCTGCCCGCCGCCGCCGAGTCCCACACGGTCAACGACGCCATGCGCAGCAATTTCGCTATCTGCCTGCCCTGCCAGATCCCGGTCGTGATGCCGGGAGTGGACGCCCGGGACCCGTCGAACGCGGCGAAGGTCACCGACTACGCGCAGCGGCTTTCCGGGCTGACCGGCGTGCTTCGGGTGGACACCGTGACCGGCAGTTTCATGCGGGGTCGACAGGTCATCACCGCGCCGGCGTCACCCACCGGTTATGTGGGCATCCACGGCGGCGCGTGGCTCTCCATCTGGCAAAACGACACCTCGCCCGTGTCCGCGAACGCAAAGGACCTGGTCAGGGCGATCCAGGCGACGAAGGCGCCGTTCGCGATCCTGATGGGCGGCCTCGCCCCGCACTTCCTCGACACCTCTCACACGATCGTGCGCAGCCTGCCGACGGCCTTCGCCGTGGTGATGGCGACGACCTTCGTGCTGCTGTTCCTGTTCACCGGCAGCGTGCTGCTGCCGCTCAAGGCAATGCTGCTCAACACGCTCAACCTCGCCGCCACGATCGGCCTGCTCACGTTCATCTTCCAGGGCGGGCACCTGCGCAGCGTGGTCGGCGACTTCCAGGTGTCGGGCACGCTGGAGATGACAAGTCCGGTGCTGATGTTCTTCATCGCGTTCGGCCTGAGCATGGACTACGAGATATTCCTGCTCGCCCGCGTCCGCGAGGAGTACCTGCGCACCGGGGACAACACCGAGTCGGTCGCGGTCGGCCTCGGGGTCACCGGTCCGCTGATCACCAGCGTCGCGCTCGCGCTCGTCGTCGTCATGGTGGCGCTGTCCACCTCGCACATCAGCATGATCAAACTGATCGGGGTGGGTCTGACCATCGCGATCACGCTGGACGTCACCGTCGTGCGGGCGATCCTCGTGCCCGCGTTCATGTCCCTCGCCGGCAGCTACAACTGGTGGGCGCCGCGCCCGTTGCGTCGCCTGCACGACCGGTTCGGCCTGCGCGAGGACGAGGACGAGGACGCCGTGGGCGACACCGCGGCGGGTGGCGCCCAGCCGCGTCCGATGGCGGGCAGCCGGCCCCAGGTCGGCGGCCCCGAGCGGGGCGGTGTGCGGGCAGGCCGCAGTCGGCTTGGCATCGGCGGAGCCGCCTACGGGCTGCCGGCCGGGGCCGCGGTGAATCTGGGTACGCCCGCGCGGCAGACGGCCCGGCGATCGCAGCCGCGCGCCCTCGGTGCCGCGCCCTCGCCCGCGCCGCCTGCCCCGTCCGTCCAGCCAGTCCCGTCCGTCCAGCCAGTCCCGCCCGCCCCATCCGTCCTGCCTGAGCCGGCGGACTCGCTGCTCGGAACGACGGTCCCGTTCCCGGTGCGGGGACAGGCCCAGCGGTCCGGGCGTCGGCCCGCCAAACACGTGACGATCGGCGACCCGACCGCGGGTGGCCACCCTGACCACGGAACCCGGCCGACGACGAGGATCAGGTACCGGCGGGCGCGCGGCGACGCCGGTCCCGGCCGGACCCCGTCGCCGGCTCGCACGCCGACCTGGCACTACTTCGTCCGCAGCGGGTGGCGGACGAGTCCGCTGGGGCGCCCGGTCGTCACCGGTACCCGCGGCTTCGTCATCGACCGGCTCGGCAGCGGCCGCCCGGTGGTGATCGACGGGGAGGTGCATCGCTGATCGGCCGGACCGATGCCGGTCCGGCCCACAGGGTGATCTGTGACGGAAATCCCAGGGTTCCGATACTCAAGGTGATGTAACGGGTGTCGTAGTGTGTGCGCTCTGTATCCGTCCAGCCACCCAGAGGATGTGTCATGCTTGCTGCCGGCCCGCCCGATAGCACCCCCGACCAGGCCCGGGTCTCCCGCCGCGGTGTCCTCGGCCTGCTGGGCGCCGGCGGGTGGGCGGCCACGATCCTCACCGCGCACCCCGCGTCAGCGGCCGGACTGGCCGCTCCCGCTGCGCTGCCGAGGCCCCGCACCCCGCTGGCGGCAGCGGACGATCAGCTCGCCAGTATTCCGCGCACGCTCGCCGCGACCTTCCGCGGGACGGGTCCGGTGACACCCACGTTCGGCCCGGGCTACGTGGCCGTCCGCTGGCACGGGCCGGCCGGTGCACCCGGCGGGGGTCAGGCGGGCCCGGCGATCCGGCTCCGGGTGCCGAACGGCACCGTCGGAACATGGTCCCCGCTGAGCGTCGGCTGCCCCGCCGAGCGCGACGACCGCATGGGCAGCGAGACATCGGAACACGCCGTGCTCACCGGCATCAGGCCGGGCGGGCATCCCGTCGGCTACGAACTGCGGATGCCGCCGGGCGCCAGCGCCGTCGTGTCGACGGCGCTGAACACCACGTCAGGTCCGATCCAGCAGGTGCGCGTGCCGATCGTGACGGCACAGGACGTCCTCGCGGCGGTGGCGGGTCTCGCCCGGACGATCGAGGCGCTGTCCGGCTCACCCCGGTCGGCCCCGGCATCGGAGCGCCTGAGCGCTGCTCTGCCCACCCGGGGCGGCCCGGCGCCCGCCACGAGTACGCCGAGGCCGACGCGGCTGGCGGCCGTGGTAAGCCCCGGGCCGATCCCGGCGCCGTCGAGTCCGGTCCAGTCCGGTCCGGCGCCGGCAGGCCCGGTCCCGGCCCAGCCGAGCCGACCGGCACTGCCGCCAGCACTGCCGCCAGCACTGCCGTCGGGACCGCTGCCGCTGCGCTACCTGCCCAGGGCCGCGTGGGGTGCGGACGAGGCGCTGCGCCTCAACCCCGCCACCGGCCAGCCCTGGCAGACGACCTACCACCCCGGCCAGGTCATCACGGTGCACCACACGGTGACGCCGAACGTCGATCCGGACCCGGCCGCCACCGTCCGGGCCGTGTACCACTTCCACACCGTGGACCGGGGCTGGGCGGACATCGGCTACCACTTCCTCATCGACCAGGCGGGCACCCTCTACGAGGGCCGTTGGTCGGGGACCGACGGCATCCCCGCGCACCGGCCGGACGGCCAGGTGGTGACCGGCGCGCACGTGGGCGGGTTCAACGCGGGCAACATCGGCGTGGCGCTGCTCGGTGACCTGCGCACCGAGCCGCCGACCGTGGCAGCGCGACGGTCCCTCGTGCTGGTCCTGCTCGCCCTGACCGGTGCCCACCAGCTGGACCCGCTCGGGCGGGTCGCCTACGTCAACCCGGCGAGCGCCGCGCGCCGGGACGTGCCGACGATCGGCGGTCACCGCGACTGGATGGCCACCGAATGCCCCGGCGGCTCGCTGTACTCGATGCTGCCGGGTATCCGCTCCGACGTGTCGAACTCCCTGGTCTGAGGATCGCGCCGGGCGACCAGCGGAGTCGGATCAGCCGCGCCAGCCGGCGTAGACGACGAACCGGCCGTCCCGGGCGACGCTGTCCACCGCGGTAAATCCGGCCTGCGCGAGCCAGTCGAGCTGGTCGGCCAGCGGCGCGCACCGGTCGAAGGCCATCCGGCCCAACGCGGCGGCCCATTCGTCGTCGTCCGAGCCGGCCGCGCGGGCGTGGCGCTCGTGCAGGTCCTCGAACAGGCGGGTGAGCCCGGGCGTCGGCCCGTCGACCTGTTCCACGTTCACGAACAGGCCGCCGGGGCGCAGCGCGGCGTGCACCCGGCGGAACAGGTCCTGCTTGCCCGCGTCCTCGAGATGGTGGATGGCCAGGGCCGAGACGACGGCGTCGAACGGCCCGGCCGGCAGCGCCGCGGTGAGATCCGCGACGGTCACCGCCTCGACGGCGCTTTCTGGCAGCCTGGCCTGGGCCTTCGCGAGCATGGGCGGGGCGCCGTCGAACAGGTGCAGCCGCGCCGTGGGCGCCGCGGCGAGCACGGCGGCGGCCAGCAGGCCGGTGCCGGCGCCGAGGTCGAGCACCGCTGGCCGCGCCGCGCCGACCCGCCGGACCAGGTCGCCCGCCGTGCCGTAGAGCAGGTCGATGGACGGGACGAGGCGGCGGCGCTGCGCGTCGTAGGTGGACGGATCCCAGATTGGTGTCTCAGAATATGAGATGGCAGTCTCACTCGTTGGGCCACTGTAGGTCATCCGCCGCCGGTGCTGCCGATCGCCCACGTCGGCGCCGTGTCCGTCGGCGCCGTGTCCGTCGGCGCCGTCATCGGCGCACCTCGGTCAGCGCACCTCGGTCAGCGCACCTCGGTCAGCGCACCTCGGTGAGGGTGCCCTTCTCGACGGAGTAGACGAATCCGCGCACCGAGTCCTTGTACGGAATGAAGGGGCTGGCCGTGATCCGCGCGATCGACTGGCGGACGTCGTCCTCGAGGTTCGAGAAGGTTTCCACCGCCCAGGGCGGGCGGATGCCGGTCTCGGCGGCGATCCCCGCCTTGAAGTCCTCGTCGGTGAAGGTGAGCATGCCGCAGTCGGTGTGGTGGATCAGGACGATCTCGCGGGTGCCGAGCAGGCGCTGGCTGATCGCCAGGGAGCGGATCTCGTCGTCCGTGACCGCCCCGCCGGCGTTGCGGATGACGTGGGCGTCGCCCTCGGCCAGGCCGAGCACGCCGTAGACGTTCAGCCGGGCGTCCATGCAGGCGACGACGGCGAGGCGCAGCTTCGGTGGCAGTGGCAGTTCCCCGGCGGCGAAGTCGCGGGCGTAGCGGGTGGCGTTGTCCAGCAGGTCGTCGGTCGCGCTCATCTCGAGTTCTCCTCGGATCGGTGATGGTCGTCCGCAGCGCGGACGCGGCTGCGAGGTGCTGCTGGCCGCGCCGGCGCCGGCCGTTCACGGATGGGTCGCGCGCGGGCGGCCGCGCGGCCGGTATGCGTCGAAGCTGGCGTGCGTCGCGGCCGGGATGCACCACGGGCGTGACGCGTCCAGGCGGAACGCATCCAGGTGGAACGCGTCGCGGCCGGGTGGGTTCGCCGGCGGCAGGCGCCTGGCGCCGGGAAGGCGTTGGCGGGAGGCCGTCAGCGGATGCGGGGACCGCCAGGACAGAGGGAGGCGGCGACGAGCACCAGGTCGATGTGCCGTCTGCGTACCAGCAGCGGCGGAGTCGACATGCAGGAACAGAAACACGGCAGGACGGAGCCCGCCAACCCGGCGGACAAGTGACGCATCTCATATCTTCATTGAGTCGGTGAACAAAGATGCTGGTGGCGGGTGTGCGCCGACGAGGGTGGCGAGGGGGCGGGGGTCGCCGTGTCCGGCGGATCGCGGGGCTCGTGGCGTGGAGGCGGCGTTCGAGGGTCGTCATGCGTGCCGCAGATCACATTTGGGGCTGTTGACCGGGTGGAGTGGCGCTGATCAGAGTGAGAAGGGTGCGGACCTCCACGCTGTTGACGTCCCGCCGCTGCATCGATTTCGGGCGCGCCGAGTCCAGCCGCTGTCGTTAGATCCCCGAAAGATCTCCCCCGGACCTCGATGGATCCACGCAGCCCCGGCCCCGCCGTGGGCAGTACGTGATCTCGTCTGGTGGTGCGTCGCGCCGCCCCCGTAACCACGCCGCCCGCCTCGCCGCCCCCGGCGGTCGGGCCCGCGCGGCCGGCCTCGTCCGCGCAGCCCTCGCCAGCCGACGCGTCGCCGTCGGCGGGACGCGCTGACCAGTCGGCACGCCCACGATCGCGGAAGGACCTCGATGAGCAGGCCGACCAAGCAGATCCACCTGGCGGCGCACTTCCCCGGGGTGAACAACACGACGGTGTGGAGCGATCCCGCCGCGGGCAGCCACATCGAGTTCAGTTCGTTCGTCCACCTCGCCCGGACCGCCGAGCGGGCGAAGTTCGACTTCTTCTTCCTCGCCGAGGGGCTGCGGCTGCGGGAGCAGAACGGGCGTATCCACGACCTCGACGTCGTCGGCCGGCCCGACACCTTCACCGTGCTCGCCGCGCTCGCCGCCGTCACCGACCGGCTCGGGCTCGCCGGGACGATCAACTCGACGTTCAACGAGCCCTACGAGGTGGCCCGGCAGTTCGCGAGCCTGGACCATCTGTCCGCCGGCCGGGCGGCCTGGAACGTCGTCACCTCCTGGGACGCCTTCACCGGGGAGAACTTCCGCCGCGGCGGCTACCTGGAAGAACAGGACCGTTACGAGCGGGCCCGCCGGTTCCTGCACACCGCCACCGAGCTGTTCGACTCGTGGCGGGGCGACGAGATCGTGGCGGACAAGGAGTCCGGGCGGTTCCTGCGGGTCGGCGATCCCGGCGCGTTCGAGCACCAGGACCAGTTCTTCGACATCCATGGGCAGTTCAACGTGCCGCGCAGCCCGCAGGGCCGGCCGGTGATCTTCCAGGCTGGTGACTCCGACGCCGGCCGCGAGTTCGCCGCCGCCTCCGCGGACGCGATCTTCAGCCGGCACAGCTCGTTCGAGGCGGGCCAGGCGTTCCACGCCGACGTCAAGGGCCGGCTGGCCAGGTACGGCCGCCGGCCCGAGGACCTCGTCGTGCTGCCGGCGGCGACGTTCGTGCTCGCCAACACCGACGCCGAGGCGCTGGAGCGCGCCGCGGTGATCCGCCGCCAACAGGTCAGTGGAGCCACGGCGATCCTGTTCGCCGAGCAGTTGTGGAACCGCGATCTCTCGGCGCACGACCCGGACGGCCCGGTCCCGGACAGCGACCCGCTGCCCGGCGAGAACACGATCTCCCGGGGACGCGCGAGCGTGCGGATGTTCAACGACCGGGTGGCGACCGCCCGCCAGTGGCGGGAGCTGGGGCAGGCGAAGAAGCTGTCGCTGCGCGAGGTCGTCATCGAGGTCACGGGACGGCAGTCGTTCATCGGCTCGCCGCGGACGGTGGCGGACACGATCAACCGGTTCGTGCAGGCCGACGCCAGCGACGGGTTCATCCTCGTCCCGCATATCACCCCCGGCGGTCTGGACGAGTTCGCGGACACGGTGGTCCCGCTGCTACAGGAGTGGGGCGTCTTCCGGTCCGAGTACTCCGGTCCTACGCTGCGTGACCACCTGGGCCTGGCGCCCCTGCCCTGACCGAAGTCGATCGGGTCCGGACGATGGTTTCCGGGCGGCGCTTTCCCGGCGGGAAAACGAAATGTTCCCGGTACGGACTGACCGCTCGGCCCGACGGGTGCCGCCAGGCGGGCAGGCCGGGCGGGCCGGGCCGGCGGGGCGGCCCGCGGCATCCTCCGATCGGGCCAGCGGGGGTCAATCCGGCCCCTGCGCGACCTGGCACCTCCGGGTCATCGGCCCTGGCCCGATCCGGGCACCGCGATCACCCGGCGGTGTCCCCCCGGAGGACCCCCGCACGGGGCGACGTGCCGCGGAGAGCATGTGTGCCTTCTGAGGTGGCCCCGGTTCCAGGGGGCGCACCAGACCTGAGAGACGACACATCGGGTCGGAGGGGAGCACGCCGGGCCCGGAAGGCACCTCGGCCCGGAAGGCGCGTCGGGCTGGGAAGACGCCTCGGGTGCCCGACCCGGGGGCGGCCCCCCACCCGGCCCCCCGGCCCGCCCCGGGGGGGGGAACAAAC